>NZ_CAKKMW010000005.1:0-505133 GCF_918698255.1 Pedobacter sp. Bi27
TGTGATCAGGAAACGGTATTTGTTCAGGTAATTACGCTTTAAGGTAAGATCATTCGTGTTTATTCGCATAAATCAATCATTAGCTAATACAAAGCTAATTCTGTTACCGAATTACTAAACCCTTACAGTTGCGAGACTAAGCACGAGGAAAAGATCTCTCCGCTACGTTGCACTCCGGTCGAGATGACGAATGTTTTAAAATCTTACCATTAAAATTGAAGCGATTTATGATTTGCTTGTATTTTATTTTTAATTTCGTGCCATTATGAAAGAAACAGTGGTGAGCGGTATCCGCTCAACAGGAAAATTACATTTGGGTAATTATTATGGTGCAGTTAAAAACTTCGTTCAAATGCAGAACGACTACAATTGCTACTTTTTTATCGCCGATTTACACTCTTTAACTACACATCCTACTCCAGCCGATTTACATGGAAATATTAAACATGTTTTGGTTGAATATCTGGCTAGTGGAATTGATCCAGAAAATAGTACCATTTATATACAAAGTGATGTTCCGGAAATTGCGGAGCTTTATCTATACTTAAATATGAACGCTTATATGGGTGAATTGGAGCGTAGTACATCTTTTAAAGATAAAGTACGTGCCAACCCAGATAACGTAAATGCAGGTTTATTAACCTATCCCGTATTAATGGCCGCCGATATTTTAATCCACAAAGCGACTAAAGTACCTGTTGGAAAAGATCAGGAGCAACATTTGGAAATGGCCCGTACTTTCGGAAACCGCTTCAACAGGTTATACAATACAGAATATTTTCCTGAACCTTACGCTTTTAGCTACACTGACAAGCTGGTTAAAGTACCTGGTTTAGATGGTAAAGGTAAAATGGGTAAATCAGAAGGCGAAGCCAATGCAGTTTACCTATCTGATGACCCTGAAACTATCCGTAAAAAAGTAATGAGAGCAGTTAGTGACGGTGGCCCAACGGAAGAAAACCAACCAAAACCTGAGCCTATCCAGAATCTTTTTGATTTAATGAAAGTGGTTTCGAGTGCGGATACACTTGCACATTTTGAAGAGTTATATAGCAAAATGCAGATCCGTTATGGCGATTTCAAAAAACAGTTGGCAGAAGATATGATTATTACGACTGCACCTATGCGTGAGCGTATTTTGGATATTGCCAAAAATGATTCATATTTAAGGCAAGTGGCTAAACATGGTGCATTGAAGGCCCGCGAAAGCGCGCAAAAAACCATCAGAGAGGTTCGCAGTTTAATCGGGTTTAAAAGTTTTTAATTAATATTGCGGTAAGCGGATGGCGGTTGGCGCTAAAATCGCCTTACGCAAAACGCTCACCGCAAAACGCAAGAAAATATGCACATAGCAATTGTAGGAAATATAGGTGCCGGTAAAACTACCTTAACAGGTTTATTAGCCAAGAATTATGGATGGGAAGCTTTATACGAGGCTGTGGACAATAACCCTTATCTGGAAGATTTTTACAGCGACATGAAACGCTGGAGCTTTAATCTTCAGATTTATTTCCTAAATAGTCGTTTTCAGCAAATTACCGACATTGAAGTAAATAAACGCAACGTAATCCAAGATAGAACCATTTACGAGGACGCACATATTTTTGCAGAAAACCTGCATGATATGGCATTAATGACCACCCGAGATCATGATAATTACAGGGCTATTTTTGATAACATTACCTCTTTTATTAAACCACCAGATTTACTGGTTTACCTGCGTGCATCGGTACCTACATTGGTTAATAATATCCAGCGTCGTGGCCGTGAGTACGAAGCAGGCATCCGTATCGATTACCTGTCTAAGCTGAACGAAAAATATGAAGCCTGGATTAAGGGTTATAACCTGGGAAAATTATTGATTTTGGACAAGGATAAATTAGATTTCACTAATAATCCAGAAGATTTAGGGACGGTAATCCAATCTATTGAGGCCGAGATTAACGGTTTATTTTAATCTGAACGAATAAGGTGGGCAAAGATTTTCAGCACGAAAATCCATTAAACTGGAAATGGGGAATTATTTATTTCAATAAATCAGATTCCAGGGTTTTGGTTCCGAAGCGCAATAAAATTTTGGGCTGGACATTTAACTTTGCTCATCCAATTTCTTATGTAGTTATGGCGGTTATTATTGGTGCGGTTATCTTATTAAGAACTTTACATAAATAGTATGTCTAAAATTATCGGAATTATTCCTGCACGATATGCCTCTACCCGTTTTCCGGGAAAGCCTCTGGTAGATATTGCCGGAAAAACCATGATCCAAAGGGTTTACGAGCAAGCATCGAAAGCCGAAAGCCTATCGAAAGTAGTAATTGCCACAGATGATGTACGGATTGCCGATGAAGTAAAACGGTTTGGTGGAGAGTTTATCTTTACCTCAACTCATCACCAAAGCGGAACCGATAGATGCGCTGAGGTGATTGAAACTTTACCTGGATACGATATTGTGATCAACATCCAGGGCGATGAACCTTTTATCGAACCTGCACAGATTGAATTACTGGCAAGCTGCTTTACTGAAGAAAAAGTACAGTTAGCAACATTAATCAAGTCGATTCAGAGTCAGGAAAGTGTATACAATCCCAATAGTCCTAAAGTAGTGATCGATGTAAACGGTCGCGCCATGTATTTTAGCCGTAGCCCAATTCCTTTTATCAGAAATGGTGAACCAGGTGTATGGGCAGAAAAACATCAGTTTTACAAGCACATCGGAATTTACGGTTACCGCACAGAATCGTTAAAAGCCATTACCAAATTACCACCATCTTCTTTAGAAATTGCCGAAAGCTTAGAACAACTTCGCTGGATCGAAAATGGGTTTTATATCCAAACAAAAGTAACTGACTTAGAAACGGTTGCAATAGATACACCAGAAGACTTATTAAAACTGAATAAATTACTTAAGGCTTTGAAACTAGAGTAAATTCTTTAAACATTGGTTATAAGTTTAGGGTTTAGAGGTTAGCGTACTCCCTAAACTCTCCCTAACCTACCTAATCACCAGTTCCATCTGAATATTACATCGCGTGTAAGGCGTGGGCTTACCTGCCACTTTTTGGAAACCTAGTTTATGGTAAAGGTTTATGGCTGGTTTTAAAATGGTATTGCTCTCCAAATAAATTTTAGATGCGCCAAACGATTTTGCCTTATCAATAATCGCATTTGCCAATAGAAAGCCTACATTTTTTCCTTGTGCTTTTGGCGATACCGCCATTTTGGCCAGTTCAAAATCATATTCGCCATCGTTCATCTTAATTAGCGCACAAACACCCAAAGGCTCACCTTCATATAGAGCAACCAATATAAAACCTCCTTTATCTAAAATATAACCCTGCGGATTATCCAAAGCTTTATAATCAGATTCTTCCATGGTAAAATAATGTGAAATCCACTCTACATTTAGCGACCTGAATATTTCCTGATATTTGGGCTGGTAATCTACAATCTCAACCTTTAAACTATCTCTTTCTTTTTTCTTTTCCACTACCCTTCTCAATAAAGCCTTTTGCTCCAATAAAAACTCCCATTCACCTATTGCCTCCCAAAGTTTATTTTGCGTCTGTGCCGAAATATCTTCAATAGCGGCGTTTACGTCAATTAGCTGATCTTTTATTTCTTCTGAAATCTCCACTCCTTTTTTAGAAAGGCTTACCACATTTCTACGTCCGTCGGTTTTATCTTTACTTTCTTTAACATAACCTTTTTTCAGCATCTCACTGATAATTTTGCTTACCGATGGATGAGAATGGCCAATAGCTTTAGCCAGTTCGGTGATCGTTTTTTCCTTGTCTTGTGCCAAAGCATAAAACACAGGAAACCACTTAGGTTGCATATCAATATTATACAACTTATAAATCTGCGCTGCGTCTTCGGTTACTTTATCGGTTAGCATTCTTAACCTGCTACCTATAGCTACTTTACCAGTTTCTTCGAAAAAATTCATAGTAATAATTAATTACGTAATCAGTTACGCAAATATAAAAACTAAATTGTAGTCTGCAACAGTTTTAATTGCTTGGGGTTAATATTTTAGTATTTTCGCCCTTATATGAAAAAGAAAGCGCTCCTATCTATATTCATTTTATCTGCCTATGTCAGCTTTGCACAAGATGAACCCGGTTTAATGATAAAGACAAACATTTTGAATTTAGTAGCCAAAAGGCCTACCATAGCCGTAGAAAAGACTTTTTCAGGCCTTTATGGTTTGGAGCTCGCTTACACCTCTGGCGAAATTAAAAATCTGGGCTACCTCGATTATCTCCATTACGAAGGCTTCTTGCTTCGTGCAAAGAAATACATCCGCCCGATTAAAAAAAGAGAAGCCAATGCTTTTTATGGCGTTTATTTCGGAAACCTTGATAAAACTGTTGTCTCGCACCGCTCAGTTGATGAAACCGGCATTTTCAGCTGGGGCCGCAACAAAGATTTTAGTGCGGGTTCTTTACGTTACGGCGGAACATTTGGCGTATCCTTTATTCCGGGAAAACATTTTCTTTTAGAGGGTTTAACAGGCCTAGGCTACGGAGATTATTATCATGTTCAAAACAATCTAAATAATAGGCTCCGAGGTGGTTATTTCGACTTTCAATTATGGTTATCTATTGGCTATTCCTTTTAAATTAGGGGATATCATAAAATATGGACATGAACTAAAACATAAAATTTGTAGTTTTGAATATGAGAAATATACCGCTCTTCGTTGCTATCTGTCTGTTAGCGCTAGTTGCCTGTAATTCGAACAGCAAAAAGGAAACCAATGCCATTGAGTTTAAAAATGTTAACCAGCGCCTCGCCAAATCTTTTTCTGATTTAAAACGTTTGGACACTTTTAAGATCGAACTTACTGGTAGAAAACCCGAAGAAATGGTATTGAATTTCACAATCAAAAATGCCGACGGAAAAGAAATTTACAATACCAGAATCAAAGGAACTGAGTTATTGGGCAGTACCGATCCAAATGTTGATCTTTCAAAAGAAAAAGACCAGATTATTTTCTTAAAAACCATCGCAGATGATTTTTTTAGCGATGACAATTTTCTCGAACCTGCAGTAATGCCCGAAGATAAAGCCGATAATTACACACCTGATAAAGCTCTTTATGAGGAATTAAAGAAATCGGGATTAAATGGCTTTAAGTATCGTTTAGGAAAAGAGAACAATATTTATATTGCCTGGAGCGAAAAAGAACAGAAGGTGAAGATTTATTATAACTGTTGTTAATAGATATAAATCAATGTCAGGAATTTAGAAATGAAAAGATCTGAATTAATTGCAAACCGATTAAGGGAAGTTTTTCTAAATGGGTATTGGATTGCCAATACCAATTATAAGGATCAATTATTGAACATTACCTGGCAACAGGCTATATATCAGGTAGCGGATTTAAATACTATTGCAGCTTTAACCTATCATATCAATTATTACCTGGTTGGCATTTTAAATGTATTTGAAGGCGGTCCTTTGGAAATTAAAGATCAATATAGTTTCGACCTACCGCTAATACAATCACAAAGAGATTGGAAAAAACTGGTGGAAGAATTTTTGGCAAATTCGGCAGTCTTCGCCGATGAAGTAGCGCAAATGCCGGAAGAAAAATTAGATCAGGTATTTGTAAATGAAAAATATGGCACTTATCTGCGTAATATAGAAGGTGTGATTGAGCACAGTTACTACCATTTTGGACAGATTGTACTGATCAAAAAACTGATTTTAGCGGCAACAAAATAAATGTTATCATTGATGGTGAAGCGTATCAATCTAAAATGCCTTCATTAAACGCATAACTTGCACTTCCTTCTTCTCAGCCTCTTCTTTAAGGCTATTATTCTCCGTAAATCAAGTGGTATATTTTTTTTAAAAAATATTTAGTTTTATTTATAATAACTAAATAAATAGTTGTATTTTGAGGCGCTTAACCAAACAATCCATTTATTAACGCTTCTTTATCAAATACATGCTCAAACCATTACTATTAGCGCTCATTTTTTCATTATTTTTTCTTCCTTCCATCGCTCAACATGCTAGTATAAAAGGCGTTGTGGTTGATACCGTTGAAAAAAAAAAATTACAGAACAGCTCTATCCTGCTAATATCAAGCAAAGATTCCATTTTAGTTAAAGATGCACGGACCAAGGTTAACGGTGAATTCGAGTTTTCGAATTTAAAAAAAGGAAATTATACCCTGGTTGTCACTTTTCCGAGGATGGCCGATTATATAAGAGACATCCAATTGTCTGATTCATCAAAATTTAACCTGGGTAATATCGCGATGGATAGCAAAGCCACGCTTTTAAACGAAGTGGTAATTAAAGCCCAAAAGCAGGCCATTAGTATGAAGGGCGATACCATAACCTACCAGGCGGATAGTTTTGCGGTAAAACCACATGCCAATCTACAGGATTTATTAAGACGATTACCTGGAATTGAGGTTGACAAAGATGGCGCCATAAAAGCTGGTGGAAAAGATGTAAATACACTTTTAGTTGATGGCGAAGAATTTTTTGGCGACGACCCACTTCTGGCCCAGAAATACCTGAAAGCCAACGCAGTTAGTGAAGTTCAGGTTTACGACAAAAAAACTAAAGAGGAAGAATTATCTGGCATAAAAGAAGGTGATGCCAAAGAGAAGGTCATGAACATCAAACTCAAGGAAAACGCCAAAAATGGATACCTCAGCACCTTGGATGCCAATAGCGATCTTAAGCATTATAAAAATATAGGTGGCATGGCAGGCATTTATAAAAACAAATTAAAGGCCGCGGTTTTTGGTTCTAATTCCAATACCAATCAAGATTCGAAAGCAAGTGCTGCCATGAGCAAGCTAAAAGGCAATGATTATGATGTGATTGAAGTTGGCGATGACGGCAGTACGGTCATGATCAGTTATGGTGGTAGCCGTGACGAAGATGATTTTTCACCATCAAACGGACTACCTGATGTAACGGGATATGGGGCTCATTTTTCTAACAAATGGAACGAAAACAAAGTTGGCCTAAAACTCAATTATAAAGGCAGTGACAGAAACATATTGGACAGAACAACTTCGAAAAACCAGTCGTTACTGCCCAACGGGACGAATTTCTTTAGCGAAAGCAGCTCAAACAGCGAAACCAGAAACACCGGACAGAGCTTAAAAGGCAGTGTCGATATTAAATTAGATTCGCTTTCTACCTTAAAAATATCCTTTGCAGGTAGCAAACGCAAAAACAACAGCCAGTATATCAGCAAGAACGAAACTAAAAATGACGCGGGGGTATTTGTAAATAATAGTGATCAGTCTAATGATAGCAATGGCGACAACGACCTGTTTAACGGAAATATAAACTACTCCAAAAAGTTTGTAAAAAAAGGGAGAACACTCTCGATTGATTTACAACCTGAAACCAAAAGCAGCACCAGTTTCGGCACCAGTTTAAGTGTGACTAAATACTACGATGGGAATGGAACAATCAATAGAACTGTTAACCAGAACTTTCTGAACGATAATTCGGGAAGTGAAAGCTCTCTTGGTACCAGAATATCATATACCGAACCTTTAGGCAAGCAATTTTCATTACAAACAGCCTACAGCTTTAAAACGGTAACATCAAATAGCCATAAACTGGTATTCGATAAGTCATTAAATAATAAACGAATCGATTCACTGAGCAACAATTTCGATTTCAATAATTTTTCGAACATCGGTAAAATTGTGTTGCAATACAGGTCAAAGAAGTTCACGCTATCTGGTGGTGCAGAGGCTACCGAAACTACATTCGAGCTGAATGATCTGGACCGAGACAATAAATTTAACCGAAACTATTTAAACTGGGCCCCACAGAGCAACTTTAACTATAAACTTGGCAAAAATACCAGCGTATCGCTAAACTACAATGGCAGTACCCGACAGCCGAGTTTAGATCAGTTGCAACCTATCAGACAAATTAACAATCCACTTTACGAAATAAGAGGTAATCCAAATTTAAAACCATCTTTCAACAATAATTTTGGCTTTAATTTTAATACCTATCAACAAAAATCGCAGATGTACGCGTATGTGTATGGTGGCTATAGCTTTACCAAGAATGCCGTTGTAAGCTCCAGAACAGTAGATGATGTAAATAAAACGGTCAGCAGTTATATCAATTTAAATGGTAATAATAATTTTTACGCGGGTGCGAGCTTTAATAAAAGTTTTAGCAAAATCGGCTTTAATACGGGATTAAATGCCAGTTTCAATCACTCGAACGCAGTATCGATCTTAAACAATAAACTGAATGAAAATGTGAACAATAGCATTAATATACGGCCTCGTTTTAGCTATTATGGTGATAAAGTTCAAATTCAGTATAATCCATCGGTCACTTTTTCAAACAGCAGATCGTCAATCGGTTCGATAAATAATGGTAAAAACTTTAGCCACAATCATGATATTTCTGGAAATATAGAACTTCCATACAATACAGAATTTAACACATCGATATCATTATCGTATCAACCAGCAAATTCTTCATTTAGCACACCAATAAATATTGCCTTGTGGAATGCCTATTTATCAAAAAAGATGCTCAAATCACAAGAATTAGAGCTTAAAGTATCCATTTCTGATATTCTGGCCGAAAAAATCGGCTATAACCGTTACGTTGGAGGCAATAACATCAGCGAATACACCAATAGCTTTATTCCGAGGTACGTGTTAATTGGCATCACCTATAATTTAACCGGAAACTTTGTTAAACAAGATAAAAAATAATTGAAGATGAAAAATTTAGGACTAACCGTAATCTTGTTTTTTGCCATTATAATAGTGCGTGCACAAACTGTTTTCATCAAAAGCGCTAAAGTAACTTTCGAGAAAAAGATCAATCAAAAGCAGCAATTGGCATCAAACACCTGGATATCAGACGATGCCAGGGATAAAATGAGCAAATACAGGACTTCCAATTGGGATTATAGCTTTAACGACAGTAGCTCCATTTATAAGATTAAACCGAAAGAGACCTTGAACGACAATAATTTCTTCTTTATTGCTGGTGAGAATACGAATGAATTATATACGGACTTTAGCAAAAAAGCAAGAGTAATCAGAAAACCAATAGGCGGCGAAGATTTTATTTTAAAAGACACTATCCCCCATCTCAACTGGAAAATCATGCACGATGTACGCCAAATTGCAGGCTACGAATGCCGTAAAGCAATAGCAGTAATAAACGATTCGGTTACTGTGGTGGCTTTCTATAGTGAAGAAATTTTGTTAAAAGGTGGCCCTGAAGGATTTACAGGCTTACCTGGAATGATATTAGGCCTGGCCATACCCCGGTATAATACTACCTGGTTTGCCACCAAGGTTGAAGCTAAAAACGTTCCTATCTTTAACATTGTTCCTCCTGCAAAAGGCAAAAGAACCGATACCGAAAAAGATTTCAAAAAAATGATCGACCTCTATACCCGTTATGAGGATAAAAAGAACCCCAGAAAGATAGAAGACATTAAAAAAGAACTCTACACGCTGATACTTTAGGTGATCACCTTACCTAAAACAGTCACTATCAGAGATATAATATGGAGAAAAAATATTCTGGCAAGTATCTAATCGAGCGATAATTTTTTGTACCTTTGTATCCCGTACAAAAACAATTAAACAGGTCCAAAACACCTGGTTAATTCCACAAATTATCAATCATGACAAAGTATATTTTTGTTACGGGCGGTGTTACTTCCTCTTTAGGTAAGGGCATCATTTCCGCATCTTTAGCTAAACTTTTACAGGCACGTGGCTACCGTGTAACCATTCAAAAATTCGATCCGTACATTAATATCGATCCAGGAACTTTAAATCCATACGAACATGGCGAATGCTTTGTTACCGAAGATGGTGCTGAAACCGATCTGGATCTTGGTCATTATGAGCGTTTCCTTAACGTTCCAACATCACAGGCAAACAACATTACTACCGGCCGTATTTACCAGAATGTAATTAATAAAGAGCGTAAAGGTGAGTATCTGGGCAAAACAGTTCAGGTTGTACCCCACATTACTGATGAGATTAAACGCAACATGCGTATTTTAGGTGATAGTGGTGAATATGATATTATAATTACAGAACTTGGTGGAACTGTGGGTGATATCGAATCGTTGCCATTTATTGAGGCTGTTCGTCAGTTTAAATGGGAAGAAGGCAGTACCAATGCTATTGTGATCCATTTAACCCTGGTACCTTATTTAGCTGCTGCCGGTGAGTTAAAAACCAAGCCGACTCAACACTCGGTTAAAGCTTTGTTGGAATATGGAATACAGCCAGATATATTAGTTTGCAGAACCGAGCACCACATTAGCCCTGAGATCAGAAAAAAAATTGCTTTATTTTGTAACGTTAACATCAATGCGGTAGTCGAATCGATGGATGCATCTACTATTTATGATGTGCCATTGTTGATGTTAAAAGAACAATTGGATAAAACTGTTTTATCGAAATTAAAATTACCGACCAAAAGCGACCCTGATATGGAAAGCTGGAAAGATTTCCTGGGCCGTTTAAAAAATCCTACGGCAGAGGTTAAAATTGGCTTAATCGGTAAGTATGTAGAATTACCTGATGCTTATAAATCAATTATAGAATCTTTTGTACACGCAGGTTCGAAAAATGAGTGTAAGGTTAAGGTAGAATATATACACTCTGAAGGTATCTTCCCTGATAATGTAAAAGATAAATTAGGTCACTTACAAGGTGTTTTAGTTGCACCAGGTTTTGGTAGCCGGGGTATTGAAGGTAAAATTGATGCCATAAAATATGTTCGCGAGAATAACATTCCTTTCTTCGGAATCTGCCTGGGTATGCAATGTGCGGTTATCGAATTCGGACGTAATGTTTTAGGTTTGAAAGATGCACATACTACAGAAATTGAGGAAAATGCTGCCAATCCGGTAATTAACATGATGGAAGAGCAGAAAAAAATAACAAATAAAGGTGGAACAATGCGTTTAGGCTCTTATCCTTGTGATATTAAAAAGGGAACAAAAGCTTTTTCTATTTACGGCAAATCGCACATCAATGAGCGCCACCGTCACCGTTACGAATTTAACAATGCTTATTTAAAGCAATATGAAGATGCAGGAATGATTGCATCAGGTATGAATCCGCAAACCAATTTAGTTGAAATTGTGGAGCTTAAAAATCATCCGTTTTTCGTTGGTGGGCAGTTTCACCCAGAATTAAAATCAACAGTTGCTAATCCTCACCCACTTTTTGTTAAATTTGTCGCCGCTGCGATGGAGTTTGCGAAAAAGAAAACGAATTAAAAGCAGTACATACATAAATAATGGATAGAAATACCTTTACAGGACTGTTCCTGATTATGATCATTTTGGCAGGATCATTCTACTTTTTGAAGCCGAACGAGGTGGAAATTAAAAAAGCCAAAGAAAGAGACAGTATAGAATTGGCAAAAAAAGCTGGCGTTACACCAGTACAAAAAGATACCACTAAAACTGCTGCGATTGCTAACCCATCTGTAGATTCTTTAGCCCTAAAAGGCCCTTTTGGTACCGCAATTACTGGTACCGAAGCCAATACTGTTCTAGAAAACGAGAAATTACTAATCACTTTAAGCAATAAAGGCGGTAAAATTACCTCTGTTGAAGTTAAGAATCAGAAAACCTTTACCGGAAAACCACTGATTTTATTTGATGGTAACCAGAACAAATTTGGTTTAAACCTGAATGCTGCTGGCAAGGTAATTAATACCAATAATTTATACTTTACCCCGACAAAAACCGGAAATACAGTTACCATGCGTGCCAATTATGGTGCAAACGCATATGTAGAATATGTATACGATTTAAAAGCGTCAAGTAACAAAGTAGCTTTCAACATCAATTTAGTTGGCTTACAGCAAGTAATTGCAGGCAATAATATTGGCTTAAACTGGCAGACTACTTTATTACAGCAAGAAAAATCGATCGAAAGTGAGCACCGTTATTCTGCCCCTTATTACAAGTATTTAGATGGCGATGTAGATCACCTAAGTGTTTCTAAAGATGAGAAAGAAGAGTTATCGAAAGGTAAAATCCAATGGTTCTCATTCAAGCAACACTTTTTCTCAGCTTCTTTAATCTCGAAACAAGCGTTCGAAAAAGGAAGTTTAGAAGTTAAAATTCCAACAGCTCCTGGCCAGGTTAAGTTTTATGATGCCAATATGCAATTGCCATATGCACATACGGCCAGTCAGGTTTATGAAATGGAATTCTATTTCGGAACCAATAAATTCGCTGCCTTAAAAGCTCAGGGGTACGATTTAGAGCAACAGGTTGATATGGGTTACTGGCCTTTAAAATACATTAACCGTTTTATTGTATTGCCTGTATTTAACTTCTTGAACAGCTTTGGCTGGAACTACGGATTAATTATTTTGGTATTAACCATTTTACTAAAAGTTGCTTTATCACCACTTACTTACAAGTCGTACCTATCAATGGCTAAAATGAGGGTATTGAAACCAGAGATGGATGAGATAAAAGCTAAAGTAGGTGAAGACAATCCAACATTGGTTCAGCAGGAATATTTAAAATTATATAAGAAAGCAGGGGTAAACCCGCTGGGTGGATGCTTACCAATGGTATTACAGTTGCCTTTGGTAATGGCCTTCTTCTTCTTCTTCCCTAACTTATTTGAGTTACGTGGTGAGAGTTTCCTTTGGATGAAAGATTTATCTACTTATGACGAGTTTATCAAATTTGGCGTAAAAATCCCTTTCATTGGCGATCACTTAAGTTTAATGTGTGTATTGATGACGATCTCTACATTAATTATGACTTACTTTAACAACCAGGTTTCTGGTGCTACAGGCCAAATGAAGTACATCGGTTACATTATGCCGGTTATTTTCTTAGGTGTATTGAACAGCTATCCTGCCGGATTAAACTATTATTATTTCTTGGCCAACTTAATGACTTTCGGACAGCAGTTCTTAATCCGTAAAATGGTTGATGATGATAAAATCCACGCTTTAATTCAGCAAAATAAAGCCAGACCAGCTGACGAGAAAAAGAAAAAATCTAAATTCCAACAACGTTTAGATGATTATATGCGTCAGCAACAACAAGCTAAAAAGTAATCTTACTTTAAAATTTTACGACATCCCCGGTTACTTCAAAGTGATCGGGGATTTTTGTTTTAGGCTCAGCGATAAGCGTATGGCGTTTAGCCAACACAGCCAAAACTTCCTGTGCTCTGTAACCTCTGACTTTCCAACTAAATGCTTTTAATTGTAATATTTGGCATACAAGTTTCCTAATAAGCTAAAAAATTCCAATTTTAGAAGATTAAATCTCAACCAACAAATTAATTAACTTTTAAAATGCAAAAGAGACTAACTATTATTCTGTTTTTCGTTGTCAGCTTTGCCTACGCACAAAAAAAACCTTTAGATCATTCGGTATATGATACCTGGGAATCAGTAGGAACAAAGCAATTGTCAAATAATGGTCAATGGGCCATGTACAGCATCTTACAGCAAGAAGGTGATGCACAATTGTACCTTACCAATATTAAAACGAATGCGAAGATTAATATACCAAGGGGGATGAACGCACAGTTTAGTAATGATTCTAAGTTTGCTGCTTTTAATATCCGTCCCTTAAATAAGGATTTACGTCAGGCTAAAATTAAAAAGAAAAAGCCAGATGAATTACCAAAAGACTCGTTGGGCATTGTTAACCTCAGCACCAGTGCCGTTACAAAAGTGGCAAGGGTAAAATCTTTCAAATTCCCTGAAGAAGGCGCAGGCGTAATGGCCTATCTAACTGAAAAGCCAGATACAGCAAAGAAAACGGTAAAACCAGCTGAGAAAAAAGATGGTGAAATGGATTTTGCAGATGATGAACCTGCCGGAAAAGGTAAGACCGACGAAGGAACCGATTTAGTGGTAAAAAACCTTTTAACGGGCACAGATAAAACTTATAAATTCGTTACCGATTATTATTTCAGTAAAGATGGCAAACAGTTGGTTTTTGCCTGCAGCGGGTCTAAAAAGGACAAAACGGCCCCACAAGGTGTATTCTTGTTAAATACAGAAAAAGGCACATTAAAAAGCCTGATTAAAGGTAAAGGAAGTTTCAAAAACTTCACTTTTGATGAGGAAAGCGAACATGTGGCTTTTGTGGGCGAGCAAAGTCCGGAGAAACAGGAAATAAAAAATTACAACATTTATTACAACTCTTTAACACTAGATACTGCGCAGATACTGGTTGATTTTGATATGCCAGGACTACCTGCAAAATGGTCGGTTAATGGCGATGGTAAAATAACCTTTAGTAAAGATGGCAAGAAATTATTTTTCGGCATCTCTCCTATCAAAAAACCAAAAGACACTACTATTGTAGATTTCGAGGTGGCTAAAGTTGATGTTTGGAATTACAAAGACGATTACTTGCAGCCTATGCAGCTTAAAAACGCAGATAGAGACAGTAAAAAAAGTTATTTATCGGTGATTGACGTTTATAGCAGTGATCCAAAAGTTATTCCATTAGCGGATTTAAAATTGCCTGACGCCAATCTGATTGCTGAAGGTGATGCGAATCTGGTTTTAGCATCTACAGACTATGGCCGCAGGATCGAATCGCAATGGAGCGGTTCTACCTCAAAAGATTACTATCTGGTTGATACTAAAAATGGCCAGAAAAAGAAAATCATTGATAATTTAAGCGGTTATGCAATGGCTTCTCCTGGCGGAAACTATGTTTTATATTTTGATAGAAAAGCAGGTAGCTGGAATACTTATAGTGTAACCACCGGAAAAGTAAGCGTATTAACAGCTGGACTGAGCGAAAAATTTGTTGATGAGGAAAACGATGTACCGGATTTACCTTCCCCTTACGGTTTAGCAACATGGACCGAAGGTGATAGAGCTGTTTTAATTTACGATAAATACGATATCTGGTCGTTCTCACCAGATGGAAAATCGGCACCAAAAAATATTACTGCCGGTTTTGGAAGAGCAAACAATATTACCTTCCGTTACGAAAGAGTACAACAGGATAACAGGTTTGAGCGCAATGCAGATAGCAAATTTGTAAAAGTGAACGAAACCGTTTGGTTAGATGGTTTTAACAATTTAACTAAAGAAAACGGGTTTTACCGTACCAACGTAGGTTCGGCTAAGGCGCCAGAATTGGTAGTAATGGCTAAGTTTAAATATTCAAACCTGCTAAAAGCTAAAGATGCTGATGTTTACATTTACGATAAAGCCAATTATGTAGAATCGCCAAATGTTTATATCACTACCGATTTCAAAACTGAAACCAAATTAAGCAATACCAACCCTCAACAAAAAAACTACAATTGGGGCACGGCTGAGCTGGTTAAGTGGACCACGCCGAAAGGCTATAAAGCTGAAGGTATACTGTACAAACCGGAAAATTTCGATCCAAATAAAAAATATCCGATGATTGCGTATTTCTACGAAAAACTAACGGATGGTTTATACACTTATCAAGCGCCCGCACCTACTCCATCTCGATTAAATATTTCTTATTTCGTGAGTAACGGATACCTGGTTTTTGCGCCAGATATTAGCTATGAAACTGGTCACCCAGGTAAATCTGCAGTTGAATTCATCAACTCTGGAGTAGAAAGCCTGAAGAAAAATAGCTGGGTAGATGGCAGTAAAATCGGCATCCAGGGTCAAAGCTGGGGTGGTTATCAAGTAGCCTATCTCATTACACAGAATAACATGTATGCTGCCGCTTGGGCCGGTGCACCTGTAGTCAACATGACTTCTGCTTATGGTGGTATCCGTTGGGAAACTGGTATGAACCGTCAGTTTCAATACGAAAAAACACAGAGCCGTATTGGTGCAACACTTTGGGAAAAACCAGAATTATACATCGAGAACTCACCACTATTTATGTTCCCGAAAGTAAATACCCCTGTTGTGGTAATGGCTAATGATGCAGATGGAGCGGTGCCTTGGTATCAGGGTATCGAAATGTTTACCGGTCTGCGCCGTTTAGGTAAACCAGTTTGGATGTTAAACTATAATGGTGAAGCGCATAACCTGGTTCAACGCCAGAACCGTAAGGATATTCAAATCCGTGAGCAACAGTTTTTCGATTATTATTTAAAAGGTGCGAAAGCACCAGCCTGGATGACAAGCGGAGTACCTGCAACTGAAAAAGGAAAGAGCTGGGGTTTTGAACTAACAGATGATAAACCTTAGCTGAGTTTGGCGTTTAGCGTTGGGCGTTTAGCGTGCTTAATTCAGAAAACGACATTCAATGCTAACAGCTAAGAATCTAAATCCATGATACAAGCAATATCAAAAGCTTTGTATCATGGATTTTTCATTGGATAAATACTATAAATTCATTGCTATTATTCGACCATAAATAGCGTGATCGCCATGAACTCTAAACTCCGAACTCCCTACTCCAAACTCTCTTCTATGAACTTTCGTTTAAAAGCGGTATTTTAACCCATTCAAAACAAAACTAAACACCCCCAATGGCATTAAGCAGAATTTGGTCAGCATTTATTATCGTGGCTATTGTAGTAGCAAGTATTAAATGTTTCTTTTTCGGAGATAGCGATATTTTTAACTGGATGGTAATCGGTAAATCTTCCGATCCCTTAAACCCTTTAAAATTAGATGGCATTATCGAAACCTGCTGGATTGCAGTTGACCTTTGCATTAAATTAATTGGAACACTGGCTTTATTTATGGGGCTAATGAGCATTGCCGAAAAAGCAGGCGGTATCCGTTTACTTTCCAGAATTATTGGTCCTTTTTTTTCGAAACTCTTTCCCGAAATCCCAAAAGGACACCCGTCTATGGGGCACATGATCATGAATTTCTCGGCCAATTTATTAGGTTTAGATAATGCAGCCACTCCATTTGGTATAAAGGCAATGGAAAGTTTGCAGGAGCTTAATCCAAATAAGGATGTTGCCAGCAATTCGCAGATTATGTTTTTATGCTTGCATGCCGCAGGTTTATGTTTAATTCCCGTTAGTGTAATTGCCATTAGGTCAACTCAAAATGCACAGGACCCTACCGATATTTTCATCCCATGTTTGATTGTAACTTTTGTTGGTACCATGGCCGCCATGCTCATTGTATCCTTTAAACAAAAGATAAACCTACTTCAACCCGTTATCATTACCTGGGTATTAAGTATCTCGGCAGTGGTTGGCTTACTGGTTTGGTATGTAAGCAAGTTAAATGCAGAAAGCATAAAATCATTTTCAGGCTTATTAAGCGGTGGAATAATTTTATTGATTTTTTTATTGATTGTATTGGGTGCACTATATAAAAAAATTGATGTTTTTGATGCTTTTATTGATGGCGCCAAAGGCGGATTTGAAACTGCGCTGAAAATTATTCCTTATTTAGTGGGAATTTTAGTCGCGGTAAGCATGCTCAGAACCAGTGGAACTTTTGATGTAATCATGAGCGGGATTAAAAACATGTTTGTGTTTTTTGGAGCCGACACCAAATTTGTTGATGCGCTGCCCACAGCTTTGATCAGGCCTTTAAGTGGTGGTGCTGCCCGGGGAATGATGGTAAGCACTATGATTTCCAGCGGACCAGATTCATTTGCCAGTAAATTATCGGGTGTTTTTCAGGGCGCTTCTGATACTACTTTTTATGTAGTAGCGGTTTACTTTGGTTCTGTTGGAATAAAAAATACGCGTTATGCCATCGGTTCAATGTTATTGGCTGATTTAGTTGGGGTTTGTACAGCCATAGCGCTTAGTTATATGTTTTTTGCGTAGTTTTTAACTACAGATAGAAGGGAACAAATTTTACAGAACTGGGCGTGCAGTTAAAAAGCAAAAAATATTAATCTACAGCTATCTGAGGAAACATAAATTAGCAAGATTGTTGTGGGATAGATATCCTGTTAATGATTTCATCAATAGCATCAGGATCAATCGCTACGTTTTTCGAAGCACACCATTTTTCCGTTTTGTTATCCAGCCAGATACAAAAAGAATGATACCCATCTAAAACGACGGCATAAGTTTCATGAAAATCATCTTGAATACGCATGCAAAATCCCTTAAAAATTTTGCCTCTAACAATGAATTGCAGGGTGGAATAATTTTCTAACATGGCTCATTATATTTTTGGTTAATTTACAACAAATTATAAACGAGAATGTTTCGTTAATTTAAAGGAATTAATAATTAATTCTTAAACTCTCAGGAAAGGCTTAACCTATGTTTAACATATTCGAGTAGCCTTTTGCTATTAAACGCTTTTTTGAAGGTAAAAATATCTCGCATTGCAGATTTAATATCGTGCGCCCCTTTTTCACTATTGAGGTTTCGGCGATCACTTCATCTCCTTCGCTTGCAGGAGCAAAATAATCGATATAGTTATTTACGGTGGTATAACGTTCGTTCAGTCCCATTGTAAAAACAGTTGCACCAATTAAATCATCAATAATGCCTGCTGTTACACCACCATGCAAAATTAGGTAAGGATTGGTCATTTCTTTACGGATGGTATACTGGCACACCAATGCCCCATACTCTGCTTTAACCAAAACAGGAGCCAGCCAGTTCATGAAGTTAGATGGCGAATTGGTAATCACCTTGCCAATTGACTGCCTTAAAAATGTTAAACGCTGTTCGCTTAAAGAGGGTTCCATATAGGGTAAAAATAGGTAAAATAGTTTATTAGTCCATGGTCAATAGTCCGTAGTTCGTAAGGTGGAAGGCTTGGTAGAAAAAAGGTTTAATGGCAAAAGAAAATGGAAGATATAAATATCTCCCATTTCCTAAACGAAACATTTAACCCTAAAACATGGTTATATAACCTTGATATAGTTCTTTCGGAAGCCCATGGTTCCTTGGTCAATAGTTCATAACGATAATTCCTATTTCCATGAGCAGACATTTTATTGGCTGTAGCTATTAACTACCACCATGATCCATCAACCGTTTCCCATACTTAAATCGGAATAATAACTTTAAAACTTAAGTTCCTGCCCATATTGTAAATTCCCGATCTGCCATTTGGCGAAGGGTTATAATATTCGAAATATTTTAATCTATTTAAATTTGACTGGTATGCGACATTGAAAATATTATCTGCCTGAAGAAAAACATCGCATAAGATCCTTCCTTTATTAGTTTTCAGTGTTGATCCTATTCCTCCGTTGATTAAGGTATAACCTGGCGTAAAGGTTTCGGTATTATCTAAAGCATAAAATTTATCCTGATCAGCGAAAAAAGCAGCATCAATTTTAATATAAGGCTTATCAAAAATGCCTATAGCCTTTTGAGCGGTCGCCTTGATCTCTGTTCTCACCTGCAATGGCGGAATAAAGGGCAGGTATTTAGCTTCCCTACCATGTTTATCTAATAGTTCCTGATTCTGGTTCAACCCAACCACGTAAGCCAAACTATTGTTAAAACTTAACCATTTCATCGCTGAAGGATGTAGATTTACCGAAATTTCTGCACCATATAATCTTGCTTTCGACTGCTGATACTGATAAGTTAGGTTTCCAGGAACTATAACCACTGGATTCCCATTGGCATCGGTTAAGCGCGATTGATAAATGTAGTTCTGAATATTGTTATTAAACAATTCCATACTTATTTCAGCATCTTTTAAGTAAGCAATAATGCCAATATCTTCCTGAAGGTTAAACTCTGGCTTAAAAGTCCTGTTGCCCAAATACACAATGTGCGCACCGGGATCTAATCCATTAGAACCGATTTCTGTAATGTTTGGCGCACGGTATCCCCTTGCAACATTGGCTTTAATGAGCAGTTTTTCAGAAATGTTATAGGTTAACCCCAAACTTCCTGACAAGCCATAATAGTTTTTATCAAAAGAAGGGAATTGCAATTTACCAGTGGCATCAGTCGAGCTCACCTGTTTACCAAAACCTGTTTGTGCATCGGTACCTACATAAAAATCACTCCAGTGTATATTTCTTCTGTCTATCCTGATTCCTCCGGAAACATCAATTTTACCCATCGATTTCTTTGCGAAATAAAAAGCACCGATATCGAAAAGATCATAATCGGGAATGGGAAAATCGGTAGCAGCCTTGCTCCTGTTTCCCTGGTACATGCCATTTACCCCAATGGTACTTTCGATACCGGCAAAATCTGGCAGGTTGTATTTAAGATCATAATTAAAAGTGTTTAGCACGACATAAAGCCCGGCCTGACTTGGTATTGTTGGGTGATTATATTCTCTCCTTACACTTTGTTGTCCGCCGATCAATAAATTTAAATCACTCGTTCCAAATTTAAACTGACTGGTGTTATAAAACCGGTAATGTTGAATGTGCTGATGTAAGGGATTAATGGAGTAGGTATTCAAATCACTTTCAGGCACAATAGGCCTGTTTTTAATGTCATCTCCGTCATCCAAAACCTGCCTGGTAAATCGTCGTGATAAAGAATCTCTGCTACCATCAGGAATTTCCATTAAATTATCGTAATAGGTAACGGCAGTTTTAGAAGAACCCCAGGCTTTATCTACCCTGGCACTGGCAGATAGATTGTATTCTCTAAAAGCTGTTCCGTAAACCAATCCATCAATTTTGTTTTGGTAATTATGTGCTGTTTTCCCAGTCGCCCTAAACGTATATTTCCAATCGTTTTTAATGTAGGCCAATCCGAGCGACGAACCGATCATCCCATTATTACTTTGGTAATTTGCGGTAAAATCGCCTTTCAATTTACCATCTTCAAAATTCGGGCTGTGAGGAATCATATTAATTACACCTGCTAAGGCATCAGAACCATAGGTTAGACTTGCCGGACCTTTTACAACCTCGGCCCTGGTAATACCATATTCATCTACCTCAATACCATGTTCATCGCCCCATTGCTGTCCCTCCTGCCGTAAACCATCATACAAAGTTAACACACGGTTATACCCCAAACCCCTAATAAAAGGTTTAGAAACATTTGGCCCTGTGGTAACAGCTGTAATTCCAGGAACGCCTTTAACAATAGCTTCGATCAGGTTAGTATTCACATTTTGATCCATTGATTTTTTCGAAAGGACTGCAATAGGTACAGGGCTTTTACGCAGCTGTGTGGCCCGGTTAACCCCGGTAATTACCACATCGCCTAAATCAGATGCTAAGCTTAACAGATCAGCGTTAACCAGTGCAGTATCTCCTTTTAACGTTACTTTAATTCTTTTGGACTGATAACCTATGCCCGAAAAAATGAGGTCATAATTTCCGGATGGAATACCACCTAATTGATAGGTACCGGAAACATTTGATTTGGTGGAGCCCTTAGATCCTAAAATTTTAATGGTGATATTTTCTACAGGTTCATTTTGGGAGGTGACCAAGCCTTTAACCATAACTTTTTGCGCGATGGCATTTAGCGATATAAAAAAACAGCAGCAGTATAGTAAGAATGGTTTCATGAACAGAAATGGTTTATCTAAATATAATTTTAGACAAATCTAAATTTTAATTTAAATATATCAAATTAAATATTTAGATAATATTTAACAACCTTAAAATCAAAGCATTTAAACAAAAAATAAAAGTGCTTAGCGTTGAGTTTCTTTCGAATCCGAATAATAGTTAGCAAGACATCCATCATCCATTTTACATCTCTCCTCTTACATTTTCCATCGCCTACTACATCTCTTCCAGCGCCATTTATTAGCCCATCGGCCTGGTTAGCATCCTTCGTTTCCAGTTAATTCTTTTTTTTAAAATTTAATCGATTTTGAGTAAACAGCGATAGTACTTATCTAGCTGATTATAAACAACCTGCACTTGCTGTTCATAAATCAATGCAAAATGGACAGAAAAATCTTTTGAATATTTTCAACCATATCCTGCAAATACACCGTTATTATGATTATAATTGAATACAAAAGCTTGAATAAAACTATAATACCTGAAGGATTGTTATGCCTAAAGGAGTTTTTAACAGTACTAATCTTATAAACAGAATATATGTTGGTGATTAATAATTTCGAAGAGTATGAATCACATCTAGGTAAAGAACTAGGTGTTTCGCAATGGCATACCATAGACCAAGAACAGATCAATAAATTTGCCGATGCAACCTTAGATCACCAATGGATACACACCGATCCGGAAAAAGCTAAAAATGAAGGGCCATTTAAGGCAACAATAGCACATGGATATTTAACCTTATCCTTAATTCCTTATTTATGGAAACAGATTGCGGATGTACGTAATATTAAAATGGAAATCAATTATGGTATTGAACGTTTTAAATTTGGTCAGGCAGTTTTAGTGGATAGCGAAGTGCAATTAAAAGCAAAATTAAATTGCATTAGCAATTTGAGGGGAATAACTAAAGTTACAATTCAGGCAACGCTGGTGATTAAAGACCAACCCAAACCAGCATATGTGGGTGATGTTGTATTCTTGTACCACTTCATCTGATATCATTCAATTTTGGCTACATAATTACGTTTAGTTTTCATATCAGGATTAATGATATCGGGTAACTTGATCTTGGCCAGCGACATTTCTATCGATACAGATGCATTCCGTTTTCTGGCTTCGATGGCTATGCTTGAAATGATGTTTTTTAAGGTATTCAGTGCTGCAAAATACTGACGATCAAGTGTTTTAATGGCATTCATATCGCGATTTTTCTGTTGGTATTCCAGGTTTGCTTTTTCACAACAATTGTACTGGATCTGATCTAAGTTTGATAACTTTTCGGTTATTATAGACAGCGCTGACGCGGATAGCTTAAGCCCTTTAATGTCAACAACTTTATCATCCTTAACTAAATAATTTAAGCCATTGAACGATATGGTTTTGAGCGGAGTATTATTAATGATTGCTGTGGGTTTTGGAAGCTGTTTTTTTGAATTAAAGCCATCTTCAATCAGCGCTTTGTTGTAACTAAACCGATCAGCTAAAAGTGAATCAATTAACTGGTTGCCATCCCTTATTTGAACAGCAGTTTTACCAATAGCATGAGAAGCCCTCAGATTCTTAGTTGAGTTACAGCTAAAACAAATGAATAAAATAAACCCCAAAAAAGGCAAAATTTTATTTTTCATATCCAACAATTAATCAGATGCAAATTATGGAATTAACGGTTTATTGCACTTCACAATTGATGAACAATTTACTTTACATTTATTTAAGCTGTGCTGTAGAAAAGTATATTCTTGCCAGCAATTATATTGTTTTAATGATTAGCTACATTTAAAACATGTGGGCAGAATTTCGATTTTTATAATTACAAAAAACGTTTTTTTTAGATGACTATTCTACTGCACCAAACAAACCATTTTAATGTATGCGTAAAACCGGCGTAACATATGTTTTATGTGAGTAAATAAAAGCTATACTGACAAATAACGGGTGAAAACCTGTTAAAAAGGGCGCTCTCTTTCAGCAATCCTTAATGTTGGTCCTGTTATAGGAGCCAGTTTATCACAAATATGAGAATACAAAGATGGACCAGCCGTGCTGAGCTTCAAACGCTCCGGGAGGGTGATTATATTACATACGAATCATATTCAGGACTGATAAAAGAAATAGAAGTGCATCATTTTAGAAACGAACAACATTTTTATATTAAGCTTTATAATTTAAAACAAACCATACTGATTATCACATGATCAAGATCTAAAAAACCAGAGATTATTTTAACGATCCATGTAAATCGTACTGGCGAATGCACAAGCCTATCCACGTAATTTTGATATTTTCGATTTTACAATTACACCCCGTTAACCTTTTAAGTTAAGTGACTTTTCTGAATACTTTCTTTGAGCAACGTAAATTCGTAACTAATTAGGATTCTATTTTTCGTATTTATCTTTTTCTGTTAATTTAATTCTGGCTGCCTGCTCCATCCTTTCTCAATGACGAAAAACAATAATGCAAAAATGATTTTAATGTTTAGCTAAAGTAAACAAATGTTAATTTAAATGTTAACTATTACTAAACATTTGTTTAGTAAAAATACCGATGGTATATTTGACGATAAAGTTCAAAAAATTAATTTATCCAATTTAATATAAAGCAGATGTACCCAGAAATTAAAATGGTAGTATTCGATATGGCTGGCACTACAGTGAACGAAAACAACCTAGTTTACAAAACCCTAATGGATGCAATAAATGCCGCTGGTTTTTCATATACCCTTGATCAGGTCCTTGCTGTTGCAGCCGGAAAGGAAAAAAAAGAAGCAATCAGATCGGTACTTAAAACTTACGAAGGTTCTTTTGATGAAGCCATGGTTTTTGATATATATGAAGAATTTATTGGCAAACTGAAACTGGCGTACGAAACTGAGGAAATTTTACCTCAACCAGGTTCGATTGAACTTTTTGAAAAACTTCGGGAAGAAGGAATAATTTCGGTGCTTAATACAGGTTATGACAGGGTTACTGCAGAGGCTATCCTGAGCAGACTAGGCTGGAAGGCAGGTACCGAATTCGATACGCTCGTTACTGCTTCAGAAGTTAGCCAGAATAGGCCTGAACCTGATATGATTTTATTGGCAATGAGACAGTATGGTCTTACCGATGGTAAATCGGTTGTTAAGGTTGGAGATTCAAGTATTGATATTGAAGAAGGTAAAAATGCAGGTTGCGGCTTAAACATTGGCATTACCACAGGCGCACATACACAGAAACAATTAGAAAAAGCTAAACCTGACGCGGTAATAAACAATTTAATGGAAATCTATGCTATGGTAACCAAGCAGAACTAAATAATTGAAATGATTAAATAATTGCCACGGTATATGCTAACATACAAATCGGGGCAAACGATTGTATTTAAACATAAAAGGCTCCTGGTGTTATACCAGAAGCCTTTAAATTAGCATTGTTGTAAGCCCTCCAAAGAAATTCCTTTGGAATACTGCGGTCGAGATGACAATACCCCGAAACCTGTCACCGTCACCCCAATGTTTTTCTAAAAAGCTGAACCATTCGGGATTAAAATCTCACCTTTATAATACAACCGCTTTTAAATTTCAAAACCTTAGTTATAGTTAGGGTTCTGGGTCATCTGGGGATTAGCCAATAATTCCTTTTGCGGAATCGGCCATACCATATCCCGGTTGGCCTTTGCCGACCTAACCTCTACATTTACGGGTTGATTGGTTGCAGGATCTATAGCACCATAAACCTGACCGTTCATTACCTGTTCGAATATTTCCCATCTACGGATATCGTAATAACGCACACCTTCAAAAGCAAGTTCAACCCGTCTCTCCCTCCGCACCAACTCCCGCAGTTTTTCCTGAGTATTGTATACCGCCGTGTTAACATTTGGCATACCCGCCCTATTTCTGATTTCATTGAGGTATTTAACTACATCGGGATTACTATAATCATTAAGTTCTACCAGACACTCCACATAGTTTAACAATACTTCAGCGTAACGCATAATCATATAATCCAAAGTTCTGGTACCTGTCTTATCCTTCGGATCGAGGTATTTATTTATCCAATAGCCTGTTGCCGTAGAGTTCTGATCTCCCAATTTATCAAGACCAGCTTCAAAAGGTTTTAGCACTACGCCAGTATAAGTACTACCGGGCAGGATAACGGAAGCAATAAGTCTAGGATCGCGGTTGTTTTTATAGTTTGGCTCTTTGGTGTATATAGCCAATGAATCGGGACCAAGTTCTGCCAAAGTTTTTCCTTGTTTAGTTTCATAGGCGTTAACCATTGATGCTGTTGGCGATACCACAGTTTTTCCACCTGTACCCTGAGGCGCAAAGGTATTCCATTGGTTACCTCCACTGGTAATCTCCCTAAAAAAGATACGTTCGTTGTTAATCTCACCAGTATAAAGGAACAGGTCTGCATAGCTGGTTTTTATTGTGGTACTTTTACGCAGGCTGTAATCTCCCATATCGATAATCTTTTTGGCCGCATTTTTGGCCCTTTCATAATCCTTGTTATATAATGCAAATTTAGATATCAAGCCCCAACAAGTAGCAGCCGACATACGTTTAAGATCCACATTATCTATATATTTATTAGGAAGAGCACCGCTGTTTGCGCATTCAGTAAGTTCAGAAACCACAAAATCGTATACTTCTTTTGCAGTACTCCTCGGAAGATAACTTCCAGCAGGGGTTACCGATTGTTTCATGATGGTAATTCCGCCAAAAAACATCGATAGCTCCATATGGTAGTAAGCTCTTAATGCCCTCGCCTCTGCCAGATACTGATTTTTTAGTTTTTCAACTGGCATATAAGCCCTATCAATATTTTCCAAAAAGCGGTTTGCTCTTCTTATATCGCGGTAATCGTCATCCCAGATTCCTGTTCCCACACCCCAATTGGCACCTTGAAGGCCTTTTACATAAGATTCGTAATCGCCACGAAGGCTCTGTCTGGCTACAGCATTATCGCTGAGTGCATCCAAAAACATCAATTGTCTGCCAGATGATCCGTCGGGAATTCCGGCATAGATTGAGTTCAGTGCGGCAGTAATGTTTGCTTCGGTATTCCACCAGGTTTCATCATCCACATCTGTCGGGTTATCGTGCGTCAGGAATTTTTCACATCCACTGAAAATGATCAGCAGAAGAGAGAAGAATAAATAATATATCTTTTTCATGTCCTTTAAAGGTTAGAATTTAATGCTAAGTCCAATAGTATAAAGTTTTACCAGTCCATAGGTCCATTGGTATCCCCTGCTCTCCGGATCGGTAATCTTAACAGAAGTGAAGGTGAAAGGGTTCTGGGCATTGAAATAAGCCCTTATGGAATTTACACCTAGCTTTTTTACCAGTGGCGCCTGAAAACTATAGCCAAGCTGAAGGTATTTCACCCTTAGGTAAGACCCGTTCTGGAACCAGAAATCGGAAGATACCTTGTTGTTGGCCGGTGCAATGTTCAGCCTAGGGAAACGGGCATCTGTATGCTGTGGTGTCCAGTAATTATCAGCATAATATGTTGTTGGCACCCCTCCATCAGCACTAAAGTCGAATGGATAGGCAAACATACCGTATAGCACTGCATCTGATTTTCCCGTTCCCTGTACGAGCGCTTCCAGATCGAAATTCTTATAGGCAATGCGGAAATTGGCAAAATAGGTAAGTTCCGGTATAGGGTTACCGATAAGCCCTTGATCGCCCAAACCGATTACCTTATCTCCGTCGATATCCAGATATCGGATATCACCTGGTTTTGAATTGGGCAGGACTGGTATTATGGGTTTTCCAGCGGCATCAAAATCACTCGCCTGCAATAAGCCGTTTGTACGGTAGCCAAAAATACCATTAATAGGCCCACCAACTCTTGATATTGTTGTAGTGGTAATGATATCGCCACCTTGAAGTTTGCGAACTTCGTTTTTATTATACGATAGTCCTGGTCTGAACGAAATATTAAAATCCTGCCCAAGCCTGTCGTTGTAGTTCATTGATAACTCCCAACCGCTGTTCCTTACCTCGCCTGCATTTACAGGAACATCAGATTCGAAACCACCAACCAGAGGAAGGGTTGGGTTAAGGATAATATCCTTAGTGAGTTTATTATAATAATCGAAAGTCAATTCGAGTTTATTGTCTTTAAAAAGTCCTACATCCAAACCAAGATCGAGCATATTTACTGATTCCCAGGTAATATCCGGATTACCATAGGTGGTTTCTACCCCGCTGGAATTGTTGATCAGCGTTTGATAACGGTACAAACCTATGTTATCGTTACCAAGCTTACCGTATGAGGCCCGGATCTTGAAATTGTTGATCAAACTGCTTTCTTTAAGGAAGTTCTCATTGTGGAGGTTCCAGCCGAGTGCAACAGAAGGAAATACACCAAACTTATTTCCGGGACCAAACCGGGAAGAGCCATCGGTACGGATTGTTCCCTCCAGCAAGTACTTGTCTTTGTAAGCATAATTTAATTTTGCATAACCCGACATGATGGAGAATACCTCCCACGCACCACTGTTGGTTTCTTCCTGAGAATAGCCACCAAGTGCAAATAGCCTGTGGTCACCCCAGTCAAGCGTGTAATCTGCTGTTAAACCAGCATAATAGTAAGTAGTCCTTGCCATGGTGGTAGCCCGTTGTAAAGCCCACGTACGCAGCAGGTTGCCTGTAAAGTAATCGAAGTGATTAAAGTTCTCTCTGGTATCGCGTGTTACGTCGCTGTTCAGGCGAAAACTAAACTGTCCTTTCAGGTTAAAGTTTCTGAACATCTCCCATTTGGGCTGAAGGTTAATACTGGTTTGCCCAAACTCTGCGGCCCTTTTGCCGCCCACTTCTGCATAAGCCAGTGGATTTACGATATCAACATATTGGCCATAGAATGTCCTTCCATCCTTTTCAGGAAATCTGGGGATAATGGTTGGCGGTACACGGTACATATCCTCCAGAAGCCTGTTTCCAGTATTGCCGGTTGCACTGATTCTATTGGGCTGCTGGGTATCTCTTTTGATGGCAAGCAGATCCAGGTTAACCTGAAACTTATCACTTAGCGATATGGTGGTATTTGCGCGGATATTGAAACGTTTCATATTACTTAGCGGAATAATGCCTTTCTGGTAAGTATAATTGCCGGTAAGGGCAAAACGGGCGATACTACTTCCTCCACTGAGCGATAGTGAACTACTCGTAATGGGCGCTGCATCATCTATCAGCATATCCAACCAATTGGTATTGGCAAAAGCCTTTCCGTTATTGGCTACCGGATCCATCCCATTACGCGTATTATCAATCTGTTCTTGCGTAAAAGGTAATGCATTGGTGGGATTGTTATTGTAACTAGCCTCATTATACATGCGCATATAAGTAGGTGCATCAACCGTGGCTGGTAGCGCTGAGGCATGCTGTACACCATAATAACCGTCATAAACTAAGGATACTTTTCCGGGTACACCACGTTTGGTAGTCACCACGATTACCCCGTTTGCGCCACGAGAACCATAGCTGGATGCGGCAGCAGCATCTTTAAGCACCGTAACACTCTCAACAGTAACCGGATCGATATGGTTCATATCCATCGGTATACCATCTACAAGCACCAATGGATCGGAGTTGCCTAATGTACTTATTCCCCTGATTTTGATCGCCGCAGCATCTCCTCCAGGAAGACCAGATGATTGGGTTACATTTATCCCTGTAACCCCGCCCTGTAACGATTGTGAGAGCGTGGTAATGGGTTTCCCCTCAATATTCGATTTAACGTTCAATGAAGCAATAGAGCTGGCAATATGTTTTTTCTGCTGCTCGTTAAGGCCAACCACTACCACTTCGTTAAGGGCAGAAACATTCTCTTTTAATGATAAGTTAAGGCTCCGATCGGCCTTTACCACGGTGTATTCAAAACTAGAGAAGCTGACCATCGAAAAGACCAAAACATCTCCTTTTTTGGCCTTTATAGTAAAATATCCATCTCCATCGGTGCTCGTTCCAATAGTAGAGCCCTTTATCCGGATGCTTACCCCAGGTAATACCCCTGGTGGTTCGTGGGTATCGTATACACGTCCCCGTAAGGTGAGTAAACTATCCTGAGGTATACTTTCACTTCTTTCTTTTGAGAGGATAACTACCTGCCTGCCTGATATTGCATAAGTTAGGCCGCTATCTCTTAGCGCAAGGTCGAGGATTTCTTTTAAGGTCTTATTGTTCAGCTTCAGGTTAAGTTCTTCGTATCGGTTGAGTTTGATGAAATCGTCTTTATAAATAATCTGATAATTGCTCTGCTTCTGGATCTGCTGGAATAACTGTGGCAGATTGCCCTTAAGGAGGTCTATATCCATCTTTTCCTGGGCACTGGTACTGGCATAAGCGCTCATCATTCCTATCCATAATAAAACCATCGTTACTTTCATAGTTCTTATTATTTTAGTTTTGAGCCTGAAATAGCGTGCATGAGGTTCACATACATGAAGTTTTTTCATATTTTTGTTAATGAGTTAAATAATAGCTTGAATTGGTTATTGTTTGAAGGAGATGTTGCCGCATCTCCTTTTTTTATCAAGTTGGTTAGCGTTTTTTCAGTTCCAACCTCCTTTCGCTATCATTGTAGGTATATGGTGTACCTAAACATAAGGTTTGTATCACATCAGCCACGCTGCGCTGCAGGTCGAGTCTTCCAGAGAATCGCTCTCCCGAAAGGTCCAATCCGCCTATGCTAATTTCGATATGGTAATATCTGGCTATGCGTTGTATAATTTCATTAAGTGGTTCGCTCTGCATATCCACATAACCTGCTTTCCAGGCTTCGAATTCGGCAGTTTTAACCTGCGAAATGTGAACGTTGTTACTTTTAGCATCAATACTGATCTGTTGTCCGGGCACCAATTTCTTTTCTACCCTGTTTAACCAGCTGCCTGTAGAAAAGGCGATACTGCCCTGAACCAATACAGCATAATTCTGATCGCTTTTAGTATTGGAACTCACATAAAATTCTGTTCCCAAAACCTTTATTTCCATACTTTTTGCCCTTACAAAGAAAGGATGTAGTTTATCGTGGCTAACATCAAAATAACCTTCGCCCTCCAGATATACTTCTCTGGTATCGCCCTGAAAGGTTATCGGGTAGATTAGTTTTGAGCCTGAGTTTAACCATACTTTTGTGCCATCAGGAAGACTAACGGCAGAACGCCTGCCTTCGCCAACCACCACTGTGTTATAATCGTTTGTAGTAATGATATCATCGTGCAAGGATATATCGGTAACTTTACCCGTTTTATCTTTTGAGCGTTCTATTATCTGATCAGGACTTTTTTTATTCAGATTCTGCGCCGCAAATTCCATCAGCTTATGAGTGGGTGTATTTTTGCTGTACTGCCAAAATCCGATTCCAAACGCGACCAACAGCACTGCGGCTGCCTGTAAATAGGGTTTAAGTGAAAATCTTTTAGTCTTAAGTGTGGTACTTTCTGCTATTTTCTCCCAAAGCACAGCCGCTTCCAATGGTTCCAGTTTTTCCTGCCCTGCACTTTTAACGGTTATCTTAATCTCATCTGCCAGTTCGCGTTCACTATCGGAAATGTGGTTCTCTTCCCCCTGGGGCATACGCCCTGAAAGTAAATCTTCGGCCCTGTATCTATTCTTCGAATCCATGTATCAACTATATAATAACCACAGAGTGATGAATCGGAATTTTATAGACTATAAATTGAAAATATTTTCAAAAAGGCACCAGAAAGGCTCTTAGGCAAGTATTTTATAGATATGGCTTACCACCATACGCTCGCGTAGCTGCTTTATTCCGCGATACACCAAAGTTCTACAGGTCTCTAAAGAAACATTCATAATAGCTGAAATCTCTTCATAATCCAGTTCTGAATTGAACCGAAGGTAAAGTGCTTCTTTTTGTCTGCTAGGGAGCAGTTCAAGCTGCCTGCTGAGTTTTCCCAATAGCTCCGACTGGCGCTCATCGTTTATTATCTGCTCTTCCATGCTACCAGATAACAAGAAAGGGATTTCAAAATGCTGGTTAATTTCGGCTGCTTTCTTTTTCAGCACTAAGCATATCTTCCGTTTAAGCGAGGTGAAAAGATAGGATTTTACATTTACCTCTAAAGCAAGTGTGCGGTGATACTTAAAGAGATCTACAAAGAGGTCTTGTATTGCATCCTTTACCAGTTCAGTATCTGTGGTAAACCTGAGCCCGAAAGAATAAAGCATATCAGCAAATTCCGTATACAACAGTTTCATAGCGCCATCGTCGCCGTTAATAAATGATGTCCATAAATCTCTATATGCCTCTTTCGACATCGTTTGCTGTTTTTTTCAGGTATATACATCCGGCCGATATACCAAGGATCTGAACGTTATGTCAATATTAAGAAAAAAAATTTAGACCCGGGATGTTTAAGCCGCAACCTACATTATCCGTTTAAATTTAAGGGCAAGCCAGGATTAACAATTTGTTAAACTCCGAAATGAAGCCTCCTGCGCACTTCAAGTTAATCTAAACATAAAACCTTTTAAACAGGTAAAGCGTTTATTTTTAGATAACTTAGATCACAACTAAATATAAGCATATGAATACACAGGAAGTAGCTGACAAACTGGTGCAGCTTTGCCGTGAAGGCAAACACGAACAAGCCATTGATGAACTTTACGGTGACAATGTTGTAAGCAAAGAGCCAAAAGGCTCGCCAATGGAATTAACAGAAGGCAAAGATGCTGTTAAAAAGAAAACCATACAATGGGAAGAAAGTGTGGAAGAGATACATAGCTCTTCGTGCTCAGAACCAATTGTAGCAGACAATCATTTTGCTATTGTAATGAACATTGATGCCACTTATAAAGCCCATGGAAGAATGGCCATGAGTGAAATCTGTGTTTATGAGGTTAAAGACGGAAAAATCGTAGCCGACGAGTTTTTCTATCGCATGGGGTAAAATATAAAAAGCCCCGATATCCATCTGGGCTTTTATAATCAACTAACCTAAACTTATAAATACTAACCAAATATTTATACCGCAAAACTAATGACCGATTATTAACTCAATGTTAAATATTTATCACTTGTTATCTGAAATTGGTTACACCGCATTAGCTCATTAAATCGTAAAACACCACTTATCGGGCAAAAAAAGAATCAAATTAGCCTTGCCTTTCTGTGAAGGAAAATGTTTTATTACCTTTAAATAAAGGAGCAATTTCTAACCATAAAACGTATAAAATTGATGACCATACCCAATCAGCAAGACCTTTCAAAAAAACATCAACTCATTTCCGATCTATTTAGATGGCCCACCAAAGCTTCTGAGTGGGAACAATACAAACTCAGCAACGAGCAACTTGATTTTTTTAAGACGTTTGGATACGTTAGCGATATAAAGTTATTGGACGAATGGCAAGTTGAGCGGTTGAACAAAGAATTAGCAGAAATTATAGATCCTGCACACCCGTTAAATGGGCTGTTTCATGAGTTTCACAGCAATGAATCTGCCGATCCTAATTCAGTTTTATTTCATGCTTTAGGCGCCTGGCGAATTACAGAAGGCTTTCATGATGTGATATGGAATCCCGCTTTTGCGATGGCGGCCAGTCAGATTTTAGGTAATAAAGGTGTACGTTTCTGGCACGATCAGTTGTTCTGTAAACCAGCAAAACATGGAGGAGTTGTAGCCTGGCACCAGGATTATTCTTATTGGACACGCACCGGACCCATGCAACATTTAACCTGTTGGGTTGGATTGGATGATGCAACTACCGAAAACGGTTGTTTATATTATGTACCTAAAAGCCACAACTGGGGCTTGCTGGATAAACCAGATTTAGCTGGGGATATGGAAGGCTTAATGCAGTATTTAACCGAAGAGCAGAAAGCAGAATTTAACCCAATCCCAATCGAACTTAAAAAGGGATATGCTACGTTTCACCATCCTTTGATGGTTCATGGCTCGTTCCAAAATAAATCACCACGCTCAAGAAGTGCTTTCGTTTTAAATGTATTTACTGACGGTACCGAATCGAATACCGACGAAGCCTTACTTAAGGGAGTGGAACCTATTGGTGCAGGACATAAAATGGAAGGGCAGTTTTTTCCGCTGATATTTTCTCCCAATAGTCTAATGCCATTAAGTTGATCGAAGTGATGGTTTAAATACAGAAGTTATTGTGATTTAAATATAAATAACCGGTGTAAAGAAAAAATTAACTCCCTCTTGATGATCCATTTATAATAAAACGATCTATTCGTTTCCATAGGCGCTTTAGATCACTTCAACTAAGCCGTACATTTGTAAAAAAGACACAATGAACGATATTACAGATTACCCTGTGTTGGCATATGTTGTTAAGCTTATCAAAAACACCATTACCGACATCAAAACAGAATATATTGCCCCAGCAAGCGTAGAACTTAAGGACGGCAATGACACGATATACCTTCAACAGCGATCGGATGAAAATGGTAACCCTTCAACAATTTTCATCAAAGACCCAAAGGATATCATCTTCAGTGAAGACCTGCTTCCCGCTTTGAAGAACCTACAGGAAGGAGCTGAAGGAAAAACAGCACAAGAGCTATTGAATGCCAGGGTGATCATCAACGAATTGGATGTAGAAACACACCTGATCTTCCATGCAGTAAAGGATCATTTTGACGAAATTAGCAACAGCTATGAATTTTCTAAGGCAATTGAAAAACAGGCAGACAAAATAAAAAGCAAATTTAAGTTCGGGAGTCATGCCTTTGAGCTTACTGTGGCCAATCATGCACAGCTGATCTCTGTTACAGCAGACTTTCCTTCTTCATTTGACGAGTCTATCAAAAAGACTATCGAAAATGACGCAGCTAAGGTTCAACTGGCGGTCCAAAAAATATTCAGATAAGTAACAACAGCAGCATATTAAGATTGAAACTAAAAGGAAATGCCCTGGCTTGTTGCCAAGGGCATTTCTCTCCAAATAATACTGTTTTATTTTACGTTCTTCTTCTCTGCCGGCTATTTAACAGTTATCTTCAGTTTCTGGGAAATATTATTTGATGAATTTCCAAGCTGCAGGATAAAGTCTCCAGGTTCAACGTTCCAATCCTTTTTGCTTTCATCATAGAAGGCGAAATCTGCCACTTTTACATCCATTTCAACAACTTTCATTTCCCCTGGCTGCAGAAATACTTTTTCAAAGGCTTTCAGCTCTTTTACCGGGCGCGGAACACTGCAAACAGGATCGTTCACATACAACTGAGCAACCTCAGCCCCATAGCGTGCTCCTGTGTTCTTAACAGTGAATCTGACCTTGATGATTTCGTCTTTACTATAAGTCGACTTATCTGCAGAAAGAGTGCCTAAATTAAAGCTGGTATAAGAAAGGCCGTATCCGAAGGCGTATTGAGGTACTATTTTTTTTGTATCAAACCAACGGTAGCCGACCAAAATATCTTCCTTGTAATATTGGTTAATACTATCTCCAGGATAGGAAATTTTACCGTAAAAATGTGCACCGTTATCTTCCAGCTTTTTTGGAAAAGAGAATGGCAGCTTACCAGAAGGGTTTACTTCCCCTGAAATAACATCAGCCAATGCAGATCCAGCCTCTGAACCAAGATACCATCCCTGAATAATGGCTGGCACCTTATCTACCCAAGGCATCGATACTGCATTACCACTAAGCAGTACTACAGCTGTATTTTTATTTGCTTTCAATAAAGCATCAATCAGTTTATCCTGGCCAAAAGGAAGACTTAACGATTTGCGGTCGCCACCTTCACAATCCTGAAAGTGGTTTTTATTCAGTCCTCCGATAAAGAATACAACCTCGGCATCTTTAGCAACTTCGATCGCCGCATTCATCAAAGAATCAGCATTTAGCTTGGACGGTTCTTCACGTCCGTACATTGATGGCCCCGAAGCATATCCAAGACTGTATACTACATGGTCTTTCCCATATTTAGCAATCAATCCATCCAAAGGCGATTTTTCATAAGCCACCTTTAGTGATGATGATCCCCCGCCGATGACCAGACTGCGATCGGCATTTTCACCGATAACAGCAATCTTTTTGAATTTACCGTTTGTAACAGGAAAAAACTGTTTATCATTCTTTAAAAGCACAATGCCTTCCTGAGCAATTTTACGTGCAGCTTCACTGTGTTCGGGAGAAACGAAACGGCCAAAGGGCCTGTTGGCGCTCATGGTGGTACGGAAAATCAAACGTAATATCCGGCGGGCTTTATCATTAAGTAAAGCAATATCATATTTCCCCTCTTTAATGCCTTTAAGGAACGGATTGGCCAGATAGTATTCTGAGTAAGGAAACTTTCCCTTTGTTGTTAAACCATCGGTGTAGGTACCCATTTCCAGATCGAGCCCGTTGTTAACCGCCTGATCGGTGCTATGTACACCTCCCCAATCACTAATCACCACACCATCGAATTTCCAGTCTTTTTTTAGGATTTTGTTCAGAAGCAGGTCATTGTGGCAACAATGTTCGCCTCTAAATTGATTGTAAGCACCCATAATCGACCAGGCTTTTCCTTCCTGCACTGCAGCCTTAAAAGCAGGTAAATAAATTTCATACAAAGCACGGTCACTCAGATCAACATTGATGTGCCCACGCCATTCTTCCTGGTTATTCAGTGCAAAATGTTTTACGCATGCCGCTACGCCGATGGATTGAACACCCTGAATGTAAGGCACCACCATACGTGAACTTAGATAAGGGTCTTCGCCCAAATATTCAAAATTACGCCCGTTCAATGGTGTACGGTAAATGTTTATTCCAGGGCCTAATAACACGGTTTTATTGCGGTAACGTGCTTCTTCTCCAATTGATTTACCATAAAGCAGCGATAATTTAGGATTAAAAGAAGCTGACAGACAGGTAAGTGCCGGAAAGGCCGTACAAGAATCGTTTGTCCAGCCGGCACCGCCCCATTCATCCCATAAAACTTCCTCACGGATGCCGTGAGGGCCGTCATCGGTCCAAACTTCAGGAATTCCTAAGCGTGGTACACCTTTTGAACTAAACTTAGACTGGGCATAACAAAGCGACACTTTTTCTTCGGTGGTCATTGCTGAAAGTGCATTTTCAACCCGCTCTTCAATGGGTTTATTTATATCAAGGTAAACAGGCAGCTTTTGTTGTGCATTAACCATTAACCAGGCTCCTGTTGCTACTACAGTTAAAAATATCGATTTCATTTAATTATATTCTTTTGTGTTTAGTTTTTATCGTTTTTGCCTGAAAGATTTACTGGCTGCCTACCTGGAAAGCCAGCGAAAGGGCTGTTTTTGATTACCCCTGCATTACCTGTTCTTTACCCTTTGTTGCTACCAAGCTAACCCCAAGGTTACCCCAGGGTTACCCCGGCGTTACCTTTTCTTTACCTAAAAGGTAAAGCCAGAGCTTGCTTTCGCAGAATGGCACCACCGCCAACGGTTATGCTGCCCTTAAGCAGGGCGCCACAAGCGGCCCAGCACTTATACTACCTGCCACGACTTTAACGGCTCATTTTAGCTCAATAGCGGTCTTAATTAGCTCAATTTAGCTCAATTCAGCTCAAAATGAGGTACCAATGCTGCTAATCTGCTAGGTTTGAACATGGATTTAAACAAAAATTATGGAAACGCATTTGCTTATTAATCAAGTCTTCAGAGTTTCACTACCGTTTTAGCACCGTTGTATTGAACAACTTTAGCCGGTGCAGTTGAATTACCGATGGCAACCACTCTAAAAATCCTTTTGGTTAACATCCCTTCGTAAGCCCCCTCGAGATTGCTGATTGTTAGCGTACCAGCAGCATGGTTGTACTCAAAATTGATCGTTGAAAATGCACCCTTTTCGTAATTATAGTTATTGCCCTCGTCTTCATATAAACTGAACTTGCCATCTTTTCCTTTATAAACCCTGATCTCAATATCATCAGCTTTCTTTTCTGAAGTATATTGCATCACATCACCAACAGGCAAAATAGTACCTGCAGGAACAAAAAGAGGAATACGCTCAAGCGGTGCTTCTATATTCAACTTTTGGCCGCCTTCAATTTGTTTACCTGTATAGAAATCATACCAGCGGTTTCCTGCCGGAAAATAAACTTCGCGGCTACGCGCTTTATAACTATAAACAGGGCAAACCATCAAGCCTGAACCCAAAAGAAACTGGTCACTTACACCGTAGGTTTGTTTATCAGCAGTATAATCCATTGCGAGCGATCTCATCAGGGTATAATCTTTATGATACGCCATTCCTGCCAACGAATAGATGTAAGGCATTAAGCGGTAGCGGAGTTCATCGTAATAAACCAGGCTTTTGTAAACCGGATGGCCTTCTGGAGCAAGGTTATAAATTTCGCGGTAAGGAAACTGGCCATGACTGCGGAACAGCGGGCAAAATGCCCCAAACTGGAACCAACGTAGATTTAATTCACGCCATTCTTTCAGGTCGGCATTCTCATTGCCTGTCTCGTCAAAAATAAGCTGGCCATCTCCATAACGTTTCTCCACGCAGAAGCCACCAATATCCATTGTCCAGAACGGAATACCCGACATCGCAAAATTAAGCCCGGCAGGAATCTGCGCTTTTAGGTCTTCCCATCTTGATGCGATATCGCCACTCCAGGTAGCGGTAGAATACCTTTGTAAACCCGCAAAACCAGATCGCGTTAACAAAAATACCCGTTTGTTATTATCTGCTTCACGCTGCCCATTATAAATAGCGTTGGCGTTCATCAGTGCATATGCATTAAAGTATTTTGTAGAAGAACCCAGCGCAGTAGGCCCACATAGTTTCTTTCGGTACTCCATATCGGTACAATCGCGAATGTTGGGCTCGGAAGCGTCCATCCACCAGGCATCGAATCCTTTTACGTAAAGGTTTTCTTTCATCTGTTTCCAAAAAAGTTTTTGCGCATCGGGGCTATAGGCATCGTAGAAAGATCCAACATAACCCGGGCCTATCCAATCGCGTACACTATCCTGCACCGCCTGCATATACATCCATCCTTTTTGCTTAAATTGTTTAAAATGATCTGTTGTAGCATAGAATTTTGGCCATACCGATATCATGATATTTGCATTTTCTTTATGCACCGAGTCTACCATTCCTTTGGCATCAGGAAACCGTTTCAGGTCAAACTGATGGCTTCCCCAGGCATTTTCGGGCCAATAATTCCAATCAAGCACGATATTATCAAGCGGAATCTGACGTTTCCGGTATTCACTTACCACATTTAATAGCTCATCCTGGGTTTTGTAACGCTCGCGGCTCTGCCAAAAACCCATTGCCCATTTGGGCATAATGCTCGCCTTGCCGGTCAGCGTGCGGTAACCACTGATTACTTCGTCCATGTTTTTACCGGCCACGAAATAATAATCCATCTTATCGCCCATTTCTGACCAAAAGGATATATTGCCATTTTTTTCTATCGGAGACGATGAAAGTGCTTTAAGACCAACATAGGAAACACCTCCATCAGGTTTCCACTCCAGTCTTATTTTGGTGCGTTTTCCCTTTGTTAAGGAGAAAGGAAACCGATAAGTATTCGGGTTCCATGAAGTTCTCCAACGCTCCGGTACTACCAATTTTCCATCAAGCCATACTTTGGTGTAACCTGCATAATAAAGACTAAACTTGTAAATATCAGTTTGGTTGGCAAGAATTTCTCCTTCCCAGACTACAGAACCGTTGTTAAAATCAAAATCTGCAGGAAATTTCTTCACAGTTGTGAGGTTTTCATAATCGATTGCCGACTCCTGACGGATAATAGGCGCGTTATTTTTTTGATTATATGTAGCGGTAAGAAAACCTTTTTTGCCTTGTTTATTAAAGAGGGTGAACTGATTCAGGTCTTTATAATCCCGGGGATCGCCGTATTTGCTCTGCGAATAATTATCCCACAATACACCATAGTTGTTTGTAGACATAATGAATGGCACAGCCACCTTCGTATTGTACTGGAAGAGGTCTTCGCTTTTATGTTTATAGTTAAAATCGTCAGACTGATGCTGCCCGAGCCCATAAATGGCCTCACCCGGGGTACCCGAGAAGACCTGTTGCATGGTATATCCTTTATCGTTTTCGACATTAATAGGGCTAAAACTTCTTTTTGCCTCCTGCAGCACTACTTTCCCAAATTTATCAGTAAATGAAACCTTACCTGTAACAAGGGAAACCTTGACGGTAAGCTCCTGGGTAGAGAGTTGGGCAAATTCCACATTCTCTGTTACTTTGAAAGGTACTGTCGGAGTCAATCCGGCTACTACACAAAGGCTTGTAACCTGGGGAATAGTGCTTTCGGGTGAAGCCTGTACCCTAACAATCCGGCTGTTGATCACATTTATTTCAATAGTTTTGGCAGCTCCCCCCTTGGGGTGGACCTTCATCCCATTCTCCAGCGTCTCAACAGCTTCAGCGGCAAGCAGTCTCCCAGCAGCAAATAACAATATAATAAAGAAAGAGAATCGTTTCATAACGGAACAAAGAATTAATTGGTTAGAATATGGTGGTATGTTTTTATGATGCAAAACTACAATGCCATATCATGACCACAGAGCAGTAATGTTAAATTAGTAAGCAGAAATGTTAACTACGAAACTTTTTGAGGGGTATTTTTTAAGCAGAAAGATTGCTCTACAGATAATTAAATTGATATAAGCTACCTGATTAACAGCCGATTAATAGGTTTATATTAAAAAATTTAAGATTAGCAGATCAGCAGCAATCTATACTCACCGTCTTTTTCGTTGGGTGCCCGGTGCACGCATGGTAAAACCTGTTTATCAGGATAATCTACTGCCAACCTCCATAAATGACCCAATCCCAAATTAATGGGCCTTGCATCAGCTTTGGCCTGGTAATGCAGGTCAAAATAATGCTCCATCAAAAAGTTTTCAAATTCCGATTCCGGACCGTTATGTAGTTCTTTGAGCTTTTGTCGGATTTCAGGGACCAGGATTTTTTGTTCTGCCTGATGATTAGCTAAGATTTCACTGGCCGCACCATAATAGGTACATAAAAAAGTATCTGTACCGACGGGAGAACGGTCTACATGGAATGAATATACATCTGTTGAAATGAAACCGAGTTCCTCATCCCGCTCATAACTTTTGATTAAATTGAGCGAAGGCGATGCTCCGGAATCTGCCAATAACTGAAAATCACTTGAGATAATATCCCTTGCCATACTACCTTGTTCCGATAGCTTAAGCGCATGGAGCTCTTCCATAGAAACTTCCGTGAGATCTGCTTTCAGTTCAAGTTTGGATACAATTTCCTTAAAGTCGCCAACCAGGTCTCTCTGCCAGCAAACAGCGTTTATATCTCCCTTAAAATTCGTATTTAAAAGATGAGAAAAAGTGGAAACCACCGCAACCTGCTTGCTGTTAGAAAATCTATTATCCATTTCTTAATTAAGCTATTTAGCCGTTATTGCCTGCAAAAGTAAGGAATAGCTGAGTGGATAATTGAAAATGAAATCTATTTTCAAAAATCATGGTTGATCAGTGTATCATTTTTGCTTGTTAGGGATACTCCCAACACCTGGCCAGTCGTTTGTGTTAAAACGTAGATCGAAACCCGTTGCTCTGTAACTGTCGATTCTCACACATTTTCTCAGTTTGCGGTTGGTGCTGGGGATTTCGCTAAAAGTGTGCACCAGTTTTCATTCCAAACTGTACACCCCGCTTTTTACCATCCGGTCTTGATGGAATCGTAAAGACTGAGCCAAATATATTAAATCCTCCCAGATTCCTTCCCTTCATTTTCCAATCTATCTTTCCTGCATTTGATCAACCAATCCTCCACAGAAGATGGTTTTGCAACAAAAACGGCCTTCCAGAACAAGATTTACAGCAAATCAACCCGCTTTTAAAAACACATTAGAATAAGAAATATAATTTTTGATTTTAAGGCTATTAGAACATCTCCGTTTCGATTTCTCTAGGCGAAACAATCATTGAATCCACCCCCGCTTTTCAGAAGCTTAAAACCGCTTAAAATGAGCCGAGTGGCCACTTTCAAGCGAAATCTAGTGAACAATATAGGCCGAAAAAGATGGCCACGATGGATGAAAACCAGTGGCCACTTTTAGCGGAACCCCCAAAATGTGTATTAGATGGATTGAACGGGATAGCATTTGATGACGACTCGCAGGTATCTACTCTTCTATCTAAAAAGTTTATACACGAGATGAAACTTAATAGTATTCTAATTGCTATAACGAAAATTACAGATGAGAGAGCGGGTCTGTTGGGCGATATAAAGCTTTATGGGACATCCAAATGGGAATAAGAATTTAATATCATAGAGCAAGATTATATTGTGTATCTATATAACTATTATACTAATTTAGGCTTCTCCTCCCAATATGTTTAAAGGAACTATTGTAAAACACTACTATCTCTAGAATGCGTCCATTACCAAGTTCTACAATAAGGGTTTTAGCTTATAAAGCATTAGATCGTGACTTTAACAGAACTTGGTCTGATTGGGCAGTTGAAATGCTAATGAATGGCTATGATACTGAACACCTTATTATTTTGGCAGGTATGGGTGAGCCATTCGATTACTTTGAAATGCAAATCTTGACTATAAAAGCACTTAATGAATTGGGCTTGGACTTCTCTGATAAACTCCAAACTGTATGGAATTATGTCAATTACCTTATACAGATGTGCCTTGATGGTACGCTAGAATCAGTAACAGTTCTTACTGAGCTTAGAGATCTTTACCTTGAACTTGATTATGAGAAATCACTTCAGGAGTTCTACTTTCTGTATTATGCCAAGAGTGATTTAATAAGTGACGGAGTACAATGGTATATTGATGGAGTGGACAGAATCAATATTGATGAGACAGTAATCAGGTACTTTAACGAGTGGTTAAAACTAAAATCACATACAAATGAATAATAAGAAGTTAATTGTACTGATCTTTCTAATGGTAGGATGCAGGTCACCATTTGTAGATTCATATAAACAGATTCAGTCATCGATAGAGAAGTCAAATGCTATCTTACAAGTCTCAAACCGGAAGATATTAAAAGAGATTAAGGCTAAGGAAATTAACGCAATTTCAAACGAGGCTGATTCTATACAGTTTGCTAATCAAGATCTCAATGGCTTGATTGACGAATACAAAAAGCAAATCGAGAACCTTGATCTAATTGGATCTGATGTAGATATCGCCTATAAAGTCCTTGCTACTCCAGATTTTATTAAAGGTGCTTTAATGTCTGCTACTTCCACTCTTGTTGAGAGAGTTTCAAAAGTTGAAGCTGAACAATCAATGAAGAACCATCTTGATAGTCTCATACTCGAAGTTGCTCAGGCTCATACAAACTCATTATATTTTGAACAACGTTTCAAAGGCATCCCTTCTGCTAACGCCTTGGTAGAACTTGCTAATCTACAGTTACAAAGCTCGGAAATGACAAATATCAGTTTAGCGTCTTTTGATAAAAAGTGTTTGCTTATAAAGCATGGAGTTGGCGGCTCACCTTTAAAACCCAAAGACGGATATCCAAAACTAAAACCATCCCCTTAAAAGAGAGAAATAGACTATGAACTGGATATAAAGAAGTAAGGAAGAGAGTATCTATCTAACTTTAGCACCAATTAACCTCCTCCCCTCAACACATTTTCAAGAAATTCCGGCATAAACGCTCATATAGCCATCGCACAGACTATTTATGCCATATTTAAATAAATACCACTATGATACAGGAAAACACAGATTTACAAAGTAGCCGAGGTTTAGATAAGCTAAGAAAGTGCGCCAAAATCATATTAGAAATACTTAATTTTTGATAAAGGGAAATCAGATAGACATAAAAAAAGGCCTTTAGCATAACTAAAGACCTTTAAATGTACCCCGGAAGGGACTCGAACCCCTGACCCTCGGTTTAGAAAACCGACGCTCTATCCAGCTGAGCTACCGAGGCTCATTTTTTAATGAGCTGCAAATATAGAAGTTCTATTTAATATGTAAAAATATATTTTAAACTATTTAGAAGCTGCTTTTTCTATTTCAAATAAGTGTTTAAGAACGAAGCAATTAAAATTAAATTTGGACGGAATAAATTTGACTGTACCCCATAAAAAAAGTTGTTTTTCACCCTATTCTATATCAAAAGTACAGAGCGAGCACTCAAAAAAACATGATCAAATCTAAATTACGCGTCTTCTCCGTTCCAAATATCATCATCGGCATGCCGAATTTTGTCGTGACCCGCGGTTACACTCTTTAATTCTTCATGGTGATAATTTCTTTCAGGATTTTCTGGCAATCCACTGTCGTGATTTAGCGGCACCTTCCGTAAATGCTCAGGCTTCTTAACCTCAGGTAAATCATCATGTACAACAGAAGGCGTTAAGATCTTCTTCTTGGGGTTATTGCTGTTTTCCATAATTTTAAGAGACTCAAATTTCAAGCCACAAGCAAAGGTGAGTTAAAATTTCGGGAATTGGTGTGTATTTGTAAAGAATAAGGGTTGGCGTTAGGCGATAAGCGAATACAAGCCCGGCTATTACAAAAAATGCGCACAAATAAAACAATGTTTATTTGTGCGCATTTGTGATAAATTAACGCTAAAAGATCCTTTCACTACGTTATCATCAACGTTATTTTGCAATTACCTACTGATAAGATATTTGCGACACTATACATTTCCACCCAGCTGGGCCACAGCACCATATCCCCGTTCCACTTAAATCCGGCCTAACAAATTTTTCGGACTGCACTGTTCTAGCCGTACAACTGCCTTCAAAAGAAAAATTTTCAGCCGGCATTTTTTGTTTCTTTTTGATGCCAAAAAGAAAGAGCCCTTCGGCGGCGGCGAGCCGAGGCAAGCCCCTGGTGTATGGAAAAAGAAAACAATTGTACGTCACTCAAATTGATTTTCATAAAACAAATTACCACTCAGGATGACAAAACGAAGAAAGACAATTAATGAGATTGCTTCGTCGTTCCTTCTCGCAATGACGATCCAAATTAGTAATTCCCTGTAACGCCTATTTCTAAGCCTCTTAATTCGGCCAACCCTCTTAATCTGCCAATTGCAGAATAACCCGGATTAGTTACTTTAGCCAAATCATCCAACATTTGGTGGCCATGATCTGGGCGGAAAGGAATTGATTTATCGCGCAGTGCATTTTCTTCTGATAAGGCTTTCATGATTTCGTACATGTTCACATCACCACCTAAATGATCTGCTTCGTAAAAACTACCGTCCTCATCTTTTTTAACGTTACGCAAATGTGCAAAGTAAACACGCTCTTTAACCGCATTGAAGATCTCTAAAGCATTATTCCCCATTCCGGCACCTAAAGAGCCTGTACAGAAACAAACACCGTTAAAAGCCTGATCTACTTCTTTAATAATATAATTAAAATCTTCGAGCGTACTCGCAATTCTTGGCAAACCTAAAATAGCATAAGGAGGATCGTCAGGATGAATGGTCATTTTAATACCTTCTTCTGTACAAACCTCAGCAATAGATAACAGGAAAAATTTCAAATTTTCTTTTAAGCCCTGTCTTCCAATGACTTTATATTCATTGATGCTATTGCGCAAAGTTTCCAGCTCGATTTCTTTTTCGGTCGGGATGCCCATTAATACATTAATACGAAGATCAACTAAATCCTGCTCCGTTAAAGTTGCATTTTTAGCTGCAGCCCTATCTAAAATAGATTGTGAATAATCTGCTTCTGCACCTTCTCTTTTCAAAATATAAAGATCAAAAATGGCCAGATCGATCCAGTTAAAATAAAGGGCTTTCGATCCATCGGTCATTTCCAGATCCAATTGTGTACGGGTCCAATCTAAAACTGGCATAAAGTTATAGCACACAGTCTTAATTCCGCAGGCCGATAGGTTACGCAAAGAGGTTTTATAGTTTTCGATATACTGCCCGGCATCTGCCCTACGCGTTTTAATCGCTTCGTGTACGGGAACACTCTCAACCACCGACCAGGTTAAACCTGCTGCCTCGATAATGGCTTTTCTTTCCTGAATATCATGTAATGGCCAAACTTCACCATGTGGAATATGATGCAGTGCAGTTACAACGCCCGTAGCGCCTGCTTGTTTAACATCTTGTAGGCTAACTGGATCGTTCGGACCATACCAACGCCAGGTTTGTTCTAATTTTTTCATATATGTGTGATTACACAGATTTTAAGATTACACTGATTATGTGATTGTACTGATATCTAAACGCCAGAAAATGCGGTAAATCCCCCATCCACTGTAACATTCTGTCCATTTACAAATTTAGAGGCATCACTTAGCAAATATACTAAAGCGCCAATCAATTCTTCTGGCGCTCCAAACCGTTTAAAGGGCGTTTTAGCAATGATGGCCTGCCCTCTTGCGGTTAAAGAACCATCTTCGTTGGTTAATAATGCCCTGTTCTGGTTAGTAATAAAAAAGCCGGGTACAATGGCATTTATCCTGATTTTATCCTGATAACGATTAGCTAATTCAACAGCCATCCATTTGGTATAACAATCAATAGATGTTTTGGCCAATGAGTAACCCAATACGCGTGTAATGGCCTGGCTAGCAGAAACTGATGAAATATTCACAATACTGCCCCCATTTTTCGCAATTTCTTTACCGAAAATCTGTGTAGGCAAAATAGTTCCAAATAAATTGAGGTCAAATGCTTGTTTTAAGGCTGGAATATTAAGATCAAAAATGTCACTTCCGGGCTGAATAACGGCTTCCGCCACATTTCCACCTGCTGCATTAATCAGCGCATCTATGCGACCAAATTCTTTGATAATGATTTCATTCGCATTAAGCAGATTCTGCTCATCCAATACATCGGCAATAATATAAATAGCTTTTCCTCCTGCGTTTGTTACATCAGCAACCCTTTGTTTGGCAGCCGCTTCATTTCTTCCTATAACAACGATTACAGCACCAGCTGCGCATAATCCATTTACAAAAGCCTCGCCCAAAACACCTGTAGCACCTGTAACTACTACAACCTTGTTTTTCAGCGAAAACAGGCTTTCTACTTCTTTTACCATTTGTTTAGTTCTTTTTTAAGTTTATTTAACAGCGCTATCAAAAGCATAATTTTAAAATCAAAACTAGTTTTCTGTAAGCTGTTCATATTTTATTTGTATTTGACCTGCATCTGGTCGTAAAAATCTTTCAGCACGAAGAAGGCTTTCTTTTTCTTACCTGTTTCGCTGATCAAGCCTTTACGGTTCCAGAAATTCTGATAAATTGGATGCTGTCTTCTTGGTGATCTGAAATCGGTTAAAATCCATGGTGTCATGCCTCTCAAAGCGCCAATTTTACTTAACATAGCGATCTGATTTTTATACAACGCCTCTTGGTATTCTTCGCTCCAACGTGTATTTTCATCAGCGTGGAAACCGCCCAAAGCATCACCTCCAAATTCAGTAATTACCACAGGCTTTTTATATTTTATATCAAAATTGTATTTGGTAATTTCGGATGGATTACCTCCCCAGTACCAGCCAGCATATTCATTAAAACTTACCAGATCGATTTTTTCGCCCAGGGGATCGTTTAAAATGATATTGTTTCCTTCGCGGTGTACTTCTAAAGCAGCAGCCACTAAACGGGTATCATCTAACGAGCGGGCAGTTTCTGCCAGATTGCTCATAAAACTCAAACGGGCATCACTTAACGGGGTTTCGTTACCAATAGACCAAACAATCACACTTGCCCTGTTTTTATCACGTACGATTAAATCAGTCAATTGCTTTTTTGCATTGGCATAGGTTGCCGGATTTGTCCAGCTGATGGTCCAGTAAACAGGAACTTCAGCCCAAACCAATAGTCCCATTTCATCGGCAAGGCGAATCATTTCTTCGTTATGCGGGTAATGCGCCAGGCGAACGTAGTTACAGTTCATATCTTTTGCCCACTGCAACATCATGCGCATATCGCCTTCTGAGCGTAAACGACCAGCTATAAGCGGGTTTTCGTCATGTAGTGAGATTCCTCTTAAAAAAACAGATTTACCATTTAACAGGATGCTATCGCCATCAACCTGAATGGTTCTGAAACCAATTTTATCGTTGATATTTTCTTTATCGGTTTTAATGTTTACCGCATATAGTTTTGGTGCTTCTGGCGACCATAGGCTTAAGTTATTCCAGGTAAATTCATCTGCTATTTTACCTTCGCCATCTGTTTTGTATTTCTTTTCCAGCTTCAGCTCTGGAATAGAAAGCGTAATTTCCTGTCCAGCAGTCGCATCAGCAAGTTTTACCGAAAAATTTAATAAGTTATTGTTTCCTTTAACGAGCTGAAGTTTATAATCACTGATAAAATGTTCAGGAAATTCGGCTAAAAAAACATCACGTGTAATGCCGCCATAATTCCACCAATCGGTATTTACAGTTGGAATTTCATCCTGTTTACGGATATTATCAACTTTAAGCACAATTGAATTTTCGCCAACTTTTAAGTTGTTGGTTACGTCGAACTGGAAAGGTGTAAAACCACCCTTGTGTACCCCCAGTTTTTTACCGTTGAGGTAAACATGGGCTTCGTAATTTACTGCACCGAAATAAACGAAGTATTTTTTCCCTTTTTCTGGTTTTGCATCAAACTTTTTGCGCAGCCAGACATTGCCTTCGTAAAGTTCTAATTTTTCCGATTGCGAGTTCCAGTCGCCAGGAACATTCATTTGTGGTGAATGATCGAAATCATACTCGATCAGTTCTGACTTGTCTTTCTGAGTTTTATCATCGAAATAACCTCCGGTTCCGGTTTTCGACTGATCGAATGGATCGTGACGATAATCGTAATAACCGTTTTCGTAAGGATCAACAATATAGTTCCATTTACCATTAAGGCTCTGGATTTTCCGGCCCTGAATATTTTGTATAGCGGTAACCTGACCGTAACTGATTGATGAAAGGAGCGAAAAGCAGATTAAAAATACGCTATAGGTTGTTTTTAGCATAACTTAAGTTTTAATATTAATTAATTGATCGTTTCAAAACTAACAATTAATTAACAGACGGTGTTTCCACTACTCTCCTAAATTTGAGCAAAATTTAGTTTTTCATTAATAACGAAGAATTTGCCCCAAAAGCCTAGGTTAGGTTTTTGACAACATTTGCTGGGAGCAGGTAATGATTTCATCATGTTTATTTGGATAGTTTGTGCTAGTGATCACGAATTTAGAAAAGCTTAAAAAATTAAACGTTTTAAAATAGACCAAAACGCAGTAAAATCCACTGAAACAACATTTCAAACGTTTGAAATAATTGCGTTTTTTTCTTAACTATGCACTGAGATTGGAAAAGATAATGAACAATACCCCTGTTACACTAAAATTCTTGGCTGAAAAGTTAAAAATGTCAGTATCAACAGTATCAAAAGCCCTTAATAACTACCCAACTATAAACGAGTACACGAAACAACGTGTTCAGGAGATGGCCCGCGATTTGCATTTTACACCCAATAAATCAGCTATTAATTTAAAGGAAAAGAAATCGCACATTATTGGTATTATCTTACCCAATCTTTTGGATCACTATTTTACCAGAAGTATTTATGGTGTAGAGCAATTTGCCACGCAAAATGGATATAATGTGATCATCAGCCAGTCTCACGATGACCTGAAAAAAGAAATCCAATCTGCAAATATGTTGTTGCGAAGCCGGGTTGATGGTTTAATTGTGGCTATTTCAAAACACACACAGGATTTTTCGCATTTAGACCAGTTCGAAAACATGGGCACTCCGGTAGTGTATTATGCCCGAAACCCGAGTTTTAACCTAAGCTGCCATAAAGTTTTGGGCAATACTTTTCAGGGCTGTTATCAGGCTACAAAGTTTTTAATAGACAGGGGGCATAAAAAGATTGCTTATTTGGGCGGTCCAAAAATGATTAATTTTACGCACGATCGCTTTAATGGCTACATCAATGCTTTAAATGATAATCAGGTTCCTTTTTCATCAGAATTGGTTGCTTATACCGATTTCGATAAAGAAAATACGATCTCAGCAATTAAGAACTTATTTGCCAACCCAGAAAATATGCCTACTGCGCTCGTGGCTTTTAAAGAACCTATTATGTTCGATGCGATGAAATACCTGAAATCGATAAACCACCCTGACTTTGACAAAATTGAATACGTAGGATTCGGGAACACTTCTTTCATCAGCTATCTCGATTCACCACCTATTGCCTCTATTGAAGAAAACCCCGAATCAGTAGGTGAAAATGCAATTAAACTATTGATACAATTGATCAACAAAGAAATTGATCTTCATGATTACCAAAAATTAATGGTGGATTGTAAGCTGATCGTGCATGGGTAAGCGTTTGGCGCATGGCGTTTAGCGTTTTGTGCACAATGTTATATCTACTCGATCGTCATGCTGTCCCGAATGTTCGGGATCAGCATCTTTATCTATCTATTAAGACCCTGATCCCGAAGTTTCGGGACAGGGTGACGACCACTCGTACCCAAATTAAAAAAATCCAGATGACATATTAATTTAACGACATTGCACTACTGTTCAATTGATTCCTGTGCTTTTCATTGTACACAAACGCAGCTACAATCAGCAAGCCCGCAACACCTTCAAAAGCAACTACAGTTTGAGTACCAAAAAGATGCGCCAAATAGCCCATCAGCAAGCTGCCGATTGGCAATACCCCCTGATAAGCCATGATATAATAACTTAAAGTCCTTCCCCTCATTGCATCATCGGCATGGGTCTGCAGATAAGTATTGATGGATGAGGTTTGAGCCATTAGACCTAGAGCAGCTAAACCGGTACAGATTAAAGCCAGAACAAGCGATGGTGATATAGCCAGCGCCACAACCGAAATGGCCAGCAAAATACCCGACATCATTACAATTTTCTGTAGGTTTTGCTTCACTTTTAATGTAGCCATATAAATGGCGCCGAAGAATGCACCAAATCCTGCTGCACTTTCAAACCAGCCAAATGTTGTGGCATTTCCGTTAAAAATATCTTTGGCAAAAACAGGCAATAAAGTAGTGAAAGGGATTACCAATAAACTCGATGCAGCCATCATCAATACCATAGATGCCAAATCTGGCGATGATTTAAGATAATCATAACCTTTTTTCAGGTCGATCCAGATATTTTCTTTTGATTTTTGATGTGCGGTGAGTTTAAGCTTCATCATCACCATACAGCCCAGTACAGCAATAAAGCTCACAAAATTGATCAGGAAGCAGATATCTTCGCCTAAAGTACTCAAAATTACCCCTGCCAGTGCTGGGCCGATTAACCTGGCTGCATTAAACATGGAAGAATTGAGCGCAATGGCATTTGGTAAATCTTCTTTATCATCAATTAAATTTACCATTAACGATTGACGGGCAGTAACATCAAAAGCATTCACCAGGCCCTGAACCAGCGAAAGTGCTGCAATCCAGAACATATCGTATACTTTAAACCAGATCATTAAAGCCAGGGCACCAGCCTGCAGCATCAGGATCACCTGGGTAATCACCAATATCTTATACTTGTTATGCCTATCTACATAGCTCCCAGCATATGGTGCGAGTACCAATGAAGGGATTAAACTCAAAAAAGTAATCAATCCCAGTAAAAAGGCCGATCCTGTTAAGCGATATACCAACCAGCTGATGGCTACACGCTGCATCCATGTGCCGATTAGTGAAATAGCCTGACCTGTAAAAAATAACCTGTAATTGTAATGCCTTAGTGAACGAAAAATACTCATGTTTAAAATAGTAAAGTAACTTTACAAAAGTACAAAACTAAACTCGGATCAAAAAACCAAAAACAGAAAGTTTTATCACACCAGAATCACAATTCAAACAAAACAAAGACTCACATTAGTTTACCTACAAAATTAAAAGCTTATATTTGTAAAGTTTATTTACCATTAAGATGCCTACTCAAACACAAGATATAGCCGCAAAACTAAGAAGCACCGTTACCCGCTTAACCAGGCAGCTACGTAAACAGAACGTAAGTTCAGACTTTAGTAACGCCGAACTGTTAACGATGTCGCTGCTCGAACAACATGGCAAAATGTTATCTACAGAGCTGGCAGACATGGAAAGGGTATCAAAACAAGCTATTTCACAGATCATCAACCGCTTGTTCGACGCCAAATGTGTGGAACGCTTTCCAAGTAAAGAGGATAAACGAAAGGTTTTTATCGGCTTAACCAAGCTTGGCGAAAAACACATTATCGCCAGCAGAAAAATAAAAGAAGAATGGCTGGCACAAACCATGGAAAAAATCTTCTCCTCAGAAGAAATCAACTTGATTCAGGCTTTTCTACCCCTCCTTTCGCGTTTGGTAGAACACAATGGCGCGAGAGTATAGTTTTCCTTTTTCCTTCGCCAAATAAGCCTTATCTTGCAGGCTGAAAAATGGCACTATATTTTACATCAATCAATTCGGGCAGTAATGGCAATTGTTACTATGTAGGTAACGATAATGAAGCAATTTTGGTTGATGTTGGCCTAACCTGCAAAGAGGTTGAAGCACGGATGAACCGTTTAGGTTTATCAATCAGTAAAGTAAAAGCCATTTTTATCTCACACGAACATAGCGACCACATTAAAGGGCTGGCGGTGTTTGCTAAAAAACATAAACTCCCGGTTTACATTAGCACAGCTACCCTAAAAAGCAGCCGCTTGGTTTTGGATGCAAACAATACCTTTTCATTAAGCCATTTACAGCACATTCAGATTGGTGGTTTAAAGATTTCTGCCTTTTCTAAATTTCATGATGCAGCTGATCCTTATAGTTTTACTGTTGAATGTAATGAGGTAAGAGTGGGGGTTTTTACAGATATTGGCTCGGTGTGCGATCATTTAATTACCCATTTCAAAAACTGCCATGCCGCTTTCTTAGAAGCCAATTACGACACAGAGATGCTGGAAAATGGCCGATATCCGTATTTTTTAAAGCGGAGGATTACAAGTGGTCACGGTCACTTAAGCAATACACAGGCATTGGAGCTTTTCATCAACCATAAAGCCCCATATATGAGCCATTTATTATTGAGCCACTTATCAAAAGATAATAACGACCCAGAGCTGGTTGAAAATCTATTTAAAAATGTTGCCGGCAATACTTTTGTTAAAGTAGCTTCAAGATATGAAGAAACAGCGCTGTACTATGTAAGCAATACTCAAAACACACCCGAAGCTTACAATTTCGACCCTAACCTATATCAACCAGAACAACTCAACCTATTTTAACACGTCAAAGTCAAAAACAGCTTACCGTTTTCTATCAATTTAGTTACAGTAGAACTTATTTTGAGCAAAAAATGGCAATTGACCTGATAAAACCATAATTACCCCCAAAAATTGTAAATAATTTTAATTTCCATCAAAACATTTTATTCTAATATGGGTTTTATATAAACTTCATAAATAGTTTGTTTGGTTTAAATGGGGCTTATGGATTTAAGCCCCTTTCTCTTGTCTAAAATTCCGTAATTCAATCAGGCTAAATCACAAGCATTTTATTCCATTTTATATTCTAAATTTTTAGTTATATTCGATTGACAATCATCCGGATAACATCTAACCTTTAAATAATAAATTATATGGAGACAAGTAAACTTTCTAAATTCAGTGCCGAATTTCTAGGCACGCTCGTATTGGTTTTAATGGGTTGTGGCAGCGCGGTTATAGCTGGCGCAAATGGCACAACCGGCGTAGGCTTATTAGGCATATCTTTTGCCTTTGGCTTATCAGTTACGGCTATGGCTTATGCTATTGGGCACATTTCAGGCTGTCACATTAATCCGGCAATTTCAATCGGAATGGTAATTGCCGGCCGGATGAAAATTTCTGAAGCTGCTTATTACATTGTGGCTCAGGTATTAGGCGGCATTGCAGGCGCATTTATTTTACTACAAATTGCATCAGGGAAAGCAGAATATTCTTTAACAGTAAATGGATTAGGGCAAAACGGTTTTGCAGCACTTTCTCCACAACATTACAGTTTAGCAGCTGGTTTTATTGCCGAAGTTGTACTCACCTTTATTTTCTTATTGGTGATTTTCGGCTCAACCTCTACTAAAAATATCAACGGCGGCTTTGCAGGACTTGCTATTGGCTTAAGTTTAACGCTGATCCATATTGTGGGCATTCCGGTAACGGGGGTATCAGTAAATCCGGCAAGAAGTATTGGTCCGGCACTTTTGGTTGGTGGAGAAGCTTTAAGCCAGGTTTGGCTATTTATTGTAGCACCCATTATTGGTGCGGCGCTCAGTGCCTTGGTTTGGAAAACAGTTTTGGAGAAAAACTAATTTAAATGGAATTGTTAAAGGGTTAGCGTTTAGGGTTTAGCGCCTAAACACTAACCCCTAAACGCTAAGCTTTATAAGTTTTTAACAATCGCTTCGTCAGTAGGTTTTGTTTTAGAACGGAAACGGTGTACCAATTCTCCTTTTTCATTAATTAAGAATTTCTCAAAGTTCCATTTAATATCACCTTGCTCTTCCGTATTCGTTTGAGAAGTTAAATACTTGAACAATGGACTGATATCATCACCTTTAACGCTGCTTTTCTCTGCCAACATAAAAGATACATTGTATTTTCCGGTACAAAATTCTTTAATCTCTGCATTGGTAGAAAACTCCTGTCCGCCGAAGTTACCCGCAGGGAAACCAATTAATACTACCTTTTTACCATATTGCTTTTGAAGTTTTTCTAAATCTTCGTACTGTGGGGTAAAACCACATTTAGAAGCGGTGTTAACAATTAAGATTTTTTTGCCTTTAAATTTCGATAGTTTAATTTCTTTACCATCAATGGTTTTAAAGCTGAAATCGTAAACATTTTTTGGTGGAGATACCAATAAGTTTAATAGGATTAGAATTGTGCTGATCATCGTTGTTTTATTTTTATATACGAATATAGGCACAAATAGGTTGTGTCAACGTAACGTTGTTGTAAATTATGCGATTTGAATAATTAAAGAGCTTAAGGTTTTGATTGAAAATGAAAGCATGTATTTCGTCCTTTAAATAAGCGCCTTTTCTGATTAGGAAATTGAAGGCAGTGGTTCTTGGCGGTTTACAGCCCCGCTATCGCTTATAGTCCTCGCTACGCTGTGGGCTATTCCGCTCTATCTGGTTTAATTAACAAAGCCTGATGCCATTTTGTACCTTCAGCTTGGCACAACGCCGTTAAAACCTAAATAGTAGCATTAACCAAGCCACCTAAACCCGACCGGAGCGAAAAACCCGCAGACCGAGGAACGAGGTTGAGGATTTGTAGCAAAGGGCGGGACAAAGCCTTACTTACAAATTACTAATATTGCTTTCCAAAAAAAGGATTAAAACCGCATTAAAATCAACCTATAAACCAACATATTTCCGTTGCATTTAATAAAAAAATTGTATTTAATTCTATTCATGTTTTGATTTATGCTTTAATTATAGCTTTATTTGCACAAAAACGTATTTCATGGCCAAAAATTTATTAATCGTCGAGTCACCCGCAAAAGCTAAAACTATAGAAGGCTACCTAGGCAAAGATTTTCTTGTAAAATCTAGCTACGGCCACATCCGCGATTTAGTTAAAGGTGATATGGCCATTGATATCAAAAATAATTTTGCGCAGACATACGAAGTACCCGCCGACAAGAAAAACATTGTCGCCGAGTTAAAAAAACTAGCTAAGGAAGCCGAAATGGTATGGCTAGCATCCGATGAGGACCGTGAAGGGGAAGCTATTTCGTGGCACTTATTCGAAACTTTAGGCCTAAAAGTGGAGAAAACAAAACGCATCGTTTTTCATGAAATTACCAAACCAGCAATTTTAAAAGCAATCGACAGTCCGCGGGGAATAGATTATAACCTGGTAAATGCGCAACAGGCACGTCGTGTATTAGATCGTTTGGTGGGTTTCGAACTTTCTCCTGTTTTATGGAAAAAGGTAAAACCATCATTATCTGCAGGCCGTGTACAATCAGTTGCCGTGCGTTTAATAGTTGATAGAGAAAGAGAAGTTTTAAATTTTAATGCAGCTGCTGCCTATAAAATTACCGCCCAGTTTGCTACCGGCAAAGGAAAAGAAATTGTAAAAGCAGAATTGCCACAACGCTTCGAAAATGAGGCTGATGCTGAAAAATTTCTTCAGGACTGTGCAAATGCCAGGTTCGATATTACCAGTCTGGAAACAAGGCCGGCAAAACGTAATCCTGCAGCCCCATTTACCACTTCAACCTTACAACAAGAAGCTTCCAGAAAATTAGGATTTTCGGTAGCCAGAACCATGCAGGTTGCGCAAAGACTGTACGAAGCAGGTAAGATTACCTACATGAGAACAGACTCTGTAAACTTATCCGAAACTGCTTTAAATGCAGCTGCTGCTGAAATTAAATCTGCTTACGGCGATAAATACCACCAACACCGCGTTTATAAAACAAAATCTGCTGGTGCCCAGGAAGCTCACGAAGCCATCCGCCCTACTTATTTCGACAGACACAGTGTAGACGGCGATATTTCCGAAAAACGCTTGTACGATTTAATCTGGAAACGCGCTATTGCTTCACAAATGAGTGAGGCGTTATTCGAAAAAACAACCGCTCAGATCACCGCCTCAACCAGAAAAGAACACTTAGTTGCAGAAGGTGAGGTATTAAAATTTGATGGTTTCTTAAAAGTTTATCTGGAATCTACTGATGATGAAGAAAACGAAGAAAAAGAAGGTGGTGCAATTTTACCTCCTTTAAGCAAGGGACAGGAACTATTTTTAAAAGAAATGCAGGCAACCGAGCGTTATTCTCGTCCGCCGGCAAGATATACAGAGGCCAGTTTAGTTAAAAAATTAGAAGAACTGGGCATTGGCCGCCCGTCTACTTATGCACCAACCATTTCTACGGTACAAAACCGTGGTTATGTGGTTAAAGAAGATAGAGATGGTAAACAACGTAAGTTTACTTCTATCATTTTAGCTGATGGGCAAGTAAAAAAAGAAATAAAATCAGAAATCACCGGTGCTGAGAAATCAAAACTCTTCCCTACCGATATTGGTGAAGTAGTAAACGATTTCTTGGTAGAACATTTCAAAGGCATTGTCGATTTTAACTTCACGGCAAAGGTGGAGAAAGAATTTGATGAAATTGCACAAGGTTTACAAGAGTGGACTAAAATGCTGCACTCGTTCTATAACCCATTTCATACCGAAGTAGAAACAACGCTTGAAACGGCAGAACGTGCTACTGGTGAGCGCTTATTGGGGTTAGATCCTGCCACGGGTAAAAATGTATATACCAAGGTCGGCAAATTTGGACCATTGGTTCAAATTGGAGAGCTTGATGAAGAGGAAAAACCTCGATATGCCAGCTTAATGCGCACACAATCTGTTGCAACCATTACTTTAGATGATGCGCTGGAGCTATTTAAACTTCCTTTTCAACTACCTGATTTTGAAGGAAAAGAAGTAATGATTGGTGTTGGCCGTTTTGGTCCTTATGTAAAATGGGGCGAAAGTTTTATTTCCCTTCCTAAAAACGAGGAGCCTTTATCAGTTACCTACGAAAGAGCAGTTGAAATTATCCGCCAGAAAATGGATGATGATGCACCTATTGCCTATTACGAAGGTTTAGGCGTAACAAAAGGAAAAGGCCGCTTTGGTCCGTTTATTAAATGGAACGATCTCTTCATCAATATTCCTGCAAAAGGATACGATTTCGACAATTTAACACAAGAGGATATTAATACCTTAATCGGTAAAAAAGTAGAAAAAGAGGCTAACAGATTTATTAAAACCTGGGATGCTGAAAAAATTTCTATCGAAAACGGCCGTTGGGGACCATTTATCCGTTTTGGCAAGTTAATGCTTAAATTGAGGAATAACGAGGCTACCAAACAAAAATATACACCGGAAGAATTGGTTGATATTGATTTGGAAGTGGTTAAGAAAATGATTGTAGAGCAGGTGCCTAATGCTTTCGAAACGAAGAAAAAAGCACCGGCAAAGAAAAAAGCCCCAGCTAAAAAGGCTGTAGCGAAGAAAAAATAGGCCAGGATTAAAGGATATTTGGATTGCCAGGATAAAATTTGGCAACCCAAATATCCATATTGTCCTCCTGAGCCTGTCGAAGGACATACATATTGTATCAACAGGCACAAGGTTAAGGTTAATTAAAGAATTTAACGGCCCGAAATGAAGCCCGCTTATTCAATAATTCATTTATTTACTCATTCAATAACTTCAAAAATTGAAAGCAGATTTACCAGAAAATACAGTTGAAGATATTGCAATGGCCGTTGTATTGATGGGCGAAACACCAGAAGTAAAAAGCTGGACGGTTTATCTCGTTAATTTAAAAGACGAACCGATAACCAATGTATTGATCAGCTCTAAAGGTTATGGAGAAAAAGACGGAAAGCAGGTAAAAACTTCTGTTTTAAGGCATTTTGTAGGCGACATGGAAGCAAATTCTTTTGCAGGAGTGGAAGCCATAGATCCTGAAGTTTTCGGCTTAACTAACGAGTACTGGCTAAGCTATTACATTGGTAGCACTATTTATGATAAGAAGTTTATTTTCTTGCCCGAAAGCATCATCGATTCCAATATGATCAAGATTCCGCTGGTAAACAGACCTGGGGTGATGATTAAGTAAGTTGGGAGTTTAGGGTGGTGAGTTTGGAGTCACTCCTTATAGGTTTTAAGTATTTAACTTAGTACTATCGCCAGTTCTGCATCCAAAACTGAAAACTCCAAACTGTAAACTCCAAACTAACCTAAGGCACCTTAACAGCCTGTCTTCCAATTAATTTCCAGCCCGACTTTTCTTTACTCCAGATTAAAAGAATATATAAATTTACACTTCCCTTTACACCCTTATCATTTGTTTGGGCCATTAGTTTATGTCTCACTAGAGCAGTATTCCCTTGAATAATTGTTTTTGGATCACCCAGAATAATATCATCTAAAAAATCTGATTCGCCTGATAATAATGAATGCATAAACTCTTGTTTAGTTTGCACTTTTCCACTTGAGTGACCATAACTTAAATTATTAAGTAACAACTTGTCTAAGCCTAAGCTATCAGGATTAATCATTAGACCAATAAGTTTGTTTACAGCTTCATTAACTTCTTTTTCTGCATTTGTCTTTTGTGCAAAACAAAAATTTGCTGTAATTAACAGGCTTGAAAAAATCAAGAGTTTCTTTATCATATCTGGTTGTATTGGGGTTAATGTTGTAAACTTATCCAAAACCATGCAAAGGAACAAACCCTAAGTGTTAATTTTCAACATAATTTATTTTAACGTGAATTTTAGTTTATTTTCGGATGGAATATAGGGTTTCGGACGCAAAGGATAAATTGCGGCACATCTATTGCTTTTACCGCACCATTATATTTCCATTTATCTTAACGAATTTCAAACATGGAACAACCATCTACCTACCAATCTTCCTCTAAAAAGAAATTTATCTTCATCGGATTGCTTGCTGTTTCTATAGCGGCAATTGTATTTATCTATTTCAACAGAAAGAAAAAAAATCATGAAGAAAATCAGGCTTATGCAAAATATATTGAAGCCTATACTTCCGGAACCATTTCCAAAAAGAGTTTTATCAGAGTTCATTTAGCCAATGCGGCAACAGGCATGCAGGATCTGGGCAAAGCAGATTCACGCGAACTTTTCGACTTCTCCCCTTCTATCTCGGGCAAAACCTATTGGATAGATCAACAGACGGTTGAATTTAGGCCAGATGAAAACCTCAAACCTGGCAAAAACTACGAAGCTACATTCAAACTTTCGGAGGTTTCCGCTACAGAAAAAGGCCTTGAAGATTTCGACTTTGAGTTTAAAGTAATTACCCCAGGGATGATGCTTTCTCAAAACGGATTGGTTTCGCAGAACAATACTGCAATGGATTACATGAAATTAACCGGCGAAGTGGCTACTGCTGACGTAGAAGAAACCAGTAAAATAGAGAAAACGATTTCATTGGATTTTGATCAAAAGCTAAAAATCAAATGGCAGCATGATCCGGCAAAAAACACTTCAAAATTCACTATAGATAGCATAAAAAAGACTGGAAACGATCAAACATTAAAAATAGACTGGGATGGCGATGCCATCGACGCGGAACAAAAAGGAGAAGTAGAAATCCGTGTTCCGGCCATAAATAAGTTCGAAATACTGGACATGAAGGCCATTCAGGGTGAAGAAGATTATGCTTTGGTGCAATTTTCTGAACCCATTGGTGTAGGACAGGATTTAACAGGTATGATTACGCTTGGCAATCTGAGCGACTTAAGGTATACCATTGATGCCAGTCAGGTTAAAGTTTATGCTGCCGAAGAACTTAAAGGCAATTATACTTTAAGTGTGAATGCAGGAGTAGAAAACATCAATGCGAAGACACTTCCAAACGGTAAAGTAGCCAATCTTGTTTTCGAGGATAAATTACCAGCCGTTACCATTGCAGGTAATGGTACCATTTTACCCAACTCAGGAAAGCTGATTTTACCTTTCGAAGCGATTAATTTAAAGGCTGTTGATGTTACCGTGATCAAAATTTACGAAAACAATATACCGCAGTTTTTTCAAACGAATAGTTATAAAGATGGTAACGAATTGCGTAGGGTGGCAAAACCTATTCTGCAAAAAACGGTGCGATTAGATGAAGATAAGGCACTTAACCTCCATAAAAAGAACCGTTTCACCCTTGATCTTGACAAAATGATCCGTACTGAGCCGGGTGCCATGTACCGCGTTACCATTGCTTTCAGACAGGAATACAATGCTTACAATTGTAAAACCGGGGAAGAAAAAGCCGATGGTGGTGAGGAAGAAGCCGAATATGGCGATTATGAAGGTTATGGCGAAAAAATTGATGAAGACGATGATTTTTGGCAGCGTTACAATAATTATTACCCGCCAAATTACAGGTGGAATGATAAAGACAATCCATGTACGCCATCGTTTTACACCAACCAGCGCTGGGCCAGCAGAAACTTAATTGCTTCGAATATTGGTTTAGTGGCCAAACGTGGTAACGATAACAGTATGCTTATTGTTGCAACAGATTTATTGACGGCAAAACCATTAAGTGGTGTAAACCTGGAGTTGATGGATTACCAGAAACAGATTATATTCACTACTAAAACAGATGGTGATGGCTTTGCAAGCTTTGACTTAAAACGTCAACCTTTCTTATTGATCGCTAAAAATGGTTCAGAACGCGGCTACCTTAAATTAGATGATGGAAGCTCACTTCCGTTAAGCCGCTTCGATGTGGGTGGCGATGTAGTTCAAAGTGGCTTAAAAGGCTTTATTTATGGCGAGCGTGGCGTTTGGCGGCCAGGCGACAGTTTATTTGTTTCTTTCGTGCTGGAAGACAAACTAAAAAAACTGCCTGCAAATTATCCGGTAACCATGGAATTCTATAACCCGAAAGGTCAGCTATACAAAAGATTGATCAATGGCAAGCCTTTAAATGGATTCTACACCTTTAAAACGGCTACTGAAAGTACAGCGCCTACTGGCAACTGGATGGCAAAAGTTAAAGCAGGTGGAGCTACATTTACCAAAACCCTAAAAATCGAAACCGTAATGCCAAACCGTTTGAAAATTGATTTCAACGTTGGCAACAGAACATATTTAAGCTCAGGAACATCAGCCGCTACCCTATCGGCCAAATGGCTATTCGGTGCTGTTGCGCAAAACTTAAAAGCGAAGGTTGATGTAAACTTAAACACTACAGAGACTAAATTTAAAGGTTTTGAGGGTTTTAGTTTCGATAACCCAACGGTTAACTTCGAATCGCAGGTTAAAACTATTTTCGAAGGCACTTTAAACCAGAATGGTACAGCTCAGATTAACACCAACCTCAATGAGAACAATACCGCTCCTGGCGTGTTAAGGGCAAACTTTACAACCAAAGTTTTCGAACCAGGAGGTAATTTCAGCATTGATAATTTCAGCATTCCTTATCATGTATATAGCAGTTATTTGGGTATCCGACCAGAAAAAGGCGACCGTTTGAGTGGCATGTTGGTTACCGGAAAAGACCATAAAATAGAAATTGTAAATGTAAATACCGATGGAAAACTGTTGAGCGGTACCAAAACCGTTCAGGTAGAATTATATAAAACACAATGGCGTTGGTGGTGGGAACAGGACGATCAATATACCTACGCCAACTTTACCCAAAACCAGTATAATAAACTGGTAGAAAGTCATCAGGTAAACTTATCTAACGGAAAGGGGAGCTGGAATTTACGTGTTGATGAACCAGAATGGGGCCGTTATTTAATTTTGGTGCGTGATGCCAATGGTGGACATGTTACCGGAAAATCTGTTTATGTAGATTGGCCGGGCTGGGCACAGCGCGAGCAGGGCAGCAACCCAACTGAAGCGTCTATGTTATCTTTTACTGCCAATAAGGAAAAATTTACTGTTGGAGAGGATATTACCTTAACCATCCCAACTGGTAAAAACGGAAGAGCATTAATTTCTATAGAAAATGGAAGCCGGGTATTAAAAACCTTTTGGGTAGATACCAAAGCCGGACAAACGCAATTTAAGTTCAAAGCAGAGAAAGAAATGGCACCCAATGTTTTTGCCAATATTACTTTATTGCAACCGCATGCACAAACGGTTAACGATTTACCAATTAGAATGTATGGTGCTATTCCGCTTTCGGTTGAAGATCCGCAAACCATCCTAAAACCAACCATAAAAATGTTGGATAAAATCAAGCCTGAAACCGAAAACACCATTACTGTTGCTGAGCAGAACGGCAAAGCAATGACCTATACCATTGCCCTCGTAGATGAAGGTTTATTAGATTTAACACGTTTTAAAACACCTGATCCACATGGTGCATTTTATGCCCGCGAAGGTTTAGGCGTAAAAACCTGGGATTTATTCGACTATGTGTTAGGCGCATGGGGAGGGAATTTAGAACGCATTTTAAGCATTGGTGGTGATGGTAGCATCAACAAAAACCTGAATCCAGCAAAAGCCAACCGTTTTAAAGCAGTGGTTAAATTTATGGGGCCATTTACTGTTGGCAAAAGCGAAAGTAAAACACACAAATTTAAATTGCCTCAATATATTGGTGCGGTAAGAGCTATGGTAGTTGCCGGACAGGATGCTGCATATGGTTTTACCGAAAAATCAGTTCAGGTTAAAAAGCCGTTAATGGTTTTGGCTACTTTGCCAAGAGTTATCGGTCCTGGAGAAAGTTTCACCTTACCAGTAACCGTTTTTACTACAGAGAACAACCTTAAAAATGTATCAGTACAACTCCAGGCAAATAATTTAATTGTTCAGGGAAGTAACAAACAGCAGCTTTACTACAAACAAACAGGTGAGCAGATGACCTATTTCGAGGTAAAAGCGCCCAACACAGTAGGCATTGCCAAAGTAAAAGTGATTGCACAAAGTGGAGCTGAAAAAACAGTTTACGATGTGGAAATGGATATCAGAAATCCAAACCCATATGTAACCAATGTGGTGTCTGCAACGGTTCAGCCGCATACCAAATGGGCGGTAAACTATTTACCAATTGGTATGACGGGTACAAACTCTGGTTCACTGGAAGTTTCTTCTATCCCTGCGATCAACCTTGGTAAAAGATTGAGTTACCTTATCCAATATCCGCATGGCTGTATTGAGCAAACTACTTCGGGTATATTTCCGCAACTCTTTTTGGATAGATTGAGTCCGTTGAATGAACAACAAAAAGCCACGACAGAGAAAAACATTAAAGCCGGTATAAACAGGTTAAAAGGTTTCCAAACTACAGATGGCGGATTGTCGTACTGGCCTGGCGAAGGTACTTCTGACGAATGGGGAAGCAATTATGCCGGACACTTCCTAGTTGAAGCACAAAATGCTGGTTATACCCTTCCTGTTGGCCTTTTGGATGAACTGTTACGTTTTCAAAAATCAAAAGCGGCAAACTGGGCGCCAAACAGTAATAATTTTTATGGAGGAGATTTGTCTCAGGCCTACCGTTTGTATATGCTTGCCTTAGCTAAAAAACCTGAAATGGCAGCAATGAACCGTTTAAAAGCCTTTGAATATTTATCAATCGCTGCAAAATGGCGATTGGCAGCTGCTTATAAACTGGCCGGACAAAATGATGTTGCTCAAAATATGATCAGAGGTTTAGATACATCTATTCAGGCTTACAAACAATTGGGTGGAACTTATGGCTCTGACGTACGCGATGAGGCCATGATTTTAGAAACCCTAACCCTACTCGGTCAGAAAGCAAAGGCTGCGAGTTTGCTACAACCTTTAGCTGCTAAACTTGGCGAAAACACCTGGTACAGCACACAAACAACCGCTTATAGTTTGTTGGCTATTGCCAAATTCTGTGGCTCAAATCAATCGGCGAATAAACTGCAATATCAGTATGTACTAGACGGAAAATCGGCCCGCGTAAGTTCAAATCAATACATTAACAGTACGCCTGTAACCTTTAAAGGAAATACGGCTTCTATTACCAATAATGGCAATAATGTATTGTTTGTCCGTTTGGTTTTAGAAGGACAACCAATTGCTGGTCAGAACAATTTCTTGCCAAACCGACCAGAGGTATTGGATATGAACGTGACCTATAAACGTTTAAATGGTAAAGTACTGGATCCGACTACCTTAAAACAGGGAACAGATTTTTATGCGGAGGTAACCGTAAAAAATCCAGGCAGAATGGGATATTATGAACAAATGGCGCTAACACAAATTTTCCCTTCAGGTTGGGAAATTATCAATACCCGCGTTAACGATAATCAGAGCATTTTAGCCTCATCTCCTTTTACTTATCAGGATATCAGAGATGACCGTGTTTTCACCTATTTTAATGTAAGGGAAGGCGAAAGTTTAGTTTACAAGGTATTACTTAATGCCTCTTATCTAGGTAAATATTACTTATCAGCCGTTCAATGTGAAGCAATGTACAATAATGATATTTCGGCAACTGAAGCTGGTAAGTGGGTGCAGGTAGTGAAATAGAACATTTAGTGGTTCGTGGAGACACGAACCACGGCATAAAATAAAATACTGGTCGTAGCATCGCGCTACGATCTAAAAAAAAGAAGACGAGAACCACGGCGTAAAATAAAATCGAAGCCTCGGTCCGTGTCCTCACGGACCGAAATTTAAACTAGAATGGATAATTTATTTCAAAAAAAAAGAAAGAATTATATTGAAATAGGTCAAATTTATTTTTGGACGGCAACCATAAACAATTGGCAAAAACTTTTACAAAAGGCAGAATTTAAAGAAGTAATATTAGATTCATTTGAATATCTAAACAGGTTAAAGAAGATCGATGTTTTTGCGTTTGTAATTATGCCTAATCATATTCACACAATTTGGCGAATAAAAGAATTAAATGGAAAAGAAACAGCACAAGGCTCATTTTTAAAATATACAGCGCATGAGTTCAAAAAATTATTAAATCGAAATGAGCTGATGAATTATTATACAAATGCGGTTAATAAAAATCATGAATTTTGGCAGAGAGACCCAGTGGCAATACATCTATATTCTCCAGAAGTTGCTTATCAAAAACTAGATTATTTACACAACAATCCCTGTACAGAGCACTGGCAATTAGTCAAAGAACCTCAAGATTATTTATACTCATCAGCTTCTTTTTACGAGAACAATGAAATTAATTATTCATTCTTAAAAGATTTGAGATTAGAATTTTAACAAAATGCTTAATCGATTGGTTCGTGGTGACACGAACCAAGGCGTATGAAGACTAAAACAAGAGTAAAATTAAATACATTTTACACTCGTTTAAATTACGAGTGTAAATTTTACTCCCGAATTGGTCTGTGGAGACACGAACCATGACGCACAAATGCTAAAAACGAGCCTCGGTCCGTGTCTCCACGGACCGAAATTTATTCTTAAAAATTAAATGAACAAAATCCCAAAAGCTTTCCTCATTTCCGATGTTATTTGCTTTGCACTGTTTTTGGCTTTTTTCTTTTCGTTACCCTCAAAACTGTTTAAAACGCCTACATCGTTTGTAATTGAGGCCAGCAATGGCAATTTATTAAGTGCAGCAATTGCCAGCGATGGACAATGGCGGTTCCCTGTTGCAGATAGTGTTCCCGTAAAATTTAAAGATTGCATCATTGCTTTCGAAGATAAGCGGTTTTATAATCACTTTGGCATTGATTTTTTGGCCATGAGCAGGGCCATGCGTCAGAATTGGAAGGCTAAAAGTGTGGTTAGTGGCGGTAGTACATTAAGCATGCAGGTAATTCGTTTATCGCGAAAACAAGACCGAACGATTTGGCAGAAATTATTGGAAGTAATTTTAGCTTTTCGCTTAGAAATAAAATATTCAAAAGAGGAAATTATAGGCCTATACGCTGCCAATGCGCCATTCGGCAGTAATGTAGTAGGTTTAGAAGCGGCAAGTTGGCGATATTATGGTCGCAATGCAAAAACCCTTTCATGGGGTGAAATGGCAACATTGGCTGTATTGCCCAATAGTCCTTCTTTGGTTCATCCGGGTAAAAACTCGGCGAAATTAATTAAAAAAAGAAACGATTTATTAGATAAGCTGGCTAAACTAAAATACATCGATCAGGCAACGGCCAATTTAGCTAAACTAGAACCCGTTCCAGGTAAGCCTATGCCTCTACCCCAAAATGCACCGCATCTGTTGAACCGTTTTAAAATAGAACGAGCGAGTCTTAAAATTTCCTCTACCAGAATTACTTCTACACTGGATGAAAATATCCAACTAAAGGTTAATGCCATATTAAAACGGTACAATAACCGTTACCGGGCAAACGACATCAATAATATTTCGGCGCTGGTACTCAATGCCAAAACCGGTCAGGTAGTAAGTTATGTAGGTAATATTTATCAGCCAGAAAATGCCGAGCTGCAAAGCCACGTGGATATGATTAAAGCGCCACGAAGTCCTGGCAGTACCTTAAAACCCTTGCTTTATGCCAGTATGATGAATGATGGCTTTATATTACCGCACACCTTAGTCCCCGATATCCCGACTCAAATAGCGGGCTATTCACCACAAAATTATGATCTGGGCTATGATGGCGCCGTTGCTGCCGATAAAGCGCTGAGCCGCTCCTTAAACATCCCTGCAGTGAAAATGCTGCAACAATATAAATACGAACGTTTTTACGATAAACTTAAAAAACTTGGAATTGGAACACTTAACCAACCAGCAGATCATTATGGACTGTCGTTAATTTTAGGCGGCAGCGAAGTTACAATGTGGGATCTGGCTAACACCTACATGGGCATGGTACGTACGCTAAACCATTTCAATACCTATAAAGGTTTGTATAACCCTGAAGATTATAAACCTGCAAGCTATTTCAATAACGAAAATAAACATGAAAAAGATTATCAGCGCACCTCCTTTTTAGACCACGGCTCGATTTGGGCTACTTTTAATGCAATGGAAGAGGTAATGCGACCAGGTGATGAAGGTTTATGGGAGCAGTTTTCTTCATCGCAAAGAGTTGCCTGGAAAACAGGAACGAGTTTCGGTTTTCGCGATGCCTGGGCTGTTGGTTTAACACCAAATTATGTGGTTTGTGTTTGGGTGGGCAATGCCGATGGAGAAGGAAGACCAGGCCTGGTAGGAATTGAAACAGCTGCTCCAGTCCTATTTGACATTTTTAGGTTACTGCCTAATGGAAAATGGTTCGAAACACCGGCCACCAAACTTAAAAAGATAAAAATATGCAAGCAGAGCGGTTATAAAGCCGGAGAGTACTGTACAAATGTAACAGAAGAATTAGTGCCGGTTGCAGGAGAGAAAACTGTCGTTTGTCCTTTCCACAAATTGGTTCATTTGGACAGAACAGGCACATTTAGGGTTACCGACCAATGTGAAAGCATTACCCATATGCAGCACAAAAGCTGGTTTATTTTACCGCCAGCAATGGAGTATTATTACAAAATAAAGAATAGCGACTATAAATCCCTCCCTCCTTTTAAAGATGGTTGCGACCTTTCAGGTGGAAATAACGTAATGGAGGTAATTTACCCGAAAAACAATGCAATAGTTTACATTCCTTTAGAGCTAGATGGAACAAGAGGCAAAATTGTGATTAATGCAGCTCACAGAAATTCAGGCTCTAAAATATATTGGCATATTGATAATGAATATGTTAGCACCACTACTAATTTTCATCAATTGGCCATTAGTCCACCGCCTGGTAGACATACTTTAACCCTGGTTGATGAAAATGGAGAAAGGCTGGTGCAAACTTTTACGGTTTTAGACAAAGACAAGAAAGGTGGAAGGTAGCAAGGTTTAGGGTTTAGGGTTTAGGGTTTAGGGTTTAGGGGTCAACCACTAACACCGTTTTATATTTTGCATGTTTCAATATTGTAAAGTTCTATAAACCTGATCAAATGGAAATCTTTTAATTTCCAGTAACTTAACTTTTAGCACAGCATTAAAAAGATTAGAACGAGAGCAGGGCTGCTGCAACCGATTACTAGAGAAACCTACTTTTCTAAAACTTCAAAGATTAAATGGCTTACGTAAATCTATTATACTTCGGTTCTTGTAACCACTAGCTGCCGCGAAATTGTTCCATAAACAATCAGATACTGCGCAATCATGTAGGTTGCCATAATTAATGCCCCACTTTGTGGAATGGGCTGAGCGAATTTATTTACGGCCAGTACACTGTCTGACAATAAGAAAAACAGCGCACCATATAAAATGAGTTTAAAGCTGAAAATATTCACTTTCCCATACCGGTTAACGGCCATAATAGCCATAACCGTGATAATAATGGCATACATTAAAACGGGAAACTGCATTGCGCCTAGTTTTGGCTGCAGGTAGAAAAACAGGCCCGAACAAAAAATAGCAAATGCGCCTACAGCCCACAAAAAATAAGGCGTTTTGTGATTGGGATTCGATCTATGATCGAGTGTAAATGCCCTGATGTAAAAAATATGGCAGGCTACAAAGGCGATTAACCCAAAGATAAAAAAACTTGGTTTACCGCTTTGAAACATCAGCAAAATATCACCAGCCCAGGCAAAAATTAATCCGATGAAGATTCTCTTATGGAAACGCCCTTTCAAGTTTGTGCTCAGATAAAGCCATATCAAAAGTACCACCACAATTAATGGCTTAGAGAAATTTCGGAGCTCAATATTATTGGCATATTCGGCATATAGCTGAATTACAAATACAAGGAAAAATATAAATGAAAATAGCTTAGTCTTCATCAGGGTTGGGATTTGCCTTTTGCAAATTAAAAAACCAAATTACGGATATTAACTGGATAGCCACAAAAATTACTTGATATCCGACCGGAAATTTCAAAAATAAAACCAGCAAAACACCAAACAGCAGCCTAAAATACTCGAACTTAATTTGCCATGCCTTTTGTTCTAATAATGCACCACAGGTAATTAATGTGGATATGGTAAAAATAGCTCCTGATACTAAAACAATGGTTTCCATTTTATGATAGGAAAATAGTATTGCAGAACCGGCAGTTAAAGCAATTAAAAACTGGATTAGCACGTAACCCGTTAACTTTGACTGATATGCTGGATTATACTTTTTATAGGTTTCTACATTTATTTCCGGCGCATATTGAAATCCGCCCAAGTGTGCTGGAAACCAGCCAGGTGGTTTTAGAAAAACTTTAATTTTATCGCTGAATTTAGGTGATTGCTTTGCTGTTTTAACCAGGTCATCCCAATAATGAAGATTAGCCCAAACGGGATTCCAGCTGGCCAAAGGTTTGGTGATACCATAATAAACCTCTTCTTCTTCTTTCTGAAAAGTACCAAAAAAGCGGTCCCAGATAATCAATGTACCTGCGTGGTTTTTATCAATATATTTTGGATTAGAGCCATGATGTACCCGATGATGTGAAGGCGTATTTAAAATATACTCTAAAAAGCCCATGCTTTTTATGGCTCTGGTGTGAATCCAAAACTGATACAAAGTATTGAAAGAACTTAATGTTAAAAACATAATCGGATCAAAACCAACAAATGCCAATGGAAGATAAAATACCCAGCTAAACCAGCCCTGAAACCAGCTTTGCCGCAAAGCCACGGTTAAATTATATTCTTCTGATTGGTGATGTACAATATGTGCGGCCCATAAAGCATTTACCTCATGGCTCATCCGATGAAACCAATAATAGAAAAAATCGACACCAATAAATAGCAGTATCCAAACCCATATTGTTTTAGGCAATTCAAATAAACGCCAGTGCTCGAAAATATACTTGTAACCAAAAAACAATGCGGTTTTCATAAATATCCCGGTGAGCTGCTGCCCTATACCCTGACTTAAATTGGCAATACTATCATTAAGCCGATAATAATTTAGTTTTTTATAAAAATTATAAGCCAATTCTATTCCGATCAGAATAAAAAACACGGGTACAGATAACGCAATGTAATCTACTTTCATATAAATGGGAAGAAATATTTGGCCAGCAATATTACTCTACAATTTAGAAATTTTTTGGCTCAACATAAAATCTAATTCATGTAATATTTGTGCTTGTTTGATCTTATTTATTGATTTTTATGAAATTCAGCTTACCTTTGAAAGGCTAAACTAATGCTTTTGGCGTTATTAACTTTTCATTTAAATCATCCCATCTATGAAAAAATTATCTCTCCTGTTGTTGCTCATTGCTTCGGCATTTTATACAAAGAGCCAAACGCTAGTATTAGCCAAAGATGCCGCTCAACATATCGGTAAAAATGTAACCATTTGCGATTCGGTATATAGTGCAAAAGCTTTAGACAAATTAATTTTAATTAATTTAGGCGGTGCCTATCCAAAAGAGCTGATCACCGTAGTCATCAATAAAGAAGATGAGCGTAAATTCCCTTCAGAACCTTCGAGTATGTTTATGGGAAATAAAATCTGTGTTACCGGAATTATATCTGAATATAAGGGCAAAAAACAGATTTTAGTTACCGATCCGAAGCAGATTACCGTAAAATAAACAGCCTAATCATCAAACTGCGGTATTATTGCCGCTTTAGCCGCCTCGATATAAAGTAAAACCTGATTAACACAAGCTGTTAAACTTTCTTGTACCTCGTGTTCCCAAAAGCGCATTACGGTATAGCCTTGAGCATGCAGCTGTTGGTTAATATGTTTATCGCGCTGCATATTTCGTTCAATCTTCGGAATCCAAAAACCCGAATTTGTTTTTAAAGCTGATTTCTTTTCATCCCATTTGTAACCATGCCAAAAATCGCCATCTACAAATATGGCGAGCCTGTACTTATTGATAACCAGATCGGGTTTGCCAGGAAAATTTTTAGGATGGATTCTAAACCTAACATGTTTGCCCCAAAGCGCCTTGCGTAGTTTCAACTCGGCCAGGCTATTTTTTGCCCTAATTTTAGACATATTTTTACTCCGCTGTACAGTGGTATAAAAACCGGCACTTTCTTCAAAGCGGGGGACTTTAATATCCTCATCTTTATATGGCTTAGGCTCCATAACAAAGAAACCATTAATAGCTATAAATTGTTTAAAAAATTGGCGACAGAAAGGGGCGATATTGATCAACCTAAGCACCTCCTCATTTAAAGGAGGGGGCTTCGGCTGGAGCGTTAATACAAAACGTATAATTTATGAGTAAATTGTCGAACGGTGTGCTCCTTCAGTCGGCAGGAAATTAATCCTGCCAACCTCGTAAGCATAGATATCCTTATTATCTGATTCGAAGATTGAAAATCATTTCAACATATCATAGCGGATTATACAGATAGGCGTATTTCCTTGATGAATCGTTTTATTTCCTTGATGAATATTTTTGGTCTTGTAGCTTTTCTTATACTAAAAACTTAATGATTAAATAAGGCAAGCCTAAAGCTACAGCACCGCCATAAATAATATCGAGCCAAAAGAATGACCCCAATGCTCCTGCATAAATAAAACCAACAATTGGCGTTACAACAGCTTTAGATAACCACGAACTTGTTTCAGATTTCACAACAGCATTCCATAGGGTGCTTGCATCACCTGTGCTTGGAAAAGCATGGGCCCCGATCGAAATGGCCAGATACATCAATAGATAATCTAAAATATTGGCCGAATCGAATTTAAACTGTAATGAAGCAGAAAAGCCGATGATAAAGCACAATAATGTATTAATAATAAATGGACCTACAGAAATAAATACTGTTTGATAAACCTTTGGTGCAGGTTCATGAAGCACATAGCCAACGGGATTTTCCACCCTGAAATAACAAACTTCAAAAACCGGAACTTTAAATAACCTGCAAAATAACTGATGGGCAAGCTCATGAACAATTACACCTGGAAAAGTAGCTATACTGATAAAAATACCTGGAATAAACATAATTTGATTTTTTAATTACCTATAAATTTCTGAACCGTTAATAATAAGTGTTAACCGTTTTGAGATCGTGCTATCACCTGATTCTGCTTCATGAGCTTTAATTTTAGCTAAACTGGCTAAACTTTCTTTCTTCTTACCAGCAAAATGCTCTACCATTGCTTTTGCTTCAATAGCACTATTGTTATCAGGGCTTAATTCCATTGCCTTTGCTGCATAAATAGCAGCATCTTTATCGTGTTTCCGTTTTAGTTCTATCCTTGCTTTCTGAGATAAAGCATAAACATCTTCTGCGTTTAAACTTAATAAACGATCGCAATACGCAAGCGCATCATCATATTTAGCTGTATTTCTTTTTACTGCAGACATTAAGCTTACTGCCTGATAAAAATTCGAATCTACTGCCAACACTTTATTTATGATGCTTTCTACCCGTTCATAATCTTTCAGTTCGTATAAGAAATTTGCAATATGGGTTTTCAAAGCAATTTCTTGAGTGCTATCTGTTAAGGCCAATAATTTTTCTTTATTGTTTGCAGCAGCTATTATCCTTTTATACATTAAGGTGTCTTTAGGGAAATTCTGATCAATATATGCTGATGCCGCATCTACCCTGCTCAATAAAGATTCATCATCTGTTTTTTTATCAGCAATACGCGAGTATGCCGCACCATACGATTCAAAATCAAGATTATAAGCGCTTGCTATCATCATATATCCATTTGCAGCCATATCATCAGGAAACTTATTTAACACCAGGGCCAGTTCTTGCTGCGCAGTTACAAAATGTTTTTGGTCTATGGCATTTTCGGCCTTACCCAGGTGGATAGCTGCAGAAATGTAGCGTTTCGTCCTTATCAAACTAATTACCATAACGGCAATAATCCCAATGGCGAAAAATTTGATCCATCTGGGAACGGGAAATTTAATTAAGCTTTGCCTGCAATCAGAACATAGATTAATGGCATGGCCTGGTTGATATACATTTAGCTGGCAGTTTACACACAGACTTTCATTAAATTGGCTTTCAGGAGCACCCCCTGTAGATTGGTTTTCTTGCATTGAGATCACGTTAAACCATAAAGATAATATTTTTTATCAATTTCGGCATTTCAGAGATTCACCTTTAAAATGATTGAAAATTTTGTATCTATTAACAGAAAATCCATAGTTTTGATTTTTCGATCTGCCTATGTCTACTCTTTTAAAACGAAATACGCTAATTTTTATCCTTATTTTACTGATTGCTGCATTTACCTGTTTAAGTTTTTTCATTGCACAGCATCCCATACTTGATTTTGACATTAAAACTTCGTTGTTCATTCAGCAATATCATGCAGATTGGTTAGATAAATTGATGTTGGCCATCAGTTTTTTTGGAGAACTCCCCTATTCATTACTTTCGGTAATAGTGGTAGCAATCATATTTTACCAGCAAAAATATAAACGCGAAGGCCTATTCGTTTCTACGGTGCTCTTGTCTGGATTAGTTATTCTGGGTATAAAAAATGTGATTAACCGCCCGCGTCCTACCGCATTTTACGTACGGCTGGTGGAAATAAACCGCTTTCAGAGCTATCCCAGTGGTCATGTACTTTCTTATACCCTCTTTTTTGGCTTCTTGATTATTTTGATGAATACTTTAAAAGGGGTACCGAAGTTAACTAGAAATATAGTGACTTATTTATCAGCATTTTTGATGATCACCATTGCACCATCCAGAATTTATCTGGGTGCACATTGGTTTACCGATACAGTTGGTGGTTTTCTGTTAGGCTTAATCTGCCTTTTTCCGCTTTGCTATTTTTACTTCAAAAAGAAAGCAAATTAACCCTTTTCTTCTGTCTTTTCTTTCTTTCTAATCCTGCTTAAAGTTTCGATTCGCATCCCCAGGTAACTGGCTAAAAATTTTAGAGGAACCCTAGACTTTATAGTAGGATACCCGATTTTAAACTGTTTGTACCTTATTTCTGCTGAGGGGATTCGTGATAAAATAGATCGCTCTTGCGACATATGATAATGTATGGCCAATAATTTTCTAGCCAAAATATTGGTTTCAGGAAACTGTGCGTATATGTCGTCAATTAAACGATATGGGAGTATAAGCAGTTCTGAATCTTCCAGTGCCTGATATTGTTCCTGATAAGTTGGAATAAGCGTTCCCGGATTCCGAATACTACCAATAAAGTGGTTTTCATCTGTTAACCAGGCGGTAATATCTTTTCCTTCATCCATTACAAAAGCCCGCACTAAGCCTTTAATAATAAAAAATAGACAATCGCCACTGATCTCACTATGGTTAGGCAAAACCTCATTCTTACGCACAAAGATTTTGAATGTTTCGGTTTTTATCTGCTCAATTATTTCTTTCTTTAATGGCTGCAGCTCATTTAAATACTTAATAAGAGGATCACTTTCATGATGGGCAGCAGTCATAATATTTATCTGGGGTTTTAAAACGATGCAAGCTATTGCTTGAATGCCGGATTTCCAAATATGAAAACGAGTGCAACAGCCAAAAAATTACAGTTGTGGATAATTTATTTTTAGCGTTACCCATTTTTGGCACCACTTTGAGGAATAAATTATTCGTTAAATTTTCGCTTTGATAACTATATTTTAACTTAATGATAAAAAAATCTGATAATTTTGCCACCATGACGAATAATACCCCCAAAGCATTTCTTTTCGATCTTAATGGAACCATGATTAACGATATGGCTTTCCACAATCATGCCTGGCATAACATACTTACAAAAGATTTAGGCGCAAGTATTAGCTTCGATGCGGTTAAAAAACAGATGTACGGTAAAAACCAAGATCTGTTAGAACGTGTTTTTGGTATTGGTCATTTCTCTCAGGAACAGATTGATCAGATTTCAATTGAAAAAGAGCATAGATATCAAGCTGCTTATAAAAAACATTTAACGTTAATAGCAGGTTTAGGCGATTTTTTAGAAAAAGCGAAACAATCAGGCATTCAAATGGCAATTGGCTCTGCTGCTATTCCCTTCAACATTAATTTTGTACTCGATAATTTAAATATCCGTTCTTATTTTAAAGCCATAGTAAGTGCCGAAGATGTGGTAAATAGCAAGCCCGATCCGGAAACTTTTACCAAAGGGGCAGAAATTTTAGGCGTTGAAGCCAGCCAATGCATAGTTTTTGAAGATGCACCAAAAGGTGTTGAAGCAGCAGAGAATGCCGGGATGAGATGTGTTGTATTAACAACCATGCATACTAAAGAAGAATTTGCAGCTTACAACAACATTATTGCTTTTATAGAAGATTATACAGATCCGGTTTTACAAGAACTTTTCTAAATTACAACGACCTGCATTTCTACAGGCCGTTGTAATTTTATCATTGTTGGGAGATCTTGAAAACAATTATTTGGTAAATTTATATACCGAGCTTGTTTTATACACCTGCCCAGGCTTTAAAACCGTTGATGGAAAAGCGGGTTGATTTGGTGAATCTGGAAAATGCTGTGTTTCTAATGCAATTGCTGTTCTAAAATCATCTTTAGCACCAGTTTTAAAAGTATTTTTACTTTGCATAAAGTTGCCGCTATAAAATTGCAAACCTGGCTCCTGCGTATAAATATCCATCACTATACCCGACTTATCTCCTTTAACCGTAGCCGCGTGGAACATGCCCATAGCTTTGGTTTTATTCAGCACGTAGTTATGATCATAACCCTTCCCAAAGGTTAACTGTTCGTTTTTATCGTTTATACGCGCACCAATGGTAGTTGCTTTCGTAAAATCGAACGGTGTTCCCTTAACCTTTTCAATCTTTCCTGTTGGGATCAAGGTAGAATCAACAGGCGTGTACTCATCAGCATAAATCTGTACCTCGTGGTTCAAAATCTCACCGCTTCCATCACCATTTAAATTAAAGAATGCGTGGTTTGTTAAATTTACGATAGTGGTTTTATCGGTTTTAGCCTCGTAGTCCATTTTCAGTTCATTATCATCCGTTAAAGTATAAGTTACTTTAACATCTAAATTGCCAGGAAAATTTTCATCGCCATCTTTTGATAAGTAATGAAGCACTAAGGTATTGGCACTTGGCTGAGAAGCATCCCAAACAACATATTGATAGCCTTTTTTTCCGCCATGAAGGGTATTCTGTCCGTTATTGGTAAATAGCGAATAGGTTTTGCCTTCAAGCGTAAATTTACCCTTTGCTATGCGGTTGCCATATCGGCCAATAGTTGCACCAAAATAGGGCTCGGTTGATTTTTCGTAATCATGAATACTTTTAAAACCTACTACCACATCAACTAACTTACCATCTTTATTTGGCACCAGTAAACTCACCAGGCGACCACCATAATTGGTAAAAATAGCCTCCGCATTATTCTTATTCTTTAAGGTGTATAATGCTGTTTGTTTACCATCAATTTCCTTTTTAAAAGAATCGGCGACAAGTTTTACAACAGCTATTGAATCGTCTTTTAAACGATCAGCTGATGAAGATTTTTTGGATCCGGACTGGCAAGATGCAAAGCCGATTACAGCCAGCATACCGAGGCTCGTTAATGATTGTAATTTCATAAATTGGAATACTTGGTTTAGAATTTTTAATTAAGTTTTTAAATATAAATATATGACTTAACATTACAAATAAAACGATTTAGAATAATCAAAAATGCATATATTAAATAATAATTTAATTAAACATCAGCAATGATACGATTTGTAGAAATGGTGATAACAAAATGTTGAACGATTGGAAAATCTTTGATTTATTTTATCGTCTTCCTGAGCCAATGACTATCGGATTTATTTCAGGGTCTTTTTTAAAAGATGAACTAAATGCAAGATCTTGAATGAATTCAGCAACGGTTATTATCCAGCAAAATTGAACTTTCAGCATTTTTACTCATTTGAAGATAATATTCACCTAATATCAATTAAAATCCAGTAAAACTGATTATTATTGCGGCAATCAAATCCCAAATATGAATCAAATCATTTCAACAGACCGTTACGACAAAATGCTATATCGCCGTTGTGGAAACAGTGGCATAAAATTGCCTGCAATATCGTTGGGTTTATGGCATAATTTCGGGCATGTAAACGTTTTTGAAAACAGCAAAAACCTAATCTACACCGCCTTTAACAATGGGATTACCCATTTCGATTTAGCAAATAATTATGGTCCGCCTCCAGGCTCGGCTGAAGAAGTTTTCGGAAAAATCCTTCATGAGGATTTTAGGGGCTATCGTGATGAAATGATTATTTCTAGCAAAGCCGGATATACCATGTGGGATGGTCCTTATGGCGACTGGGGTTCGAAAAAATACCTGGTTTCTAGTTTAGACCAGAGCTTAAAACGCATGAAACTGGATTATGTCGATATTTTTTATCACCACCGTCCAGATCCTGAAACTCCACTTGAAGAAACCATGGGCGCCTTAAGTCTCTTGGTTCAACAGGGAAAAGCTTTGTATGTTGGTATTTCGAATTATAAGGCAGAAGAAGCTGCAAAAGCTATCAAAATTTTAAAAGATAACGGTACGCCATGTTTAATCCACCAGCCTAAATATTCGATGTTCGAACGTTGGGTAGAAGATGGCTTACTCGATGTTTTGCAACAAAATGGTGTAGGTTGTATCCCATTTTCGCCATTAGCACAAGGTTTACTTACCGATAAATATTTACACGGCATCCCTTCCGATTCGCGAGTGGCCACCAGTGGTATTTTCCTGAAAGAAAGCAATATTACGCCCGAGAAATTAGCCGTGATTGCCAAACTAAATGATGTTGCCAAATCGCGTGGTCAAAAATTAGCACACATGGCTTTATCGTGGATACTAAAAGACGAGAGAATTACCACAGTATTAATAGGTGCCAGTAAACCAGAGCAAATTACGGATTCAATTAAAGCTTTAGATAATATAATTTTTAGTGATACTGAAGTAAAACTGATTGATGAAATTTTAAGTTAAAAAAACGATCGTCATTCCCGCCGCAGTGTTCCAAAGGAATCCTTCGACGGGAAGTCTTTGAGCAACCCGAAAGACATAATCCAAAGATTTCTCTTCCGAATTGACTTCGGAGCTTTGCTTCAGTCGAAATGACGATTTATTTTAAGCTGTCATCCAATCATTTACTTTTTCTTAACTAATTCAAAACTTTAACTGCAGTTTAATCATACAAGATTAGGGCTTTGATTTGAATTAGCGCTTTACAGGCAGCGAAAAGTGAAATGTAGAGCCGGCGCCATAATTACTTTCTGCCCAAATTTTCCCTTGATGTAAGTTTATAATCTCTGCACTTAGGTATAAACCAATCCCAAAACCTGAAATGGTTTTAGTTTGCTGGTTTTCTACGCGATAAAACCGATCAAAAAGTTTCTCCAAATCATGAGCCTCGATACCAATGCCGTTATCTGTTACCGAAACATGTACTTCATTTCCCAAGGCTTCTGATTGAACATAAACAATACTGCCCTGATCTGAATATTTTACAGCGTTGCTAATCAAATTTGAAATTACAGAGCCAATTTTATCTTTATCTGCGTATATTAATTTAGGTTCCCCCTCTGCAAAATTAATCTGATTAGTGGGATGAATTAACCTTAGGTCTTCTACAAGATCACAAATCACTTTATCAAGATCAAAATGAGATAGGCTCAAGTGAATTTCCCCTGATTCTAAACGTGATACATTTAAAAAAGAACTGATCATAGCACTCATCTTCCGGATCTGTTTTTGAACTTTATCTAAAGTATTTACGACAAAAAGATCTGTTAAACTCCTACTCTGCATCAATTGAACATAAGCACTAATAGAGGTTAAAGGCGTTTTTAGCTCATGGCTTACCATACTGATGAAATCATTCTTTTGCCGTTCTTCCTTTATACTGATTAGCATCTGTTCCTGATCTAGTGCTTCCCGTTGCAGTTCAGTCTCTTTAATGGCTTGTTTCGCATTAACCATATCAGTCACATCTCTTGCGGTATGAAGAATACAATAAGGCATCCCAGCTTCATCCTTAATGGCTCGGTATTCATAAGCATAATAAGCTGTTTGTAATCTCCCATCCCTTAGGGTTTCGGCCGGAATAGCATCTCCTTTATCTGTAATGCCTGTTAGCAATACATTTTTCAGCATATTGATAAAAGGCTGGCCCTTTAACTCTGGCACAGCATCTTCTAAAGGTTTACCAATAATAGAGCGGTCTTTTCCCCAAAAAGCAATCATGGCATCATTAGCCATTTCGATTACAATATGCTCGGATGTGTATATGGCTGTTGCATCTTTTGATAAGGAAAGAACCTCTAAAAGTTGATTATTATTTAAAACCCTTGAATAATTTTCCATTTATAATTAAAAATTAAAACCCGACGATGCTGATATTTATGATAAAATCAAATTATACTAAGTATCATACAAGTGGCCTTTGCAAAAGTTTGGCTATTATTAATCTTTTATCATCTGGCATTTAATTTATCGCGTATTTTCTGTTTAAGTATTCCTGCGGCCTGAGTATATCCCCCATCTGCTCCATCAACAAAATGAATGTGATCATCCTCCAGATCCCTAACATAACAAGACATGATCGATTCGCCGCTAACATAGAGGCCGTATAAAATTTCATTATTTTTTTCGAGCTGATTAAGCGCTTTCTGTAATATTAATCGCTGCTGTGCAGTTCCGGTAATTACCGTATTTATTCTACCATCTATCACCAGCGTATCCGACATTTCTACAAGCTGTTTCAGGTATTTTTTACCACGCTCCGTTCGGAAATAGATATAGCCATAAATATTGATGAGCCATGATTTGATCAGTTCAAAAAGTTTAATTTTTCCAATTCGGTGTTTCATCTCTTTTCCTAAACTGTTGAAACTTGTTTTGAAAATCAACTTGGAAACTGAAATCGGCTGACGCTTTTCGGGTGTTCCGTAAATTTGATCGAGATGATGGATCACTTTGCTGAATACGGCTGCCTGTTGCGTTATTTCTGGAACTATAACGATTAATGTAACTACCTCATCACTGTTTTCGGGTGGTTCTATCTTATCCCAGCGGCATTGCATGCCGCTTAAATCGATTTCATCACTTGCAGTATCATGGCCCGTTAACAGGTAATTCTCTCCCTTGATAATTTGCTCGGCATAAGCCAGGCCATCGCCTAAAACAATGGGGATAGAAAATGTTTCAGCACTACTAAATCTACAAATGTTAAGCGTACGCCCTTGTTTGTAAATTTCTTCAACAGGCATAATCCCAGTCCTTAAATCGAGGTTAAAATTCCGTAAGGTGTTATCTTTGTATTTCAACAGCGATTTCATCACGTCATCTACAATACTGGGCGGAACAATAAAAGAAGCCCCATCGCCACCGAAGAAAAATGGAACCGAAATGTTTGCTTTAAATGCAATATTGAGTACGGCAACAATACTTCCGGTAGCAATAAGGTTAACATTTTCATGCAGACCCGAATTTACAGCAGCGGTTGAACGCTTAATATCGGTAATGATCACACACCAGCTGGCAACCACTTTTTCAAATAGTTGATTTTGAATCAACAATTGATGTAATGGCATTTTATGAATGGGCAGATTGGAATAGAAATGATCTTCGCTATTTGGCATAATTAGATTTGGTATGTCCTAATATACGCATTCAAAAACGCTAAATTTTTCAAAAAAGCTATCTAAAAATTAGTCTTATTTAGAACAAATAAAAATAATTTGCTAATCCGCTTCAAAAATGCTTCCTTTGCGCCAACTAAGAATTAATCTAAATAAAGATGAATAAAAAATTTACTTTTCTTTTAAATTTTATAGCTCTTTTTCTGTTTTTAGCAGGAAATACCATGGCACAAAGCAAAAACGGATCTGTTTCTGGTTCCATTAAAACGAGTGATGGCAATCCGGCCAGTTATGTAAGTGTTGGTTTAAAAAACGCTGGTAAAACGACACAAACTGATGAGAAAGGTAATTTCACGATTAAAAATGTAACTCCCGGCACCTATACGATCAAAACATCAGCTATTGGTGTTTCTGCTCAGGAAAAATCTGTTACTGTAGTGGCTGGTCAAACTGTAAATGCTGATTTCACCATTGCAGAATCTTCATCTCAATTGGATGAAGTAGCCATTAACGGTTACAAAACGCCAAATAGAAAGCCAGCTAACTTAGGTAAAATTGCCATTGCCCCTATGGATCTTCCACAGGCTGTGCAGGTTATTGGTAATCAAGTAATTACTGATCAGCAAGCTAATCGCTTAAGCGATGTGCTGAAAAATGTAAACGGTGTAGCTTTTGCTGAAAATCGTGGCTCGGTAAGTGGTGAGGCTTTTTTTGCTCGCGGTTATAATTTAGGTGCTAATAATGTTTTCAAAAATGGATCACGTGCTACCAGTGGTGGTATGCCCGAAACCAGTACTTTGGAATCAGTTGAAGTTTTAAAAGGAAGTGCTGCATTGCTTTATGGTGGCGTAAGCGGTGGAGCTGTAGTAAATCTAGTAACTAAAAAACCGAAATTTGAAAATGGTGGTGAAGTATCAATGCGCACCGGCAGTTATGGCATGTACAAACCAACAGGAGATGTTTATGGCCCGATTACAAAGAACCTTGCTTTCCGTTTAATTGGTACTTACGAAGATGCTGCAAGTTTCAGAAACAATGTAAACTCGAATAGGGTTTATGTAAATCCATCTTTGCTTTACAAGATTAGCGAGAAAACAGACATTTTATTACAGGGTGATTATTTGAAAAGCAACATGACACCAGATTTTGGTGTTGGTACTGTTGAAAACCAAATTGCTGATATCGGCCGTAATGCTTTTGTAAATGCGCCTTGGGCATATAACAAAACGAATACAGCAACAGCACAATTAAACATTAACCATAAGTTTAACGACAATTGGAAGTTGAATATATTGGCTAATGCACAATCTTACAACCGCAACTATTTTAGTGCAGAACGTCCATTTGCGGATACTAAAGTGTCTACAAACCCACTTCCCTATGGTATTGCCGCGCGTAATGTTACGCGTTCTAAAACAAAAGAATTTACTTATAATGAGCAGATTAACTTAAATGGTTATTTCAAAACAGGAGGCATAAGCCATACCTTATTGGTTGGTGCTGATGCAGATCAATCGCGTACAACTAGTGGTGGGTTTACCTTCAACAATGGGGTAACTCCTTTTAACTACGGCAATGTAAACCTACTTGATCCATCAACTTATTTTGGGTCAGGCATTGAGCCAAATGTTAACGTAGTTTCAGAAGTTTTTGCTCCACTATATCGCATGGGTACATTTGTACAGGATTTGGTTTCGATTACTGATAAATTTAAAGTTCTTGCCGGAATCCGTTATACTTTCCAGAAAACCCCCAGAACAGTTACTACAAACTTAGCCACTGGTGTACAAACCTTAAGTATTAACAGCTTAAATAAATCAAAAGCAGAAAGTGCATTTACACCGAAATTTGGGTTGATTTACCAACCATTAAAAACAACGTCAATTTATGCCAGTTATTCGAGCAATTTTGTTCAGAACGCTGGAACTGATATAAATTTAGCCCCATTAGACCCATCAACTTTACAACAATATGAAGCTGGCGTTAAAAACGATTTATTTAAAGGCAGACTATCGGTTAACTTAACCTGGTACAGAATTGCGAACGATAAATTTGCACAACAAGCGCTTGTCAACGCTCAAGGAGCACCAAACGGTGATGCAAATATCAAAGAGCTTAATGGAAAATCTTTAAGTGATGGTTTAGAACTTGATATTACTGGTACAATTGTAAAGGGATTAAACTTTATTGCTGGTTATAGCTACAACTTTATCCGTTATACAGAAACCCGTGACAGAACAGTTTTGAAAGTGGCTGCACCAACCCAAGCCGATCCTAATGCAACGAAGGATGTTATTGTAGGTGGTATTATAGAGGGGCAGCGATTGGTCGGTTCAACAAAAAACACTGCCAATGGTACCCTATTTTATACCTTCCAGGAAGGAAGCCTTAAAGGTTTAAAACTTGGTGCCTCCGCTTACTATACCGGAGCTCGTAACGGTGGTTATAATGACACTAAAATTCAAACCTACAGCAGGTTAATTCCTTTAAGCGCATTTACCACATTCGACCTTTCTGCAGGATACAACTGGAAAAAAATCTCACTTCTTGCTAAAGTTTCGAACCTTACCAATGAGCTGAATTATTTCGTTCACGAAAACTACAGCGTAAACCCTATTGCTCCACGCCAGTTTGTAACCACATTATCTTATAAATTCTAATTATACGAATAGACTAAACAAAAAGCTCCAGATCAGCAGATCTGGAGCTTTTTGTTTTTATAAAGTAGGCAATGTTTGTACATCGTTCATCGTTGGTATTTTGTGCAAACAAAGTAACTGATGAGCAATACAGCCAGTTACAAGATACATCCTGATAACAACCCAGCCAATTGGTTAAGGCAAAAAGAAATTAAAGAATAATTAAGATGGTGCCTGATTTAAATAATTTAAAGTAATAATGGAATTCACCGTGGCGGTTTACTTTTTCGATTTCATACACTTTACCCGATTTACCATATTCATCAGATAATAAATCACCAATTTTAATGCTATCTAACTGATTTACGTTGAGGGATGCTCTTTTAATTAATGTAGCTGTTTTTTCCATAAGATTGCAGTTTGAAGTATTTACGTAATCAAAAACGCTTTGGTTTTGTAGTTCCATAAATTACTTTTCAATAAGCATCAAACATACAGATTTGTAGTGTTAATAAGCAACACATAATGTCATAAATCCGTTTCATGTACAAGGCTTCATTTATTTTGGCAAAAAATTCATACCCCGATTTATTAAATAAACAGCAAAAAAATACCCCCGATTTTTGTCGGAGGTATTTCTTTTATGCTGCGTCGTAAATTACAACCTTTTCGAAGTAAACCCTGAATTCATCCAGGAAAGCTTTATGCAATGGGTGAACCTGATAAACATCATGTGCAGCTAAATCTTCAAATAACAGCACGAGGCTAAATGTGTAAGTAGTATCTACAACAGCACGCTCAATTGGTGCTGGTACGCCAATGTGAAAAGTTTTAACAACTTCAATATTTTCTAATGTTTGTAAGCCATTGCGGAAAGCAACTTTCTGCTCATCGGTGGTATCGGCTTTTAGCCAGAATAAAACGTGGTGTGCGATCATTTTTTAATTTTTTCCAAATATAATGAAAGCAGGAAAAGATCGTGGGTTTTATCCAAAAACACTTTTAGCTTTCTCAATAGCCTTAAGTAAATCGATTCCTTTTCCCAGTACGCCTTTAAACAGATCTCCTTCCACTTTCAAACGATCGATGGTATTAAAAATATTAAAATCTTTCATTTTTAAACCTGGTTTGACCTCGTCCCAATGCAATGGCATTGATACCGTTGCACCAATTTTTGGTCGTAAAGAATAAGGCCCAGCTATGGTTGCCCCTGGCCTATTCTGTAAAAAATCAAGGTACATTTTTCCTTTTCGGGCTGCTATCATGCGCTCGAGCGAAGTATATTCTGGTATCTGGTCATGCACGAGGTTCACCACTATTTTGGCAAACATCTGGCTTTGCTCATAACTATATTTGGCATTTAAAGGAATGTAAATATGCATGCCGGTTGAACCTGATGTTTTACAATAACTGGGTACATTTATGGCATCCAATACTTTTTTTGTTTCCAGCGCTGCTTCAACTACCTGATCAAAGGTATGTTTATCTGGATCTAAATCAATTACACAGTAATCGGGATTATCAGGGCTTTGCACCCGGCTAAACCAAGGATTCATTTCTATGCAGCCTAAACTCGCCATCCAGAGTAATGAAGCTTCATCTGTTCCAACGAGGTACTCCTTTTTTTCGCCTTCACTAGTTTCATAAGGAAAAGTTTCGGCCCAGTCTGGTGCTTTCCCTTTAACATCTTTTTGGTAGAAACTCGGGCCGTGTATTCCACCCGGAAAGCGGTTAAGCGATTGTGGGCGGTCTTTCAGGTAAGGCAAAATGTATTCAGCAACCTGATAATAGTAGTTAAACATATCTCTTTTGGTTACTTTATCTTCGGGCCAATAAATTTTACTCAGATTGGTAAATTTAAGCTCGTGACCTTTAATTTTCCTTACCTGTGTTTCATCTTTCGGGTTTAACAAAGTTTTAGGCATTTTACCTTTTGGTGCTTTTATTGCCTGTGCGTGTGGGTTTTCTTCATTCGTGTCATCAACAATTTTTTCTGTTGGTACTTCTATTTCTCTTACCACTTCTTTGGCTTTTTTATCTTCACGCATACCCTGGAAAGACGGGTGGCGAAAAACACCATCATCAGTTACTTCTGTAAAAGCGACCTCACATACCAGTTCCGGTTTTAACCAGGTTGCTTTCGCTTTTGGTGGGTTTGGCCTGAAGCGTGAGGGCTTATTTACATCAGGTATATTTTCAAAAGGACTTTTATCGATAATAATAGGTTTAAACTGCTCCATCATTGTTCTCTGCAATTTATCCGAAAACCCTGTTCCAACCTTGCCTACATATTGCAATTTTCCTTTTTCATAAACCCCCAACAGTAAAGAACTAAAAGATTTAGAAGTATCGGCATTTTTAGTAAAACCTGCAATAATTACTTCTTGCCGTTTCTGCACCTTAATTTTCAGCCACTCTTTTGATCTTCGGTCTGTTGCATAAGTACTATCTGTTTTTTTAGCGATAATGCCTTCTAGTCCCATTTTCTTCGCCGCATCGAAAAAATCGACACCACTGGCTTTAAAAACCTTACCAAGGCGCACACGGTCATCATCAGTTGGCATCACTTCATTTAATATTGCTTGTCGCTGGTAAAGCGGCAGCTCTATCAGGTTCTTACCCTCATACCAGAGGATATCGAACACATAAAAAACAAGTTCCCCATCTGCTTCACTTCTCCAATTCTGCAGGGAACCGAAATTGGATACACCTTTGTTATTGAGCACCAAAATCTCACCATCAAATACCGCATTCACTTTCCAGGTCAAAAGCAGATCGTAAATGGGATAAAATTTTTCGTTAAAGGATTTGTTATTTCTGGAAAGCAAATCAACCTTTCCTTTATTAATAAAAGCCAGGGCACGGTAACCATCCCATTTCACCTCATATTGCCAATCAGGATCGTCGAAAGGTTCGTCAACCAAGGTAGCCAGCATAGGTTTCACCCCTTTCGGAATGGCTGTTTTGGGTGCTTTCTTTAATATGCTTTTTACATCTGCCGCTAAGTCATCACCCACGGGCGTAGTTTCTTTCTTTTCTTTTTGCTTGGGGCTTTTTTTTTCAGTCTTTAAATCCTGCTCCTTTCCTTCTTTCCAAACCTTATCGGATGTTTTTTCCATCTTTTCGATTGTTTTTCCGGAAAGCACAGATTTATCTTCCTTAGTAATGTCTTTTGTAGAAGCATAATCGTCTTTATGTTTGATCAACAGCCAACCGTTTTCGCCCATGCCATGCGTTTTAACAAGCGCAAACTCTCCACGAAGCTTTTCTCCGTTTAGTTTAATTTTTAATGAACCATCTTTTAACTGACCTAGCAGATGTTTTTCCTGCGCTTTTTTGCCTTTAATCGGTTCTATCGGCTCGTAAGTTCCTTCATCCCATACAATAACGGTTCCGCCACCATATTCGCCCTGCGGAATAATGCCTTCAAAATCTTTGTAATCGTATGGATGATCTTCTACCATCATGGCCAAACGTTTGGTTTTAGGATCGGTTGAAGGTCCTTTAGGTACCGCCCAGCTTTTTAGAACGCCTTCCATTTCGAGCCTGAAATCGTAGTGCAAACGCGAAGCATCATGTTTTTGGATTACAAAATGTAATTTGTTCCGATCACTGCTTTTACCCGACTTTGGTTCGGTGGTTTTTGAGAAATCGCGCTTGGCAACATACTTTTTCAGACTCATAATAACTATTTTACTTTTTTAAATAATCTTCAACTGCGCGGGCAGAGGTACCAACTGTTTGTACTACGGCTTTCAGCTTATCTTTGCTTACTCCGAATTTGTTAGACCAATAATCTAGTTCATAACCTTCGTTAATGTTGATCCTAGCCCGATCAGCACTACCGTTTTTTTGTTTATCATCCATAACTATTTTTTGATTAGACAGCTATAAAACAGCCGAATAATAAAAAAGGTTTTAACAGCCATTTTTACAAACGGACATTAAAACCTTAAAAAAATAAAATTTAAAAGTTAATCGACTAGTGCTGTTACCATCTCTGGTTCTGTTTCTTCTTCATGGACGAGTTTATCTTTTATAGCGATATTGATAACCCTCAACCACACCAAAAAATAAGGAAAACTAATGATGGATAATGATAAATGATGCGCTTTTGCAAAAGTTGGAAAAAGCAGCAAAGGGAAATTGCAGGTGATGAAAAGTAAAATTGGCAACAATACATTTTTTAGCACTTTATTATTTTCGTTTACATACCAAATGCCAACACCAGTTATTGAAATGATAAACGTACAATCTTCTGCTCCAGTACTAAACAGTACAGGAAACAACAATACTGAAGATAGAATCATGAGCTGGAATTTACTTTTCGAAAAATAAGTAATATACAGAAAAGGCAACATGAACAATAAGGTGCCAAGTGTAATAAAAAGAAGATTTGATACTTTAGGGATATCAAATAGTTGTCTAAAGAAACCCATAATCGAAATATCTCCTCCACCTGAAACATTAATCATATTTTTCCCGATCAATGAGTTTTTCCAATCGATATAACTTTGCGCAACAAAATCAGGAGAGGCGAACAACATTGGCAATAAGAATATCACGACAGACCACATGATTAACCACAACACAAAAACTGGTTTTTTCTTAGCAAAAAAGAAAAATACTAATCCCACAATACCATAAAGCTTAATAAATGTACCCAGCACAATACACAGCGCAGACCATATCCCTCCGCCTTTATTTATTTGCGTATAACTCAAGATCATTAAGGCGCCGGCACCGGCATTAAACTGCTGGTTAAGCATCGATTCGATTAAACAGGGAATGGCAATATAACCGATAATCACCTTTTTATCCTCACTTAAAGGTAAAGTTTGAATAGCTTTAAAAAGCAGGAAACAGTTAAACAGGTTCCAAAACAATAAGCCAATCCAATTATGCATTAAGGCAAACGGAGCAATTAAAACACTAAAAATGGGACCATAGTGATTAGCATCTTCGTGATAAGCGGGGTACCACGCATAAAGAGATTTTTGTTGAAGAAGATTCCTGAAAGTATTCTCAAAAATGAGGTAGTTATTATACCTGTGTGTTGCCCAAGAATCGATTACAAAAATGAGTGTAATTAATACCCAAAGAAATAATACAAAACGATTGTTCTGATAATTTTTTGGGCAATGGGAAAAACCTGTAGCGTTGGTTAGAAAATAATTTGACATTGTAAAAATTACATTACAATACAATAATAAAAATGCTAACTGAGAATTCCTAATGTTTTGTAAGGAAAATGTTACTCTTTTTTAAGCTAAAATAACATCCATAAAAGAATACACCTAAATCGATTTTTAAGACCAGTTTTGTAATCGGTTTAGGGCAACTAATGGCTTTTGCCCTGTAATCATTAACAAAAAAACCTTTGCGTAGCTATATTTGAATATTTATTGGCAAAACTCCAAAACCAAATCAGAATTATGGGTGTTTATATTACATATTAACTAACCAAAAACCAGTAAAAAGATGGAATATCAAATTAATTCGATGAATGCCCGGAAAGAGTTTATTGAGATTGCAGATGAGCAAGATCGCAATTACTGGGCAGCCAGATTAGGTGTTACAGGTGAAAAACTAAAATCGGTGGTTAAAGCCATCCAGAGTATGGAATTTTCGATTGTAAAAGAATATTTGACAATGGAAAAAATTAAATCTGGTAATGCTTATAAACGCTTTCTTAATCCTTCATAGGTTTAAAGATTAATTTAGGTTTGGTTTAATAAATGCCTGATACAAGCTGTTGATGGCTGCCCTACTGAAATCAGGGAAGCCATCAGTATAGGTAGCGTTTATACCATTTGTAATGATAACGAAGCCAAATTTATCTTTCGGACTAAAAAACATGGTACTGAATAAACCATAAGCTGAACCGGTATGTCCTTTCAGTTTTACACCCGGGATAAGCTGATCTGCAGTCCTGATGGCCAAGCCATACCCTTCATCATCGGTCAAGGCAGTCTGCATCTTTTTCGCGCTCTTTTTAGTGATTATCTTAACACCATTTGATGTGCCATAATTCATGTGCATAATCATATATTTAGCTAAATCAGTAGCCGAAATTTTCATCCCACCTGTCGGCGAAAAAACAGGCGTACTATAACCCATTATGTAATTTGCAATTTCTGTTCTTCGTGGCGCATATGCTGTTGGAGACGGTGTATAAGTCTTCGTATCGGCATGATATTCGTATAAATTAACAAAACGCGTGCTATCTAAAGAGTCGATACAATAACCTGCATAAAGTCCTAAGGGTTTCAACACATGATTTTTTACATAATTATCGAAACGCTCACCTGATTTTTTCTCGATGATGGTACCGATCAGGTTAAAATTAAGATTGCAATAATCGAATTTGCTTCCTGGGGCGTATTCATTATAACATTTGGCCCAGTTTGGGTTTTTATCCGGATTGATTACATCCAGATTAAGATACCCCTGAGAATCGTTTAAACTTGAAGTATGTGATAAAGCCATTTTTAAGGTAATTCTCTGATCAGGAAATTTTGGATTCCTGATTTTAAAACCCACCAGATCGCCAAAATCATCATCTAAGGAAATTTTACCGGCCTCTACCAGTTGCATAATGGATGTTGCCGAAAAAGACTTCGAAATAGATGCAATTCTGAAAATATCCTGATCAGTTAAAGGCTTTTTATTTTCTAAATCTTTTAGTCCAAAAGAGTGAGTATAAACAATCTTACCTTCTTTTACCACAGCCACAGCAGCACCAACTGCATTATATTTCTCCATTACAGCTTTAAATTGTGCTTCGGCGTTAGCATTTTGAGCTTTTAATTGCTCAACTACACCGATTATTAAAAAGGTAATACAAAAATACTTCAGGAATTTTAGTTTCATAGGGTTAGCAGGTAAAACCTAAATATAAGGGATGGTGCAGAACAAAATCTGCACGTAGTGAAAAATTTACTTAGCATCGTTTACTTCTAACCAATGTCCATCAGGATCTTTGAAATAAATTTGTTTTACACCATCTACGCGCAAGGTAATTCCGCCTTTCTTTCCAGGCCAATCCTCGAAACTGATATTTTTAGCATTCAGCTTCTTTACAAATTCATCAACTGATTGAACACTGAAACACAAATGCCCGTTTTTATCAAAAACCTCATTTCCTTTTGCTCCCTGGATTAAATGCAACTGTCCGGCTGGCCCTAAAGTAAACCAGGTATGGCGGTTATCTTTAAAAGGCTCCGGAATGATTTTAAGGTTAAACACACTTTCGTAAAAAGTTGTTGCTACGCTTAGATCAGCTACATAAACAGCGATATGATTTAAAACAGCAGGTACATTTTCGGGTTTATTTTGCGCCATGGCTTTTTGAAAAATGATAGAAAATAAAATAGTGGTAAACAGGAAGATTTTTTTCATGTTTAAATATCAAACTTATAAAGGAATAATTTTAATAAATTTTTTAATACATTCTTCGACTCCGCTTAAGGCAGCAAAACAGAGCGGGTATTTCTTGAGCAGATTTATCAACCACAGATAAAAGGATAAACACAGATAATATACCTTAGTAGACATTTTTTGTTTGAAGATGCTTCGACTCCGCTCAGCATGACAAAGCGCGTAAAAGCCCAAAGCGAGATACTCATCTCCTGGAGGGATGCGGAATGTTCCAAAGGAATTCCTTCGGAGGAAAGATCTTTGAACTTGATCATTCTATCCAGTAAAGATCCTGAAACAAGTTCAGGATGACGAAACGAGTTAATGTATTCTGTGCTAAAAATTTGCCTCGCAGCGTTTTCAGGTTCTCTGCTGCGCTAACATTGAAAAACTTCAACAGAAAAATCGTCATCTCGACTGGAGCACAGTCCCGAATTTTCGAGAGAGATCTATCTAGCCAGATGTAGCTTCGCTGAGCAATCGTGGTTCTCAACTGCGTTGCACTCCGCTTGAAATGACGATCGAAGGGAATTTTCCGTTCTTATTTCGCTAAACTTTCAAATTCTGCATCAGTTAATTCGATTTCTGTAGCTTTTAAGTTTTCTTTTAAATGCGCAACAGATTTTGTTCCGGGTATTAGCAGGATGTTTGAAGATCTTTTTAATAACCAGGCCAGTGCAATCTGTGCTGTAGTGGCCTGATATTTTTCGGCTATTACTTTAATTTTATCTTCTAATTTTGCGGGGCCAGAAGCCAGTGGGAACCAGGGAATAAAAGCTAAACCTTGTTCGGCAGTAAAATCAAGTACATTTTCCCATTGTCTGTTGGCCAAGTTGTATAAATTCTGAACCGATACAATTGGCAGAATATCCTGTACCTGTTTGATCTGATCGATGGTTACTTCAGACAGACCAACATATTTTATTTTCCCCTCTTTTACCGCTTCTATAACTGGTGCAAGGGTATCGGCTACATTAACTTTAGGATCGATACGATGCAGTTGCCATAAATCAATCGATTCAACTTTTAAACGCTGTAAACTTCCTTCAATATCTTGCCTGATTTTTTCAGGATTACCATTCGGAACCCAATTGTTGGGGCCTGGTCGGTCAAAACCACCTTTGGTAGCAATAAGGAGATCCTGTTTGTAAGGATGTAGTGCATCAGCGATTAAAGATTCGTTAAATTTTGGTCCGTAAGCTTCTGCGGTATCAATAAAATTAACGCCATTTGTTACGGCTTCCTGCAAAACTTTTATTGCATTTTCGCGATCATCCACTTCGCCAAAAACACCGTTGCCTGTTAGCTGCATTGCACCATAACCTAAACGGTTAATTTCTAATTCGCCTAATTTAAATGTTGTATTTCCCATGTGCTTTTAGATATGATAATAATTTCTATACGATAAAGATAACCCTAAGTGAGTGGCTTTGTTTTTAAACTAATTTTTATGATAAAGAAATGAATAAAGCGAAAAAAGGCTGCTCCAGTTTGGCATAAATTAGTCTGCGCTCGTTTCCAGATGAGTGCATAAATAACTAAATGATTTTATCGTTGTAAACGATTGATTATTCAACACTCGTTAGAAACGAGCGTTAGCAGCTATAAAGATTCTTCGCTGCGCTCAGAATGACAAATAAAGAAAAAGGCTGCCCCGGTTTTTGGAACAGCCTAAATAGATTTATAAGGATAATATGAATATGAGAATTATAGCTATTTACCTAATTCCATCCCCCACCTAAGGCGTGATAGATATCGACCACCGCATTTAACTGCTGTTTTTTGGTTTCGATCAATTCTAATTTTGACTGCAAAGCATCACGTTGGGTCATCAATACCTCAAAATAATCCGCCCTTGCCGATTTAAACAAATCGTTAGAAATATCGATTGATTGTGTAAGTGCTGTTACCTGTTTCGATTTCAAATCGTAGCTTTTTTGCAGGTTGCTGATTTTCGACATCTGGTTGGCTACTTCAATATAACCGTTCAGAATCGCTTTTTCGTACTCAAACACGGCCTGCAATTGTTTTGCGTTTGCGGTTAAATATTCGGCCTTAATGGCATTGCGGTTAATGAGCGGTCCGGCTAGATCTCCTGCTAACGAGTAGATCAATGATTCTGGCGTTCTCAATAAATAAGATGGATTAAAAGCCTGGTAACCGATGGCCGCAGAAATACCCAATGATGGATAAAACTGTGCCTTAGCCACTTTAACATCCAGCTTAGCAGCAGCGAGTTCTAACTCAGCTTGTTTAATATCGGGGCGGTTGGCCAGCAATTGTGAAGGTAAACCTGTCTGTACTGTTGGTGGTACCAGATCGGTAAAACTCGATTTATCCCTTATAATTGGCTGAGGAAAACGGCCTAGCAAGAAATTGATTTTATTCTCCGTTTCGGTAATATTTTGCTGAATATCAAATTCCAGACTCTTAGAGCTTAAGACCTCAGCCTCAAATTTACGCACTGCAAGTTCGTTAACCCTACTGGCCTGTTTCTGGATTTTCATCAGTTCTAAAGCATTTTTCTGCAGCTCAATGTTTTTTTTCACTGTCTCTAACTGATTATCAGCAGCCAGCAGTTCGTAATATGAATTTGCAACCTCAGCTATTAAATTGGTGACTACGAAATTTTTGCCTTCTACCGTTGCTAAATAATGACTTATGGCTCCTTTCTTCGCATTTCGCAATTTGTGCCAGATATCGGCTTCCCAGTTGGCCTGCAAACCGAAACGATAATCGGGCAATATTTCAGGTACTTCTTTACCTGGTGTAATTTCTGTAGAAGCATCGCCAGCACCCGAACTGGTGTAGCGACCAACTTTATCAAAACCTGCACCAACGCCATAGGTTACACTTGGTAAAAGTTCCCCCTTTTTAGCTTTGATTTCGTTTTTCGCAATCTCGATATCCTGAAGCGTAATATTCAACTCCTGGTTATTTTTTAATGCGGTATCGATCAGGTTTACCAGATTTGGATCGGTAAAAAACTTCCGCCATTGTATACTGGCCGTACTTACGGTATCCTGTGCACTACTAAAGGCTGCAGGAACACTTTTATTTTCGGCGCGTTGGGCCACTTCTGGCAATTTACATGCTGTATATGTGGCACATATCAGCACTAAGCCAAGGCCTTTATAAATATTATTCTTAAACATTATCTTCTACTTCTTCAGTTAATGGATGTTCTTCTTCAATTTTAATCAGCTTATGTCTGGCTGCTATTGTTCCAAACACATAATATAATCCCGGGATAATAACCACCCCGAAAATGGTACCGAAAAGCATACCCCCAGCAGCAGCAGAACCAATGGTTCTATTACCGATTTTTCCAGGCCCTGATGCAATCATCAATGGAATTAAACCTGCAATAAAGGCAAAAGAGGTCATTAAAATCGGACGGAAACGTACACTTGCACCTTCCATTGCCGCTTTTAATACCGTTGCACCCTGGGCATGCCGCTGTGCAGCGAATTCAACAATCAATACTGCGTTCTTACCAAGTAAACCAATCAGCATCACCATCGCAACCTGTGCATAAATGTTGTTTTCCAATCCTAATAATTTTAAGAACAGGAAAGCGCCAAAAATACCCGCTGGTAAAGAAAGGATAACCGAAAGTGGCAAAATAAAACTTTCGTATTGTGCTGCCAGAACCAGATAAACGAAGCCCAAACAGATCAGGAAGATATAAATGGCTTCATTACCCCTCGATACTTCATCTTTAGATATACCTGCCCAATCGATACCAAATCCCCTTGGAAGTGATTTCTTGGCCACTTCGGTAATGGCCTTGATGGCTTCACCAGAACTATAACCCGGAGCAGATTGTCCGCTGATCTCCGAAGCATTATACATATTGTGTCTGGTAATTTCCGATAAGCCATACACTTTCCGCATTTTAATAAAAGCCGAGAAAGGCACCATTTCATCGCGGTCGTTTTTAACAGACAGTTTTAAAATATCTTCTGGCAAAGCCCTGTACTGAGGCAATGCCTGTACAATTACTTTATATTGGTGGTCGTATTTAATAAAACTGGTTTCGTAATTACTCCCCACAAAAGTCGACAGTGTATTCATCGCATTATCAATACTCACGCCTTTTTGTTGCGCAATATCATTGTCAACATCTAACATGTACTGAGGGAAACTCGCACTGTAAAAAGTAAATACTGATGATAGCTCTTTACGTCTGTTCAGCTCTTTCACAAAATCGTTGGCCACGGTTTCCATTTTTTTGTAATCGCCACTACCTGCTTTATCCAATAAACGAAGCTCAAAACCTCCCGCAGCACCATAACCCGGAACCGCTGGTGGCTGGAAAAATTCGATGGTTGCACCTGGAATAGATTTCGATTTCTCTTCAAGCTCTTTAATAATCTCTACTGCCGAATGTTTACGTTCGCTCCAGTCTTTCAGGTTGATTAAACAGGTACCTGAGTTCGATCCTGTACCTTCAGTAAGAATCTCATATCCTGCCAAAGATGAAACCGACTTTACACCATCAATATCTTCGCACATTTTTTGCAGTTTCTCCGCAATCTGATCAGTACGCTCCAAGGTAGATCCCGGAGGCGTTTGGATAATGGCATAAACCATTCCCTGATCTTCGTTCGGAATAAAACCTGATGGCACACTTCCACTTAATCCCCAAACCCCTAAACAAAAGGCTGCCAGAATACCAAAAGTTAATATCCTGCGGCTTACTACCTTGGTTAGCACCAGTTCATATTTACCCGAAAGTTTGGCAAAACCATTGTTGAAACCATCTAAGAAGCGATCAATAATAGTTTTCCTTTTCTTCGATCCATGGTTATTTTTCAACATAATGGCACACAAAGCTGGCGTAAGTGTTAAGGCCACAATACCCGAAAGGATAATCGCCGTTGCCATGGTGATCGAGAACTGACGGTAGAAAATACCTACTGGTCCCGACATAAAAGCTACCGGAATAAATACCGATGCCATTAAAAAGGTAATGGCGATAATTGCACCGCCAATTTCTTTCATGGCCTGCTGGGTAGCCTTCAGTACCGAAAGTTTCCGATCGTGTTCCATTTTGGCGTGTACCGCTTCAATTACCACAATGGCATCATCTACTACTACCCCAATGGCCAACACCAAGGCGAACAAGGTGATCAGATTGAGCGTAATACCGAAAAACTGCATAAACACAAAGGTTCCGATTAAGGATACGGGTACAGCAATTGCCGGAATGAGGGTTGAACGCCAATCGCCAAGGAACAGAAATACCACTAGACCTACCAAGATAAAGGCTTCGACAAGGGTGTGGATTACTTTTTCAATAGAAGCATCGAGGAATTTAGAAACGTCGTAACTTACTTCATAATCTAAACCTTTAGGAAATGAGCTCGATTTGATCTCGGCCATTTTCGCTTTTACATCTTTAATTACCTGACTGGCATTACTTCCGTAAGATTGTTTCAATACGATAGCTGCAGAAGCCTTTCCGTTTAACGTAGAGTATAAATTGTAAGCTGAAGCACTAAAATCTACATCGGCAACATCTTTTAAACGAAGTAATTCTCCATTAGCACTTGCTCTTAATACTACATTTTCGTATCCTTCTTTCGTACTAAAGCGTCCGGAATATTTTAACACATACTCAAAGGCCTGAGAACGTTTACCAGAACTCTCGCCGGTTTTACCTGGAGAGGCTTCTAAACTTTGCTCATCAAGTGCTTTCATCACCTCATCTACTGAGATTTTATAAGCCTGCATACGGTCGGGTTTAAGCCAGATCCGCATGGCATAATCCCTATCGCCCAAAATATCGGCAAAACCTACACCATCAACCCTTTTCAACTCTGAAAGCAAGTTGATATCGGCATAATTGTACAGAAAATTCTGGTTCATCTTAGGATCTTTACTATACAAGTTGATGTACATCAACATGTTAGACTCTTCACGGGTGATTTTAACCCCCTCACGAACCACTAAAGGAGGAAGTTTATTGGTAACAGCAGCTACCCGGTTCTGTACGTTAAGCGAAGCCTGGTTGGGATCGGTACCTAAATTAAATACGACCTGAATGGAAGCTTCACCATCATTACCGGCATCAGAGGCAATATATTTCATACCCGGTACACCGTTAAGGGCACGTTCGAGCGGAATAACTACCGATTTGATCAATAACTCATTATTTGCCCCTGGATACTCGGCCGTAATATTAACTTTAGGCGGTGAAATAGAGGGGAATTGTGTAACGGGCAGGTAGCTGATGGCCAACACCCCAAGAAACACAATGATAAGCGATATTACTATAGAAAGGACTGGCCTTTGTATGAATTTACTAAACATAAAATAAGTATGGAGGGTGGTAGATTATTCAGTTTTCAATCTTAATTGTTTCATCACTTTCTGAGGCTGTTGGAATTTGAAGGTAATTTTATCATCATCTTTTACTTTCTGCACGCCTTCAAGCAATATTTTATCACCCGTGGTAATGCCATCGCCAATGATGTACAAATCTGGCACCTCGCCTGCAATGGTGATGGCTCTGGAATGTACTTTATTATTTTTATCGATTACAAAAACATAAGTTTTATCCTGAATATCATAAGTGGCTTTCTGTGGGATTACTAAGGCATTTTTTAAAGGAACAACCATCTGGATTTTGCCTGTTTCTCCGTTTCTCAGTAAGTTATCAGAATTGTTAAACCTGGCTCTAAAAGCGATGTTTCCTGTCTCATTATCAAATTCGCTCTCGATCACTTCAACCTTACCTTTCGATTTCAATAACTCATTATTTGCCAATAACAGGCTAACTTCTTGCTGGCCTTTTACCTTTGCTGCACGCTGATAGTTCAGGTATTCAGGTTCAGACACATTGAAATACGCAAAAACCTGACTATTATCTGAAAGACTGGTTAATAAAGCACCTTCATCAACCAAACTACCCAGTTTTAATGGAATACGATCGATGGTACCATCAAATGGTGCCCTGATTTCGGTATTGGATAAATGGAATTTGGCCAATGAGGTTTCGGCATTTGCTGATTGCAGTTTAGCTTTAGCCATGGCCAGCTCATTTTTAGAAACGATGTTTTTATCAGAAAGTAATCTGGTGTTTTCAAGCTCAATTTCTGCAGATTTAGTTTCGGCTTGTGCTTTTAACAACTCAGATTGTGCTGCTTTAGGCATAATCTTAAACAACAGCTGACCAGCTTTTACACGCTGACCTTCATCTACATAAATATTTTGGAGATAACCTTTTTCCTGTGCCCTAACTTCGATATTCCTCACAGATTTAATCTGCGAAACATATTCCTTGGTAAACGAAGTATCCATTCTTAACGGTGTGGTTACCGCATAAGTAGTTACTTCTTCTTTTTCTTCTTTTTTCGAGGTACAACCCGTTACATAAAGCAAAGTACATAAGCCTAAGCACATGACAACTCTTTTCATTTTTTTTTGTTAAATGGTTTTAATCTGATTTATTTTTTTCTCTAATTAGTCTCCCTTGGCAACCAATTTATGATAAGAAGCAGTCTACAACTGATGTGCAGATACTTAATTGACTTCAATAAATTATGGTTACGCAATGATTTAATTCGAAAGCGAAATAAATACAGATTTATGAAGTTATAATGAAGTTGAACTTCAGGTTTGGATTGAGAAATTGTGTTTTAGTGAAGCAAAAGATGATTTTTCACAATAAACAGATCATTTAGTCTCGCTTTTTGAACGAATTACCAGTTAACAGCTAGAATTAGATGAAGAAACGACGATTTCTTACACAAAAACTCCACTCTAGGCATTTGACAGTTATTTTCATAATGATGTATAAATAGGATTTATTGACGACAAACTAACATAAAGTTAACAAGAACATCGTTTTAAGTGGCGTTAAAGAAAATTAAACATTAACCACGCTTGTCATCCTGAGCAATAATTTATTTATAAAAATCAATATAAATGACAGGGGTTTTTAATGAATTAATATATTGTGCGAAATCGTCATTCCCAACTTGATTGGGAACCACAGAGTGCTCATGAATGCCTCCGAAAAAAGGAAAACTTATGAATAATCGTAATGCAATAAGCTTTAAGATTCCCGCCTACGCGGGAATGACGACCCTTATATTGGAATCTGTCAATGGTAGCTTGTCGAAGGATCTTCTCAATTCCATGTGCAGTCAGATGTTACCGTCTGACTATCGACTATTAAAAAAGCGAAGATCCAGAGTATATGTTTTAGTGTCAGTTGGGAACAACTGACACCACAATTATCTTAACGACCTTAATTCCTTAATAATCAGAACATTCAAAGTCATTTTCTCATGTAACCCTTAATTACCGAGAAAACATAAATCAAAATTACCCAGCCTGCTATCACAAATTTTGGCCATGCAATAAAATCTGTTCGCCAAAATTCAGCCAGATTTCCTGGGTGATGGAAACTGTGTAATAGCCTGATATTTTCAATTACATCCAGTGAGCCTATTAAAAATGCCAGAAATAAATTAAGCCGTAGCAATTCGTTTAGCCAACTTGTTTTTTCTCTTTGCATTTGCGAATTAGATAGCGTCATGATGAGCACTACATATATCAAAATAAACAGAAAATCGAGGTGTGTATTCTTTTGGGCAATGTTTAAAAGTGTCTGATCGCCATACAGGGTATCGCTCCAAAGCGCAATAATTTCCACTCCTGCATCTTTATTGGAGAGCTCTAAATTGACGATTCCTTTTCCGCTGAAGTGCTGAAGTACTTTCCCCTGAAAGGACATTACGCCACAAACGATAATAAATACTAAAATCAATATCTTTTTCATTTCTGCCCCCCATCCTGTTGTTTTACAACTTCTATAACTGCACTTCCTTGTTTATTTGGATTGTTAATACAATGAATAAAGGCTGCTGCTGTTTTTTTGAAATGTTGGGGCAAAGGATGCAATTCATCCGTCCAACCATTTTTACCAACTGATCCTCTTGAATCGATATGGAAAACCCTATTCTCACCTAACATTTCACTAAAAATGCGACCGATATCAATCATCATTTCGTTAAAGAGGTAAATCATGGCATAAACAATTTTGCGCTGGTCTTCGGGATCGTATATCCCTCTGAGCTGCAAGGGCGTTTTTAACCATCCTCCGTGCCCGAGAAAAGTTCGCGCAAACAGCCGGTACCATTTGAGTGGATTATATCCTGCTATTTTCTTATCGCTTGGGATGGCGTAATCGTAACCTTGCGTAATAATCTGTATCCCCGGAAATTTACCATTTTCTCCCTCACCGCCAGTGAGAATCCCATTTATAATAAAATAATATTGGAGCTGGAAAAAGGCCAGTAAAGCATAAAAATCTTTGGATATGAACTGGGTACCCCGTTTAAAATCTTCTGGTTTATCGGGTGGATTAGCAGCGCTTTGATAAAGGTATTTCGCAAATGCGCTTTTTTCAAATTCGTTGGAGTCTCCTTTATGCGTAACCATGGCTGCTATTCTCCGGTTTCCAACCAGGTCGTTTCCTCCCCCGCTAATGATAAATACATCCGGTTGGAGTGTAGAAAGCTGTTCGACATATTTTTTGGCACTAAGCATGTTCATCAGCCAATCGCCACCAGATGCCAGGCTATAAACGGCCATATTCTCTTCCATAGCAACCCAGTCGATCACATCGCTTAAAAGAATGGGATAATTGAACCACGAATCGCCCTCTACCACCACTACCCTGTTTTTAAGACCGTTGTGCTTAGCCGTATGTTTCCGGAAATTATTTTTCACCTTTTTTATAAAACGGGTATTGCGCTGGCTGTTTTTTAATGCATCAACTTTAGCCATAACAGGCGCTAATGCTGCTATTTTTCGTACCTGCTCCAGGTTAAGGTCGTAGATATGCTGAATAATTTCAGAAAGATCGAATTCATTAATTTCAGGCCTCAGTTCAATAAGTTCGCTAACCGAGATATTGTTATTGAGCAGTTTGTCGATAAGACATTTTTTTATAGCAGGATCCATGGCTTTTCGATCGTTGTATATCATTTTCTGTTTATTAAAATATATGTTTAGCAAGGGACATACTGATATAATAGTAAATCAATTAGAAAACATTGCATTCTATTGAAAACTAAACAGATAACTGTTGTTAAATATGTAAATATAACATAACGCCATAGAGATTCCAATACTGATTATTGGGTACACTTACGTATTGCACCTCAAATAAATATTGCACCGAATCGGTTAAGGTTTAAAACATCTTCCTTAACATTTAGGCAACAGTAAACTTACATTAAAGGATTACCTTCGCTAACACAAAACCAGCCTTTCTATGTTTCAATAAATAGATTAAAGCGGTACAATATGGAGAACGAAATACAATCTGACAGGGATATCCAATGCGAGTTCCTAAATATTTTTAAATTTATATGGGCAGCTTGCGGAATAACGCCCTTAGGCGAAACGCCGAGTACTCCTGAGTCAGACAATGTAAATCCTTAATCAATCATAGCGTATCGGCATTGAGCTATAATTGCCCCTAAGTTTAGTGCGTGCCATTATTCGGTCACATCATTTTTGCCAGATTACCCAATTGTTTCAGTTTAAATTTAAGCTCATCTGACCATGGAATACCGATACAGAGGCGGATACAGTTCTGATATTGATCTTGCAAGGTAAACATCGGACCCGGGGCAATGCTGATTTTTTGTTTCATGGCCAGTTCATAGAGTTTTACAGCATCAACTTCTTTATTAAATTCTATCCATATGGCCAGCCCACCTTGCGGCCGGGTTGTTTTTGTACCCTCTGGAAAATATTCGGTAACCGCATCAATAAAATGCTGATAATTCTGTTGTAATGTACGACGGAGTTGGTGCAAATGGCGATCATACCGACCAGTTTTTAGAAAATTGCCAACAGCTTCGTGAATAACAGAAGTTGAGGCAAGGGCATGTACAAGTTTTAGTTTAAGTAATTTTTCTTTATACTTTCCGGGAGCTACCCAACCTACACGGTATCCTGGCGCCAAGGTTTTCGAAACTGCGCTACACCACAGCACATTACCTTCTGTATCAAATGATTTGCAACATCTTGGTCGTTGGGTGCCGAAATAAAGATCACCATAAATATCATCTTCAATAAGCGGAATATCATTTGCGGCCAAAAGCTGAACAACTTCTTTTTTATGCGCATCGGGCATGCAACTACCCAACGGTGTATTAAAATTGGGAATTAACAGGCAAATATCAATTTTCGACACCACTTTTCTAAGTGCATCTATCTCAATGCCTGTAACCGGATGCGTGGGCAATTCGAGTACTTTTAAACCTAAACTGATTACCAGCTGGAGAATTCCGGGATAACAGGGACTTTCTATGGCCACCGTATCACCTGGTTTGCCTAAAGCCATCAGGCAAAAAGATAATGCATTCACTCCGCCAGCGGTAGTAATCAGATCATCTTCATGAAGGTTTCCTCCCCAGCCTAAAGATCGTACTGCAACCATTCTGCGTAATTTAACATTGCCCTGAAGCGGCTCATATTCTGTCCCTCCTTCTTTAAGCGTCCGCGTAGCATAAAGTATTTCCTTTTTGAGTTTTGCCAATGGCAACAGGCTTCCTGATGGCACACCAATTGAAAAAAGGGTTAAATCATCGCGACCAATGCTAGAATATACCTGGGTACTCAGTTCGCTCGGCTCATGATGATTTGCAATTAGTGAAGGTTTACTAACTGCAGGTAGTGGAAGTCGTTCTACCCTACGGTTGCTTACAAAGAAACCCGATTGTGGCTTGGCCTCAACCAACGATTGGGCTTCCAGTTCCAAAAACACACGTTTTGCCGTATTCATGCCCACTGCATATTCTTTGCAGAGCATCCGAACAGAAGGAAGTTTATCTCCCGATCGAAGAATACCGTCTCTAATCTGTGTGGCAATTCCGCTTGCTATTTCGTTGTACCTGTAAACTTTCTCCATAATCAACAAACTGTATCCATACAAATATACAAAACTGATACTGTATTTATCGCTTTTAGCTTTGCACCTTTGATTTAAGAAATGAAAGACATGAAAGAAACAGGAACTGAGCCAAGCAAAGAGAATATTTCAAGTGGCTGGCTTAACGGATTTATCGCCGTACTGATCTTTAGCGGCTCTATGCCAGCCACAAGAATGGCAGTGATGGATATGAGCCCTGTTTTTGTAACCGTTGCCCGTGCCACTATAGCTGCGTTGCTCGCAATGGGCGTATTAATTGCATTTAGAGAAAAAAGACCATCAAGCAAACATTTAATCTCACTGGTCATTGTAGCACTGGGTGTGGTAATCGGCTTTCCTTTGTTAAGTGCCCTTGCTTTGCAACACATTACCTCAGCACATTCTTTGGTATTTTTAGGCCTTTTGCCCATGGCTACAGCTGCTTTTGCTGTTTTACGGGGAGGTGAACGTCCTAAACCCATATTCTGGTTTTTCTCAATTGTAGGTAGCCTTCTGGTAATTGGTTACGCCATTTATCAGGGAATTAACGCCGCACCAATCGGCGATATTTTAATGTTATTGGCAATCGTTCTTTGCGGGCTTGGCTATGCGGAAGGTGCAAAACTATCTAAAACATTGGGTGGTTGGCAGGTAATCTCCTGGGCACTTGTGCTCTCGCTCCCGCTCATGTTACCTTTAATGTTCATTTATCAACCAGCTTCATTTGCTGAAGTGGGTACCGCTGCCTGGCTGAGCCTTGCTTATATTTCGCTCTTTAGCATGTTCATCGGGTTTATTTTCTGGTACAGAGGGCTTGCACAAGGTGGAACCGCAGCAGTTGGACAGCTCCAGCTCCTACAGCCCTTTTTTGGATTGGCTCTTGCCACTACCCTGCTCCATGAAAAAGTAACTATAGGTATGCTAGCCATTACGATGGGCGTAATCCTTTGCGTTGCGGGTTCAAAAAAGTTTGCTAAATAACCATCATATACCCTTCAAAAATCTAATAAAAATGTTGATATCCAATAGTTTTAAGTTTGATGACCAAAGTGAGCAAATTGCCTTTATGAAGAGATATAGCTTTGCCACGATCATTACCAGCTACAATAATTTACCCATAGCCACTCAGTTACCTTTCGTTGTAAATGAGGTAAATGGAAAGGTCTTGATTAGCGGTCACTTTGCGCAAGCCAACGAACAGGTGAAATATATTGAGCAGTATACATCGCTTATTATATTCACCGAGCCACACGCTTATATCTCTCCCAGCCATTACGAAAAACACGAAAGTGTACCCACATGGGATTATATTAGCGTACATGCTTATGGGAAAGCCAATATTATTAGCGATGAAGAAGCTAAAGAACAAGCGCTAAAAGAAATGATTCTGTATTACGAAAAAGAATATCTCTTACAATGGGATAGTCTTTCAGAAAAGTTTAAACAAGGCATGATGCGGGGAATTGTAGCTTTCGAAATAGAAGTAAGCGATCTTCAGGGAAAGAAAAAACTAAGCCAGAACAAATCGGAACAGGAACGAAAAAACATTGTATCGCACCTCGAAAACAGCAACAGCGCTGTAGAAAGAGAACTCGCTCCATTCATTAAAAACCTAAAGCCATAACCATGCAGATAGAAAATAGTACGATACATGATATAACAGAAATTTTCCGCCTATATGAAATCGCAACGGATTTCCAGAAAACGAAATATAGCGTTCACTGGCCCAAGTTCGAACTTTCGTTGATTGAAACAGAGATTAAGGAAAACAGGCAATGGAAAATAATTATTAATGGGCAGGTAGCCTGTATTTGGGCAACTACCTTTAGCGATCCGCAGATATGGGAAGAAAAGAACCTCGACCCAGCCATTTACATTCACCACATTGCTACAAATCCTGATTTCAGGGGACAGAACCTAGTGGGTACAATTATAAACTGGGCAAAAGAATATGCAAAAGCAAATGGAAAACGTTTTGTTAGATTAGATACCGTTGGTGAAAACAGGGGGTTGATTCAACATTATCAAAAATTTGGATTTGATTTTTTGGGACTATACGAACTAAGCAACACCGATCTGCTTCCGGCACATTATCATCATAAGCCAGTTAGTTTATTCGAGATGCAAATTTAATGCTGAATACATACTGCCCCAAAACCTTCAAGTTCGAAGGTTTTGGAGCTTCAATTATAACGGAAATATATGCCCAATGGTGTTATCCATAGTTAAGCGTCTTTTTTAATCCTTATTGCAAATAGCGACCATGTTGCCAATAACATGATCACCGCCGAAACCTGGTAAACAATAGATAAATCTACTTTGGCATCTTTTAATGCGCCACCAACATAAACCATTAATCCACCTATAATTGTACTCAGGAAATTAAGAAAACCATATCCGGTTGCAATGTACCTGCTATCGGCAATCTGCCTAAGTACCGGCATTAAATTAGCGTCGTTTATCCCCCTGGCAATACCAAAAAAGAACATAGCGATAATGGCTATTGCAAATACCGTGGTTGACGACATGAGAAATAAAAATGGTGCACCGACAGTAAAACCGATAATGATCATAAAAACCCTGCTTCTTTTATTTTTGAGGAACCATTTATCGGCAAAATAACCGCCCAAAATTACCCCAACAAAAGATCCGATCTGAATATAGCCTGTTGCCGAAATTCCGGCCTCACCCAGGTTAAGGTGAAAATGTTCTTTTAAAAAGGTGGGTAGCCAACCATACACCAGCCAGTTTGCGGTACCCAAAACACTGAAATAAAACAATAATACCAGAAAAGACCGCTCTTTAAACAGGATCTTAACCGAACCTAATAAACTTATGGTTTCTTTTTTTACTTCTTCTACCTCATTTTCTGTCGTTTCGTGTTTAACATCTTTTAAATAATACAACAGCACAATCGAATAAAGAATCCCAAAAATTCCGAATACATGGAAACCATATCTCCAGCCCCATATTTCGGCAATATAACCACCCAAGCCACCCAATGCTAAACCAGCATAAAGGCCGCTCATGTGCAGTCCTGTGGCAAGCGATCTTGTTTTTCCTTTATGATAATCCGTAATCAGCGCCAATGCCGCAGGGATATAACAAGCTTCACTTAGGCCCATAAACAAACGCGAAACAAGCATTTCTTCAAATGAGGAGGTAAAGCCCGTCCATAAGGTTACTGCAGACCATACTGAAACACTGAATATAATTACTTTTTTCCTGCTGTATTTATCGGCCAAAAAACCTCCAAAGGGACTTAGTATCCCATAAGACCAAAGAAAAACCGAAGTCAAAAGCCCGAATTGGGCATCAGAAAGGCTAAACTCTTTCACAATAGGATCGCGCATAGAGGTGATCATAATCCTATCGAAATAATTTAAAAAGGCCACTATCCAAAGGAGTGCAACCAGGCCCCAGGCATAATATGATTGATTTGATTTTGTACCGGTCATTTCTAGATTTTCCTCTTGTTAAAATAATTTTACTGTTTTGGTCTCGCTATGATCACTTTTGGCGTTCTTACTGCCGGCCTTACTTCTCCACCCGGAAAAACAAGATTTCCCCGCCACAGCACCATTGTATTTGTTACCGCAGGCCAGGTACTGTTATTGGGATTTGTTTGCGCATCTGCTTTGATATTCTTTAACACCTTCCCCTCTACCGACCATTTGTTTTTCTCTATATCGTAAGCTAATATTTCATCTGCAAAACCAGGGTGTTTTTCTTTTAGTACAGCTGCTTTCGGAGCAAGTACGCCGTCATCACCGCCGAATATGAGCAACGATTTGTGATGGGTGTTGTAGGCTGGATATGGCGCGGCTACAACGGCTTTTGGTAGAGAAGCTATTTTTTTCCACCCATCAGCAGCGCTGTAACAAAAAGCATCCGTTAGATATTGTCTGTCTAGGCCTCCTTTATTATTTTTGATCAGATCGGCTCCACTGAATAGATAAAAAGTTTGATCGACAACACCAGCCACAGCCAACATTCGCGGAAGGCCAGGCCAGGTTTCTAATTTATGCCAAACCCGCTTTTTTCCTTTGGAAGATAGATCGAAAGACCAAAAAACATTGGCAGTATGATCAGCTTCCGGCGTAAGGAGTCCGCCTGCAAGGTAAATAACGTCACCTAAAACCGCTCCCGTAGTATTTGCTATGGGTTGAGGAAGGTTTGGCAACATAGTGATGCTGATGCTTTTATCTTTGTAAAGAATAGCATAAACCTTTGCCGAATGGCCTTTCTCGTTACTTCCTCCAATGCAAATGAATTGTTTGCCCCAAGAAATGGAGAGCCCATAGCCTAAAGCTTCAGGAAGTTTGCCTGCTACTTTCCATTTTCCGCTGGGTTTATCCAGGACAAATATTTTATCGCTCCACGCTTTTTTTGAGCCTGACCATGGCGCACCACCATCTGGAAAATTTGCTCCTCCGGCAACAATCAATGCATCGCCCGATACTCCACTAAAAGAACCGGCAAAACCGAAGTTATCTGGTATGGCCGGCAATTCTCCCCATGCAAATTGATTAGCTTTTTTGGTAATCTGTGCAAAACCTGCTGTTGATATCAACATAAAACTTAGAAAAAGTAAGGTATTAAAGTGTTTCATATGATGTGCCTATAGAAAATTTGCATGCTTTTAAGCATTACCTATATTTTTCGAGGAGCTCAAAAAAGCCAGTTTTGGTTAAATCGGCCTTAAGTTCGATAAATTTATCAGAAGAAAGTGGTACCAATGGTAACCGGGCATCTCCTAGATCATAGCCTAACATTTTCATAATCGCTCTTTGTGCTGCAATCGATGGATGTTTGATAATGCAGCGGATAAAATCGACCACTTTTAATTGTAATGCCCTGGCAGCAGTTAAATCATTATTTCTGAAAAGTTTGATTATTTCGAGGTATACCGGCGCGGCAAAGGTGTAGGTACTACCAATAGCACCAACAGCACCTACCGCCAAAGCACTTAGCAACATCTCATCATAGCCTGATAATACTTCGAATTTCCCATCCTTGTAGTTTAAACAAGCTTGAAACTCGTGAAGTGTTGATGCAGTATACTTTATGCCGGCAAGATTTGGGATTTTTTGTTCTCCGAGTGCTAAAAACTCAACCATATCCATTCCAACGCCAGTTAAAGTTGGCATATGATAATAATAAAATGGAAGTTCGGGAGCGGCAGAGGCGATTTCGGCCATACAATCGACCAGGTTTTGTACCGAGGTCGGTTTGAAATAAAATGCGGCAACTGAAGAAAATGCATCGGCACCAATCTGTGCTGCATGGGCTGCAAGCTTTTTACATTCGTGTATGGAAGTATGCCCTACATGCACTAATACTAAAATCCTTTTATTTGCAGCTTTTACGTACGCTTCGGCAATAGCCATCCGCTCTTCAACAGTCATGTTTGGTCCTTCTCCGTTGGTTCCACAAATATAAACCCCTGCCACACCATCAGCCACCAATTTATCTACTAGTTGCGGTATGATGGTGAGATTTAAGGAACCATCTGCCTGGTAGGCCGCAAATGTTGCAGCAACTATGCCGTTAATTTTCATATGTATTTTGTATTTGTCTAATTAAAAAATTCTGGTATTAGTATTTTGGCCTGTTTGCGCACCGATGTTACATCTGATGCTGAAATCCATTTATAGGGCCATCTTAATCGTGTTGGAATCTGAATACAGCCACCAACTGCTGCTAAAAATTTATCTAATGCCGGATTGCTGTACTGTTGTTTTTGATAGGGGGCAATGCACATTTTAAAGAATTTTAGAATATTTTTTTCTATTCTCAAAGCTTCATCCAGATCTGTTTGCATCAGTTTCCATAAGTACTGAGCTGCCGATGGATTGATACAGGCAACATTTGAATAAGCCCCGGCCGCAATGTCCGCTTTTACCCCACTCGCCAGAAAATGGCCAGGGACGAATATTGATAAATGGCTTGCGTACATCTTCATCTCTTCGGTCCAGGTTGCATCTTTACTTAAAACTTTAATACCAATAAGTGATGGCACCGCTGTTTTGAATTTGAGGTAATCTTTTGGTTTTAACTCCAGCTTTGCATGTGGCGGATTATACAATACCAAAGGAATTCCGTTTGCGTGCTTTGCGATTACCTGTAAAAATCCTATCTGTTCAGCATCACAAGGAACTACCCAATCTGGCAAAATCACCTGAAAAGCACTTGGTTGTAGGCTTACTGATCTCTTAATCCTTTCTAATGAAATAACCGGCGAAGGATGACTACAGCCTATCTGAAAAGGCATTGATGCTTTCTGGCATTTTTCTGCAAACAGCCGATTGATCTCATCAAACTCGGCTTCGGTCTGATTGTGAAATTCGCCTGCCGTTCCGTTCGAATAAATACCATCTACTTTCGCATCAATCAAATAATCTATTTCATCAGCCAATAATCCGAAATCGATCGTTTGGTCAGTTTGGATGGGCAACAACAAGGTCGCCCAATTCCCTCTTAAAGTTTTTGCTGTTAATGTATTCATCGGTGTTTTTTAAAGATTGGCTTCAAATTCTTCAACCTCCTTAAACTTCGTTTTGCCTTTTACCAATCTACCTAAGCGGGGTTTGCCACCATTGTAGACTTCTATTGCGTCAGCATCTGCATATCTCAAAAACAAGATTCTACGGTCTCTGCTATCAGAAATATTACCGTCTGATTTATGAAGCATCCAACAGTTAAAAATCAAAACATCTCCTGCCTTCATTTCCATCGGTACAGCTAAACTATCGTCGGCATCTACAATAATTTCAGCGCCACTTTTCTTTTGTGCTTCGTTCTGCTCTACCCTGATCTGGCCTTTTTTATGACTACCTGGAATTAACCACAAACAGCCATTGCCCCGGTCAGTATCATCAAGTGCAGTTAAAGTGGTTAAAGCGTTATAAGGCTCCAGCTCCCCATAACCATTGTCCTGATGCCAGCCAAAAGGTTTTGTATTCCCTTTCATTTTAAATGTAAGCTGTGAGGTAGCTCCTTTTATATTCGGACCGATAATTTCTGAGGCTATTTCAACCAGCGGACCGCTAAAATAGTATTCCTTTACTGTTGTAGCCTGATGATGGATATTAATCAACAAGGCGTTTTGCAGCCAGCTTTTATTCGGATCGAAGGTCTCTTTTTCTTTACCCCAGGCATCCATACACTCTTGTTGCATCTGAACCAAACCTTCGGGCTTTAAAATAGACTTGATGATGAGATAACCATTTTCGTTAAAAAACGTCAATTCTTCACCACTGAGTGTTTTATAATTAAATAACGATTCACTTTTCATAAATGGTCACATTAATATCCTTGTGTTTGCACCAAATTGGGATTTGCTGCCAAAACAGTTGTAGATAAAGGCCAGAATAAAGGCACCGTTTTATTTTTTAGGTTAGGTACGTAAGTATAGGCGTTTATGGTACCGCCGAAATGAAAGCGCACAATATCGTACCAGCGTTTGTTTTCGAAGAAAAACTCACGACCGCGTTCGTCAAAGATGGCGCGCTCTACGGTAGCTTTATCAGTTGCACCTGTATAAACTCCGTTTCCGGCTCTATTTCTAACTTTATTTAAATACACAATTGCCTGTGCAGTATTATCAAGCGCGGCATAAGCCTCGGCTTCTATCATATAAATATCGGCCAGTCTGAATATGATGACATCGTTATCAGAAACCCGGTCGTCAGCGTATTTGGTGCCCGGCATTTTGGTAATCCATGCGCTCTTTTGTACGGTTCCCTGTCTTTCGATGATAAAAGTATTTGGCACACGTTTATCAGCGGTTAAGTCGCTAAAAAGCGCCCTGCTTTCTTTACTGATCTGGTAACCGCCCTGTCCGTTAACAGAAGTAAGCGCATAGGCAATGCTATCCAGGTTGGATGCATTCGAAATCGCCGTTAAAAATGGCAAAGCATTTAAACCATAGTTTGCGCCATTTTCATCACGGTTATAATAGGCCGACATGATTACTTCAGCGTTTGCCCTTGTTGTGGTTACATCTTTAAAGTTGGTCAATAATGAAACACCTGTAGCTTCTACCGCAGCAGCAGCCGTGATCGCATCATTAAAATCTGCCGTACCTCCAGCCAATACTTTGGCGCTCCATAATTTAGCTTCAGCTTTTAACGCCAATGCAGCGCCATACGAAAACCTGTATTTGGATACGTAAGTTTTTTCAGGAAAAAGTGCTATAGCCTGATCTAAATCGGCAAAAACCTGTTTCATCACCTCAGTGGCTTTCGCTCTTGGCAAAAGTGGAACATTATCATCGGTAATGGTTTCGAGCATCAATGGTGTATCGCCAATAATCCTAACCAGATAAAAATAAGTATAGGCACGCTGACAAAGTGTTTCGGCCTTTAACCTGTTCTTCGTAGCCGCATTAGAAAAAGGAAAAGGCTCTATTTTGCTGAGCAGGAGATTACAGTTACCTATGGCTTTATATTGCCCATTGTAGTTTAAAGCACCTACTGTTGGACTTAATATCTGTGACCATACCGTTGTTAAACGGCTGTTGGTTCCATTAATGAGCTCCTCGCTCCGTTCGGTACCGTAGGTAATGGAATTGGCAAAGGCCCTGATGGAAGTATATGTTCCGGTAACATAGGGAAGAAAATCGCCCTCACTTTTAAAGTAAACCTGATCGGTAATCTGCGATTGTGGTTTAACTTCGAGTAATTTTTTGCAAGATGAAAAAGCTGCTGCTATTACAACGATAACAGAAAGCAGGATATATTTCTTGGTCATTTTCATGTTTTTAAATGTTAAAATCTTAATGATGCGCCTAAGGTGAACTGTCTTGGACGAGGATAACCTCCCGGATCGAATCCGGTATAAGTTTCAGGATTTAACCCTTTGTATTTAGTGAGGTAACCAACGTTGGTAACGCTCGCAAAAACACTCATTCCGGTTGAACCGATTTTCGACATGATGTTTTTAGGCAGGTCGTAACTCAGGTAAATTTCGCGCAAGGCTAAAAAGTCTCCTTTCGAAATCATGGTAGAAACATCCGATGCATAACCACTTCCGGTCCCTACCGTACTGGCTCCCTGCCTGATAAAGTTTTTCTGTCCGAAATCAGCGTCCCCGAAAGAGAAACGGGCATATAATTTATCCACATCACCAGATTTTTGCCAGATATCATTCCCTAAAGCTTGTGCCGGAGCACCTTCATTATAGGCCCTGCCCTGTCCTAAAGATCTGGCTAAAGCGCCATCAGAGATCACAAAGCCTAAAGCATAATCCATATTAACCCTAAGCGTAAAACTTTTATAGGTAAATGTATTTTGAAAACCTCCGATTTTATTTGGCGTTTTATAGCCCATAAATACCATATCGCGGTTATCGATAATATTATCGTTGTTTAAATCTGCAAACTTGTAATCTCCCGCATGTTTACCTACCGTTATACCAGCCGCCGTAGCAATCTGATCTACTTTACCCCATGCAGCAGCTTCAGCCTCTGTAGAAAAAATTTTCTCTACCTGCCATGCATAGTAACCAAACGGGCGCTCTCCTTCTGCATATCCACCCACTTCAATTTCTTTACCGGTATTCGGATCGATGACAACGCCTCCATTCTGTCTATTTTTTAACCTGCCATTATTAGGTAAGCTGATTACTTTTTGCGCGTTATAGGCAAAAGAGAAATTGGCGTTCCAGGCGAAATCTTTCATTTTCAGCACGGTTGCCTGAAGCTCGATTTCTATCCCTTTGTTCTGGATTGTTCCGTTATTGAATGTAATGGTAGAAAATGGCGCCTCTGCGGGCAATGGTTTAGAATCGATGCGATTTTTGGTGAGTTTATCATATAAATCGACGGTAAGATTCACCCTGTTCTTGAAAAAACCTGCCTCTACCGCAACATCAGTTGTTTGTGTGGTTTCCCAAACCAGGTTCGGATTAGATAAGTTTGCACGTTGGATGCCTGAATTCTGTGCATAAACCGCCGAAGTATAACTTCCATAAGTATCGGTTAAATCTAAATCGCTCGAACCTGCCTGTCCCCAGCTTCCCCTAAGTTTTAAAGTGCTCACTACATTCGATTTCCAGAAATCTTCTTTATGGATATTCCATCCCGCAGAAACCGACGGAAATAATGCCCACTTATTTTCAGGGGCGAAATTTGAAAAACCATCGTTTCGCAATACGCCACTTAAAAGGTACTTACTTTTATAATCGTAACTCAGCTGACCAAAAAAACTGGCAGATTTAGTTTGACTGATCCGTGTTCCGAAATTGGTAACATTGGTTACGGTTACACCGTTAATGGTGGTTACAGTTGGTTCATTTATCGTTGTAATGTAATCGTTGGTTCCACGCTGCGAACCTATATCGATACTGTTTCCATCATTTTTGGTATAATTAAAACCAGCCAATGCGGTAAAATGATGATTTTCTTTTAAGGTGTAATCGTACTGAAGGATCTGATCGATCATTAACTGACGAGTGTTATTGGTATTCTCCGTTTTTAACCGGGTGGTTGCAAACTGGATCGGATCGGGAAATGCTTTTCTCGAAAAAATGGTTTTGTCATCGCTAATTAAGTAAGATAAAGCTGGCCTGTAATGTAGGCCTTTAACAATAGCCCAATCTGCATCTACCCTCGAAACCAATCGTTCAGTTGATGCTTTGGTATTATCGTAGGCCAACGTATGAAAGCGGTTTCTTGTTGTTAGGTTTTCGCCTGTAGTTGGTGTACCATCATCTTTAAAAATTCTGATCAGAGGCGTAATGCGTGTAGCGCGGACCAGATCATTGGTATAAGCATCTACATAATTTGGCTGTACATTCTGGTAGTTAAGCATGGCATTGATTTGTAGCTTTTCGCTTGCTTTAAACCCAAAATTCCCAAGTGCACTGTATCTTTTATAGCTTGTGCCCACGAAAGTACCTGCCTGATCAACGTAGTTCATTGATATATTGTAAGTAGCAATCTGGCTGCCTCCATCAATTCCAAAATTGTAATTATTGCTTATGCCGGTATTCCAAAGCAGATCCTGGTAATTATTGTCGGCAAATAACAGTTTAGTACCCGGGTTAATCGGATCATCCATCGTTTGCCAGCCGTTGGCCAATAAATTATCTACATATCCCTGGCCTTCAACCGCTACAATGTTATCGTATAAGGCTGTTAAATTTGTTCCAACACCGTACTGGCCTTTGGCAGTGTACACCTTTGTTCCTGCAGAAAAACCACCATTATTTAACAGTGTATTCTTATCAATTAAATCGTAAGTGCTTTTTGCTGTTGTTCGGGCAAGTGTAAGGTAATCTTTGGCACTTAAATAATCATACATCCGCGATGGAGTTTCCCAGTTTGTACGGTAATTGAAGGTAATATTGGGTTTCCCTGAGCCAAATTTTCCGCTTTTGGTTTTGATTACAATTACACCATTTGCGCCACGGGCACCATAAATTGCTGTTGAAGCCGCATCCTTCATTACCTGCAATGATTCGATATCATCTGGATTTAGATCTTTCATCGTCCTGAAAACACCATCTACAATAACCAGCGGACTTGATGCATCAGAAGATAATACAGGGTCTCCACCACTATTACCGGTGCCTGTTCCATAAACATTAAGTTTTGAACCCCCACGGATAATGATATTGGTACCAGCCGAACCTGGTTGCCCGTTTGATAACGGTACCGAAACTCCTGCAATTTTACCCTGTATGGCTGCTATTGGTCCTGCATTGGCAGTATTAACCAGTTGTTTGGTATCCAGTTTAGATACGGCGGCTGTGTTTTTCTCTCTCGATTGCTTAACATATCCAACTACCACCACATCGGTTAAAGACTGTGCATTTGGATTTAATTGTACATTTTTTATACCGCCTATTCCAACCTTTACTTCTTGTTCGTTATAACCTACAGAACTAAAAACAAGGATTGAATTTTGAGGTGCCCGTAAAGTGTATTTTCCATTTGCATCTGTAACAGTCGCGGTCTGCGTGCCCTTTACTTTTACACTTACTCCTGGCAGCGTTTCATTTTTTGTCGCATCAGAAACAGTACCCGATACCTGCACATCGGTTGTTTGTGCAGCTCCTGTTAAACCACAGAGGTTAATTGCGGCCAACAGGAAAATAAATAAAATTTTTCTCATAATTATTATTTGTATTTATGTACTACATATTTGGTTAGTATAGAAATTCGCTGATTAATCACCGCGTGACTAATTGGCCTTAATTATTTTGTTAAATCTGAATAGTTTACAGTTTTAAATACAATGCCCTCATACGGCTTTGCATATCCTGCTTCGAAAAAGCAGCCGATTATTTGTTTGTCTATTACTGCAATATCTGAGTAGGCTGATGGACCAGGATGTAAAACCATCTTATATTTCCATGTTTTACCGTCGTTTTCGCTTAAACGTAAAGTTAAATTTGCCCGTAATTTTGTATTTGCCGGATTGCTGAAAAGCAGTGTTGGTTTATTTTTGCGATAAAAATGACTCAGCAAACTTCCCTGGCAGATAGGCTCTATTAAAGTTGTATCTACCTGAACATTAGCCCAGTTTTGACCGCCATCTTCGCTTACAGCAGTATGCCTTGTTTTAATTGTCCGGTCACTGTTCCGCATGTTCAACATCAATCGGCCTTTCGAAATTTCGGCCAATGTAGTTTCGTTCATTTTATCCTGAGGGGTATTATTGCCTAAACTCCAGCTCTTGCCATGATCATCTGAATAAATGGTGTGTGCAAAATTCTGATTAGTACCCGTTTCTACATGGTTTATCGGTACGACCAATCGGCCGGCATATTTTCCTTTAAGTACCTGTAAGCCATGGCATGGCCCGGTTGCGTACCAGGTCCAACCTGTTTTTTTCACTTGAGCAGTAATCTCTGTTGCGGCCGACCAGGTTTTTCCATCATCACCAGAGGATAACATATATACATGCCTTCCATCTTTCGATGAGCCATCCATAATCTGTTTTTCATGGTCGGTACCCAAATTCCATGTAGAAATTAAAATGATATTGCCAGTAGCTTGATCCTGGATGGGAACAGGGTTACCACAGGTATTGGTCGAATCGCTCCACACCAATTGTAAGCCGGTCCAGGTTTTACCCTTGTCCAATGAACGTTTAACCACCAGGTCGATATCTCCAGAATCACCGCAATTGTTTTTTCGTGCTTCGGCAAAAGCAAGCAAGCTCCCGTTTTGAGTATTGATTAGGGCCGGAATCCGAAAACAGGCATAACCGTTTTCGCCAGCTTTAAAAATGAAATTCAGACTGTCTACCTTATTCGCTGTAATATTGACTGCCGCATAAGTGGTATTTATACAGTACAAAATCAGTGCAGAAAAGCAGCATAACCCGCCAATCCTTTTCAGATTTTTGATGGTGTAAAACATAACTTAAAAAAATTAATTTGGTTAGCGCACGCCTAATCAGACTTGCATAAAACAAATGTAATTAATAAAATTATATGTAGTACATAAAAACTTAATTTATTTTCCTTAGTGCCTCCAGTCGATCAAAATGAGGCTTTAGATGTTCGTACATTCCATTTCTGAAATCATTTTTATTTCCAGATTTAAGAATTTCTACCAGATCCTGATGGCTAACACTGCCAGAAAGAAACTCATTTTCTACCTGAAGTACAAAACCAAAAACCGGCAAAAGCATATGCTGAAAACGTTTTAAGGTATCGTTACCGGCCATTTCGTATAATTTACCGTGAAAGGCAATTTCGTTGGCAATGCGGAATGCTTCTTTGTTCTTTTTCTTTTCGCTATTGGCAATTATTTCAAGTTCACGGATACTTTTATCATTTAAATTCAAAAAAAGCACATCCGCGAGGCCCATTTCCAAAATTAACCTCAGTTCAAAAAGATCCTGTAGTGCATCCGGACTGATTATCAGCGGATCGAGTACACGCTGAAAACCGCCCAATACATCAGGGCTTGATAAAATCATACCCCTCTTTTTCTTAGTCTCAATCATGCCAAGCATCCTCAAGCGACTTAAAGCTTCCCTTAAAACGTTTCGGCTCACCCCCAGCGCTTCAGCCAGTTCCTGTTCTTTCGGTAATGCATCGCCAGGTTTAAATGATTTCTTTTTGAAATAATCTCTTAACCTCATTTCAACCACATCAGCCATTGTATCAGATGAGATTTTATCGATATCCAAACTTAAATCACTTTTTAATGCCATAGAAATACATATTTAGAAGCTTCAAATATACTCGTTTTTATGTAGTACAAAAACATTTGAAAAATAGTTCGCGCTTTTAGATTCAAAAACAAATGTTCACAAAATATGTAGTACATGTTTACAAAATAATTTTATAATTTTGTTTAAACCAAGTATATGAAAAAAATAATTTTAGCATTTACATTAATGCTTAACATGAACCAGGCAGGATTATTTGCACAAAATATTGTACCGCTTTACAAAAATGTACCGAACGCCATTAAGGCCGATTTAACAGAAAAAACAGATACTGCCAAAAATGGCAGAATATTAACCAGATACGTTACAGAGCCAACATTAACCGTTTTTCTCCCCGAAAAAAACGATGATAAGCGTGCTGCAGTAATTATATGTCCTGGTGGGGGTTATTCTTATCTGGTGATGAATAACGAGGGCACCGAGGTTGCAAAAGCGTTAAATAAACAAGGTATAGCGGCCTTTGTGTTAAAATACAGATTACCCAACGATCTGATTATGGAAAATCGTTCAATCGGGCCATTACAGGATGCTGAACAAGCCATAAAAACAGTGCGCGAGCGGGCTAAAGAATGGAACATTGATACGGCAAAAGTTGGGATAATGGGTTTTTCAGCGGGAGGTCATGTTGCCTCCACTGTATCTACTCATTATAAAAACGTAGTGATACCAAATCAGGAGAAAACAAATCTTCGGCCAGATTTTTCAATACTTATTTACCCTGTCATTACCTTTCAGGATAGCATTCTGCACAAAGGATCTAAAAAAGCTTTAATCGGAGAAAATGCATCGGCCGAAAAAACAGCTGAATATTCGAATGAGCTACAGGTAAATAAAGATACTCCTCCTGCTTTTTTGATTCATTGCAGTGATGATAAAGTAGTACCTGTTGCTAATACTATAAACTATTATCAGTCACTAAAAAACAGCGGGGTAAAGGCCGAAATGCATATTTACGCTACAGGCGGACATGGTTTTGGTTTAAAAAACGCGATGAGAACCGATAAATGGCTTGAACAATGTATGGCATGGATGACTGAAATGAAAATCAAAACACCATAAGGTCCCTTCCGCTGTGCAGGGTTAATTTTAAAACGGGGATCGATAGGCTTTTTAAGCCACAGATAAGGTAAGTATCTCTATGCCAATCGTATTATTTTATATAAAAAAATCATTTTTTCTCGTCCAAATGCTTTTCATTATATTCAAGACTCAAAAAAACACCATAATTAATTGACTACAAATAAGTTGTTTATTAAACAAACTCAAATAGCCAGAAAGAAAATAATCGATTTTTAATCAAAGACGTATCAGTAGAAATACAGCTGATTTAATTTATGCAAAAAACGCCTTTAAATAGCTTTAGAGTGCATTAAAAATTAATATTAGGGGCATTTTTTAGTGCATTTTTTTAATTACTTTCGACCAAAAGAACCAAACAAACTGACACATTCGAGCTACATAATAGATCAAACCTAATCTAGATAGGTAAGTGATTTGTTATGCTAAAATTTATTAAAAAGTCCTCAGCTTTTAATGAATTATTAGATCCATGTTAGGCTACATACGGGTTCCAACAAGTTATTTATGATTAAGACTTTTCTGCTGTTTTTATTTAACGGGTTACTGGGATTAATATTGCTCTGCTCAGCAAATATTGCATTTGCACGCCATGAATTTAAAACCGTAATAAACGCGGGCTTTAACAATTTACCAATCCCTTTTCCTTTAAAAGCCAGTGCAAGAACCACAAAAAGCTTACCTGCAACCAGCTATTCTAAACATTATATTGCGCCGGCCCCATGGCAATACTGGAGTAAAGCCAACGAAATTGTTATTACATCAGATATTGGAACTGTTACCGGAACAATATATAAAAGCGATGGTACTGTTGTTACAACTTTTAGTTGCGTTCAAGGAACGCCTTTTGTTTATCGCTTTACCGGACTACCCAAAGATGCACCTGAGCATGAATTAAATAAGGTACTGAGCGGGGCCGGATTAATCGTAGAGGCTACTGGATCTATTTCAGTGAATTTAAGAAATGTAGCTTCAGATAATTTAGGAACTGATGGTACGGATACAGATATTAAGGGTAATGCCTCTCTTTTTAGCTTTGGTGATGCGGCAATTGGAACGTCTTTTCGTGTAGGTTATTATCGGGACGGTGATCTTGCAAGTAATGCTCATCCACCGATCTATAGCATTATGGCCATCGAAAATAATACGATTGTTAAAATAGCTGGTGTGGCAAAGGCCACATTAAATGCCGGGCAAAGTTATTTATTCAATGCTCCAATGGGAACCTTGGTAGAATCGTCAGGATCGGCGGTAATGAATACCGCGGCAGATCTGGATGCCCCCGGAGGCTGTGGAGACGGTGCTTATAATCCAATTCCGCCTATTGCCTCCTTAGGTAAAGAATATGTGGTGGTTAGAGGTGAGGGTAATACGACTGCAGAGCAAACTACCGTAATTGCAACTGAGGCAAACACCAGCTTTACAGTGATACATTTTGATCAAAATGGTGTTCAAAAAGGCACCACAACCTACAATTTGGCACAAGCGGGAGATAAGCAAACCTTTAATCATGGCTATCTGAGTGGCGCATATGACCCCGTAAGTAATACAGGAAGATATTCCTCGACCTGGATTTCAGCAACAAAAAATATTGAAGTTTTTTCAGGCACAGCAGGCGCTTCCGGCGGTGCAGGTTGTGAAGTAGATGTGGCTACCTTAGTCCCAATATCCAGTTGCTCGGGATCAAAGCGAGTTGAAACCTCAAAGTTTACTGCTTACCTTCAAAGTACCAACCTCGATTACTTTGGCTATATCATTACCAGTAGTGCAGATAGAATTTATCTTAATGCAAATGGCACTCCGCTTTACAACAATACGGATATAGAAACTATAGCAGGTATAGGTACCCGTAAATCCCTAGGTAGTACGGGCTTATCTCTAGTGAGTTTTACACGTGCTGATATTGGATCGCCAAGTACAATTATAATAACAAGTTCCAGCAGGCTTACTGTTTCTATGGTACAGCAAAGTAGTGCTTTTTCGATGTCTAATTTCATTTCACGTTTTCCCGAAAAGGGCGCTCAGCCAGTGGTATCACAAACAAACTGTGCATCAGCAACACTTACAGCAACTCCAAATGCATCCAATTATCAATGGTATCTTAACGAAGTTCCGATAAGTGGTGCAAATACAAATACTTATGTGGCCAGTACATCTGGCAATTATGCCGTGAGTTATAGTTTAGATTGCGGGCTGAGTGCACCTTCTCTCCCAATAAAGGTTTCACTTTGTAATATCGACCGCGCCATTACCAAAACAGTTGATATCGCTTATCCGGAGTTAAATAGCAATGTGGTATTTACCCTTAAGGCCGAAAATTTAGGCGATGGCAATGCAGTTGGGGTATCGGTTACAGATTTGCTTCCCAATGGTTTTACTTATGTATCGAGCATAGTGCCATCGGGCACGAGTTACGATCCTATTTCGGGTATATGGACCATTGGCGATTTGGCCAGTAACGCCAGTATCTCCTTAAGCATCACAGCAAAAGTTATAACAACAGGAACTAATATTAACACCGCAACGATTACTGGCTCGCAGCCTGATCAGGTAACCACTAACGATCAGAGCTCGGTTAGCACCATAACTGGCTCTAAAGATAGAGAAGTATGTGTGGGTACAGCCATGAACGATATTATTATCAGTATCCCATCAGGTTCAAATGGTATTCAAGTTACAGGTCTACCAGCTGGGATAACTTATACCAATAGTTCATCTCCTAAAAAAGTCACCATTTCGGGTACGCCAACTACAGCAGGCCTACCAAAAACTTATACCGTTTCTAATAGTACAGGAACGCCATTCACTACAACAGGTTCAATAACGGTAAATGGAAATGTAAGTACTCCGGTTTTTAATACCGGATTAACCGATAAACGCTGTACTGGTACCGGAACCGATACTTATGTTGCAACGGCAACAAATGCTACAAGTATAGTCTACTCCATTTTACCACTATCGGCAGGTATTATAGATGCAAACAGCGGTAAAGTAACCTGGGATAATAGATTTGCAGGAACAGCCACCATAACAGCCACAGCAAAGGGCTGCGCGGAGAAAACAACCGATTTTATTGTAATTGTAAACGGGCTTCCAAATTTAACATTGGGTACCGAACCTGAAATCTGTCAGGGTTTTACCTCTTCATCTCTCCCTTATACCAACGCTTTAAACAGTCCGACAACATATAGTATTACCTGGAATACACTAGATTTTGATCCAGTTAGCAATCAGCCTTTGCCTGCAGGAAATATCCCGCTTAACATTCCGGTCAACGCTGCTTTAGGTCTTCATTCCGGTGTTTTGACCATTAAAAATGCAGCGGGTTGCAGTACTCAAATTAATTTCAACATTAAAATAAACCCAAAACCATCAGCACCACATGTGTTGGTGCAAACTAATTCACAATATTAATCAAACAAACAAAAAATCGTCCCCATGAACAATTCAATTACAAAAGCATTTTTAGCAATTACATTCTTGTTAATCTGCACATTTTCAACAGTATCGGCTCAGGTATTACCAACCACAAGCGGAGTTAGTCTTTTTTGCAAAGGCTCAGACCTTACTTTGCCCGCTGCACCAGCTGGAGAAGACTGGATTGTTAAATACAGTGCAACGCAAACTACTACGCCAAGTACAGGTGTTACTTTAGTTTCGGGAAATAAAATCGCAGCTGCCGATTTAAACACAGGCTATTATTATTTAAGCTCTAAATCAACCACACCAGGCTCCTGCGAATCTGAATTACAGGAAATTCCGGTATATGTGCTTCAACCTTTGACTGTTAATTTTACGCCTGCTGATTTCTGTCTCGAAAGTCCTTTGGCGCAAGTTGGCGCTGTTACCAATCCTGATGCCACCAACATTCCAACTTTGGCCTATCAGTGGTATACAGTAACCGGAGGAGTAGAAACGGCTATATCTGGTGCTACAGCAAAAGATTATACGCCATCGGCTCCAGCAACTGTTGGAACAAAAACACATAGGTTAAAAGTAGGTTATGTAATTAATGGCAATAAATATTGTCCGCAATGGGCAGATCATGATGTTACGGTAACCGCTAAACCTGTAAAACCAACCATTACTCCAGGAACCATTACCGGCACGGCAACAGCAGTTACTTTCTAGGCTGATTTTCGTTTTTCTGATGATTATTGTATAAATGAAGCTAAGGATATACTCCTTTCTTGCTTTGGCTATATTGTTGTTTTTTATTCAAACAGCAAAAGGCCAAAATGCTCCCGAAGGGCGGCAAACCATTACGATCAGACAAGGGTCGTCGGTGGTTTTGCGTGCAAATTCGGCTGGGGCGACCTCATTTATATGGTATAAGGATAATGTGTTGCTGCAAGGACAAACTAATCCTACGCTGATTACGGCTACTGCTGGTATTTATAAAGTAGTTAGTTCAAATAAATTGGGCTGTACATCCGAGATCTCGGATGAAATAGTGGTTATGGTAATCCCAGAACCTAGTGCAGATGTAGCCATAACAAAGCGATCAGAATCAAAAATTGTAGTGGGCGATCAGGTTTTCGAATATTACCTGAATGTTAGAAATAATGGTAAAGATGATGCCACCCAACTGGTAATAAAGGATGCACTTCCGGATAACCTGTCTTTAGAAAGTCTGGCTCAACCAACAGATGGACTGGCCACCTACGATCAGCTAAGCCGAACCATTAACTGGAACATTCCTTTACTGGCCAATGGCAAGTTTGCAGAACTGGTAATTAAAGTAAAATCTAAACAGCCAGGAATGGTCAGCAATACCGCAACCGTAGCAGCAGCAGAATTCGACCCACAACTGGCCAATAATACATCAACCGATAAAAAAGAGATTTCAGGTTTAAGAATACCTAATGTTTTCACGCCCAATGGGGACGGCAAGAACGACACTTTTTATATTCAACACCTGGAATCTTTTGAATCGAACGAGGTAACAATTATTAACCGTTGGGGGAGTACGGTTTATCAATCCAATCACTATCAGAATGATTGGACGGCACCGGGATTGGCCGATGGAACTTACTTCTATGTGGTTAAAGTTAGAAATGGAACAGCAACCTGGCAAGATTACAAAGGTTATGTAACGGTAATCAGGTAAATAAAAACAAAATACAGACATGAACATTTTGAAAAGGGTATTTCTTATTTTGACCATTACGATATTATCTGTTAAGGTTTTTGCGCAACAAGATGCCCAGTTTGGGCAATATGTTTTTAATAACATGTACATCAATCCTGCATATGCTGGTTATAAGGAAGAGCTTTACCTACAGGCTTTCGCCAGAGCACAATGGACTGGTGTTCGGGGCGCACCACAAACCCTTTCTATATCTGCAGATGAGGCTATAAATGACGAAAGTATTGGCCTGGGGATGATTGTAACCAAGGATAAAATAGGTGCACAAAACACTTTAAATGCATCGGCAAATTTCGCTTACAGGATAAAACTCGATCGTACTGAAACCAATATCCTCGCATTCGGTTTAGGCGTAGGTGTAATACAGACCTCCTTAAACGGCAATTTATTAGATCCTATCGAAATGGGCGATAACCGTATCCCGACAGGGTCAATTAGTCAAACCATGCCCGATATACGCGCCGGCATTCATTATTCAAATGAGCAATTTTTTATCGGTTTTTCGGCAAATAACCTCTTGTCAAAAACCTTATCGGTATTTGACGATTACAATTCGTTAAACGTTAAAATTCAGCCTCATTTTTACTTGAGTGCAGGGGTAGCATTACCTGTAAATGACGATTTTGTTTTTAAACCAACCTTTTTAATTAAAGACGATTTACATGGACCAACCTCATTAGATTTAAATGCCTTTTTACTGGTAAAAGAGCGTTTCTGGCTTGGTGCAGTTTATCGCACTTCGGTGAAAATTTATCCTAAAGATAACCTGCAGCGTGGATTAACCAGTAGAGCGGCAGTTGGTTTCATCAGCGAATTGTTTATAAGATCTAACCTGCGTATTGGTTATGGTTATGATTACAGCCTCAATAAACTGAGCAATTATGATTATGGCTCGCACGAAATCTCAGTTGGCTATTATATAGAAACCAAAAAGAGCCGAAGGCCAAAGTGTTATTTTTAGGCGCTAATCAAAAAATGCAGTGCAGGCCATTTATCAAGCCAATGCATTACCATGCAATACCATAATCTTCACCATGGTTACTCGAGCCACCCTGCAAACTATTGTGCTTCCAATCAAAATAAATGGCATTGATTGGCCCACTGGTCCGTTCTGAAAAACTGAGTGTATAACCCATTTTTTTCAGTTCATTACGCACCTCCTCTTTCGTATTGGTATTTAACAAGAGCTGACCAGGTTTTGGTGCCCTGTCGCTTGTTTTAGAACCACCCAGCGAAAGCCAAAGCTGATTCGTGTTAAAGTTAGCCGCTTCGGTTGCCTTTTGCACATTCATACCAAACTCAGCCATGTTTAAAAAGAACTGCAGCAAATTCTGATCCTGGGTATCTCCGCCCTGAACTGCAGCCGATACAAACGGTTTACCATCTTTGATAAACAATGAAGGCGACAGGGTTACCCTTGGCCTTTTGCCCGGTGCAACAACATTGAAGGGATTTAAGGTAGAATCGAGCACAAAACTTTGCATCCTTTGACTCATCCCAATGCCTGTATCACCAGCAATACAGGCCGGAAGCCAGCCACCACTTGGGGTAACAGATACCACCCAACCGGCCTTGTCTGCAGCCTCTATCGATGTTGTTCCCCTCCACAAACGGTCTTCATAAATTTCTTTTGGCGTATTGTTCCCAAGGTCGTGCTTTGGCGCAAAGTTACGTTTGGTTGTATCGGGATTAAAGCCTCTGCTTTTTAACAGATTTAGATATGGGTTTTTCTTGCCTTCATATGGGTACGGATCGCCGGGACCGGTGTTTGCATCATTTTTATCAAGCTGAATAAGCGAGGCCCTTTGTTTTGCATAATCTTTACTTAACAGACCTTTCATCGGTTCAGCCGGACTTTGATTAGGATCGCCATAATAAAAATCGCGGTCGGCAAAAGAAAGGTTCATTGCCTGATAAACAGTATGGATATATTTTGAGCTATTGTAGCCCATTGCTTTTAGGTCGAAATTCTCTAATATATTCAAAGCTTGCAGTAAAACAGGGCCTTGTGTCCACTGTTGTAGTTTGTATACTTTAATGCCTTTATAATCAGTACTTAATGCTTCTTCTTCAACTGGTTTCCATTTAGCAAGATCATCCATGGTAATCAGACCTCCTTGTTCCTTACTCCCACGCACGAATTCCTTGGCGATGTCTCCTTTATAGAAACGATCGTAAGCGGCCATTAATGCCTCTTGTCGAGAGCTACCTTTCTTCAACGCAGCTTGCTCTGCTTCAACCATTTTGGTTAGGGTGGCCAATAGATCTTTTTGAATAAAAACCTCACCTGCTTCTGGCGCCTCACGCTTTTCGCCCAAATGTGGCAATAGTACTTTTTTGCTATAAGGCCAGGATTTAATCAATTCTTTATCGCGCTCCATACTGTTTGCTGCCTGTGCTTCTATGGCATAACCCGCGGCCATGTGCATGGCAGGTGCCAGAACCTGCCCCAGGCTCATGCTACCATATTTACTCAGCATATAAATCAGTCCGCCGGGTGTACCTGGCGTGGTTGCGGCCAAGGGGCCGTATTCTGGTGGAAAACTATAACCTTTAGCTTTAAAAAAGGCTACGGTTGCTCCAGTTGGGGCGACACCCATTGCATTAATCGCGATCACCTTTTTTGTATTCGGATTGTAAATTAGTGCCTGTGTTTCTCCTCCCCAGCTTAAAGTATCCCACATGGTGCAGGTAGCAGCCAACATGGCGCATGCTGCATCAACTGCATTTCCACCTTGCTGAAAGATCATCGACCCTGCTGTTGCTGCCATCGGCTTTCCGGTGATGGCCATCCAGCTGTTGCCATAAAGCATGGGCTTTTGCGTTTGCTGTGCAAATAAAGGGCGAAGAGAGAGTGACAATAACAGAAACAGGGCTAATTTTTTCATAGTTCCAATATAGCTAAAATATATACCACAGCAGCGCTTCACCTGCACAGCGCCCTTAATTCTGGGTAATAAAACAAGCTTGTTACAAATTTAAGCACCACCAGAACAGCTAACCGTAGCGCACATTTTAGCTTTTGGTAAACTATCGACTCAGCAGAATGTAAGGTACTGTTCTCATTTCTTTTTCTTGGGTTTGGGTTCAGGCAGTTCTGCTACAGTGATGCTAACCAGTTTTTTTAGCCAATCGCGATCTTCCAATTGCGCTTCTATTAGAAACTGATTTTTTGTACCCGGGTAAGGAGGTGCCTCCACAACATCTTTTATATACGCCCTTCCAGATAAGGTTGGCTTAACAAACAGCTTGTTATCGCACACCAGTGCAAACAACTTATCATCAAAATACAAGCCGTATTCGCCAAACATTTTTTTATACGTAACATGTCCGGAATAATCCATTTGATCTATTATAAAGTCTACGAATTTCTGTTCTGACGCCATTGTAAATTGATCTAATTTGAAAGGTGTATTATGAGTAAAGCTAAACGAATAATTAAAGAGAAAATCTTTAACTGTTTTCACTATTAAATTCTACTGCTTCAAGCACTAAGGTAGGAACAATCGCCGATTATATTAAGTACACCCATTCACTAATCATTGGCTTATTGTTTTTCTTTTGATTCTGGTTTGCAATAATGGGCTTAATCGCTAAATTTGTCGCCCAAATGAACAATTGACACAAAATATATGATTGTTCTAAACGGTAAAAAAGAATAAAATGGAAGAAAATGATTTTGTTTCAATCTGGCTGGAAGAAACCGGAAATCCTGCAATTGAGAAGCTAGGGCAGCTAAATCTCGAAGTTGCCAATAAAACCACAAAAGTACTTGCAGAAAAGGGTGTAACAGAAAACAATCTTGCTTCCATACTGGATATTAATCCTGATGAAATTAAAAGGTGGTTAACCGGCAGACATGTCTTCAGCATTAAAACCATTAACGAAATTGTTATTGCAATGGCCGAAATTACTCAAAAAGAACAACAGCCTGAATTCCAATAAATATGCTATTATACGTTGAAGCACTTAATTATCGGGCGCAATCCTTAATTATTTATCTACTGTAGTTTCGTTAAAGTTCACGGTTTTGAGCTTACTTACATTCTTTTGTTCAATGGCTTTACCGGCATAACCAGGTTTATTTACACCCCATACCACATTGCTGTTAAGTACACTGATGTAGCCCGTATTTTCAAAATAAAACCCTGCAATTGCACTTTTAACAAGTCCTTCAACATTGCTCGGCCTACGGTCGTATACACCCCCTTCTTCCTTTGTGGTTTTATCAAGATAAACACTAACCTGATCAAAGTAGATCTCTGAAATTTTATCGGGGCTTTCGCCACTGATGTACACACCACTTTCTCCCGTACAGCGGATATTGCTGAAATAAATATTCTTAACCGCTCCTACCTTTCCCTTGGTTTGTCCTTTTGGCAAACGCCAACCAGCATCTTTATTGTTGCTGGTTGCTCTTGGGTAAGCAGTAATATAAATCGGCTCTGCCTTGCCCCACCATACATCCGAAAAAAGTTTGGATTCGATAAACAGGTTGGAGAAAATTACGTTGTTTACCGTCCCTTCATCACGGTTTTGAATACCAATACCGCGGTTGCTTTTCCTGATATTACAGTTATTGACGAGCACATTACTGATCCGGTCCATATTTTCAGAACCTATTTTAATGGCGCATGAACTAGAGGTCATGGTGCAGTTACTAATCACAATATTTTCGCAGGCGCCATACTCTGCAAATTCACGCCTGTTTTTTAAGCAAATACAATCATCGCCTGATTCGATAAAACAATTGGTAATCCTCACATTTTTACTATGATCAAGATCAATACCATCGCTGTTACGGATTTTAATACTGTTCAACAGCGTAATATTTGATATCGATACGTCATTACAACCTACTAAATGAACCGTCCAGTAGGCTGAATTCTGAAAAGTTACCCCATCTATGTTCAGTTTATTACAACCGATCAAAGTAAGCAAATGCGGCCTGGGGTCTACAACATTAAAGGGTTTTAATACATACGAGTCGCTAAGCTCCTCCCCCATAAACGAAATCCCATTTCCATCAATTACCCCTGTTCCACTGATGCTTACCTGTTCGAGTTTTTCCCCGCCTATCCAAATGGTTCCCTCGCCCTTGTTTTCACGAAAGGCACTTTGGGTATATAATTTTTCATCTGGACTAGCCAAGAGCTTAGCACCGCCTTCCACTCTTAAATCGATGAACGATTTTAAGTTAAAAGGACCAGTTAAAAACACATAACCAGCTGGTACAATTACCTGTCCGCCGCCTGCTGCTGCACAGGCATCGATGGTTTTCTGAATAGCAACTGCATCATTGGTTTTGCCATCGCCAACTGCGCCGTAGTTTTTAATATTGTATAATTTATTTTGGGCCAGCGTACCGATAGAAATCAGCATTGCAAAAAAGAGTAATATTTTGATCTTCATTTTCAATTCATTAGGAATAGATAGATAAGGCTATTTTAGACAAAGGCCCGTTTACCAAAAAACGGTATAAAGCGCTGCAAGAATACCACATATTATAACCGAGGCAATGGTAAATGCCGGAGTAACCTTAAACATGCTGCGGTCTATTTCAAGCCCCTGTGGATTATCTTTACTTTTCGGATCGGTTAGCGTAACCAAAACCATCAAAACGATGATGATCACAAATACCCACGACATCCTGTTTAAGAAAGGGATTGGCTCAATGGCTCCGTCGGTTAATGTGGGTAAAAATTTAAACAAGATAGATAGTGGTATGGTTAATAATGCAGCAGTGAGGGCTGCACGTGAAGTGGTTTTTTTCCAGAAAAAGCCCAGCAAAAAGATGGCAAAAACACCCGGCGAAATAAAACCGACATATTCTTGAATAAACTGATAAACCTGATCAAAGCTGCGCAATGCAGGCGCAATAACGATAGCAATTAGCGATGCAATAACCACAGACCATCGCCCAACTGAAACCAAACGTGTTTCTGAAGCTTCAGGTTTGATAAATTTCTTGTAAATATCAAGCGTAAAAATGGTGGCGATACTGTTGCATTTCCCTGCTAAAGAGGCCACAATGGCAGCAGTGAGCGCGGCGAAAGCCAAACCTTTAATTCCTGCAGGCAATAAATTCATGAGCACCGGATAAGCATGATCGGGTTTAACCGTTCCGGCGGCATCTAGCATTTCGGAATGAAAATAACCACGTTGATAAAGCACATAGGCAGCAATACCAGGAATAACAACAATTACCGGAATGAGTAATTTTAAAAATGCGGCAAATATTAGTCCGCTGCGCCCGGTTTTTAAGTCGGCTCCCAATGCCCTTTGAACGATATACTGGTTACAGCCCCAGTAATTTAAATTATTGATCCACAAACCACCTACCAATACCGCAATACCCGGCAGCTCGTTATAAAATTTATCCCCTTTCGAAAATATCATATGAAAATGATCAGACGCTTCACTGCGTAATAATGGAAGCGAGGCTAAAACATTTGGTGCATCTAATTTTTCGGCTACGAGTTTAAGTGCCATATAACAGGTAATCAATCCGCCTGCAACCAAAACAAAAACCTGTATTACATCGGTATAACCAATTACCTTCATCCCCCCTAGTGTAATAATAGCAGAAAAAATGGCCAGAAAAATGATGCATATATTAAAAGGAACGCCTGTAATGGTTTCAATAGCAATGGCCCCAAGAAAGAAAATAGACGTTAAGTTTACAAACACATAAACGAGTAACCAAAAAACAGCCATCAGTGTACTCACCGTATTATTATAGCGGTTAGAAAGGAACTGTGGCATCGTATAAATTTTGTTCTTGATATAAATAGGTAGAAAGAATATGGCTACAATAATTAGCGTGGCAGCTGCCATCCATTCATAACTTGCAATGGCAAGCCCCATAGCAAAACCCGAACCCGACATGCCAATAAAATGCTCGGCAGAAATATTAGAAGCAATGATAGATGCGCCAATTGCCCACCAGGTAAGTGAACCTTCTGCCAGAAAATAATCTTTGGTATCGGTACGTTTTTTTTTCTTGCTCCGATAAACCCAATAGCCATATGCCGAAACAATAATAAAATACATCAAAAAAACAGCATAATCAAATGCAGACAAGTGGTTCATATGGATTTTTTATATTTGGTTTTTTTTTAAAAATCAGAAAAAATCCCAATGTTGGGGGCTAAATTCGATTATTTAATTACGTAAACGTTTTCGCCTAGCCTATAGCAATAACACAGACTTAGCTTTGTTAGCAGCCTGTCGATTCGCGCTTGATCAACATCGATTTCAATATTATATTCTGCTCATCATCCAGTTGTTTATTATTGAGAATTTTGAACAGGCATTTTGCTGCTTCACGCCCGATTTCGAAAGCTGGCTGTGTAATTGTAGTAAGTGAAGGATTCAAAAGCTTTGCTGTACTGAGGTTCGAAAAGCTCAGTATTTTCACATCATCCGGAATCTTTAGGCCCATTTCTCTGCAGGCGCAGTAAGCAGGAATAATAAATTCTTCAATGGAAGAAAAAAGTGCGTCGGGCTTATACTCCCTGAGCAGCTCGTTTATATGTTGCAGATTAAGTTCTTCGTCATCCTGATATTTAACAACGGGCTGCTCATCAGCAGCTATTCCATGCGTTTTCAGTGCATCAAGATAACCCGCAAACCTGGCTTTACCAGCAGGAAGATTTTCCAATCCATATAAATACGCAATTTTGGTACAACCGCATTCAATTAAATGCTCAGTCGCCTGAAAAGCAATTTCGTAATCATCGGTGGTTACTTTAACAGCATCCAGGTTTTCATAAACGCGGTCAAAAAATACCAATGGAATTTTCTTAACCAGGTTGGTATAATATTCACTGTTATACTCACTGCTAGACACAGATGTAAGAATACCATCTACCCGGCCATTTAATAAACTATTGGTGAAGGCAACTTCTGCCTCTATATTCTCGTGGGTTTGGTAAATAAGTACATGGTAACCGTATTGCCTTGCAATCTCCTCAATTCCTTTGATGGATAATGAGAAAAAGTTATTGGCTACACAGGGAATGATCACCGCTACCGTTTTAGTTTTATGGCTCCTTAGATTACTGGCGGCTGGATTGGGTGTATAATTTAACTCTTTGGCTAAGGTCCACACCCTGTTTTTGGTTTTTAAACTGATCTCGTAACTGTCATTGAGGGCCTTAGAAACGGTTGCGATGGAAATATTTAATTCCTGAGCCAACCGCTTAATGTTCACTGCTTCCGCCATGTCTTAAAAATTTGTTTAGTTAGTTTTTTCAGAGGAAAATGCCCCATATAACACTTTAGTTAGCGATATAATAGGTCAAAAGCTTCTTTTTCACCAGCATCTTCATCAAAAACAATCCAGCTTGCCTCAATTTTCAGAGCAGGTTTGCCGAATTTATGTTCATAACATTTGTTGGTTACAGCAATAAGATACTTCTTTTGACTAAGAAAAAGTATCTGCTACAAACGAAAATATGAAATAATCGTAATAACAACGTTTATTTCTTTTCTTTTATACATTTCACTAATGGGCATTCAGGCAGAAAAGGACAACCATTAGTGCAACTCAAAATGTAACCTATTAAATATAAACAAATTAAAGTTGATTACATAGTGTAGAATTTAATTTTACTTAATCGTTTACGTAAATAAAATTGGCAAAATATAAAAGTTTAAGCTTCTAAAAACTCAACTTTAACTTATAAAACCAAAGAAAATCTTTAACCAATCCATTTCTAGCCTTATGAGAAACCAAAGCGAAGCTTCAAAGGATAATCAAAATCCATTGCAAAATCTTGATCAATGGGAAGAGGATATATTAATCCGCTACCCTGATCCAAAAAACATCAACGCTGAAAAAAAAGAAGAGCAGTTCAGAAATTATGATGAAACGGAAAAAGACAGCGTAAAAGAATTTTACAGGCTTAATCATACTTATCAAACCTATGATTTCGTAAAACAGAAAAAAGCAGATTATTTAAAGTTCGACAAACAGGAGATGCCGATCTGGAGTGCGTTTGATTTTTTAAACAAACTGGTAGATGATTCTGATCCTGATACCGATCTGGACCAGATGCAGCACCTTTTACAAACATCAGAAGCCATTAGAAACGACGGCCACCCCGATTGGATGGTATTGGTTGGTTTAATACACGATATGGGCAAAGTACTGTGTCTGTTCGGAGAACCACAATGGGCCGTAGTGGGCGATACTTTTCCGGTAGGTTGCGCCTATTCAGATAAAATTGTTTATCCAGAATTTTTCAGTCAGAATCCCGATTTTAAAAACGAAACCTACCAGACCAAATTGGGTGTTTATACTCAAAACTGCGGTCTAGACAATGTAGACATGTCATGGGGCCACGATGAATATGTATACCACATGATGAAGCCCTACATTCCGGAGCCGGGATTATACATGCTCCGTTACCATTCCTTTTACTCGCAGCACAGGGAAAATGCATACGATCACCTGATGAATGAAAAAGATCATGAAATGTTTAAATGGGTAAACCTTTTTAACCCTTACGATTTGTACTCTAAAAACCCCAATCAGAAAAGCTGGGCAGAACTAGAACCTTATTACAAGACACTTGTAGCTAAGTATTTACCAGCCACTATTAAATTTTAACATTCTATCTCAAAAACAGTATAACCAAATAAAACAAACCAATTTATGAACCTAAATCTACAAAAATCATGAGATTTAAATGTACAAGCTTAAAGTATGGCAGCATCTTTTTGTTGCTTTTACTCATCAGCCAGTCGTTCAACGCTGTTTTTGCGCAGGATGAACGAAAAATTACCGGGAATTTAATAGACACCGAAAACATGCCAATTATTGGTGCTTCGGTTTCGGTAAAAGGCACCAGCAAAGTAACAGTTACCGGAGATAAAGGTGCTTTTAGCATCTCTGCCAAAAACGGCGACAAACTCGTATTTACTTTTATGGGCTATGAAGCCAAAGAAATCACTATTGGCACCGCATCGAGCTATAAAGTAACCATAAAAGAAGCAAATACCTCACTTACAGATGTAGTTGTGGTAGGATATGGAAAAGGGTCTCGCAAGGGCTTATCAAGTGCCATTACTTCAGTAAAACCCGAAGAATTAAATAAAGGCGCTATTGCAGATGTTGGGCAGCTGCTCCAGGGTAAAGTTCCGGGGCTGAATATCAGCGCCAGTGGCGACCCAAACAAACCAGCGGCAGTAATCTTACGTGGTGCATCTACCATTAATAGTCCAGGAGCACCTTTTTATGTGATTGATGGTATCCCTGGAGCCGATATTGCGGCGATAGCACCAGCCGATATTGCATCAATTGATGTATTAAAAGATGCCGCAGCAACTGCTATTTATGGTAACCGTGCAGCTAGTGGTGTAATTATAGTAACAACGAAACGTGGTAAATCGGGCATGCCGCAGTTAAGCTATAGTGGCTATATAGCTGCCGAAAAAGTAAGTAATCAGCTTGATTTAATGGATGCTGATCAATTAAGGGCTTACCTTACAGCTAACAAGGTTGCATTTTCGCCAAATGATGATAAAGGCGAAAATGTAAATTGGATGAAAGCCATTGAGCGTTCTACTGCATATTCACAGAACCATAACCTTTCATTTAGCGGTGGTACCGATCACAGCAATTATAGCGCCAGCTTAAACTACTTTAACAAGGAGGGTATTTTAAGTAAAAGTTCATTAAATCGTATTATTGGTCGATTAAACATAGATCAGTACGCATTCAATGATAAAGTAAAATTCAGTTTAAACCTATCAAATTCGAGTAGCAAGTCTATTAATGAGCCATTGCAGAATATTGTATTATTACAGGCTGCAAAACGCTTACCTGTTTCGCCAATTTATAATGCAGATGGTAGTTATTTCGAAAACCTGAACAATACAGGTTATTTTAATCCGGTAGCCATAGCCGATAATGCACAGGACGAAACAAAATACAACGTTTTAGTTGGGGGTTTTAATACGGAAGTAAAATTGCCGTTTGGCTTTACTTATAACATTAATTTATCTTACCAGAAAACTACTGCTGCCCATGGTGAATTTTACAGCAGTTATTTTGGCAAATATCCAACATCGAACTTTTACAATAATCCGGATCCGGGCATTGGAATTGCACATACCCTGATTGGAGGTGTGTTTGGCACTAATGGCTCGGCTTTAAGAAGCAATTTTGAAAACACCAATAAAATATTAGAAACATTCTTAACCTGGGATAAAAAAATTGGCGACCATACCTTAAACGCGGTACTGGGTTACAGTTATCAGGATAATATTATTGGTGACGGTTTTCAAACTTCAAGCACAAATTTCCCAACAGATTACGTTGGTTTTCAAAACCTTACCTTAGGCAACCCATATGCCATTTCTTCTTACCGCATTAATTTAGGAAACGATCTTACCTATCAAAGAATTCTGATGATCTCTGACTTTTTCAGGTTAAATTATAACTATAAGAGTAAATACTTTTTACAGGGATCAATCAGACGTGACGGAAGCTCTGCATTCGGAAAAAATAACCAATGGGGTTATTTCCCATCTGTTGGTTTAGCCTGGAGAGTAAGCGAAGAAGAATTCATGAAGGGACAATCGTTTGTAAGCGATTTAAAAATCCGTGCGAGTTACGGGGTAACCGGAAACTCAGCAGGTATAGGCGCCTATAATGGACAGTTAATTTATGGCATAAGTGGTACTTATTACAATAATGGCGTTCAGGCAGCAGGATATGCGCCAACACAAGGCGCAAATCCCGATTTAAAATGGGAAAGAACATCAACCAAAAATCTTGGGGTTGATTTCGGGATTTTAAACAACAAAATTACAGGTAGTGTAGATGTATATGATAAAAACACCAATGGTATGCTTTTCCAATACAGTGTACCACAAGCGCTTGTTCCAGGTGGTAGATTATGGGCAAACGGTGGTAGCATCAACAATAAAGGTATCGAAGTAAGTTTAAATGTATCGCCAATTGCTTCCAAAAGTTTTTCATGGTTGAGCACCATTAACATGGCATACAATAAAAACAAGATTACGAGCTTACAAGGCCCTATTTCTAATACAGATTCCCTTCGTTACTCAGATCCAGAAGGACCAGGACAAACCAATGCTACCTTACAAATTCTGAAAGTTGGTTATCCGCTTGGCCAGTTTTTCACCCTAAAATATGCAGGTAAAGATGCGAGTGGTAATTCGCTATTTTATAAACACGATGGTTCTACCACAACTACACCGGGCATTGGAACCGACTATTTCTACCTGGGGAATGCGCAACCAAAAGTAATAATGGGTTGGAGCAATACCTTCAAATATAAAGAATTGGAACTGAACATCTTTTTAAGGGGAACCTTTGGCAACAAAATATTTAACGCCACCAAAGCAGATTTATCTTACACCGCAGGCGCAGCAGTTAACAACATACTAAACAGCGCTGCTGACGATAAGGTAACAGACACAAGAAACTCATTCTACTCCGACCGGTATATTGAGAGTGGCTCTTATGTGCGTTTGGATAACGCAACTTTAGGCTATAATTTTAAAAACCTGATTAAGTATGTGAGTAATGTTAGGGTTTATTTATCTACCAATAATTTATTTACCATTACCGGATATAAAGGTGTTGATCCTGAGATTAATCAGGGAGGCGCTGCCCCGGGTATAGATTATAATAACTTCTATCCTAAAACACGCACCTTTTTACTAGGTCTTAACGCATCATTTTAAAACACAAATTTTAAAGAAATGAAAAAGATATTATTTGGAATATTATTTGCGCTGACCGGAGCACTAATATTCACCTCCTGTCAAAAACTTGAGGTACCCGTTACATCAGAACTTACTCCAGAAACCTATCCTCAAACAGCTGCACAGTTGACATCGGCATCGGGAGCGGTATACATCAATTTAAGGAGCGATTATGCCACTACTTACTTTTTTTTACAAAGTTCTTCAACAGATGAATCAGTGCTTCCAATTTTTGCTTCCGACTGGATTGACGGCAATAAGTACCTTGAACTGCATCGCCATACCTGGACAAAAGACAATGCATGGGTTGCGGCAGGCTGGGCATATTTAACCAATATTATCGGCACCGCCAATCAGACAATTTCCATTATAAGCCAATCAGCACCAGCGGGTGCTGCAAAAAACACCAACATTGCAGAATTAAAAACCATGCGGGCCCTGTCATATTTTATGATGATGGATTTATATGGAAATGTTCCGTTAGATACGTTGTATGGCAACACAGCCTTAAAAACAAATTCGAAGCGTGTAGAGGTATTCAACTATGTAGAAAGCGAGCTTAAAGCTGCTATCCCCTATTTAAAGTCGACTAGCGGCATGGCAACCTATGGTTTACCAACAAAATACCTGGCTTATTCTATATTAGCGAAAATGTATTTAAATGCAGCCGTATATACAGGAACAGCACGTTATGATGATTGTATAGCGGCTTGTGATCAGATCATCAGTTCAGGTTTATATAGTATAGAACCAATGTCGAGCTATCTACAAATGTTTTATCCTACCAATGGGCCATCACAAAAGGAATTTATTTTTGCAATCCCCTTTGATGCTTCTACCTCTTCTGGTAATATGTTTATGGCACGCTACGACCTAAACCGTAATCTTGGTATCCGTTACCAATACTCTGGCTCCACACCGGGTACATTTACTAACCCGGTTATGAACCAAAGCAGTGGCGGAGGCTTATCAAACAATAAACCGAGCGGACCAAGAATGACCACTACCGAGTTTTATGCAAATTTTACAGATGCAAACGATATCCGAAACAAACAATGGCTTACAGGCCCGCAGTACTGGCCAGATGGAAGTCCGATTATGGTGAGCACCACTAATTTAGGTTACGATCAGTTTTATACTGGTGGTACTCCAGCTGGAACACTAACTTATGCCCTAAATTTAACTCCGTTGAGCAGTTCACGTTTAGGTGCAAATGCTTACGATTTAGGGAAGGATGAAATTGCCTGGAATACTGGCTACCGTAACATTAAATTTTTACCAGATTACACCAATCCAACTAACCGTAACCAAAATAACGATATGCCATTATTCCGCTATTCAGACATTATCCTAATGAAAGCAGAAGCCATATTTAGAGGTGGGACGCCTACGTTAGGCGCTACAGCAATAGGTTTGGTAAACAGTGTACGAAGCAACCGTACCACTTCTGCAGCTTTAGGCGCATTAACATTGGATGTACTTTACAATGAGCGTTCGAAAGAATTTGCATGGGAATGCTGGCACCGTAATGATATGATCAGGTTCGGTAAATTTGAGAACACTTATGGTTTATCTAAAACCAATACCGATACTTACCGCCGTATATTCCCAATTCCAAGTACAGCAATAGCAACAAACAATACATTGGTTCAAAACCCTGGTTACAATTAACCCTCGGTAAACAATACAAAAATTTCTCTGGGGTAAAAGCCAGAGAAATTTCTTTTTTCCTATCCTGTTTAAGGCCGATGGCCCATCAAAATTTCTCAATCACCTTAAATTTATCTCCATGAGGAAACACTTACTTTTACTGATTTCCCTATTCACCTATTGCTCATTACAAGCTCAGGTTTTATTAAAAACACCATCTGAAGCCACCCCTCCAACCAAAACTTTAACTAAAGATGCCTTATCGCTTAATTTTATTGCAATGGGCGATTGGGGAAGAAACGGTGCCGACCATCAGAAACAGGTAGCGCAACAAATGGGGATAACCGCAGCAGATGTTAAAGCACAGTTTATCATTTCTACAGGTGATAACTTCTACCCTAGCGGCGTAATCAGTGAACACGATCCGCTTTTTAAATATTCTTTTGAAGATATTTATACTGCATTTTCTTTGCAGTGGGATTGGTATCCGGTACTGGGTAACCACGATTATAAATCCAATCCAGATGCCCAGGTTGCTTATTCTAAAATCAGTAGGAGATGGAAAATGCCCGCCCGTTATTATGCAAAGAAATTTCCTATTAACGGTGACCTGAATAATCAGGTATTGATTGCTTTTATCGATACCAACCCTTTAATTCCAGAATTTTACAAAAATTCAGAATATGGCCCAAACGTAAAAGGCCAGGATACTACCCAACAAAAACGATGGCTGGTTAAAACATTAAGTGACACAGATCCAAGTATCAGATGGAAAATTGTTGTGGGCCATCACCCCATGTATACTGGAGGAAGCCGCACAGATGGATATGATACCAAAGCAATCCGCCGTTCCCTTAAACCGGTTTTTGATCGTTATGGCGTAGATGTATACCTCACCGGGCACGAGCACAGCTTGCAGTACATTAAACCTACAGGCAAAACACATCACTTCATTTCAGGCGCAGCATCAGAAAAAACACCCGTAAAACTCATTGATGATGCCCAGATGGTGGCTTCTGTGTATGGTTTTATGCTTTTTTCAGTCGGCAAAGATTTAATCCGTGTACAAACCATTAACGATGAAGGAGAAATTATTTATAATACCATTATCAAAAAATAAATGCTGCTTTTCTCCAAACAGCGCTTATTTTTAGAAAAAAAATCGTCCATCATTAGCTTAAAAATATTATGGCCATTACCGAATCTGCACCACAGGATTTGCTTTTACCGAAAAAGAAAAGATTACTTTCTTTAGATGCCTTGCGCGGTTTTGACATGTTCTGGATTATTAGTGGAGAAGGTATTTTCCACGGACTGGCCAACGGTGTAATGAAAGAACATCATTTGATCAGAAATCCCAATGATTGGACCATCGCCAGTAATGGCTATTTATCATTTTTCGAAAGGTTTTTGGTTGGCATCAGCAACCAGCTTCATCACTCCCTTTGGAATGGTTTTACTTTTTACGACCTGATTTTTCCACTTTTCATTTTTATCTCAGGTGTTTCGATGCCATTTTCTTATGAAAAACATTTAAATGCGGGAAATGATAAAAAAAAATCGGCAAAAGGTATTTATTATGCCCTGATCAGAAGAACACTGATTTTAATCTTTCTTGGAATGGTGGTAAACGGCCTGCTCCAATGGGAAGGCTACGAAAATACCCGTTTTGCGAGCGTACTTGGCCGTATAGCCCTATCCACTTTTTTTGCGGCTTTAATTTACCTCAATTTTTCGTTACGCAAACAGCTCATCTGGCTGCTCGGCATTTTATTGGGCTACTATATCATCATGATGGCCATACCTGTTCCTGGTTTCGGAAACGGTGTTTTAACACCCGAAGGTAATCTGGCAGCTTATGTAGACCGCTTATTGTTGCCCGGCAAACTCCATCGTGCAGTTTACGACCCGGAAGGTTTGCTGAGCACTATTCCTGCCATTGCAACGGCACTTTTAGGGGTATTTACTGGAACATTTCTAAACACTAAAAATAACCGTTTCGGTCTGGTTTTAAAAGCTTTCTATTTACTTATAGCAGGTATAATATTGGTTTCGCTCGGATTACTATGGGACCTGCTTTTTCCGGTCAATAAAAATATGTGGACGAGTTCTTTTGTATTGGTTGCCGGTGGATTTAGTCTGGTGCTGTTCTCTGTCTTCTATTACATTATTGATGTTAAAACTTATCAAAAATGGAGCTTGCCCTTCATCTGGATTGGTACAAATTCTATTTTAATTTACGTTTGTGCCCATGGGCTTTTCAATTTCGAATCCACTTCACAGTTTCTCTTTGGCGGAGTTATCGCTAAAATACCTTTAGCCTGGCAACAGGCAGGTTTATGGCTAGGTGTTCTACTCATACAGCTTGGGATATTGAAATTTCTCTATGATAGAAAATGGTTTTTAAAAATTTAAGGCAAAGCCAGTAGGCGCTATATGCTGAGTGATACTAGAAAGATCCTGAAACGAGTTCAGGATGACGAAACGAGCAATATTAAAAACACAAAATTACCCTTGAAGAACAAAGAAGCAATAAAAGAACTTCCATCAAATCCTAGTCCCCATTATACATATGTTGTTAACTAATGTAAAAAATAGAGCGTCAAAATTCAAAAAAGGAATACAGTTTCTGTTCCTTTCGGCCATAGCGATCACTTATACAAATGTTGTTTATGCACAAAAACAGCCTTTAATCCCCTACGTTCAGCCATTTTCGGGTACTTCGGCCAGCACCACATTGGCCAGCCAACATATAGAAGATAAAACCGAACGCCTGGCCAATACCATTCCGGCTGTAGCACCGCCCTTTAGTATGACACAATGGACGCCGCAGACCCAGCTCACCGAAAAAAAATGTCTGGCACCTTATTATTACAACAACAAAAAGTTTTACGGATTTAGGGCAAGCCATTGGATCAGTGGTTCTTGTACCCAAGATTACGGAAGCTTCACCATTATGCCCATTTCAGGCCAACTTAAAACCAATGCAGCTCAATATGCAGAAAATTATGTCCACCAAAACGAAGTTTCTACCCCATCCTATTACAAATTAAAATTACCTCAACATCAGCTGTTAACAGAAATTACAGCTAATCTTAGAAGCGGTGTAATGCGGATCACCGCGCTAAAAACAGATAGCGTTTATGTTTTAGTTACACCCAATAACGATCAGAATAAAGGTTTTATTCAGGTTGATGCAGAAAAAGGTGAAATTTCCGGATATAATCCTGTTCACCGGATTTATCAGGGATGGGGAGAACCTGCTGGCTTTAGTGGTTATTTTTTCATCCGGTTCAAAAAATCCTTTACTTCTGCAGGTGTTTATAGCGAAGGTCATATTTTCAATCAGCAAAACATCAGCAATAAAAAGGATATTGGTGCTTATGTAGGCTTTAAACTGCAAAAAGGAGAACAGTTAGTGATTTATTCCGGCACCTCATTTACAAGTATCGCAGCTGCCAAGGCCAACTTGGAAAGTGAGATCAAAAATGATGATTTTGATACTGTTTTAGCACGCACCAATCAGGCTTGGGAACAATCCCTATCGCAGGTCCGTATTTCAGACACAAATGAAAAAGGAAAGAAAATCTTTTACACGGCCCTCTATCATGCCATGCAACATCCCAGGTTATACAATGATGTAGATGGGAAATATCCGCAGTTTGATGGAAATTATCAGAACAAAACAATAAATAAAGGCAATTATTACGATGATTTTTCCATGTGGGATATTTACCGTGCACAATTACCATTAATTGAACTGTTGAATCCCAACTTAGCTAATAGTCTTGTTAATTCGATGGTATTAAAAGGTCAGCAAGGTGGTTGGATGCCTATTTTTCCTTGCTGGAACAGTTATACGGCCGCCATGATCGGCGATCATGCCACTGCTTTCATCGCTTCCGCATATAATAAAGGGATCCGCAACTATGATATTAATGAAGCTTACCGATTGATGAGGCAAAATGCCTTTCAAATGCCCGATTCTGTCGATTATCTGAATGGAAAAGGCCGACGTGGAATTAACAGTTATTTAAAGTATGGCTATATTCCGTTAGAAGACAGTATTCCCAACGCTTTTCATAAAAAGGAACAGGTAAGTAGAACCTTAGAGTATGCATACGATGATTATGCACTCGCCAGTATCGCGAAAGATTTGGGCAAAGAAACCGATTACCAGGAGCTATCAAAACGATCGCTTAATTACCAACATGTTTTTGATCGCAATGTTGGGATGGTTAGGGGCCGTTTTGCCAACGGTAACTGGTACAAGCCTTTTTATCCTGATCACCGCGAACCTTATATTACAGAAGGAACCCCAAGACAATATACTTTTTATGTTCCTCATGATATGCCAGGACTGATCAAGTTGATGGGTGGGCGTAAAAATCTCGAAAACGAACTGGATTCGCTCTTTAATAAAAAGGAATATTGGCATGGGAATGAACCTGGCCACCAGATTCCATTTTTATACAACTATACTTCTTCTCCATGGAAAACCCAGATGCAGGTATCACGCATCTTGGCAGAAGAGTACGGGGAAGGCGCAGGTGGTTTAAGTGGTAATGACGATGCGGGGCAAATGTCGGCATGGTATGTATTTGCAGCGCTTGGCTTTTATCCGGTAGATCCTGTTTCAGGAAACTATCAACTCACCAGTCCTTTGTTTAAACAGGCTACAATAGCTTTTAAAAATGGCAAAAAATTGGTCATAACAGCCATTAAAAAGAACAAAAATTCTATTTACATCTCTAAAATCAGTTTAAATGGAAAGCCTTTTACCCAAAACCAAATTAAACACCAATTGCTGGTGCAAGGCGGAAAATTAACCTTTTACCTGCAAGATCAACCAGCCATGCTTTAAATGCCTAAAAACCAATCTGCACATAAATAACTTAAATTAATAACTGCATTACCGTTATTTTATAATCATTTAAATATGAACAGTTTATGATGATTTCGCATTTCCTTCCAACTAGGCCGTAGCACTGTATCCCCGTTCTACTTAAATCCGGCCTAATAAATTTTTCGGGTTGCAATGCCCAAGCCGACCTACTAGCTTCGAAAGAAAACGGCGAAGCCCTCATGAATGCAGCTGAAAACTATAATACGAATGAATAAATTTTCAGCCGGTGTTTTTTGTTTTTTCATGGGCTTTTATGTTTTTCAGCGGCATTCAAGCTAGCTCTGCTGGTCTTTTTGACATCAAAAAGAAAGAAGCCTGTCCGGCTAGGACTAATAAAATACCCATTTTACGTCCCTCCCCTCTAAAAGAGGGGATTCAACCCAAGTTAATCTTTAAACAAAATCAAGATCATTAGTATTGCACTTAACACAAGGATAAAAAGTATCATGCTTTTGGGAAAGACACTTTCACGCGCCTCATTCCCGTTTTTATCTGATGTTTTTAAAGTTTTCTTTTCAACCTTCATGGCTAGATTGGTATAGATGGGATTTGACTGCGTTTGAGCCAAAAAGATTAATAGGGGAAAATATCTTTATTCATTGACCGTATCGCTCAAAACATCAATATTAAAACACCTGCCCATCCCGAAAATTGATTCTGGGCAAATGGGAAACCCTTAATCTTGGGAAAAGCATACAGGTATTTTTTCGTGAAAACACAGCTCCACCAAACACTTAACAAACAAACAACAACCTGCTAACCTTGAGGAAACATTGATTGACTAATTTACAAATGCATTCGCCTACCCTAAGTAGAAAACAGGTAAACAAAAAAGTTTCGATAAATAGCAAGCTATGAAACAGCAGGCCAGAACGATCCCAGGAAAACTGGTAGATTTTGATTATAACAGATACAGGTTACCAACATTTGTAATGCAGTTTAAACCCTCCGTTTATCAAGACGGTGATTGTTATTATGCCGTATTATCCTTTGAGGAGGAACACGATCTTTCAGGTCTTGGAACCTCACCTGAAGATGCACTGATTGACTGGAATGATAAAGTATGTGAAATGCTTGCCCTATCGGGCGCTTTACGCACATCTTTAAGTGCCAAAAACAAATAATTGCCACAAAAACAGGCCATTTTAATCTTCGCCAAAATTTATATTGATGAGCTGTGATATAGCTTACCGGCCCGGTATTTGATGAGGGCTAATATGATCAGCTGAATTTTCCCGATAACTGTTACTTGAAATCAAGAGACAATGCAATTAATCTGGAACAACGAAAATTTGAAAAGTTTGGTCTTTTAATTACTTTTATCTTATCTGAAAAGCTAAACTAAAGAATCATGGCCGGTGCGCAGGAAAACAACAAATGGGACTCCTATAACGGTGCTTCCCCACTTATTGCCCTATACAATAGCTTTCACCCCCTAACTGTTGAAATGGAGGCACTCATCGATAGCCACACCTTTCCCGTGAGTTTCCGTAAGAACAGATATATTATCTCTCCGATAGATCGTAATAGATATCTTTACCTGATTTTAAAGGGAGTAGTAAGGGGGTTCTATAAGGACTCGGGAACAGAGATCACTTCCTGGATCTGTCAGGAAAATGAAATTGTAGGGACCATTCGCAATCTATGGACTGAAGAAGAATCAGACGAATACCTCCAGGCAATAGAGGATGTAGAGCTGATTGCCATACCTCATGAACTCACGACTATGCTTTATAAAAATTTTGCAGAGGCAAACATTATTGGCAGAAAGATTATGGAGCTTCATTATAGAGGAGCGAATGACAGGGGCTTTCTCTGTCAGATTCCCTCAGCTACGGGCCGCTATAAACACCTACTCCAGGCCTTCCCCTGGATGATTAACCGTGTGCCGCTCCGGTATGTTGCTTCATTCCTTGGCCTAAGACTGGAAACGTTAAGCAGGATCCGATCAGTAGAAAACAAAAGAATATAAAACCATAGTCTGCGTTATTTTTAATTTTATTGTTTAAAATCTTGCTGAAGGCTTGAAAATATTAAAGGCTGCTGATGCATTTGATAAATCAGCAAAAATAGGCCATGAAATAAATACAGCATCTATTTTATTCAAAAAAAGGGGATTTCCGCCCAATCAGTCTTAATCGACCCGTTAATTTGTCATTTATACACCTAATTCCCTCCATAAAAGATTTTGATATTTGTTATAATCACTAATATCAAACCAATATGAAACATACAAAGAAAGTAGATGAGTTTATCGCTAAACTTGAACACCCACTTAAAGCAGAACTTGAAGCAGTAAGATCTATTATTGTCAATGCAAACCCTAAAATAGAAGAAGACATAAAGTGGGGAGGCCCTAGTTTTCTTTACAAAGAAGACCTGGCTACTTTCAATCCAAGGATCAAAAACTATGTAGCCCTTATCTTTCACAAAGGAGCGCTGATCAATGTAAAATCAGACTTTCTTGAAGAGGCAACTAAGGGAAAGGTTTATGCAAAATTTTATTCTATGGATCAGGTAACAGCAAACAAGGAACTCATTGAAAAAATGGTTAATGCCTGGGTTGAACTGATGGACAAATAAATTCGCTTTGTCCTCAAAAGTATTCTTGGCAGAACAATTTCGAAGCATTTCTTGCATAATTCTAGGTCCTTGGCGAGTTTACTGCCTCTTGAACAACAATAAAGAAATACTGATTTCAAGTCTAATTTTTTAATTTATGGCTCATGCTGCTTTTGTTTATAGCTCATTTTGTGGCTGTATTGAGCTACATTCTTTATTAAAATGAGCTTCATCTTGTGACGCATCGATGTTCGCTTCATTTCTTTTGGATAATCTTAAAACCGCTAAAAGATGTATCACCGGAGGCATCACCATAAGTAGCATGATAAACACCAACCTGTAAGCCACTATTTCCCAAATCATCCCTTTTTACCGGGCTGCCAGGAAGATCTACCCAAGCCTTTCCATCATTGCTACCGCGCATAAAAAATGTATTTCCTAGCCGTTGTACCTGCAGATGCCTGTAAAAAGTCCATCCAGAGAGGTTGTTCGTCTGCCTTCTGCCACCATTCCCAAGGTCGGTAACAATATTTCCAACGCCCCAGCCTGGCATAATGCCGTTTTGTAAAAGCATTCTTCCATTTGTTGGAGCTTTAACCATTATACCTGCCTCATTTGCACCATAGGCTTTCTTCTCCTTGAGCCCCAGCATATCTGAAAGCATTACCTCGGCGATAAAATCACCCTCCACATTGTTGTAGGCGAAAGGCCCTATTGCCTCCGATCCATCCCAAAATGTATTGTGCGAAACCATCTTTAGGATACCCGATTGTTGTATAACGGTATCTGCATTTCCCAATAAACCATCCCATGAAGTTCCTGACAGGCCGTCTTTCATTGCCGGAACAGACCGGGCCGCCCCACGCTGTTTTCTGATCACAAATTGTGAAGAATCTGTTCTAACAGCAAAGGGAAGCGATGTTTGGGTAACATTTCCAAAATTATCCCTGATTTTCACCGTATAATGATAACTGCTTTGCGGAAGGACCGAAAAATCCATATAATCTGATGACCGTAACAATTTCGCATTCCCATTATCTTTATCATTTTTAAAAAGATATTCGAGGTCACTGCCTGGCAGTTTAGGTTTATCTGCAACCATATAAACCATATTTGGTGTAACTGCCGATGGTTTTAAGGCAAATGATGCTTTTAAGCTGTCTGTTCCCAAGGTTTGTTCCCAAAAATTAAATTCTTTTAAGCAAGCACTATGATCAAGACCATAATTGTATATTGAAATTGATGATATTGCTGTTGTGGCACCTGGTCTTCCACCAGAAGATTCAATCAAAATACGCTCGTCTCTTTGATTATTAGGTACCAGTGCATAACTCGCTGGTTTACCATTAATAAATACCTGGAACTTGCCCTGAGAAAAAGAACAGATTAACTGTTGCCATTTGCCATTACCCACTATCCTCACGGCTTTATTTCCTTTACCAAAAAACAGATCTGTTTTTGAGCCAACAGCAGGCAAAAGAGAAAAAACAGCACTAAATGGTTTTGAAAAATCGACTTCTTTTGTAATGCGATCTCCCATGAGGACTTTACTGCCATTTGCCAATACAGCAGCTGTTTTCCCACTAATATCGGCAACTTGCACATTTCCTTTGCATGTCAGTTCTCCCAAAGCTGCCCCATTGTTGGGCCAGTTTGCTAAATCCCCATATTCAAGGTTTTTTGCAGCTGCGTACAGAACCGTATGGTTAGTTATGCCTTTTGTATAAGCCGCTTTAATCGCTGTATCGGTTAATGGAACATCATAAATTTTCAAAGCGGCCAGCGCTCCAGAAAATCCTGAAGTTCCATCATCATTTCCGCCTACAAGAAACCTGGTAAGATTATTTACGAAAAGCATCCTTCTTTCTGCCCTATCCAATTTTCCATCAACATATATTCGCTCCATTGTCCCATCAAAAACCATGGTTATCATATGCCACTCATTTGCTTTGGGTAAATTCCTGTATCCTAAATCTGCCCAGCCAAGATGGGTGGAAGCGCCCGCACCTTTACTATTCCCATAACCTACTGCGGCATTGCTTAAATCAACACCACCTCTCCCTGTCCATGAAATGATGGTTTCTTCTTTATTAATCTCTGGGTTCAGCACCCACATACTCACGCTATAACTGCTGTTCCCCAGCATAGATGAAGGCGCACGAACGGATGATGACAGGCGCTCGGTGCCAGAGAAAACCAAAGCTTTCTTTCCACCTATCATTGAAGTAACCGGCTTATTTGTTCCGTTAGCAGAAAACACACCAGCTAATTTTCCATTATTTTGGACATGGGCTGCTATTGATCCTATACGAAGGTGATCAAAGTTCAGATCAACCAACAGTCCCTTCGGCTCAAAACGTTGCAAAGATTTCCATTTTTTGACGCTGGTATTCATCACTGGATTATATTCAGCATTGTCGAAAACCTTAATGTTCCATATCGCCTTATTTAAGCCCGGATATTCTGTCCGTAAAATTGTTGTACGCAGATATCTGGCCTTAACGTTTCCAAAATCGATCATCGGACTTCCATGTTGGGTGTTTTTACGCTTATCAATGTAGAGTCGCCATGTTTTGCCATTGAGCGAATATTCGATTTTGTATTGATAGTACCAGGTAGCATATTCAAATTGAGTATGTACACTTTTAACATCATAAGCCCGGCCTAAATCAATCTGGATCCACGAGGGACCGATATTGTTTTTGGCTTTCCATAAAGTTCCGTTATTATCATCGAATGCAAATTCTGGTTTAAAATCCTGATCATAAGCTGAAGAGGCCACTGCGGCTTTGCCCAGCGCCAGATTTGGATGAGGATTCGCATTTTTTGCCAAATAGCCGATTCCTGAATGTGTAGGTACCAGCTTCAGTATATTTCCTTTCTCATCGAAGATCATTTTATCTGCTGCTACCTGCCTGTGATAGCCACCGTCGTTGTGTGGGTTATTATGCCGGTGATAAATTAGGTAAAAGTCGTCTCCCTGCTGCAGAACAGACTGGTGCCCTGGTCCGTGCACCGTTCCATCGCCGTTTGTGGCGAGGATAGGATTATCTGGGCCATACTTAAAAGGTCCCATCGGATTGCTTGCAGTGGCATATTGTACCCTGTAGGTTCCATCTTCGCAATATCCGGATGAATAGGTAAGATAATAAACACCCTTTCTTTTAAATACAAATGGAGCCTCGAAAAAGTCTTTTGCATCGGTATTCGGGATCTGCGCAAGTTTTGAAAACGACTTCATGTCGGCATTCAATAAGCCAACGCCACAACCATGGCCCGGATAAATGCCCCAGGTACCCCAATACATATAGTACTTACCGTCGTCATCTTTAAAAGTCTGCCCATCAAGGGTGATCACTTTGGGTACCATAAAATTTGAAACTATTGGTTTTCCAGGTGCCAAAAGGGATGTCCATGGACCAACTGGTGTTGCTGAAGATGCACCGAATATTTCAACGGGCTGACAGTAGTATAGATAATATTTTCCATCAGGGCCTTGTGTTGCATCTGGCGCCCAGTAATGATGGGTTGTTGGCCAGTTCATATCCTGCATGGTCCAGTTCACAAAATCTTTTGAAGTCCATACCTGCGATGGGCCGAACCCACCCCCATTGCCATCGGTTGTTGCATAAATATAATACGTATCTCCAAATTTTTTAACCGTTGGATCTGCAAAATAACCTGGTATAACAGGATTGCCCTGTCCCTTCGTCAAATGCTGAGATTGCCCCATTGCAGGATGAAAAGCGGTATATAGGAGAAAAAAAACGAAGAGGTTCAGATAAGTGTTTTTCATAATTATTGTTGATATCCCGACCTATAAAAACCAGAGTTGATGGATCGGGATGTAAATATAAATGAAGCGTAACCTAGATTTCCGTTGTATATTAATGCATAACATTAGTATTTTAACCAAGCACCCCAATCTTTGTTGTACTGCGGGGTACTTGTTAAAATCTAGTAGCTATCAGATAAAAAAGAAGCATAAAAACACAGGGCTTCTTCATAGTTTTATCGATGAATTTTAAGGGTTGTTTTTATTCAATATTCTTTAAATTCATTTGCACTTAGTAAAAGATCCGGGCATAAAATATCTTTGATATAACCAGATCTAAGAAGGAGTTTATTGATAAAATGATTTAAACATGAAAATATACAAAGTATTCTTGCGTACCATCCTGTTCCCCACTATTTTAGCCATGGGTATCACTTCTGCCAATGCACAAAATGGAGACCAGATATTAGACGGGATCGGTGAAACGGGAATGAGTGCGCGTTATATCTTTAATGGAGATGCCAAAGATTGGTCACGAAATAATTTTCATGCCAAATTTCAGGGCGACGGAGTCAAATTTATCAACGACAGCCGATTTGGAAAGGTTTTATCGCTCTCTGGGGATAACAATTCCTTTGTCACAATTCCAGGAGAAGTATTAACAGATATAGAATCGCTCAGCATATCAGGATGGATATACCTCCGTTCGAAGCAGCCCGGCCAGCGGTTTTTTGATTTCGGGAAGGACGTAACCAAACATTTTTCTGCAGCACCTATTGGAACAAATGCTGAGGAAGGTTTCCAGACATCGATCACGGCAAAGGAGAACAATAAAAACACAGCGGTTGCTCCTGCTTTAGAACTGAATAAATGGATCTATATTACCATTGTGATAGATATTCCATCAAAATCTATGGTGACTTATGTGAACAGCAAGCCTGTGGCCGAAGTTAAGCATATCGCCCTGGAGTTAACAACGGTATTCGATCAGCAATCAGGGGCAAAAAACCTGTTGTATATCGGAAAATCGTTAGTACCTGGAGATCCTTATCTGAATGCCATGATACATGATTTCCGTATTTACCGGGTTCCGTTAAGTGCGGGGCAGATTGCCGGAATTTATCGCAATGCTCAAAGAGGCACCCAAGAAAGTGCGGTAAATGTAGGTAAGCGTGAAGATGATCTCCCAAAGTTTTCTTCTGGCACTCCACAGCTTTACAATACTTATTTAGCCCATGTATCAGATATTCAGGTGGAAACAGAAGTAGGAAATTTACCACGATTACCCAGTTATGTACCGGGTACCTACAAAAATAAGATGAAAGGTCCAAAAGTGCGTGTGTTGTGGCCTTCTCCAACTGATAATAGCACGGTCTTGAAACCTGGAAGTTACACCGTTACCGGGCGTGTTGCGGGAACGTCTTTTCAACCTAAAGCATTTGTAACCGTAAAAGCGCTTAAAAAATCAGCTGCGCCAACTTTAAAGCTTGAGCCGTTTGCTTTAAACAGGGTTTCTCTACAAACGGATGTTCATGGCCATGCAACCAAATTTATCGAAAACCGTGATAAATTTATCAAAACATTAGCTAAAACCGACCCTAACTCCTTCCTATACATGTTCCGCCAGGCTTTTGGCCAGAAACAACCCGAAGGAGCAAAACCTTTGGGGGTATGGGACAGTGAGGATACCAAATTAAGGGGGCATGCCACAGGCCACTACCTTTCGGCAATTGCCCAGGCCTATGCCAGCACTGGATATGACAAGGCACTGCAGGCCAATTTCTCAAAAAAAATGGAGTATATGATCAATACACTCTATGAACTATCCCAATTATCAGGTAACCCTAAAAATTCAGCTTCCACCTCGGTATCTGATCCAAGCGCTGTACCGCATGGCCCCGGTAAATCAGATTATGATTCTGACCTTAGTGCATCGGGCATTCGTACCGATTATTGGAACTGGGGAAAAGGATTCATCAGCGCCTATCCTCCCGATCAGTTTATCATGTTGGAAAACGGAGCGAAGTATGGAGGACAGAAAAACCAGGTTTGGGCCCCGTATTATACCTTGCATAAAATTTTGGCTGGCTTGATAGACGTATATGAGGTAAGTGGCAATAAAAAATCACTTAAAATAGCTACCGACATGAGTGATTGGGTATATACCCGCTTAAGCAAGCTGCCTCAGGAAACGCTTATCAGGATGTGGAATACCTACATTGCTGGCGAGTACGGGGGCATGAATGATGTAACGGCCCGTTTATACCAGACTACAAATGATCCGAAATACCTAAAAACAGCACAATTATTTGATAATATAAAGGTTTTCTTTGGCGATACAGTACATTCGCATGGGCTGGCCAAAAACGTAGATATTTTCCGTGGACTGCATGCCAATCAGCACATACCCCAAATTGTAGGGAGTATCGAAATGTACCGGGTATCCAATAAACCTGAATATTACAGTATAGCGGATAACTTTTGGCACAAAATGGTAGACGATTACATGTACAGTATCGGAGGCGTTGCAGGTGCCCGTAACCCTGCCAATGCGGAGTGTTTTATTGCGCAGCCAGCTACTTTGTACGAAAACGGCTTCTCTGAAGGAGGTCAGAATGAAACCTGTGCCACCTATAATATGCTAAAACTGACTGGAGACCTATTTCTCTTCGATCAGCGGGCAGAACTGATGGATTATTATGAGCGTGGCTTATACAATCATATCCTGGCATCTGTTGCACAGAACAGTCCTGCCAATACCTATCATGTACCACTCAGACCAGGATCTGTTAAACAATTTGGCAATGCAGATATGACGGGTTTTACCTGCTGTAACGGCACTGCAATAGAGAGCAGCACCAAATTACAAAATTCAATCTACTTTAAAAGTAAAGATAACCAGGCGCTTTATGTGAACCTGTACATTCCCTCAACACTAACATGGACAGAACGCCAGATTAGGGTAGAACAAACAACAAATTTTCCAAAAGAAGACCACACCCGTTTGACCATTAAGGGCAACGGAAAATTTGACCTCAATGTGCGTGTGCCAGGCTGGGCAACAAAAGGATTCTTTGTAAAGATCAACGGGAAAGAACAAAAGTTTCAGGCTGAGCCAGGCAGTTACCTAAAGATAAGCCGTACCTGGAAAAATGGCGATATTGTAGATTTAAAGATGCCATTCCAATTCCACCTGGATCCGGTTATGGATCAGCAGAACATTGCCAGTTTATTTTACGGACCGGTATTGTTGGCAGCGCAGGAACCAGAAGCCAGAAAAGATTGGCGCAAAGTAACCTTAGATGCCAAAGATATCGGCAAATCAATCAAGGGTGATCCACAATCTTTACAGTTCACTATTGATGATGTGGTTTTCAAACCATTTTACGAAACATACGGGCGTCATTCTGTTTACCTGGATGTTACACTAAAATAGGCAATGTTGCACTAATAGCTGAGGATGGCCCACAAGTCAAGAGCAGAATAACTTAACGCTTATCATGTTATAAAATTCCAGTATAGGAATTTTGTTTGTGCTGGAGTATTGATTTATAAAAATTCAATCTCTTCTATGGTTTTGATCATTTATCGCTACCCGATCATTATCTCATTTTCATATCTTTTGGATAGAAAAGAGAAGCGGCTGTGTTCTTTTTGAAGAAACAGCCGCTCACAAAACAAGCAAAATTCTTACTTACTTGCCTTTTCAGTTAATTCTTTAACGTTTTTAACCAGAAGACTAAATTCTTCTTTATCATATAATCTGGTCAAAAATCTGATGTAACCATCCCTGTCGATCACTACGTTACGCGTTACGCCAGCTTTTTTATCAGCAAATTTCTGGAAGATTTTAGCACCAGGATCTAGGGCCAATGGATAAGTGATATTCATGTCTTTGTGAAATTTCTGTACCACATCTAATGGTTCATCCCGATCAACACCAATCAATACCACATCTTTATTTTTATTGGCCTGCCAGATGTCCTTTTCTAAATAAGGCATTTCTTCTCTGCATACTTTACACCACGAAGCGGTGAACTGTAGGATGACAATTTTTCCTTTTAATTCTTTTAATGTGGTTTTCTTGCCATCATGGAGAACAAGTTCAAAATCATCAGGGGCTTTATCCCCTACTTTTACCAGATAGCCTCTGCTATCGGCATTGGGGTTTTCGAATTTTGGCTGTTGCGCAAATCCACTAAGTGTAAGCAAAACTGCGGCTAAGGTTAATAGTTTAATTTTCATAATAATGATAAGTTTAAAGGGTAATAATGTTGTCTAAATTATTTTTCAGCAGCTTTCCAGCCTTCATCAGGAGCAGTGGCTACTTCGCCATATTTTCCTTTTTCGCCGAAGTAAGCGTTGCCACCAAAAGTATAAACGGGTTGTTTTACCAGATCGAGCTGGAGTTGCGGCAAGGGATATTCAGTTGGCGTACCGCCTACAAGTAAATTATTCCTGCGCATAAACGTAAATGGCAGAAATGCCCCACCAGCGCCATCTATTTCAATGGCGTATTCGTAATGCAATTGTTTTCTCAAATCAGCCTGGGTTGCTGCAACATCAGGAAGCGTTCCTATGGCTTTTCTTGCAGCTGCTGGATCATTTAGTATCGCAGCTGCGCCAGCATAATCCTTCAGCCAAAATTTGGCTTCAGCCTTTAGTAACCTGATCTCCTCGGCTAGGAAATAAGGATTAACCGCACCAGGCGAGTTTAGCGTATTGGCTGTATTATACCATCTTCTTCGGTACCAATTGGTAAAAAGCCCACGCCCACGCGATTCGATAAATATTCCAAAACTTGTGGTGTATCCAAAATAACTATCGAAACGTTTATCATTGCTGCTAATGTTGGGTAATATTCCGGTTAAAGGGTAAAATTTAGGGGTGTTTCCTGTTTTATCGGCCAAATAGGCGATTTTAAGATCTGGTGGTAACCAACCAGAACCATCTGAATTGCGCTGTAACAAATTGGTCAATAACTGATTGTAATAGCCCCCTGTTACCGTAGTGATCACAAAATCGGTAGTAAACCCTTTTTCAGCGTAGGCCAATACTTTATTCCACTGTGCATCGCCAATTTTTTCTGCTTCGGTTTTATCACGGGCCTCGGATGATAAAATCCTTGCAGCCATTGAATTGGCCAGTTTAATGAAGTCGGCTTTACTGAATGTTTTTCCGCTGAGGAAATCGAATTTAAACTGTGCATTCGCTTCAGCCAGCGTTATAGATTTATCAATCAGCTTGATTCCATTGGCAATTAAGGCCTTGTAAGAATCAGGAAAATCTTTCGTGCTCAAGTTCACGTCATCCACAATAATACCACGGTCGAAAATAACACCAAGATAGCCTTGGGCTACTCCTTTGGCATAATAGGCCGCAATAAGGCAATCCTGCGTTCTATCGGCCCCCTGTGTATCGTAAATCTTTTTACCCTGCTTTTCAATAATATCCAATGCCAGCGTGGCATCTAAATTGGCTTGATAAAAGTTATTGTAAAATGTATTCCAGGTAACTGCGCCACGGTAAGATGTATTGTTATTGAGACGTAGACGCGGTTCGTTTGCAAAATCCCACCAGGAAGAATTTCCGTTGGTATTGGTCGTCTGATCGGCCAAAAGACTAAAATGTGTGCCCGATGCACTTGTTGAAGTGCTAAAGACGGTTTGAACGCTACTTGTTGTGAGCTTAAGTCCGAGATCTTTTATCTGATCGATGGCTTCCTGATTCGTCAGCGTTGTTGGATTATCAAAATCTGTTTTTTTGCAGGCGCTAAGGCTTAAGGCAATAAGTGATATGTAGAATATATTTTTCATTTCTGTTCGTTAAAAGTTTAGCGTAAGTTTTGCGCTGTAAATGCGGTAGGTTGGATAATCGTAAAAATCCTGATTGCCCTCTGGCGTTACCCCGGTAAAGGATGTCCAGGTATATAGGTTACGGCCAACTAAGGCAAGTCTGGCATTACTTAATACCCGGTGTATCCCAATAGCTTTTAGCGGCAATTTGTAGCTTAACGAAACTTCTCTTAATGATACGTAGCTGCTGTTCTGCAACCAGTAATCGGTGGTTTGCTGGGCATTAAAAACCGCTGTAGTAAAGGCAAGTGGCAAACCTGCCTGCGCCGCCTGATCAGAAAATGGGGAACGGTATTGATAAGTAAGATACTGCTGGGTTTCGTTATATTTCTGACCTCCTTTTTTCCAATCCAGCACCGCATATAGCGATAAAGGGCCAATATTGAAGGTATTAGAAAAACCGACAATAAAATCGGGCTGTGCATCTCCAATAATTTTCGAATTACCAGTAGCTGCATTTTGGTACAACAAAGGTGTTTCAGCTGCCATACCTTGCTGGCTTTTCAAAACCACAAAGCCCAATTGGTTAACAGCAAAATCGCTCAGCTTGTAAATTCCACCTGCTGCATTGGTAACAAGCCCCTGTGCATTGGTTTCCAATTGATCGAGACCAGTGAGCACACTATAACCATAAAAGGCAAAAGGGCTTACTCCAGGTGCTTTTCTAAAATCGCCATCGGTAAACTCTGGTACATCACCCAACGAGGTAATTTTACTTCTAATTCTGCTAAAGGTAATTCCGGTATTCCAGGTAAAGGCATTTTTGGTAATCACGTTGCCGTTAATTTCGAGCTCGAGCGAGTTCGATTTTACTGCACCCAAATTCCCATAAATTCTTGCCGAACCTGTAGTTGGAGGAAAAGCCGGCACCAGGATAAAATCGTTTATACTTTTCGAAAACGCATAATTGGCCTGAACATTAATACGTTTAAACAACTGCGCATCAATACCAAATTCGAGTTCAGAGGTAATAGCCCTTTTCAGATCTGTATTTTCACGTTGATTATAACTTACGCCGCCAGAACTGGATAAGGAAACCTGACTATCCTTAGCACCAAACGGAGGCAAACTTCCGGCCTTACCATAAGCTGCCCTCAATTTTAATTCGTTAATGATACCCAACTTCACATCTTCTGTTAACCGATATGCGGTAGATACCCTTGGAAAAAACGCTGTTCCAACATCAGCACCAAATCGCGAACTGTTATCCAAGCGGCCAAGCACATCAACAAAAATCTTTTCTTTCCAAGCGGCTTTTAGGTTTAAAAAGTAACCGTAGTTAACTGTTTGTTCCCAGGTAGAGCCAATACTTCTGCTATCAGCTGAGGCCGCAGCTAAACTTTTAACAGGTGCACTCAGGTTATAGCCAGAACCAGATAATGAAGTAATCCTGTTCTCTTCGTATACGGCTTTTAGCGTTGCCCCGAAGTCGAAATCGTTAAATTTATTGTTATAGTTTAACTGGGCCTGTCCGTTTTTGGAAGTGGTTTTTGATGTCTGTTCGCCATAATAACCATTGTTACGGGTAATGTCGGCAGAAATCGTCTGAAAGCCAATCGGATAGTAATCCGTTTCATTGTAATTTTCATTCTGTATGGAAGTATATACCTCCGCATTCAACTTATCGGTAAACTGGTATTTCACTTTTATACCGGCAAGTAAGTTATCGCTGTTATTTTCATATTCACGGTAGCTTAACTGATAAAAAGGATTGTTTACATTGAAGTTCTGTATATCAAAACCATAGGGTTTAAAAGCATATTTCCCTGAAGCATCGCGTTCCTGAAGATTGATAAAAGGTTCGTATAGTGAGGTGGCATATAACAAGGAGCCGCTACCACTTGATGATATCGAAGAAGAAGGCGTTTTGTTGTTAAAGTATTGCAGGCTTAGGTTAATCTCTAAGTTTTTATCCGGTTTATAACCAAAATTAAACAAGGCCGTTTGTCTTTTATCAGCACCCACAGGTTCTGCAACTCCGCCTTTATATTGATTTTGAAAAGATGCGTACAAAGTATATTTATCGCCTGCAGTTGATGCCGAAACAAAGTTTGTAAAATATGGATTGTTGTTTAACATGTTAGCCACATTATCGTATACATTTGGATATGGGTGAAGGTTAAGGGAATAACCGTTTGCTTGTACATCGATGGTCCTGGCGTTGCCGTTAAGCACGAATGAACCATCGGAATTAACCTTAAAATGATGAAACTGGGAAGTTGGCGGCGTATTTTGTACATTGCTTAACCCAAATTCATTATCGACAATAATATTCACCTTCCCGGTACCTTTTCCTTTTTTGGTGAGCACCTGGATAATTCCACCCTCACCCCTGGTGCCATAAAGCGCCGAAGCTGCTGCGCCTTTAACCACTTCAATAGATTCTATATCCTGCGGATTTAAGTCAGACAGGTTTAATGCAGTTACAAACCCATCCACCACCAAAAGCGGCGCAATATTGCCAGATACCGATTTAGCGCCACGCAGATAAACCGTTGCCCCCGAATTACCAGAAGATTGGCTGATCTGGATCCCTGCAACCTTTCCTCTTAAAGTTTGAGAGGCATCTGTTGCCGGAACGGTATTAATCTGATCGTTATTCACTTTTGTTAGGGCAAAGGTCAGTTTTTTACGGCTGGTGCCTTCTGCAACGCCAGTAACCACCACATCAGCTAAGAGATGTACATCTTCTTTCAATTCCACATTAATTTCCGATCGGTTATTGATGGCTACAACCTGTTCTAAATAGCCCTGAAAATGGATGATGATACTATCAGCTTTTTGAGATAAGTTTAAATTAAATTCTCCTTTACCGTTGGTACTGGTGCCAATTTTGGTGCCTTTTAACTTTATGGTGGCACCTATAAGTGCTTGCTTATCTTTACTGTCGGTAATCTTACCGCGAATGGTATTTTGAGCAAAAGCCTGCAAACTGCTAAGCAAAACAAAGCAGACGATTAAATGGGTAAAAAAAAGTTTCATGTTTAGGGGTTATAATTAAGGATGATTGGTTTGGTTGAGAAATTGAGTGAGTTTTAAGATTGAAGTTGTTAACACGAGAATTTGTTCCTGTACTTCTTTTGCATGGTACTGCTCAATGGCTTCTCTCACACCGGGAAGGGTTTTAACGCCATAGCCAGTGTACAGACCAGGGGCATAAATGCTATGCCTATACCACGGGCGCCCAGGTAAACCTGCTTGTAGAAGCAATTGTTTTTCAGCCTGAAAAAGTAAGGTATTCAGTTGATCAGTTTTAGTATCCGAAGCGAGTGCAGCGGTTACGGTCTGACTAAGTTTTGATGATGCAGTTTTTAAACTATCTACTGCTAAGTTCAGTGCTTTAAAATCAAATTCAGGTAATTCAACCTGTACAGGAGGATTTTTCAAGTTTTCTTTGGGATCGTTGGCGAGCTGATAAGCACCACTTGAAATGAGCTTATTCTGGCTTTGGGCACCTTCTCTAAGCTGCTTTGCCAAAGCGTTTACTTCTGTAACATAAATCGCTATTTTAGCCTGAAGATTAGAAAAATCAAATGGAAGTACATCTGCGTTGGCCAAGCGTAATACCGCCCGTCCGGCTGTTTGCGATAAGGCCAATCCGTAGTCAAAACCAGGATCTTTAAACTTCACAAAATTGTCGTAAGTATCGAAATTGGTATGGTACTCTCCTCCATCATCCTCACCGCCAAAACCAAGGCTTAAAGTAGGTATGCCCAGGTGCTGCAAAAACGCTGAATAATCTGATCCTGTACCGAGCGCCCCCAGATCGAGTGTTTGGCTATCCTGTATTTTCTTACGTTCGGTAAGCGAGGCTGTAGAAATGGCTTTATTGGCTTTCCAGCGTTCAAAAACATTAGAACCAACCTGAGGGTCTTTTACCTCTTTCGAAATTTCTGAAACAAAATTTTCCAAGGCATGGGAACCGCCAGCTTCCAAAAAGCCACGGCCATTGCCATCCGAATTGATGTAGGCAACTGCTTTACTGTTTAACTCGTCAGCATGGTCTTCTACCCATTCTGTTGAACCTAAAAGCGATTGTTCTTCTCCATCCCAGGCAATATAAACAAGTGTTCGTTTAGGTTTTATACCTGCCTTTGCCAATTTCCCGATAGATTTTGCTTCTTCCAAAAGGGAGGCCAATCCACTTACCGGATCTGCAGCGCCATTTACCCAGGCATCGTGGTGATTGCCGCGTATAATCCACTGATTTTTAAATTTACTTCCCTCAAGTTTTGCTACAACATTGTAAGCTGGCACAATATCCCAGTTAAAAGCCAGTTTTAAACGGACCACGGTACTTCCATCGCCAATGTGATAGGTAACGGGTAAGCCACCGCTCCAATCGGTAGGTACCACCTGACCTTTAAGTGCTGCAAGCAATGGCAAAGCATCGTGATAGCTGATGGGCTGAACCGGAATTTTAAGAATCGTTTTGGCGTCTGCCCGCTCCAACCTTTTGGCATTCTTGGTAGAACCGATTCCGGGTGTTAATGGATCACCGGGATAAATTACCATATCCATTACCGATCCTCGTTGAACAGCAAATTCTGGCTTATAAGCGCCTTGCGGATATACATCTCCTTTCACAAAGCCATCATCTTTTGGATCCGAATAAATGATACAGCCCACCGCACCATGTTCGTAGGCTATTTTAGGTTTAGTGCCCCGCCACGATCTGCCATATTTTGCGATAACAATCTTGCCTTTTACGCTGATACCTAAACGCTCCAACTTTTCATAATCAGCCGGTAGACCGTAATTTACAAAAACAAGACCTGCACTAACATCGCCATCGGCACTCCAGGCATTGTAAGGAGGCAATTGCCCTTGCTGTGCGGTTGCTAAATCTTCGTGAATAGCCTTTTCTTCGAGCGAGGCACTGTATTTGTTGCTCCCTAAAAGTTCTACCGAACGGGTTTTAGGCGTTGGAAATAAAACATAATAAGTCTCTATTTTTGCATCCCAGCCATAACTTTTAAACTTTTTCAGTACAGATTCTGCTACTGTTTTACTGCCTTTAGCACCCAAGTGGTGGGGATCGGCAGAAAGTTCTTTTATAGTAGCCCCTATATTTTCTTTATTAAGCCCGGCATCAAATTTCTGCTCAATCTCACGCTGTATCGGAATATTCTGGGTTTTAAATCCATTCAGCCTATTTTGCGCGAATAAAGGAAGCCAGAGCAATTGAATAGCCGTAAAAAGTGTAAAAGTTTTCTTCATTTTCTGATTTTTTTAGGAGTTCTTTTACCAGAAAAACTTTGAGCGACCTCAAAATCAATTAGCATGCGGATGCATAACCAACTTATCTTCTCCACCTTTGGGCAGAAAGGAATTAGCACCTTTTACAAGTGTATAGGTTGCTCAGACGTCATAGGGCCCTTCCCTCAGTCTTTCTGGATAAGTATTATATAATGATGCAAACCTAAAAATAATAATCTAGTATTCCTATAGGAATTATATTATTTATTTAACTTATGCTTGACAAGCTTTTAAACTGAATACTTTTGGGTTTTTCGATCATGCTGAAGAGGATTATGCAAGCTAAACCGCAGATTTTACCACTTCTTACTGGAAGATCAGTATCTGCCGGATGACCAAGAACCTTTATCCTAAAATGATTTATAAACATAGATACATTTCTATATATCAATATTAAAATTTACCTTTGCCAAGGCTTGCCCCCTTGTTAATTCGGAGCAAAGCAAGAAAATGGATAACAAAAAGATAGAAAAGATATCCCGGGCACTAAGTGATACCAACAGAATCGCTATTTTACAGGAATTTAAAAAAAAGAAAGATTGCCTCTATTGTGCAGAAGTAAATGATCTTTTAGACCTGACACAACCTTCCGTATCCCACCATTTAAAGCAGCTGGTTGATGCAGACCTGCTGGTGCCTCAAAAAGAAGGACGGAATTTCAAATACCTGCTGAACGAGACAGTGCTCAATGAGTACATCGCCTGCCTAAATTCGTTAAAGGATTAAGGGCGCTTACATATGAAATTAGAAACAAATCACCAATACACATCGAAATATTTGAATATATGAATAAGTCTATATATATACTGGCATTAGGTGCCTTTGGCATTATCACTACCGAATTTGGCGTTATTGGTATCTTGCCAACGATCAGCAGGGAGTTTGGCGTCTCTGTGGATATGGCCGGGTGGTTATTAAGTGCCTTTGCTATAACGGTTGCCATATCGTCTCCATTTATAACTGCCCTTACTTCTAAAATCAATCGCAAGTTCTTATTATGCCTTGTTTTGGGTGTTTTTATACTCTCAAACCTGCTTTCAGCTTTTTCCCCTAACTTTACCATTTTGATGATCGCGAGGATTTTGCCTGCCTTCTTCCACCCGCTGTTCTGGAATATCTCGCTAGCAGTAGCGTTCAAACAAGGCGGGGCCAAAGCAGTGTCGGTCGTCATGACTGGCCTTAGCATCGCTACGGTTTTGGGTGTACCCTTAACTACCTATGCTGCTGATTACTTTCATAACTGGCAGGCATCATTTTTCTTAACCAGTATTATCAGTTTAATTGCCTTTTTAGGCCTGCTCTTTGTTGTGCCATCTATGCCGGGCAACAGCGAAAAATCTGCTGAAAGCCAGTTGCATGTTTTAAAGGATACCAGGCTTTGGCTTAACCTTGTTTCTACCATACTTACACTTGCGGCCATGTTCTCGAGTTATAGCTACCTTGCCGCGTACCTTGAAAATATTTCGAATATGAACGGCGCTCAAATTAGCATTATGCTGCTCCTATTTGGTGGAATGGGGATTCTTGGCAACTGGTTAATGGGTATTGCACTCGGTAAAAATGTAATATTAACCAGCCGGTTCTTTTTTATTCTTTTGATAGCTGTGCAAATATTGGCTTATTATTTTGGAACAATTTTTATCCCTATGGTAATTATTGTTTCCTTATGGGGCATGATCCACACAGGCGGATTTTTGGTACCCAACATTCGAACCACCCAATCCATTCCCCATAATGCATTGGAATTTGTAAACAGTCTTTTAACATCTTGCTATAATATCGGCATATCACTGGGCGCATTCTTAGGCGGCATTGTAATCGCAAAGTTTGGTGTCCACGAAATAATCTGGATGGCAGTACCTCTTCTGTTATTGGCTTACTTATTGAGTTTTGTAAAATCAAGAAAGAAAGTATTGGTTAATTAATAATTTATCAGTCTCAAAATACCAATCTAGAATACACGCGCAGCGGATGTGGACTCTGGATTTTGATATTGACAGTAACGCGTTACTACAACTTATCTGAGAAATACCAACTCTGATATGGATTTACTGCGCTTTTTGAGCCGGCCCTTTAGGTAGACTACGCAACGCCAGTTGCTGCTAATTACACGGCCTACTTTGCCCGAGAATGCGCCAATGCGCCATTTGAATACGTTGCCATAATTTTTGTTTTTTATTGAGAAAATGTTTGTTCAAAAAGGATTTCTGTTTATACCGGTATGTTTAAATCCATGCCCAAACCTAGTGGCTTAGCAGCATTGGCGCCTCATTTTGGACTAAAATGAGCTAAATTGAGCTCATTAGCACCGTTATTGAGCTAAAATGAACCGTTAAAGTTGTGGCGACGGTGCAAAAGCCCGGGCATTGTGGCGGTCCAATATCATTAAGTTAAACCATCCGACACGAAAAATAATTTAACCACAGATAGAAAGGATGCACACAGATATAAAAATCTGTGTTTATCTGTGCGCATCTGTGGTTAAAATTCTTACTTAATTACATTGGCTGGCGCCCTGCCTAAGGGCAGCATAACCATCGGCGGTGGCGTCATTCTGCGAAAGCAAGCTGTGGCTTTACCTTTTAGGTAGAGAAAAGGTAACGCCGGGGTAACCCTGGGGTAAGCTTGGGGTTAACTTGGTAGCAACAAAGGGTAAAGAACAGGTAAAGCAGGGGTAATTAAATACGGCTCTTTTGCTGGCTCTCCAGGTAGGCTGCTAGTAAATCTTTCAGGTAAAAACGATCGCCACCAGGTTTTTTATCGGTTTTAACGTGCCATCTTTTACCTTACGTGTAGGTGCTTTCGCTAATGTAATCTTTAACCTGTTGGCGGGTAAATTGCGTATTTGGGTCGCCAAAGAGATCGATAAATTAAGATTAGTTGTACTTCGGTTTGATAAGAAAACGAGCAGCCATTTTCCCTGAAATACCCTATTTTACCGTTGATTATCTTTACAGACATTAAAATCAGGGAGCACCTAAAATGAATTTAAATGACCAGGAATTAGATTATTGCTATTTTTCCCGGAATAGTTTCGGGTATTCAATTACCAATCCATAGGAATCGGTTTTTAGCTCGGCCTTAAATGTCGATTTTTCGTTTTCGTACAGGTACACCGAATCTGATATTTTGGTATAATATTGTCTTACAGGCATTATCATATCAGCAATAATATCTATGTATATCACCTCGATCCTATTGCTCGATTGTCCATTAAAAACCAACCTTCTTATTGGCAATGTATTGGTAAGAGGTGTTAATGATATATCAATATCTACGCAATCATCAAATCGATGATCGATCGTATTGTTGACCAGCCAAAAAGCACCTTTCTTCTCTAGAAGAATTGTTTTTTTATATCCGCCCAATATGACGTTTATTTCAACGAAATAGGTTGCCCACAACGTATCCGTAAGAATTTTATATAAGATTTTAATCGCCTGGTTATTAACCTGGCCTGTAATAACGGATGTAACTGAGATACCATTATCTGTTTCCGTTAAGGTACAATTTTCGAGGGACCTGTATTCCAGGCCTTCCCATGTTATTTTTCTCTCCATTATGATCTGAGATTAAACAATCTTAATGCCGACTTGGTTTTAAGCAGCCTAAATTCATGTGTCCGGCCATGAGCGTCATTCCAAAGGATAACCATCCCTAAAGCATTTTTAACCTAGGCAAATTAACCAGGCATGATTGGTGACATCTTAAAAAGCCAAATGGCGCTCCTAATCCTCAAGCCCTTGGAGAATATCCCGGCCTAAAGAAAAACCTCCAGCAACACAATCACAATCGCTGCTGTCAATGTATTCAAAAAATTGACCACATCATTCCCGATCAACCCCTTGCGCTCCAGTACAGCCCCTAGGATGGAATCAGTAAGGTTACCCAGCGTACCTGCAAGAACAATAAAGAAAAAGCTGATGCTCCATCTCCAGCCCAGCGCATAAATGCCAGCAATAATACAGCTACCCGCCATACCGATCAGTGTCCCTTCCAGACTGATCACCCCGTCCATTCCGCAGCGGTCGGGCTTAAAGGAAATAACATTAAAAAACCGTCTTCCATAAAGCATCCCCAGCTCAGAGGAAAGGGTATCCGCTGTAGCCGAGGCAAAGGCTGCCGCCATTGCCGGAAGCATCAAATAAGCCAGCCGGGGATAAGACAGGGTAACTATTGCAGCAATGGCCGCAGCTCCGGCATTTGCCAGTACCTGCATTGCATTACGGCCTTTTTTTTCTTCGTCCGTGGAGGCAAAAGCCTGCTTTCTGTGCCGCTCCAAGGAGGTGGCAGCAGAACCGAGGATAAAAAACACGGTCATCATTGCAAGCCCGAAGTAACCTGCAGCGGTAAAAATAAGGCATGCCAGTACTCCGCCCGTAAAAGCGGCCAGAACCGTCAGTTTTTTTGCCAAGATACTGTAGGCCATGCCGGAAATAATGATGATAGGCAAAAAGATGCCACTATTGAACATATCACAAATATATTTGAAATATATTTACGAAAAAGCACATGGAAATATTTGTGCTGTAACAAGCTACCCAAAACGTCAAAATCGCTATCTGTCGGGAGTTGGATAATTTTTTAAAAGTTAAGCGCTGTTTAGTAATATTGGAAGATCCTTATGGCGGATAACCGAGATCGACCTCTTGTGAAGCGGAATACTGTCTCATGCAACGTTTAATACCTGTGTTATATTAATGGTGCGTATAAAATACCTAAAATCCAAACGAATAAAACCAGCCTTCCCTCCCACTTGTTTTTTAATAAAAAGATTATGGAACAAGAGAAAAGCAGTGCCGGAAGGGATAAGATCTCCATAGCAGCCAACAATGATGACAAGCGCAGGGAATTCCATCAACAAGAAAGCGCTCAGGTAACTCCAAAGCACCAGGGCCGTCCAAAAGAGGTTAAGGGCACCATCGCCAACCTGAAATGGAAAGCACCATCAAACGGAATCGCAGGCTTATTATAGCCTGACCGCAGCGGTAAACCGCTGCTTTTTTTGTATTATGATCCTGCCTTGTTTGCCACAGATTTTGCTGCCCGGTAAACAATTTCGGCCTTGCACTATTAGAATGTAATTTTACAATATGCCTGGTGGAAATACACCGTCTCAGATTAATAGCAAAAGATTTATGAAACCTTTTTCGGCCCGGAAGCGTTAAAGAAAGATAGGTAATCCCTGCATCATGAAAACATCAGCTAAAAAAGAAAAGCCGAACAAAGACAGCCGTCTATTCCCCATCAATGATGAAGAAACAGTAAGAGGATCTGGCTTTACCTACAATGAGAAAGAGGAACGCACCGATAAGAGCGTTCCCAGGGAAAAAATTGAAGAGGAACAAGTTGTTCAACTGCCTGATCTTGGCCAGCAAAACCGCCCATAACATGACCAGGAAGCTTCTTCTTGCCCAAGGCATATTTTACCTGCTCACAGGCATCTGGCCACTGCTTCATATAGAGAGCTTCGTCTTGGTTACCGGCCCTAAAACAGATATCTGGCTGGTAAAAATGGTCGGACTGCTGAGCACAGCCGTTGCGCTATCTATACTCTCACAGTTAGCCCAGAAGCAACGGCCGCTTCTACTCTGCATCAGTACCGCCATCAGCTTTTTCGCCATTGACCTCTACTACACCATAAGCGGCACGATCTCGAAAATCTATCTGGCTGATGCAGCGGTTGAGCTGATCTTCATCATCATCGCGCTTTTTGCTTCCGGCAGAAAATTAAAAGCTTAAAACAATGCCCGCACTGATATTCCCTCAATAAATAATTGGTGCCCCATTTCGCAGAACGCTTCATCCTAACCTACAATGCCACAGCAGCGTCATTGTTAAACAGAAATAATAATGACAAAAGATAAAGACCAACCTGGAATTGCAGACCTCCTGATGAGTAAAGAACTGTTGGAGCATTCCAAAAAACTGATATCAAACTCAAATCTGATTATTAAGCAGTTAGAATTGCAATTACATTATTGTAAATCACTTGTAAAATCATTTTCCGTTAGAAACAACCATCACCCCTAAAACCAGCACTGTCATAAGTACTTTCTTTGCGATCATCAACGATCACCCACAGATGCTCAACAGTTCCGCAATGAGGTTCACAGCCTTCCACAGTAGGCAGCCAGTAAATCTTTCGATTAAAACAGTGTAGCAGTATAGCCAGGGTATTATAGGCCTTAAAAAATCATTCCTTGATTTGCTTACAAGCTTCAGGGGTTTGCATACATTCACGCGATTTGGCTTACCGACATTTGGGTTATGGAAATGAAACAAATAGCATTGGGCAGCCAGGGTTTGGTTGTGCCCGTGATCGGCCTGGGCTGTATGGGCATGACGGGTTTTGAAAAAGCGCATATGTATGGTCCTGCTGATGAGCAGGAAGCCATCGCAACGATTCAGCGTTCGCTTGAGTTAGGCGGTAATTTTTTAGATACTGCCGATCTGTACGGACCGCTGAAGAACGAGCAGTTGATCGCTAAAGCGATCTGTGGTAAACGTGACCAGTATATTTTGGCGAGCAAGTTTGGCTGGGAGATCGATGATAACAATAAGGTAACCTGGGCGATTAATGGCAAGAAAGATTACGTAAAAAAATCTTTGGAGCGTTCGCTCAAAAATCTGAATACGGATTACATCGATCTGTATTACCTGCACCGCCTGGATAAAAATACGCCGATTGAGGAAACAATTGAGGCAATGGCTGAGCTGGTTCAGGAAGGTAAAATTGGTTATATCGGTTTGTCGGAAGTTTCGTCTGAGACGGTTAAGCGGGCGCATGCGGTGCACCCGATTACTGCCGTACAGAGCGAGTACTCTTTGTTCGAGCGGACGGTGGAAGAACGTGGGGTTTTGGCAACCTTAAAGGAACTTGGTATTGGTTTTGTAGCTTACTCACCGTTGGGCCGTGGGTTCTTATCGGGGCAGATCAAAAGCATAGATGACCTGCCTGAAAATGATTTCCGTAGGGCGATCCCGCGTTTCCAGGGCGCACAATTCGACAAGAATATTGAATTGGTGAAAGCTATCGAAGTAATGGCTGAAGCGAAACAGGTCACTTCCGCGCAATTGGCCTTGGCCTGGATTATGAGCAACGGCATCTTGCCGATTCCTGGAACGAAACGCCGGAAGTACCTGGAGCAAAACATTGCGGCAACAACTATTGAATTAACGCAGCAAGATCTATCACAGCTGGAAAGCATTGTACCTTTAGGTACGGATACCGGCGCGCCTTATGATGAGTTTAGTATGGGCTTAATTGATTAATTTTGTTTTATGAACGCCATTAACTCCATATCGGAATTTCACCGTTTGCTGTCCTTAACAGAACCCCGCCACCCGCTGGTGAGCGTGATCAATTTGGCAGAAAGTATTTTTTTGGAAGACGAGATCTGGAAAGGTTTCGTTAACCGCTTTTATTGCGTGGCACTAAAACGCGAAGCCAGAGGCAAAATCAGGTACGGACAGCAGCATTATGATTACGATAAAGGAGTATTGAGTTTTACCGCGCCTAACCAGGTGCAACAACTGGACCTGCAGAATATGGAATGCGGGTCTGGTTATCTCCTGATATTTCACCCAGACTTCCTGTTACAGCATACACTGGCAAACAGCATTCATCATTATGGTTTTTTCGATTACGCGGTTAACGAAGCGCTGCACCTGTCGGCCGATGAAGAAGATGACCTGATCACGATTCTCCATAAAATAGATAAGGAGTGCCAGCATATCGATAAGCATACCCAAGAGATCATACTTACGCAAATCGAGAGCCTGTTAAAATACTCCAACCGTTTTTATGAGCGGCAGTTTTTGACCCGCAAGAACAATAATTCAGCACTGCTGGTCAGGTTCGAGCAGTTGATTGATGACTACTTTAAAGGCGATGTACAGGGTTTGCTCACTGTACAACATGTTGCTACGCAGATGAACCTGTCGCCGAATTACTTGAGTGACCTGCTCCGGATTCATACGGGGCAGAACACACAGCAGCATATTCATGAAAAACTGATCGCGAACGCCAAAGAAAAACTTTCCACAACCAGTCTGTCGGTCAGCGAGATTGCCTATACCCTGGGCTTTGAACACGCGCAATCCTTTAGCACACTTTTCAAAAAGAAGACGAATTTATCGCCACTGGAATTTCGTCAGGCTTTTAACTGATTACTGGGACAAACTGTGTCCGGAAAATATTCTTTGCAGAAATATTTACCGCAGTCCCGTTTGGGTCGATCAGCGCTTGGCGATGTATTCTATCAATAAATAGTACTATCCTGCTTCCAATTTTGAAACAAGCGTTGCCCTGGGATTGTTATGTATAAAACACGAAACCCTTATGGACAACTTTACCGTAACTCTTAGTCCCAACCATAAGTTCCATTTCCAGGTTGAACAGCACCCGCATCACGTTACCGGTGGCTGTAAATACAAAATCTACCAGGACGGGAAATTTGTGGCCAGCCTGGAACCCGACAGCCGGGATTTTTTGCATGTATGCCAGAACCCGGCAGCTATTGAGCTGGAGATCCTCCATATGTTAGCAGAGCAGATCGAACTTGTGCACCCTGGCAGGGCTCATTTAGGAGAACTTCAAAATATTGAACTTGACAGCGATGATGAGCTGGAAGCACCGCCGCAATAGCTGTCTTAATATTGTTCAAGAGGGATAAAGGTAGGCGGCGCAGTAAATGATTTGAATATGGCTAACACCCAAAGAATAACGGCGCCTGACAAAAGATTAACCTTTAATTTTCAGATAAACAGTAAATATTGAACCTTCTCCCAATTTACTATCAACGGTAATCCTTCCACCGGAAGCACCTACAATTTCCTTAACCAGGTAAAGCCCGATCCCCGAACCGTCACCAGACTGGGAAATCCGTTGGTATTTCCCGAAAATACCCGTTAAGTTATTTTCGCCAATCCCAATTCCGTTATCTTTTACGGCAATTACCATAAAATCTCCTTCCTGATGGGTTTTGATCAAAATTTCCGGATTCCTTTCGCTTGACCTATATTTTATGGCATTATTAACCAGGTTATAGATTATGCTGCGCAGTTTACGGCGGATATATAAGATTTCTGAAAAACCGATATCAGTCTTTATCTTTGCAGATGATTCATTTATCTGCGGTGCAAGCGTGAGCCTGATATCTTCCAGGATATGCTCAAAATCCAGCAGTTCCTCCACCGCTTTATACCGGTGCTCTTGTTCACGGGAATCGGTTAGCTCATGGATTATCTGTTGCATTTTAGTCAGGCTGTTCTCCACCTTTTCCAAAAGCACTGGAAACCGTTCCATATCTTTCTCCGGTAGTTTTCTAAGCATCTCGATCGTAAGTCCCAGACTGGTGAGCGGTGTTTTTATATCATGCGAAATAGTATCCAAAAGCAGCTCATGCTCAGCAATCAGTTTTTCCTGCTCTTTTAAATCGCGTATGCGCATGGTGATCTCCACAAAAGTGATGATCACCCCATTTGTTTTCTTGTCACGCTGAACGATATATGGCAGAATGTTCATCTGATACCAACGCAGGTCTGTGGTCTGAATTTCCTTTTCCAGCACATCTCCACTGTCGATAACATGCTGAATATTCTCGATAATAGTCGGAAAACGAAAATTTTCTTTGATATCTGCGATAGGCCTGCCTACATCAGCTAGCTTTAGGCTGAATTGGCGCATGGCCGGTGGCGTGAACTTTCTCAGTATCAGGTGTGCATCGACAAACAACTGGGGAATGATCGTATTTCTGAAATAGTTTTCCAGCTCTTCATTAAGTTCGATAAGCGCATTGATCTGCTCAGCTTTGTTCTGCATGCGTATGGCCTACAGGGTGAGTCCGGATCGGCAGTGCAAGATAGACAATAAATACATATCTATCGCCACAATCATGCACCTACTACACACCAATCTGAACTAGACCTGGTCAGTTCTTTTGGCAGATTTAAACCTAAATGTTCAGAAATACTTATACAAGTTTTTTTAACCCTTCTACAAACAGTATCACCATCAATACAAGAAACGTCCTGTTTCGAAAAGTTTAATTTCCATAATCAAAACAAATGTTTACAATCAAGGTTATTCTACCAAAGCCCGGAATATACTATGATCAAACGCATACTAATCATTGAAGATGATCCCGGGATTCTGGAACTGCTACATCTTATATTTGAAACCGAAGGATACGCGGTAGAGGGCTTTTTAAACGGTAAATCAGCAGCTGAGATTATTTTGCTCAAGCCCGATATGATTATACTTGATATTAAGATTGTAGGATCAGTCCAGACGGGCGACCAGATCTGCGCGGATCTGAAAGCCACAACACCATTGTATATAACACCTGTACTTTTGTTATCAGCAGAACCAGATCTGCCGGAACTTTCCGCTGCATGCTTTTCTGATTCATTTATGGCTAAACCATTTGATCTTGACAAATTATTGAACAGGGTTGCGGAACTCACCGGATAAAATAATAAAAAATGACAGCTTTGCGGGAGCCCTGTTTTTCTCTAATACACCAACAATTTGAACTTTGCCCAGAACCATCCAAAGGTCATACTTGCCATAAATGCCTCTCCTATCTATAATATTATTTTCTCAGTAATTTCAGCCCTGATCTCCTAAGCAAGGTTTCATCGGATTATATCTGACTATTTGGTGTATTCAAAAGACATATATAACCCCTTACAGCCGCGGCAAGGTGAAGGTGAGTAAAGAACCTTTCCCCAGATCGCTTTCTGCCCATATTTCCCCGCCGTGCAGCTTTATAATCTCCGAACAGACGTACAGTCCTATCCCGAATCCCGAGATCAGCTTATTGCCCTCCGCACGGTAAAACCGCCCAAATATTTTCGGAAGCTCTTCTTTTCTAACTCCGATCCCCTCATCCCTTACGCTTACCCTCACCTGCTCACCGGCTCCAACACATGACACCAGGATAACACTTCCCGGTCTGGAATACTTAACCGCATTGCCAACAAGATTTGAAATGACCTGTCCAAGTCTTCCCCTGTCTCCATTTACCATGTGGCTTTCCACAGGATCAAAAATAAATTTATGGGTACCATATAACATTAACGCTTCCTCTTGTGAATCTCTGATCAGCTCACTAATATCAAATTTTGAACTGTTGACATCGATCTTTGCCGATTCCAGTCTCGACAAATCCAAAAAACCGTTAATCATGTCAGTCATGCGCTTGGTCTGTTTAACAGATTGTGATAAGGCACGATGGATGATTTCGTCGGGGTTTTGCTTTGACCGCGATTCCAATAACTGGAGATATGCAGAAAGTGAGGTCAATGGTGTCTTGAGTTCGTGGCTTACCACACCCATAAAATCGTTCTTCCTTATTTCCTCCATCTTTTGTTCGGTTATATCCATAACTACACCGGTGAATGCAGAAAATGTGCCTGAAGGGTCTGCTGTAAGATTGCCGATTGCCCTGAGCCACCTCAGTTTATTATCATGCAGACCGATAACAGGATAACTAACATCATAATCTCCATTATTATAAATTGCGTTTTCAAGTTTACCGGAAATAAAGTCCCTGTATTCAACTGTAATCTGTGCGATTGCCTGTTCAATGGAAAGCGCTTCATCGGGGTAATAACCGAATAATTCCTTAAACCGGGCATCGGTAATGAGTTCCCTGGTAACTGAATTTATATACCAAATGCCGAAATTTGCCGCCTCAACTGCGAGACGGAGGACAAGTTTCCCTTCCTCAATGGTTTTTTGGGCGGAAATGAGATCGGCATTTGCTTTTGACAAACGTTCGTTGGCCGCCTTAAGCTGATCATTGGAAACTGTGAGCTCCTCATTAATCGCGGCAAATTCCTCGTTCATGGTCTGCAACCTTAAAGCGCTTTGTTCCAGCTGCTGTTGCCATTGGTCCCGTTCGGTTACGTCCCTGGTCGTTCCTGAAACGGCGACGACTTCGCCGCTCTCATTGAAAACAGGATTTAGGATATAATCATACAACCTTCTGCCCATGGTGGCGTGCGGAAAAGCCACTTCGCCCCTAACCGGGTTTCCTGTAGCTATGATGCTGTCAATCTCCCGCTCATGCATATCTGCATGCCATGGTTCGTAACCATTTTCCAGCAGGTTCTTCCCTATTGCTTCGTCCCAGGATTTGCCCCACATCTGCAAAAGTGCGGCGTTTGCATAGGTGAACCGATACTCGAGATCGAAAACGTACATCAGGTCTGGTGTTCCGGAAGTGATGGTTTCGTAAGTGCGCTTCTGCTGCTCCAATACTTCTTTAGAGGCTGCCAGGTGCTGTTCGGCTAATTTGCGTTCCGTAATATCCGATTCCACACCAAACCATTCTTTTACCTCCCCTTTATCATCAAAAATCGGCACTGCCTTGGAAAAGGTCCAACCGACACTTCCATCAGCCCGTTTCACCCGGTGTTCAAGCTGAAAAATGCTCCCTGTCTCGATCGCACTTTGAATGGCATGCTGTACAAGTTCAAGGTCTTCTTCATATACATACTTGGATTGCCAACCTGGGGTTGCATCCTTTGCGTCATGGCGGACCCCATGGCCATCGAGCCCAGTCAAGATGGTCCAGTCTGGGTTCATACTGTAAACTACATCCGAGGTCGCGGTCAATAATGCCTGAAAACGTTCCTCATTTGTAGCAGAAAGAGATAAATAGGTTAATTGTTTACCCATAAGTTGGCATTTGGTAATATCTGAAACCAGAAAATAAGCGTTTTGTTTGAAATTATCATTAATGACGTTCTCTATTTGCGTGCAATAACACTATTAGTTACAAAAGACTTAGCGGCGGGGTAGTTTGGATACGAAATACTGCTTTATGCTACGTTAAATACCTGCAACCTATTTAACAAAGCGCACAAAATACCTGAAATTGAAAATGGTAAAACCTAGCCGCCTTTCTGCCAGTTACCTGTTAAAAAGATTATGGAACAAAAGCGAAGCAGTGTGCAAAGGGATAAGATCTCCATAGCAGAAAAAGTTGATGACAGACGCCAACGGTTACAGCCATTAACGTGCCAGCCACCTTTAGAAGGACGCAGCCGATCTGGGTTAATTAAAGGAAAAATCGTTAACCTAAAGTGGAAAGCGCCATCAAATGGAATAGCCGGTCTATTATAAACCGAAGAATCGCAGTGGTACAGTGCCGCTGCATTTTAAATTTAACATAATGAGAATAACGAAACCTGCGGTGTGTGTGGGTAATCGTCAGGGACATATCATCGCAGTTGGTGTATAGGTTATTTTTAATGAACAGCACAAATATGAAACTCTACAGTACATTGCGCTTTGTTATATGCGCTTTATCAATAATTTCGTGTAATAGCTATGAAAGAGACAGGCAGATCAAAGCAGATCTTACGATGAAAGCAAAAGAAGATGTAAATTTTGCTGGCGTAAATTTTATTGTCCGGAACCGCAATGTAAAGATCTGGGGTTATTGCCCAACCTATAAATCCAGAATGGCCATCATTCAAAAGCTGGGTACTATTCACGTCATTAAAAATATTGACAATCAAGCGGTTATAAGACCACTAACTATCGGTCAAGATTTTGATTTGAAACAACTGGCAGATAGTCTCCTGGCAACACATCCCGAATCATGGGCGGTTATAACCGACCGAAATATCATACTAAAGGAAAATATTAAAGAAAAACAGCTTCCAAAGCTATTCACCAGCGCATCCCCGAACGGATCCTAATCAATCAGACCACTGTGAACTGAACCAATTCAATAGGAAACAGTTAGCAGTACTTGCCACTGGTAATGTGAATGCTAACTATAATTTATTGGAGTAGCTATCACGACTGAACGCACAGAAAGATTAAGGGGTGCGTTTCTACCTACCCAATGCTTCTTCTTGTTCTGCGCCATTTGTGCTATCAATACTTTTTTGCATGGCACGGTAAGCAATTGTTGCAAAGATTGCAAATACAATGTGGGCTGGAATACGTTGTAAATAGAACCGTTTATAATTCATAAGTGGGCTTAACGGATGGACGGCAAATGTTGCTTTCCAGATAGCAATTCCGATCAGGCCGCTCACTGCGCCCAGACACACCCCACAGGTTCCTGTAGGTTTCAAGGTCTTTGAATCCCATAACTTAACATATACAGCAGAAAACGCAGATCCCATTGCGTAATGTGCAGCCCACGCTGAAACGGATCTGACACGTTTTGGAAGAAAAGGCAATACCCTGCTAATCAAGCCATTTAAGCGCTCAGATTCTCTAAAGTCTTGGCCTATTAATGACATTAATGCACTTGATGCTGTCATCATCGTTGTTCCGGCAATACTACAGCCCACAGTTTTAACGAGCGGATTTATCATATCTGGTACTAGTTAAATTTAAACAAATTCAAGTTTTCCGACCACATTTTTAAATTAAAAAAGAGAAAAGAATAAAGAGCTTATTCCATTTCCTGTTCGGCTAAACCTTCGAGGAACCATCCTGATTTATATTCAAAATCAACGCGCTCACCTGATCTGTTAATTACATAGCTGGTAAAATCATGGGCTATGATCCGTTCATTTTCAAGGTATTTTTTTGCCAAAGCGGCATATTCTTTAACATTAAGGCCATCCTTGACAATGTAATGGGGTTCTCCTGTTTCACTCCAAACTGTTTCTATCACACCAGATTCGAACCTGTTAGCTTCCTCTGTGGTTAAAGGATTGTTTGTTTCGTTAATTCTTGCCATTTTTCTGTTGTTTAGATGTACCAAGATTAATAACAGCTGTTACAAAGGATTGTTCTTTGCAAAGCAATTGAGCATGAAATAGGAGTCAACTTTAGTACCCAGCTAGGTGAGCTACAGCTGTCCTGTTCTTAGGTATGTTTTGTTAAGCAAAAGTTTAAATGCCCCGGATCAATGGGTTGTTATCCGTTTCTTTGTTATTATCTTCCTCGCTGGATGCCTGGCTGTGTTCCGGAGTCTTCGGATCATTGATGAGATTTCCTTTTCCGGCAATTTCACGGTAATCGGTATTTTCTGGAAGCTCGGTTTCTTTGGGCAAACTGGTCTGGGGAATTTTTCCCGATAGGTTGTTTTCCATAATGTGTATAGATTAATCTATTACTCCATTGAAGATGGCTGTTAAAAAAGAACCTTTACCCCAAAAAAAAGGTTTTATAATCTTTACGTTTTTCTAACAGAATTTCTTCTGTGATTTTGCGGGGAATACCAGTTCTGGATCATAGCCTGAAAGAAAGCCCCACAAAATAGCTTTTCCTTGCATCATGCTGAACGCCATAATTAAGGCCACCATCAATAAGCAAATCCTTAGACAGCTCATATTGCAGCGCAGCATTCAGAAAGTTTTTTAAATGGTTATCTTTAAATTCATAGGTATAATAGGTTTCAATGATACCGTCAAGCTTTTTAGTAAGCGGATGTGATACGGTAAGCGTCTGCAAAATCTGGTTGTGATGTCCGGAGCCTTCCTCCTCCTGTAGCCGGTCTGCTTCAACCTGAAAGCCTAATTTCCAGTCATTTCCAAATTTAATACTCATTGGAATGATGATCCCCCCTTCATATTGGCTCTCTCTGTCTGCACGGGAAGTCGGAAACTTCACATATGGGAGCAGCGCAATAGCGAATTTCCCTTTATCATTGCCCAGCAGATTTTGTTTCAACCTGAGGGTAAGGTCACCAGATCCACTGTTCCGATCAAAACTGCTTTCGGTATTAAAATCCTTTTTTACCACAAAACTTTCAAAGGTAAGCTGGATGGCTGTCGAATTTGTTAACCCAAGCTTTATATTGGCCAGGTTGAAAAGATACTCGTCGCTCCTTCCCGCATTGCGGTTTTCGCGCTGAAAGCGAACAAGATCGGTCTCAAACTGAAAATGCCCGGCATCAATGGTTTGCGGGCTTTCGGTTACATCTGGCCGATCGGTTTCCATTTCCCTCAAACTATCACCCGGAACTGGCCTGAATAAATGATAGCAGGTTTTTTGCTGGCCGAAAGCCCCAATATTGACAACGCTTAACAGCGCGAGAATTAAAATAATATTGTATAGTGTTTTCATTTGGTTCTGGGGTCAGGTTTCAATTGCCTTTCCAGCGATTTAAACCTGAAGAGATTAAAAACGCCACACTGGGTAGTGTGGCGTTTTGCAGGTATTCTAGGCTGTAACGCCTGTATTTGCTTCAGTTAAAGCGATTTCTGTCAACAGGCTGTCGGTATCTTTTTCTTCCGCAAGTGTAGCAGCCAGTAACTCTTCGGCCTCAGCATGCTCCATCAGCTTTGCAAAGGTTACAAGGGTTCCATAACTTGCTATCTCGTAGTGCTCAACTTTTTGTGCCGCGGTGATTAATGCAGCATCAAGTACCTGTGGCTCACCGCCAAAGCTTTCGATAATTTCGTCTGCCTCTTCCAGGAGACCTTCCATTGCCTTACACTTTTTACCCCTCGCAGTGAGACCTATTGAGTTAAAAACCTCTTTCAGTCGGTCAATCTGCCCTTCGGTTTGGGCATAATGGGTTTCAAAAGCATTTTTCAGTTTTTCACTGCCGGCAGCTTCTGAAAGTTTTTTAAGGCCTTTAAGCAACTGCTTCTCCGCACCAAGTATATCTCTTAGTTCATCCACAAAAAGTTCATGAAGATGCGCATTTGGCATCTGTACATCATTTTTTTTATTTGCCATGTTTTTATAGTTTAATGTTCATCATAAGAACAGTGCCTAACAAAAAAAAGTTTAAAAAATTTAAACTTTGAGTTCTTCCTTTCAGGCATTTTATAGGTTTATCTAATAAAAGAAATATTGGTAAGCGGGTGCGAAGTTTTTTTAAGGGAAACAAGCCAAGTAGAAACGATCCTGTAAGATTTCCTTTAGCTACAGACATCACAATTTGCTGGATATATCATAAAAAGACTTTAAAAAGTCAAGGGCAGCGTTACCCTTTTGAGCATCTTCTTTTAATAGAAAATCGTCCCCGAGGGGGAAAAAGCCAGGCAGTTTTTGGTATTCTTCGTGTTTTATTGATTTAAAACCCATGGTCCAATCCGGGAAATTGCGTTCTTTTAGAAATGACTCCCTTAATACCAGTACCCCCTGATGCCGTTCGTCTTTTGCTATCTTTTCGAAAAGTTTTTTCACACTACTTTCACTACCTTCCAGCACCTGCATAAAACGCCCTTCATATTCCGAAAAATATCTTCCTTCCATATATAAAAGCATACCTGTAATGTCATTTGCCAGGTTATCTACTCTGGATTTGTTGAGTAAGCTGGTAAGACCATCCACCGGCATTAACGTCCGGGCTTTGCTAAAATAGATTAAGTGAAATAACAAGATAAATTAGTTAAGTAAAAAACTGTTTCAAATTATGAATTTATTCTAATCAGCCAATTTTAACGCGAAAGAATAAGCTGCGCAAAAATGCACCTATTTCCAAAACCTTCTGTTTAGAGAAATTGTTTTTTTAGTGTTTAACATAATCGACAGTCTATCGGCCACAGGTAAATAGTAAAACAGATGAAAAAATATAAAATAGGAATAATCGGTTACGGGGGTTTTGGTAAATTCCTTCATTATTGGTGGGAAAAGCTGCCCAATGTAGAAATTGTTGCAATTGCAGATCCGCACAAAAATTTTCAATCCGAAGAAAATTTCGTGGTATATCGCGATTGGAAAGAATTGATACAGGACAAAAATATAGACATTGTAAGTATTGTAACGCCACCAAGTTTACACGCCGAAATGGCCTGCGCAGCGATGAAGGCCGGCAAACATGTCCTGCTCGAAAAACCCGTGGCAATAAGTGAAGAAGGCGCGCGGGAGATTATAGAAACGCAAAAGCAGACCGGTAGCGTGATAACAGTAGATCATATGATCCGTTATAACCCCATTATTCAAAATCTCATCAAATTAGGACAGGCAGGTACTTTTGGCAAGCTAAGGCATGTTGTTGTAAACAACTATGCGCAAGATGAGGCTTTGCCTCAGGATCACTGGTTCTGGAAAACAGAAATGTCTGGTGGAATATTCATCGAACATGGGGTACACTTTTTCGATATTGTGAATGCCATTGGCAATCAGGAATACATTGAGGTGTATGGTTGCACTGATAGTAGAAATGAAAACCAGCGCGACCGTATGGCTGCGATGGTGTTATATAACGAAGGTTTAATTGCCAGCTACTACCATGCTTTTTCCGGGCCTGGCTTATTTGAACAAACAACGATACACCTTGCCTACGATCTCGCCCGTATAGAAATTGAAGGCTGGATGCCTATGAAAGGAACGGTGAAAGCACTGGTAAACAGCCAGGGCAAAGTACAGCTGGAAAGCCTGCCGGGCTGGACCATTACCGTACACGGCGAATTAAATACTTTGAGAGACGTTTCCAGACCCGAGGGTTGGGGCAGTGAAGATCTACCGGCCGAAAATCAAGCCGTAAATGCCGGCGGAATAACTTACCAGGTAGATGAAATGCTTTCCGGCAATTTTGAAATCCATCAAACCAAGGGAGAGGTTTACGGAAAATGTGTTCAGTCGATTTTGTCAGACATCATTAAAAAAATAGAAAATAAAGACCATCAACTAACTATAACGATAGAGGATGCCTTCGAAAGCCTAAAAACAGCTATTCTCGCTTCTCAGTAAGCAATTAAGCCTATAAGAGAAATTGCACTCCAACAAACTCAATATGATAACATATTATGCATGCGTTCTGCGCTGCGATGATTAAAAGAATAAATATGATGTATGATATTAGAAAATGTATTTGCGCAATTATTGTTTAGCTATCCTAAAAATTGAATCATGAACATATTTATAGATAATGAAAAAGAATGATTGATCTAACCATAGACATACGCGATATCATTGCCATGTTGGTTTCGGTCATATGTGGCGGCATCATCGGGTTTGAGCGGGAATACAGGAACAAGTCTGCAGGGTTCCGGACCATCATATTGATCAGCCTTGGATCGACGATTTTTACAATTGTTTCCTGGCATGGAACGGGTACCGACGACCGCATTTCGGCAAATATTATAACCGGCATAGGTTTTATCGGTGCCGGTGTAATTTTTAAAGACCGCATATCGGTAAGAGGGCTAACCACTGCCGCCGTTATCTGGACATCCGCTGCAATCGGCATGACCGCTGGCGTAGGTTATCACGCGCTTGCATTTGTGCTCACCATCAGCACCCTTTGCGTATTGGTAATGGTTAGTTATGTTGAAAAAATCATATCAGACCTAAAAAAGGAAAGGATGGTTACGATAACTTTCGTCGACAATTCGTTTTCCAGCGTGCTTTTGCTCGAAAAACGCCTAAATAGTACCGAAGCCAAGATTGAGCGTATGGAACTTTCCAAAGAAGAAGGACGGATAAATGTAGTGTACCTGATAAGGGGTAAAAAGGCGGCCGTAAATGAACTCACCACATTATTGGCTATGGCTGAGGAGGTGGCTAGTTTCTCTTAACTGAACATTTAATGGATAAACCTCAAAATAGAATATCGAATGAAACAGCCTCAAAAGAAATACATACCTGAAGATAAGGAAAAAAGATATGGCAGGCATAAAATTAATATCTCCTTAGCTTGAAGTAAAATACTTAATAAAAGAAGGATAAATACGCTTTATACCGTTCCATAAAACACGCAGCCAATAAACAGGGTTTTCTTGAAAGAACGATGTTATGGGTATATCAGCTCAAAAGATTGAAAAGTTTTGTACGCTGGCGCTGTTAGAATTAAAGGCATGCTCAAATCAAAATTAACCTTTTGGAAGAAAATAAAAAGACTTAACACATGAAAAAAATATCGAGAAAAACACATGGAATAATTGACTACCTGTGGGCTGCAATTATGATTTCAGCACCGTTTTTCTTAGGTTTTACCACCATTATCCCAGCTGCTGCCTGTTTTTTTATTGCTGCCCTTAGTGTTTTTCTGCTATCTCTTTTTACAAACTATGAACTTGGCGTATGGAAGAGGTTGCCAATGGCATTCCATCTCGACATGGATATAGTTTTAGGATTTATCCTGGTTATTTCGCCCTGGCTTTTTGGATTTTATAACCAGATTTTTTTGCCACATATCGTCATGGGTGCCTTTTCCATTGTGGCCGGATTAACCTCAAACGCTAATTCGATGATTAAAGACGGTTGAGGGCGGAAAAAGATAAAGTGTTGCTATTTAAAATACTATACTGGCGATACCAATACTAGCCCTGTACGCTCCATAAAGTTGATACAGGGAACAAGGATGATTACGAAGTATTAACTCCAACGAAGCGTACAAAATTGATTAGAGAGATATCTCCGACAATCTTTTGGACAATGAATAGGAGTTCCTATTACCTTTTTTGAGCCTTTAAAAAAAACAGTTTTTTATTCCATTCACTATGAAACCTATTACCATCTGGGCAGCAAATGCCCAAACAGAGCTTAAACCACTAGCACCTGTTGCCGAAATTTCCAAATCGCTTCAGCTTTATGCTTATTTGTCAAGTGATACACTTTGGCTGGTAAAAGAACGGCCTGACGGGAGTCGTATTGCGTTCCGTACCGCATTTTCACCATCCGGAAAACTAGAAGTTAAAAAAATCCATCACGAAGAAGGAGAAATGACAGTGAGCCTCGCCTGCTCAACAATTGTTTACCAGGTAACCGTACAACATGAAGCAGGAAATGATTTTTTCCGTTATACCGTAATGGCAACGCCGAAGGTACCACTGCATATCCCTTATTGGCCAAGAGACATTATCTGTTTCGATGAAAAAGGCAAAATAAAACAACAGGGCAAAATCCACACCCAGCAAAGGGGAACCCGCTCTGGAGTCCTTTTTTTTAATGATGGTGATTCTGGCTCCGTATTTTATTTCCAAAACCTAACAGCCCTTAATGATTATTGCGAAACTGCACAATGCAGTGCAGGTGGTGCTGTTGGAGGAGAATGGCCTGAAATCGGCTTTTCTTTACCAGCGACTAAGGCACCTTTAAAAAAAGGCGTAAGCTATTGCCTTAGTGACGGTTTTGTACGCCTATCGGATCAGCTTCCTTCTGCCCCTGCCGAAACCGCAATGTTGTATTTAGATCAGTTAGCGGCAACTTATATTAAACTTCCACGACCAGAGCGTTTTTACCATGACTGGCTTGACACCGTGGAGAAAGGCCTAGCGGATTTGACTTACCATAAAGGCTGTTGGACATTTGCGGGAGGCCATAGTTATCTCAACGCTTACGTAGCTGATTATAAAACGCCTCCTGAAGTAATGGTTCAGCTTGCTGTATTGCTTCCCATGCTTGATTACCTGGATTGGAAAGGGGAAACCACCCATCAGTTGGTAACTGAACTAAGGGCAGGGCTCGGGGCATTCTACAAGCAAGATACGGGAACAATTGTGAGATGGCTCCCATCGGCCGAAAAGAACCTGGACCATTCTGAAGAGCAGAAAAAACCTCAGGTAATGGACGCCTGGTATCTGCACCATCCATTAATGAACCTGGCCCGCCTGAGCACACGTGGTGACGAAGGCGCAAAAAAAATCCTGCTTGATTCCATTGATTATGCAATTAGGGTGGCCCATAAATTCAATTACGAGTGGCCTGTATTTTATCAAATGGATACCCTTGATATTATAAAAGCAGAAACCGCAGAAGGAGAAGGTGGTGAAAAAGATGTTCCAGGTACTTATGCAGACTTAATGCTGAGGATGTGGAAAATAACCGGAGAGAAAAGTTTTTTTGAGGAAGCCAAAAAAGCAGCATCCAAATTAAAAGGCCTGAGCTTTGAAGTGTTTTACCAGGCAAACAACACCGCATTTTCTGCAGGAGCCATGCTCCGGTTGTATAAAGAAACTCAAGATAAAACGTTTCTGGAACTGAGTTATGTATGTTTGGCGGCAATTTTTGACAACGTTCAACTATGGGAATGTGATTATGGGAACGCAAAGAACTTTCCGACATTTTTTGGGGTTTTCCCACTGAGAGATGCGCCTTATACTGCAGCTTACGAAGAGCAGGAGGTATATTCAGCCCTTCATGATTACCTTGCAGAAGCAGAAGGCGTGGAAATCCTTCCGTCGGTAAGGTTGTTGATTGCAGAGTTCATCAGGCACATGGTAGGCCGTGTGGCGCACTATTATCCGCCAATGCTGAAAGAAGAGGTGATGGCTGAAGAAAGCAAGACCGGTGAAATCGATCGCAGGCTCTGGATTGCGCTGGAAGATCTGCACGATGGTTGGGAGCAGTCTGGCGAAGTTGGACAGGAAGTTTATGGGGCAGGAATCGCATTCGGCGTAATCCCGAATCAGTATTTTAGGGTTAAAAATGAATCTTTTATCGTTTTTTTCGATTATCCCATATTCAATTTCCGATGCCGGGCAAATGCGGTGTCATTAACCACTGGCGGCGACGAACGGCTGAACTGCAGGATGATTATTTTATTTCAGGGCGGAGAAAGACCTAAAAATTTAGAAGTAAAATCCGGCCAGAAAAAAGAAAAGCACAATCCAGTGAAAAACAACCCAGATCTGTTGGAGTATAGCATTGCAGGAAACCAAAAAGTGACTATTAATTGGTAGGCTAAGAGATGGCTGCAGTACGCTGATCAATCATCACTGCGTGCTGTCCAACTGGAATAATAATAAGATCGCTATGAAAAGCATTATATTTTCAGCGCGACAAATACCGCACCGGTTTCTTTTTTATGCTGAGCGGTTTCGAAGGCTTCGTTGATCTGATCGAGTGGAAAGGCGTGGGTAATCATTTTTTTCGCATTGATTTTTCCTTTGGCCAGAAGATCCAGGCATATCGCCATTTCAGGGTAGATATCCCAAAAGCCATAACTCGCGCTCGGAATAATTGTAATGCCTGACTTTTGCAACTGCTGCCAATCCATTTCTATACTGGTGCTGCCAGATTCAAAACCACCGACAATGATTACCTTTCCCCCAATGCGGGTGAAAGAAACTGCCTGAGGAAGCGTAGTTGACATTGAAGGCCCTCCGGCACATTCAAAGGTAATATCTGCTCCCCTCCCATCTGTAAAAGCTTTCAGGCGCTCAAGCCCATCTTCAACTTCTGTGTTCACCACTTCATCGGCGCCAAGATCCCTGGCCAGTTGCAGTGCACTGGGAACAATATCAAAAAGGATCACATCTGCACCCGATGCTTTTGCAAGCTGCAATTGTGCCAGTCCTATCGGTCCACCGCCTATAACGGCCACTTTGTCGTTGATATGCAATCCGCTTAACTGCTGCGCATGCAAACTGACTGCGAAAGTATCAAGAAGCGTTGCCTCTTCATCGCTCACATGATCGGGCAGAATATGAAACTTTGTTGCGGGACCAATAAGGTATTCGGCAAAGGCTCTTGATATGGTTTCTATCCTCACTTTATATAAGTTTGGACACAGGTTGTACTGCTGAATGCGGCACCATTCACAATCGCCATCACCCAAAAGGGTTTCAACTACAACCCTATCGCCTGGTTTTACGTTTTTCACAGCCGGCCCTACTTCCACTACCTCGGCGGCAAGTTCATGGCCCATAATTTTACATTCCAGGTCGGGTTCATGTTTTTTCCAATGCCGCAGATCCGTTCCACATATTCCCGAAACTTTAATTCGTGCCAGCACCCAGTCTGGCGCAGGTATTTCTACCCGGCCTACTTCCTGAACCTGAAAGGTTCCATCTGGCTTTTTTAACGCCGCTTTCATTTTATTGCTCATTCTGTCAAATTATATTTTAGATACGTTAGCTAATTGTTATCTGTCGATAGCTGCACAAACTGCAGGCAGGTAGGTGCACCTACCTGAGCGGCCACCCCGCGATAGCTTAGTTTTCCGTTTTGAGGAGAGATCTCAAAAGAGGTAACTGAATTTCCCTTCTCATTGGCAGCAAAAAGATAGCTTCCGGAAGGATCGATTGCGAGGTAGCGGGGCCCTTTGGCACCGGAAGGTATTCTCTGAATTTCCTTTAAGGCGCCAGTATGTTCATTGATCGCAAAAATGATAATCTCATCTGCATCGCCACGGTTGCTGGCATAAAGATACCTGCCGCTACGATCGATTTTTATATCAGCAGCTTCGCGTCCGTTTGGTACCAGATTATTCGCTACCGTATACCTGAAGATCCATTTATCCAGCTTCTCTTTTTCAAACACGAAAATATCTGCGCTGAGTTCGCAGATCACGTAGAACCACAATCCGGTTGGATGTAAAGCCATAACCCTCGGTCCAGAGCCACCAGGCAGCGAAATAAAAGGATGTTTTGCAAATATAAGCGGCTGTCTGGCTGAGGGATCGTAACGGCAGACATAAACCCTATCGGTGCCCAAATCGGCTATAAGAAGTATCCGCTGCTCTGATAACAAAAGCGAACTATGAACATGCGATGCTTCCTGCCGATCCTGAACCCGCCCGGAGCCGCTAAATTCAACGAGCTGAAAAGGCCCAAACAGTTTCCCCCCATCCGTAAAGGGCAGCACGGCCAAACTTCCACCCACATAGTTGGCCGAAACAGCAAATTTGCCCGCCCAGTCTACTGTTATATGGCAGGCTCCAGGACCTTTGTATAATACTTTGCTAAGTAAGATCGGCTTCGCCCCGGGAATCGTTTGGAAAGTGACCATAGCCGAATAATCGCCCTTTTTAGTTTCACTAATGGCAAACAAAAACTGCCCATTTTCATTTGGAACAATGAAGGAGGGATTTTCTATCCCACAAACCGAATCCAACAAACTCAGTGTACCATCAGTGTTGTTAAAAGCATACCGAAAAATGGATTCCTGATCTGCCGCAGCGTAGCTACCAATTAGAAGATGAGTTTCTACCTTGCTTCCCATACCTGGTTGATTAAATATTTAAATAATCTGCAAACTTGGACGGATTTTCAAATTAACCACATCACATGCCGGTGGCTGAGCGATACAGAAGGCTATGGCCCAAGCAATATCTTCTGCCCGGAGCATTTCCTGATTGCTGATCTGTTCTTGCTTTTCCTCCATACTGGCCTCCTGCATATCGGTATCAACTGCACCAGGTTCAATAAGGGAAATCTTAATACCCATCGGATTAACTTCTTTACGCAGCGACTCTGAAAATCCCTGGATTGCTGCCTTGGTGGCAACATAAACAGCGCTACTCTCTTCTCTTACGTCAGCACTCATTGAGCCGATATTGATAATCTGGCCGAAGCCCTGTTCTTTAAACCTTACAATCGCCTCTTTGCTACAGGCCATGTAAGCCAATAAATTGGTATCCAAAATATACTGCCAGTCTTCGTATCCTCCGTCAAGTATACTTCCATATCCCAGGGCGGCGTTGTTGATCAATATATCCAGTCCGCAAAGCTGTTGATCGGCTGCTTTAAAGAGCCGCTCAACGCCTTCTTCACTAGAAAGATCAACAGCTATACCAAAACTGTTTAATCTGTTTTTCGCCGCAATCGCCTGCAACGTTTCATCTATCTGCTCCTGATGACGACCACAAATAATACACTGGGCACCTAACGAACCGAGTAAAATCGCTGTTGCCCTTCCAATGCCTGTGCTGCCACCGGTGATCATAATTTTTTTACCTAGAAAGGCACTGCTGAAATAAGAATTAAAATCTTCCATAGTTTTTATTTAATTGTTAACAATTACTTTATCAGAGATTTGCTGAAGGATACTACCCAGGGTATTTCTTAAAACCGATATGGGAAACACTTCCAAGCACTCAGGAGGCAACCAATTCCCCAAAGGATAATCTATAGATTGTTTCCGGTCTTGTCGGTCATTCAGCTTTTTTTATCTAAAACCCATCAGCGTCTGTATATTTTTACCCTCATTGCCTCTCTATACTATTAACCTGCCCGAAGCTAGGTTTGTTGAGGCAGAAACTACCTGTTTTGTATGTGGTTAATACCGTAACTTCTGTAACTGGCTTAACACTTTAACCCTTTGTATCATCCGTTTTTACAAAAAAGCTTATTCTGCACGTTGAAATACGGGGGCTTTTCTGTTGCAAATACGCATTTTGTGCTTCTATCAAACCGAAATTCCAGAAGAGGTGTTGAGCATTTAATCAGCTCGAACAAAGGTTATAGCAGGATCAATCATAAAAACATGAAAAAAGAAGAAATACATTGGGGTGATTGGCACCGCATCCTCATGGGCACCGCACCCACAGAATTTTTATTTGAAGTGCTGATCAGGACAATTATCATTTATCTGTTTCTGCTCGTAACCCTCAGGCTGATGGGCAAGAGAATGGGCGGACAGCTGACGATTTCGGAGCTGGCGGTGATGCTTACTTTGGGTGCGATCGTATCGGTGCCCATGCAAATACCGGATAAAGGACTACTACAGGGAATTCTGGTACTCTTTTGTGCATTTGCCTTTCAACGTGGTATTACCTACCTGGCCGCCAAAAACCATAAAATAGAGCTCTTTACCGAGGGAAGCGAATCGTTATTGATTAAGGATGGAGTAATGCTCGCTAGCAAACTCGACAGCATGAAAATCTCTCGTGAGCAATTGCGTGCTGTGCTGAGAAATCAGAACATATACAACTTGGGTGAAGTACATAGGGTTTACCTGGAGGCTTGTGGTATTTTCTCTGTTTTTAAATACGATCAGGCGAAACCCGGCTTAAGCCTGCTTCCCCCTGCTGATGGTAACGCTGAGCAAGAATTTAATATAGTTGGAGAATCCATAATCTGCCTCGAGTGTGGAAATCCTGCCCCTGAACAATCGAGTAAAGAAAAAGAATGTAGAAACTGCCATTCAGACCACTGGGGCCAGGCTGTTATCGCAAAATAATTATGAAAGAATACGAAATTAAACTATCCGACATTCAACGCATCCTCCTGGGTGAAGTTCCATTTCATTTTTTTATTGAGGTTATCCTCCGTACTGCCGTTATATACCTGATCCTGATGGTATCGATGAGACTGATGGGTAAACGGATGTCTTCTCAACTCAGTCGTAACGAGATGGCCGCGGTAGCATCGCTTGCCGCTGCTATAGGCGTGCCATTGATGAATCCCGACAGAGGCCTGCTACCCGCGGTAGTTATAGCAATGGTGATCATCACGCTTCAGATGCTAATTGCCAAAATTGCTACAAAGAATACAAAATTCGAATCATTAACACAGGATAAATACAATATGTTGGTTAAAGACGGGGTGCTCAACTATAAAGCTATGGTACTTACCCGTATTACCAGAGACAGGGTGCTCGCACAACTAAGGTCGCAGGGAATTAGTCACCTTGGAATGGTGAAGCGCCTGTACTTTGAAGCCGGGGGGACCTTTAGCCTACTACAGCAATCAGAACCAGTGCCCAGGCTCTCCTCAATCCCTGAATGGGACCGGGAAATGTCAGCTAACATCCATCAGCAAAGTACACAGAAAGTCTGTAAATTCTGTGGCAATTACCATACCGGGGCAAAGGCCAATAAATGCGAAAACTGCGGAAAGGATAGCTGGGTTTACGCGGTAAGCAACCTCAACAATCAGCAAAGCTGACTGCATGTAAAAAAGCAGTTAACCTAAGCGGTATTTATTAAGCCATAACGCTCGGCGTCCTCTCGATCTACGCATTGCTCCGGTCGAGAGGATTCATTGTAAACCTGTCATCCATACGAATAAATACGGAGCAAATTCAGGGATTTTTCAGCTTCTTTCGGGTATTTCACCCCTAAACCAGCGCGTTAAAAAAAAGGTTATCAATAGAACAAAAGATAAAAAGTTATGAAAACACTAAAAACACTGATGATGGTAACCTTTACCATATTATGCCTACAGGCTTGTAAAAAGGACAACGATGAAAATTACGCGATGGATAACCAGTCTTTTGTAACTCAAGCCTCGAGCAGTAACAGTTTCGAGATACAGGCAGGCGCAATCGCTACACAAAAAGCACAAAACGCTGCGGTAAAACATTATGGTGAGCACATGACAACAGATCATACCGCCGTAGGAAACGAAATGAAATCGCTTGCGGCGGGAAAAGGATGGACTATACCAACTACATTACAGCCCAAGGAGCAGGCAAACCTTGATAAGCTGAACAACACAGATCCATCATTATTTGACAGGGAGTTTATGAAGATAATGGTTGCCTCCCATCAGGACGCGATTACGCTGTTTTCTAACGCAGCCGGTGATATGGGTGTTTATGATGCAGACTTAAGGTCATTTGCCGGGGCAAAGCTGCCTTCACTTAAAACCCATCTCGAAGAAGCGGTGAACCTACAGACCCAGATCAAATAGCCAGACCAATCAACTGCTTGTTTAACAACAAAAATATATTAATCTAAAGATGAAAGAGAGCGAAAAAACGAAACACGGGCTGGAAGATGAGCCTCTTGGCAATGAAGATCAGAAAGCCGAAGACGGGCCTAAATCATTTGAAGACAAGCGGCCCGCCGATTTGGAAATCCCAAAAGGGGATCATCCAAATACAGATACCAGCCGTAACCCATCCGATTGGAAAAAAGAGCTGGGCGAATAACAAATAATATGGGCTGCGATCAATTAGCAGATTATAGACGCAGATCCGCAAGTATTAAACAACTAATAAAATCAATTATGTTCCATCATTCAAAAGACCTACAATTTAATGCAAGGGTATCCAAACCCGATCCTGCATTTGCAAACATCCTGCTAGAACAGTTCGGTGGCGAAAATGGAGAACTCGCAGCTGCTATGCAATATTTTACACAGGCATTCAATGCCAAACAGGCCTATCCGGATAAATACGACATGCTTATGGATATTGCAACAGAGGAGTTTTCACACCTTGAAATAGTGGGTGCAACTATTCAGATGCTGCTTAAGGGTGTTAACGGAGAATTGAAAAGAGCTGCAGACTCTTCTGAAATCATGCAGGTACTGGAAGGTAAAGCCGCAATGGAAGATATTATCCATAGTGCCCTCACAGCAAACCCACAGTTCCCAGTCATTACCGGAGGGGGGCCAACACTTCGCAACAGCCAGGGTATTCCATGGTGTGCCTCTTATATTCATTCTAATGGCGATTTAACCGTAGACCTTAGAAGCAACCTCGCGTCAGAATCGAGGGCTAAGCTGGTGTATGAACACCTCATGAAGTTTACAACAGACCCTTATGTAAAAGATACGCTTTCCTTTTTAATGACAAGGGAAATTGCACATTACAAAATGTTGAGGCCGCCCTGGAAACGATACAGCCCAACTTCCCCCCAGGAGTTTTACAATCAGATCCAAGGTTTACCCAGCAATACTTTAACCTTTCTACGCCAACAAGCTCCAGGGGGCCATGGAACGAGGGAAATATGCCTAAGATGGATAAAGAGTGGGAATACATACCCGATCCGGCAGCTTATGTTAAAACAACATCAGGCCTCAGCGCTGAGGATGTCAATCTCAATACAGAAATTGAGGAAGCAAATGCATTGAGTATTCAGTTGGGCGAAATCCGGAGTCTGGAAGTCAAATCTTCAGAACCTGAAGGAACCGCAACATGGAGCGATTATAATACTGGATTAACATCCATTTGACATGGCAAATACTGAACCGATACAAACCTGGTGTATTAGACCAGGCTTGATCGGTGACGTATTAAAAATCAATGATATAATATTACCATGAAAGATAACAGCAAAAATAAAGACCACAAAAAACAGGAAGAGGAGAACAGTGACCTTTCGCTTGAGGAGGAGATTGTTAAAGCACTTGAGGAAAAAAATGAGCGAATTAAAAGCGGAGCAGAACAAATAGATCAAAGCGGAAGCAAAAACAAGGGATCAATGGGATTTGACGAGCGGTCGGTTTCCTGGCCATAATACCCAGCTATATTAGCAATCCTGCTTACAAAAACAGGATTGCTTTCTTGCAGCCAATACATCTTATTTACCTCGGATACAGCAGATTACTTAATGATGCGAATAATGAAAAAACAAAACTGTCCCCTTCCTAATGGTAAACTTATGCTCATCGGAGGCGCTGAAAATAAATCACCTACCGAACTGACCGATAAATCTGTTCTGTCAGCCTTTATTGAACTGTGTGGCAAATCTCCTGTTATTGAAATTATTACCACGGCAGGCTTGGAAGAAGTTAACGATACCTATAACATATATGCAACCTGCTTCAGTGCGCTTGGTGCTAGCGCAACTGGCCATATCCACCATGAGAACCGTCCGTTGGATGCTGATCTGGCCGAACGTATTGACAAGGCGAACGGCATTTTCTTTACCGGGGGCGACCAGCTTAAACTCACCGCGATATATGGAGGAACTGAAATAATGGGGCAGATAAAAAACAGGTATATCTATAGCGGACTGATCGTTGCAGGAACAAGCGCAGGCGCAATGGCGATGTCTACCCCAATGATTTTTGACGGCACAGGCAAGAACGAGATGGTGGCTGCAGGGGTAAAAGTTACCACTGGATTCGAGTTTCTAAGAGATGTTTGTGTAGATACACATTTTGTTCACCGCGGACGTTTTGTACGGATGGCCCAGGTGATTGCTACCAACCCAGCCTCGATAGGCATAGGTATTGAAGAGAATACGGCAATTATAGTTACCGAGGCTTTTAATTGCGAGGTAATTGGTAATGGAGTTGTGATATTGTTGGATGGCGAAGGAAGCAACGGCTCGAATATCACCTCGTTCGACGATGATCTAAAAATCACCATCCGTGATTTGAAAGTATCAGTTATGTCGATGGGTGAAAAGTTTGTTATTCCATGCAGGAATATCCCTCACCTTTGAGCCAACCGGTCTCCGTAAAAGGAAATCGATTCTCCTTACCTGCTTTCTTCTTTCCAGGAAAATGGCGTTAACAGAAAAGCATTACTGGCATATAGCGGTTAAGGTAGATTCTTTTACACATAACTACATCAGGAACAATTATTTACATATTAACGCTGACCAAAAAAATCATAAATGGAATAAGGAACCAACAGAAAACTATCATTTACTTATATATTAAATTTTGAAATTATGTTAGCAATGAACTATCGCGGACCTTACAGGGTACGTACCGTTGAGCGGCCAATGCCTGAAATCCTACATCCCGAAGATGCGATTGTGCGGGTTACAAGGACTTGTATCTGTGGGTCGGATCTCCATCTTTACCATGGGATGGTACCCGATACACGTGTTGGGTCTACATTCGGCCACGAGTTTACCGGAGTTGTGGAAGAAGTTGGCCCCTTAGTAACCAATGTCAAAGTCGGCGACCATGTACTTGTACCTTTCAATATCGCCTGCGGAAAGTGTAATTTTTGCAAGCAGGGACTTTACGGAAACTGCCACGAATCCAATACAATGGCCACCGCTGTGGGTGGCATTTTCGGGTATTCGCACACTGCAGGTGGCTTTGATGGCGGGCAGGCAGAATATGTTCGGGTGCCCTACGCAAATGTTGGTCCAACGGTCATCCCGCCTGATATGGATCCAGATGATGCAGTGCTATTGACAGATGTGGTGCCAACAGGTTACCAGGCAGCCGAAATGGGTGGCATAAAAGAAGGCGATACGGTGGTTGTGTTCGGCGCAGGCCCAATAGGAATAATGGCCGCCAGGTGCGCCTGGTTTTTTGGCCCTTCCAGGGTGATCATTATCGACCATGTTGACTACCGGCTTGAGTTTGCAAAAAATTATGCAAAGTGCGAAGCCTACAATTTTAAATCTATGGATGATCCTGTAGTTTTCCTAAAAAAAACAACCGACTGGTATGGGGCAGATGTGTGTATTGATTGCGTAGGTTGCGAAGCCGAAGGAAATGCACTCCAAACTTTTACCGGTAAAGTGACCCTGATGCAGGCCGGAGCGGCAACTGCGCTTCAATAGGCTATAAACTCAGTAAAAAAAGGTGGAATCGTTTCGGTAGTTGGCGTTTATGGTCCACCGTTTAATTACGTTCCTATTGGCAATATACTCAATAAAGGTATCACACTGAGAGCAAACCAGGCATCAGTTAAAAGGCTTCTACCACGCCTGATCGATCATGTTCAATCTGGCAGGCTTAATCCAAAGGGCCTTATCACCCATAGGGTTCCATTGGAGGAAATTTCGGAGGCTTACCGGATCTTTTCTTCCAAACTGGATGAATGCATTAAAACTGTACTTATTCCATCAACTAAACCTTAATATTATGAACAATCAAAATCAAGACTTCAAAAATATTCCCGGATGGGGTATGGATATTGATCCAGACAATGAACCCACCTATCCGATTAAAAACTATACCGGAGACGACCACAACCGGAGCAATTATGAAAAAGCTGAACAACAGCCTGTAAATATTGAGCTTCTTAAGTCTAATGAGCGGCCACGGCCCAGCGCAGTGTTCGGAACCTCCGTTCCCCCTTCAGGACTCAGCGGTGCGATACGCAGATATGCTTTTAAGCATAGCGAGGACAGATACCGCCACTGGATACCATTAATCCTCGCAGACAGGATAAATGCCTGGGAAGGCATCATTGATGACTTTAAAAAAGGCACAATCCCGAATATTGTAAAAGAAAGGGGCTGGAAATCAGAATTCAGGTATAATCCTGTCAATATGATAGGCAAGGCGGCAATTACCCTCGCCGTAGGTGGCCTGATGATCAAGTATCTTTGCAAAAGAAAATAATAAAAAAAGAACCTGCCCTGGGACTAAAGGTGCCCAAGGCAGGTCCGATTTCTTCACCGTTATATTTCCTTATGCTATAATTTGGTCGGTCCCGATAAAAGCATTCAAAATGTTACTGCCCATCACGCGGACCCGGATAAGCCCGAGGGTCAGTACCGCGCTGTTCTTCCTTATCTACGTCTTTATCCGAACGGTTATTCCTCAGTTCAGTAATTGCATCATCCTCTCCCGCTCCTTTGATTATATCTTCTGCGGGTGGCCTCACTGGTGTAAGTGATCCGTTTTCGGATGCTTCTTTTAGATGATCATCTTTACGCTTTTCCATAATTTTTATTCATTTCTACATCGTTGTGGGCATAATTAATACTAGCTTGCGGCCAAATAATTTTTAATCTGGAGGGGTGCCCATCACCGTACTATCCTTGGTGGTTCCTTTCCTGCTTTTTGCAGTACCATCACCTCCAAAAGAATCGAGCCTGCTGCTATCCTGAAGACTAGAATCTGCACCTGTCGACTTGCGATCGTTTTCTGTTCGATCAGCGTGGCAGCCCATACTGGCCATCACTGCAGCTGTTGCTATAGCAAAAATATATTTTCTCATAAATTATTAATTAAGACAACAATGAATCTCCTGATACCTCACAATTCAATTTGAGCTGAAGTACATAACAATAAAAACATCAGAAAGCAGAATTCTGCTTTCTGATGTGATGTCATCCACCTGAGATATCGGTTTTGATTACCATTCTGGCCCGGTTAACCGAGCCCTGGATTTCCCGTGCTTTCATCGATGTCAAGCTCACTGGGGTCAGGCTGTTCATCCTCGGATGATCCGTCCGTGCCCTCAACATTTTCTGTGTCCCCTGATGACTGTTCTGGGGACTGTTCGTTATCTGAATCTCCTCCAAGGGTATTGTTTTCCTGGGTTTCTTCATTGCCAATATCCTGTCCAGAATTTTGGTCTGTACCACCGTCTTGTCCGATTTCTGTCTCTTGCGATGTAGATTGATCTTCCTGTTCCATTTTTTTGTGATTTAAGTTTAAAATATGCCAATGTTTAGTGAAGGGCAGAACAACAGCCCGGTATGGTCTACCTGGTTGGCAACCCAGCTAGCCTATTGTCTTTGCTGTTGAGTACCTGTACTTCCATTCTGAGCAGTGGAATCGGTGGTGGTGCTTGTACTCGTGCTATCACGGCTTGTGCTGTCCTGCATAGGGTCTGTAGCACTCATTGAGCTCATTGAAGTATCACTGGAAGTTGAATCGCTGCTTGATGAGCGATTTTCGGAGTTACAGGCCATTACTATTGAAGTTAATGCGGCTGCGAGTAATAAAATCTGCTTTTTCATATCTGATAAATTGTTATAGTAAAAATCCTTTACCTGATCAAAAAGTTTTTTTTTCGGATGCAAAGCTTATAAAACGGGGGTTAACCGCAGGCTTGACGAAGTATTTATTCTATTAGTTCCCGTAAAAAAACATCCGGTATGTTACCGTGCAATTGAATTCAAAAATTTCAAAGAAAGATTAAAATTGGCGTACCTGGAGCTAATCCCATTGTGGGAGATGGAAATGGTTGACTGTTCTGTTGAATAATAGTTCTTGAATGTTCCTACAGACATAAATCCCAGGTTATATCAAAATGTTATTTAATGAGGTTCTTTAGGATTTAGCTTAAAAATGGTTAATATTCTTGATCCCAAACTAATCCCAATAAAAAACAAAAATCACCGTGACAAAACAAGCAAACAAAATTACGAGATTTAAAAGCGGTGGAAAACTTCAAATACCGCCGTCGGAAACGAAATGAAGTCTCTCGCAGCGGCAAAAGGATGGACTATACCAATTGCATTACAGCCCAAGGAGCAGGCGAACCTTAATAAGCTGAACAATACAGATCAATCATTATTCGATAGCGAATTATATTCAAAGCTGTATTTTAAAGTGAAGGGTATGCCATCCGGGTTGATTACTTTTATTCCGTTGGTATTTAGGTTTGATCTGTTTTTTTAAAAAAGATCAAACTGCCTGGCTTTCACCAAAGAATTATATCAACTTTGCTGGCCCCATTGCTTTCACTAACCTGAATATATATAGAATCTGTAGTGCAAAATAAATTAAAATCGCTATTGACAAGACACCTTCCGTGAAATCATTCAAGTTGTCATGAAGTTGATTGGTAATCAGATATTGAATCCTTGTTGTTTTAAACCCGATCTCCTCATTTGAGGTAATCGTCAACAAACAACTGAGTAATTGAGCAATGCTGACCCATAAGTATAATTTGCCCAATGTGACTTTAGCATATCTTAGTACAAGATAGTTGAATAGCATAAAAAAAATGGTAACATAATCTACTAATCTAGTGTAGTCATTATGAAAATATCTTGGTGTTAAAAAAATTATTAATAACACGCAAATATTTAAGAAGTAAGAAATTGCATTCATTTTAATTTGATTTCGGTCGGCTTTTGCATTTTCAGCGTTTGTCTGATTTTCTCTACCCATTCCATCCCAATGTTCCCAGGGCATGGCCTAGCGGGCAAAAACTCTTGATGGCCACCAAGATATTTGATGCCATATTCTGATTTGAGATACCTGGATAGCTGAAATAATGATTCTATCATTGGATCAGTTGCCTCCCCATCTCCCATGAACTTTTCCACATAACGTTTGACTAGCGACAGCCCCGCCTCTTGCGTGTCTAAATCGGCCATTAACACAATACCAATATTCCCAGTATTGCCATTCTCTACATGAGAGCCCTTGATGTTTATTGGACGTCCCTCATATATTTTTCGATCCTTGTCGATGGCAAAATGGTAGGGAATATCGGCATACTTATCTCCCTATTCTTTATCTTAAAGATCTTTTATGTTCATGAAATTGTTCCCGTTTCCTGAATGAAGTACTCTAATCTGATCGTAATAAACTGATAGATTTTCATTTACTTTTTCCCATTTACGACCTCCCGTAGTAATTGGTGCTTTTGCACCCCAAAGCTTTCCTACTTATAATTTTAGGCTTATCCGGTTTGTCATCATCCTGTGCAGCCGCAGCAATTTTCAGCGATCTCAATATGGCCTTAATCGCATCTGGATCGGTGATCACATCATGCCCGTTTGCATCAATCGACCACATTCCTTCTGGATCTATAAAACGAACGGGTTGTTCAATGCGTACACGTACGGCAACCATCTCCTGCCCAATTCCGCAAGCGGATCCACGGCGCTCCACCTGCCAATTACCGGATCGTAGAACCTTGCTCCGTATCTGAGTAATAAACAATCAGCTAGTTTTTTTTCTCATCCTATATTTGCCATACAAAACATTAATTATAATAAATATTGCAGTAGCGTAACAGGCGAGCCCCAATTCCAACAATAATATTTCGGCATGCCCAAACTCAAGATGAATATGTTTCTCTCGGAGAATTTGATGAATATTAATCAACCCTTCGATATAAAAATAGATGCCTATCAGATAGGCTGGAAGACATAAAATAGACCATAAAATGTTTATTTTTAGTAAGACTTTTTTAAAAAAAACCGACAGGATTAAAAAGACTAGGTACAATCCAATTAGTATAATTATCTCTTTCATTTATCAGTTCTTATGTTTTTAAATAAATTGGTTTTGGGAAGGGGAGAGTTACTGTTCTGAAACCATGCTAAATAAATATTTGTTATATTTTGAAGATTACTTTGCTTTCCAGGATATATCAATTCTTTTTGTACATGAGTAACTTGTTGCCAGACAGTTTCTTTTCCATCCCACTGCTGAAACCCGCCATGAGCTGGGGACGTAGCATCTTGTAACGTGTGCAGGCCGACACCGAACTCAAAATAAGCTTCCGCTATCTTTCCTTCTTTGAGCAAGGTCTTTGCCTTTGTAAACTGGGACCTAACAAAATTATCGGCTTTTGCCATCGCTTGTTCAATAGTTTCCCCGTTATTTCTCATGCCATGCCTATAAGAGTATGCACCTGTCTGAAACTCATCACCATCTGCGTAAACAGTTGCTCTGTCAAGTGCCTCTAATGCCCAAACATTTGCTTTCGCTTCGTTGATATTTTTTGGCCTTCCTTTTCTATAGACAGCATTTTTATTAGCTGTTTGATGAACAAAGAAGCCTCCTTTTGAAGCCCATCTATTTTCTGAACCTCCTTCGTCGTCCTCATCCCCCTCCACAGCTGCGGCAATCTTCAGCGGCCTCAATACGGCCTCAATCTCGTCTGGATCGGTAATCACCTCATGCCCTTTAGTATCGACTGCCCACATTCCGTCAGGGTCGATATAGCGGATGGGATTGTTCATCGCGTAAACGTACGGAGACCATCTCCTGCCCAGTTCGGCAAGCGGATCCACCGCACTCCACCTTCCTATTACCGGATCATAGAACCTTGCACCGTAGTCGTAAGCATCTAGTTCCTCCTGTTCCTCTTTGCCGTTAAAAAGATATTTATTACCACCTCCGTAAGCAGGGCTCCTTTTTCCAAAAGCAAAATAGTTGTCTTCCTGCAGTTTCCTTACGGCTCCTGCATAAATATCGAAACTATATCGCACATTTCCAAGGTGGTCGGTCAGATCGTACTGGTAGCTGTAGGTGCCGCCGTTGTTCAGCGCCCTGCCCTCCTCAGTCTGGATAAAATCTATCGTCCCGTTGGTATAGTGTATACCGCCCACATAATCTGTAGTTCCGGTGGCTGTGCTCACCTTCTTAAGCTTCTGCCCCATGGAGTTATAGGTATAGGCAACCACGGTGCTGCCGATCGTGGCCGTTTGCGGAAGGTTAAGGTAGTTGTAGCTTAGTCCCGCTCCCGTACGCCCGTCGGTGGTCGCATTGCCGTTCACATCGTATGCATATTGCCCTGTGGCAAGCTGCCCGCCAGAGATATTCACCAGCTGGTACCCATTATAATTATATGTTCCCGTCTTTGTCAAGGCTCCATCAGTCCTGGTCAGGCTGGCAATATTGCCCATCTCATCATAGCTAACGATTTCGCTCATGGTAAACGATCCAGCTGTTGTTGAACCGTTTACCAATCTGTTCAGCTTGTCGTATTGGTAGGTAAAAACATTGGCGAGGCCACTGCCCCAACGCTGGTTGCTGATGTTGCCGTTATATTGCGGATATGTTCCATCTTCATACTTCAGTTCTAAGTTAAATTCGTTGGAACTGCTGGTTCTGAGCCATCCCCGTTCGTTGTATCCAAATGTTGTCTCCTGCATGAACGACCCGGACGAGATCTGAGCGACGAAGGTGCTTCCTTGGGCCGCAGCAAAGCCCTCCGATAAGGTAATGCTGGTCGAGGCCGTTATAGTGCGAGACTGGCCACCAGACAAGGCATCTGTACTGCCTAGAACCACATTCGCATCGCTTGGGGCGACACTGCCATGCAGGCTCTTTTTCTTAAGCTGCCCAATCTCATTGTACTCAAGTTTGTTCAACACTACTGCTCCTTGTTTATTGATATTCGAAGTGGTTGTCAATTTCCTGCCGATATGATCGTTGGTAAAGGTATTCTCAATAATAGTAGTATGAGGCGTTAGCGCACCGTCAACGTGTGTTCTGGTAACTGCTGTAAGTTCTCCTGCAAAATTATAGGCATTATCAATGATGTCTATGCCATCGACATTGTTCTGTGTCCATGTATGCACAATCCTGCCCATGTCGTCATAACAAAAAACTGTCCACAGCCATTTATCGGTACTACCAAGCACTTTTATCTTTGTTGCGGTCGGCATCCCGCGCAGCATCGTGCTATAGCCCGATGGCTGGTAGGGAATGCCCGGGATATTGTAGTCGTCGTAGTAATTTACCAAATGGGGCTGAAGGTTAGGCAAAAATGATGGGCAGCTCAGGTTATTATACCCATGGTAATTTGCCGCCGTATTGTCTCGTGTCTCCCAGTATGGAACGAGGGTGTTCACTGTGGTCTGCACTTCGGCACGTGTTCCATGTTCGCCGATCTCTATGCCCGTCATCACCGTTCGGCCCAGTACATCATACTTGATGAAGCTCCTGGTCGCGCCGTCCCGCTGCACGGCATCCTGAGTAAAAACAACTTGATCCAGCGGATTGTAGATTACTTCCTCCCAGCCCTTGCCGGGAATTTTCTTTCGGATGATCCGGTCGCGCTGGTCATACTCATAGATATAGATCAGATCGACATTGGGCTCAGTATCTACTAAATAGAAGAAGTTTTTGAAATGTAGGCCAGACTCGTTCACTGCGGGCGGCATCACATATCGCAACCGCCCTCGATCGTCATAACAGTAATACGTATCTAACTTTTTGCTCTCCGTCTCCCATACTCGCTTTAAGAACACCCGACCTAGCTTATCTTTAAATTCATCAATCGTACCTGCTTTCCCCGACACCCAGTTCTCGTCCTTCGAGCTTGTTTTGATCGCCGCCCCGGGCGAAAGGCTAGCTCCTACTCCGATAACCGAACCATCGGGCGAAAACCCCCACGTACGTATATTATCATCAGCAGTATTGGCACTATACTCCAACTTCACCGTATGTCCAGATCCGGTAGGGCCAAAAGTTTGTGGTTGCCATACGCCACCTGTACCGCCCTGCTCTAAAATTCTTTCTAATGGAGATGCCTCAACTATTGTACTGTTGTAAGGATAAGCGGTTTTAATAACATTCGGATCCCAACCAGAGGTACTGTAAAATGCAGCTTGATTCGTTGATGCCGTAGACCTGTAGCTACCATCGTTTCCGCTTTGTTCTGCATAAGGCAGATACTTTTGCGTTTCGCGGCCCATATTATCGTATACTTGGAAGCTGATGACGTCTTTTTTAGTTGGACTAGCCTGCCATCCAATAGTTTGGATTGGTCTACCGAGACCGTCCATATACCTAATATTACGATTGGCACTCTCAACGGGAAGGCTCGAAAGTGATGTTACAGTTTTTTTGCCGGCAGTTTTTACAATCGTTTCCACCACGTAGTTACGCGATGACGTCGGCGCCTGTGCTTTTGCCCCAAGATGCAGGAAGCATAGCGTATATATATAAAGAAGAGGTCTTTTCATTGGATGTGCTTAAGAGGTTAATAGATCATCAAGAAACGGTCAATGTGAACTGGCAGTCGGAGCCACACTAGTATTATAACCGTTGCAATCCGTTAACTGTCCTGCATAGTTGTAGCAGTAACTTTTCACGATATCTCCGTTCTGGTCCCGCACTACTTTTAGCCGCTGGAAACTGTCATACTCATAAATGCTTGGTCGTCCATTGGCATCGCTTTGGCTAGTTACTCCAACCAGGGGATCATACGTATAGCTGCTCATTAATGCCTCTGCCGGATGTAACCTGATATCATCGAACCAGACAGAGCCCCCACCATTATTGTCAACTCTGATGCCCAGCTGCACAACGTCAGCAGGCACCTCAAACTCCTTTTCAAGATAAATCCATTTTCCAGTTACATCGGTAGAGACATTGTCTATATAAGAAAAATAACCTGTTTCGCCAGTCCTTTTCATGAAAAGAAAAATTTGAGCGGATGGCCCATTGCTATAGATCCAGCCTGAATACCTGAATTTTTTAGTTCCAGCGAGTGATATATTTAACCAGGTATTACTGTGAGAAACCTGTTCTCCAGCGTCTGGCTTATCGATTCTGCCGCTGGCTTTACCGGTACGTTTTGTAGCGCTATCGTACGTAGTCAAACCGCCATCCCACTCTCCGAGCGCTTCAAAATTCGCTAGAAAAACTTCATTTTGCGAAGCATTCCTTACTTCGGCGATCATATACCGATCATCATAGCCCCACAGATAAGCCGTCTTTACCGCGTTGCGCGCCAAAACTTCTTGCGGATTACCGTTGACCGAATATTTCGTTATTTCGTTTCTCGTCACATATTGAGATCCCGTTGGTGTAACTTCCAACTCATACATTTTCGATGGAAGGATGGTCTGTGCTGCTCCAAACTTAGCAAAGTCTGTTTTCACCGACCTCACGAAAGTCTGCGTTTGCATCGCCGAATCTACTACCGTAGTATGTTTCTCTATAATGGGTGAAATGATGTTTTTTGTCATCATATCCTGCTCTACGACTGAGGTGCCGACGTTGGCGGAAAATCCAGGATAGATGTATGTTTCATCCATCCATTTGTAATCGTTGGTTTTTATCCTCTTAGCTGATAGTTGCTCCCTATTATTGTATTTAAATTCTTCAATTGTAGAGCTCGTTTCGCCCGTAGGCATATATTCGGTAGTGACTTGGCTGCTCAGTGTTGCCTGCCCAATAAGTTGGTATTTGTTGGTAAATAGACTGGCAACGGTAAAATATTGGGGGGTGTATGCAACAGGGTGAAGATTCATAAACTGAAAATCTATTGAAGAGGCGACATACTCAGACCATTTATTCTGCTGTTTTTTTATCAGTTTAAACTCTTGCAGCTGCGTATCGAAAGTGTAATCGGCCTTTTCCTTAAGCCGGTTGTATTTATATTTCTTACTTTCTGCTCCGAGCCTATTTCCGTAGTACATTAGTGGCTCGAAAAAACCTCCAGGATATTCATTCTCCCCAAGATCATATCTATAAATGGTCTTTCCATTTGGATACACATTGGCATATTCGTCTAACGGTCCTTCAAATTCTGTTACTTCGGCATATACCACCGGCTGCCTGCCGTCGAGGAGCCTTTGAAAGTTGGCGGGACTGAAGGTAGACTCATATGCCCACTCTGAATAAGGGTTGTTTTCGTAGGGATTCAGAAATGCTGTACGTTGTCCATATCCATCTAGCCCCACTACTAAATTCTTAACGGAGAAGAAATTTACCCGCTCGGCAAAATTCATATATGTTAGTACGTTCGGATCCACAACAGCTATGCCAAGGCCAGTATAGGCATTGTTTCCGGCGTAGCTCGCCCCATAATATTCATGATTCGTTTTACCGTACCGATAATGCTTTTGACCGGCGATGATTCCATCGGTAGCATAATTGGTAATAGTTTTGATCCTAAATCCAGCGGCGGCGGTAGGTGTTTTGGGCTGACCATCTGGAATGTAGTCGCCATTAGTGTCAGTGGAACTCAAGAACTTGTGGTTCTCGTATACAAATTCAGTATAACCACCTGTGGGATATTTTATCTTTTTGAGTATGCCGTGGTGATCGGGGCCTGATGGCTGGCGCGCATTCACAGGATAATTCGAAAATTTAAACTTGTAGAAAGAATTTACGTCAAGCGAAGTCCGTGCAGCGGTAAACATCGCCGCACTATAAGTATGTCCCGTAGCAGCCAGATTCCACTCGGTAAAAATGGAAAAGTTAGGCATATCTGATGGGTACTGTGTAAGATAGCCCCAATGGTCCGTGCCGTTCAGGCCGTAGGCAGATTCATAGGTACATTCGTATTTTTGGACCGTTAACGCATCAGCCCCCTTAATCAGGATCTGGTCTAATCTGCCGCGCTGGGTAGAATTGCAGGAATTGGTCAAGGTTTGTACATCTAACTCTAGCTCTATTTCTCTCAATAGTGCGTTTTTCTCAAATACCTTGATCTTATCGATATAATTATACTGGGCACCTGAAGCGTTTTGATAAGAAAATTGTATAACGTTGTCTCCCGATGTACCGTAGCTAATTTGCGACAACAGTTTCATTTTATAGTAGTGAGGCACATAATTTGTTCCTCTTGTCGCCGTTTTCGTGTCTACAAAATTGTTTGCATAACTATCATGTACATATGAATGTGATATAGTAACGCTCGGTTCTGCACAGGTGCCGGAAGGCGGTTGTATCAGGTAATCGTAAGAAAAGAGGATCGGGTCGGTGCTGTTAGGCAGATCGATGCGTGTGAGCTGCCAAGAAACGTAAACATTACCATACGTAGTATAGGGTCCACTATAAGTAAAATCAGCAGGTGAAAAAGTGTATTTAATGCCTTTTCCATCTAACACTGTGAACCAGTGTATCTCTGCGTTGGAAGCCGCCACATTGACCACCATCTGCCGGTTGCTAACAACGGCTTTTGGCACATTATTTACATTCTCAATAAAGAAATCAAATGAGGAGCCGTCCGGTAGCACCGCATTAAATTTGTCACGCGCGTAGTTGTAGTCCTTTAAGCAAAGGGCACAATATGGGAGATATTGATTTGTTGATGGAAGGTCGAGGTTAAAGTCTCTGGCTTCATCGGGCACATACTCAACGGTTCTTGATATCGAAGAACTTATCGATAGACCCCAACCCGCGCCAAAAACATCGTAATTATAACCCTGCCTTAGCGGTTGGGCATTATACTTTAAACTTAACGGAAGCTTAAAGCCCCTGTGATTGATCTCGTAGAGTGGAACTGATATATCAGGTGTACCGTTTGAATAGTTGATCGCATAGTCCCCGTATAACTTAAAAGCTTCAGCTTGGGGAGATGTTGGAATTTGTGGCACGAGGGACTGCATGTCTTGGGCTTTCAGCATGCTGGCGATGTGGATCAATGAGAGAAAGCAGAACAGATATCTCTTCGTTAGGGTGAGTGTCGTCCCGTTCATAATTGTTTGAGAGATTAAGATGGATAATATACATTATTTGGCCTTGGCATGATCAGTTCCATAGACACATTGACTATTTCAAGGTATTCCAATTCATTGCCTGCCTAAAATCAAATCTAAATTGTGCCACTGCAACAACACTGCAGTCGTGCGTTAAATGCAAAAAATAATTTAAGCATTAAGTTTTTCTTACCCACCCTTGGTATAACAGGCTGACTGCTTGACATGGAATTTCGTAATTATTTCCGTTCCTTACGCGTAAAGCGGACATTGAGCATACCTTCTTCTGCATAATAATACGACTTTCGAACTTTACAATACACGATCGGAGCGCCCAAACTGCGCATCAAATCCAAAAAATTGTATAGCGATCGTTCGGAAATTGACAGTCGTCGGGCTAATAACTTGGGGGTGCCGGTGCACTTGAGCCTGATAAGATAGTCTAGAGTTTCTAGACGGGTAAATACATCAAAGTGCATAGCTGGCAGCGCAAAAAAACAACGATAGATACCGATTGTGTATTAATGTTTTTGTCATTTGCTGAGAACGCAAATTTGTTCCCAGATAGACTACAGCGATGAGATTGCTAATTTTAGTCTTTTTCATTGGTTATAATGTTGAGATTAAAGAAATAAAAAACCTAATGATATATATATCACTGATGCCGATAGCCTATATTATTAAAAGGTGCAATGCATCTAATCCAAAATTACCGCCAAAAAACCTAATTCGTTAGTTGGTTTGTCTAAAAATGTATAATGAATGTATTTAAATAAGGGAGCCCGAAGGGTACGATAACTATTTATAGTTAGGAAAAAAACGGATAAGGGTCTGTTCGGCTTGATTCAAGGGGATTCGTAATTGTTGTAAACTACAAAAGAAAGAAATTATTTACTTCCCCCCAACTTTTCCGCTTGATCCGAAATTATTTAATTCCCCCCAACTTTTCCGCTTGATCCCTTTTCCGCTTGATCCGTGCGTGCACAAAAAAGCCTTTAAATCTAACGATCTAAAGGCTCTCTGTTTTATAGTCGGGATGGCAGGACGAAAAACTCCCATATAATAAATTGATTATCAGTATTTTAAACCTATATTTTGTTAGTGGTGCCATAATAAGGGATTGCCATTTTTGGCCCACTTTTCAGCATGCAAAACCGCATTTTTACCAGGGCATTTTCCCAAGTCTAAAACTGTTTTAACTGAGGTAAAGTTAATCAAAATAATACATTTTGAGCTAAATATTTTATCCGTTTTTTTAAATCTTAATAAGACAAAAACTTGGTTTAAAGACAATGGGATAATTGCATATTTCAATGAAACTGTTTCTTCCTCACTTTTGCTGAAATACCCAAAAAGGGAAACAAAGCGGCTGGAACGCGTTTTCGCAAGGCTTATCAGGAAATCAAAGTTTTGGCCCAGGCTGGAAGAGCTGAAGTAACCGAGCTTAAAAACAAAGAAAGTAAATAAAAACAGGTAAACTGTTTTGGGAAATGATAGCCCTGCTTCATTTGGAGCAGGGCTATTTTTTTAGTTTGTTATTCTTTTCTGACGGGCTTTTATGGGATCACAATGGTCTTGCGCTCTACGGTATGGGCACTAAAAAAGCCAATTGCTCCTCCATTAATATTACTTACCGGATTGGCAGGAGCCGCGCCGTCGGCTGAGCCGTTGGCATTGAAAAGACTGGATAAATAGGTATATACCGGGGCTTCAATGCTATGCATTTCTACAGTCAGCCTGTCCCCCCTAACCATGTCTTTACTGATGTCCTTTGTCCTGTTTTCAAAGACAAGGTATTCGTTAATTTCCTGACCTGAGGTAAATTCATCACTGAAAACTTTATACTGGGGCTGGATCACATCATTGATGTACTGCTGGAACCAGTAGTAATTTGTGGCTGTAGCGACATCCTTAAACTTGATTTTTGGAGTTGCCCTTGTAGGTTCATAGTCCCCTGGTTTAAGCGTAAAATCCAAAAGCGGAACAGGATCTGGCATGGTGCTGCTTGCCGTAAACACTTCATTATTGATTTTAACCGTAAGTCGATAAGTCACACCAGGCGCACCGTTTATTTTATCGGTCTGGTAGATTCCTGTTGTGTTTTCGGATAATGTAACTGTTACGCCATTGCTTTCTACTTGAACCAGTGCGCCGCTAACCCCGTTGAACTGGTTGTTTTCATTGAAATCCTTGGTCTGGCTGATTTTTACCCTGCAAACCCCAGGCTGGTTGGTGATCATGCCCTCGATTACATACTTGATCTGCGGATCTTTCAGGTTTAGCTCTATCACATCATCGCATGAAGATAAAAACAGGAGCATGAAAATTAAATAAATTATAGGTTTCATCTGCTTAAAATTTAAAATTATAAGATATGGAAGGAACAAACTGGAATAATGTTGTCCTGATGGCTTCGGTTTTGCTTGGGTCGGTTTCATTGTCGCTGAACGTGATACGGAAAGGGTTTTTTCTTCCATAGGCGTTGTACAGGCTAAAGTTAAGTTCAGATGAAAAGCGTTTGGTCTGCTTTAACAGGCGTGTGGCACCCAGGTCAAGCCTGTGGTAGGCTGGCATACGGTCGCCATTGCGGTCTGAAAAATAAAAATAGCTTTTGCCCATCATGGTATATTTCCCCCTTGGATAAGTAACCGCGTTTCCGGTCGAGTATACCCAGTTGGCAGAAACTGTCCATCGTGGGCTCAGTTTATACATCCCGACAAAAGAGATATCGTGGGTTTTATCCTGACGGGCATTATACCATTCATCGTTGTTGATGCCGTCTATTTTTCGCTCTGTTTTAGACAGCGTATAACCCAGCCATCCGGTAAACCTTCCGGTTTTTTTCTTGATCAGCAGTTCCAGACCATAAGCGCGGCCCTTGCCGAAGAGCAACTGGGTCTCTATGGGTTTGCTGGTAAAGATATCAGCACCATTCCGGTAATCGATCTGGTTCTGCAGGCTTTTGTAATAGGTTTCTGCCGAAAACTCGTATGCATTCCCGCTGAAGTTTTTATAATAACCTATGGAGTACTGATCACTTAATTCTGGTTTGATGATATTGGTCGATGCCACCCATCTATCTGTCGGTGACGATGCATTGGAGTTGGAAATCAGGTGCAGGTTCTGAACATTGCGCACATATGAGGCCTTAAGGGAAGACTGTTCACTCAGTTGCAAGGCCAGGGCAAGACGCGGCTCAGGGTTGATATAGGTCTTCACCATTTCACCGCTTTTATAGTTTGTGGTTCCTGTTACATTTCCATTGTTATCCAGGTCATAAAAGTCTCCCTTTCCAAATATGCTAAAGGCAGATAACCTCAATCCATAGGTAATGTTCAGGGCATCACTTGCTTTCCAGGTATTGCTGGCGTATACCGCATTTTCCAGTGAAAACCTATTCTGGAACTGCTGGGAAAGAAAACCTGAATCGCCAGAGGCCTGTACTTCTCCTGGTTTGATATTGTGATAGGTCGCGCTCAAGCCGAAAGTAACGGTATTCTTTTCATTAAGGTACCATTGCATATTCTCTTTAAAACTCCAGTCCCTGATCTGGGAGAAGAGGCTTAGTGAGTTTTCATCGCTGTTTGATTTGACGTTATAGTTGTAATTGCTGAAAATAAGCGAGGTATTGGAAAACAGTTTGTTGTTAAAAACATGGTTCCAGCGCAGCGTCGAGGTGGCGTTCCCCCAGTTGATGCCCGATAGGTTTTCAGAGGCCAGCACGTCTTTTCCAAAGTAGCCCGAAACGTAGAGGCGGTCTTTTTCTCCAAGGATATAGTTTGCCTTAAGGTTGATATCATAAAAATATAACTGGGTGTTGCGGACCGAGCTATCGCTGGAGAGCTTTAGGAACATATCGGCATAAGTTCTTCTGGCCGAAATCAGGAAAGAGGATTTATCTTTTTGGATGGGGCCTTCAACATTTACCCTGGCTGAAATGAGTCCAACCCCACCGCTAACGCCTAGTTTCTGGTTGTTTCCATCGTTCATTTTTACATCCAGGACCGATGAAAGGCCTCCTCCATACTGGGCGGGCATACCGCTTTTATAAAGGGTAACGTTTTTGATCGCATCTGAATTGAAAGTGGAAAAGAATCCCAGTAGGTGGGTGGCATTGTATACCGGCGCCTCATCGAGCAGGATGACGTTCTGGTCGGAGCTGCCTCCACGCACAAACATCCCGCCGTTGCCTTCTCCGGCTGTTTTTACGCCCGGCAATAACTGCAGTGTTTTGATGATGTCCGGTTCGCCCAATAACACGGGTACTTCTTTGGTTTCGCGGATACTGAAACGTTCCATCCCCATCTGCGTGCTTTTGATGTCCTGGTTATTGGAGCTGCCTTTGATGGTAACGGTTTCCAGTTGATTGTTTTCATCTTCCAGTGCAGCGTTGAGCTTTACATCCTGGTTTAGCTCTACCTGTGTGTTATAGGTTTTAAAACCAACGCCCTTTACTTCAACCGTATAGGTTCCTTTGTTTAGCGTGATGGAATAAAAACCATACTCATTGGTCATTGTAGCCAGGTTAGTGCCGGCAACCTTTACCGAGGCGGCTATCAATATTTCACCGGAACCTTTGGATTTAATGGTTCCGCTCAGGGTATACTTTTCTTTGTTCTGACCGGGATCTGCCGCCGGACCGGCTCCCTGCTTTTTTACGGCCTGGGTATTGATGCGGACAAAGACCTCTTTATCCAGTACACTGAACTGTATGGATTTATCTGAAAATGCAGCAGATAGGATTTCTCTTAAAGTTTTGTTTGTTGCCTGAACACTTATCCTGGTTTTACTGGTGGCGACCTGCTCGTTATAAGTGAATTTAACGCCGGATGCTTTTGTGATCTTATCCAGGGCATTTTTAAGCTGTTCGTCAGCTAAGTTTATATTCAGTTTTTTATCCAGGGGATCCTGGGCATATGCCCGTGTTTGTACCAATGCCATTAAAAACAGGATCAGTGCGGTTAGGGTCAGGATCTTTACAGATGCTTTTTTTTTCATTATTTTTATTTTGCTGTTATGACTTATCGCTTTTTGCTATTGGAATTATTTCCAATTATTGACGATAAGCGCGAAGCGTTTCATAACTTTATGGTTAATATTAATTTCTAATGTCCCAAAGTTCTCAAGGCTCGGACATTTTTAATTGATTGGATATTTGCCTGGTTCTGTTCTACAGAGGCAGGCATTTATTTTATGATAACATAGCCCTCCCCTTTCTTTTCATATTTAAGTTCCATAATTAGACATAGTTTGTTTAGGACCTGGCTTAACTGAGCGTTCATATCCAGGTTGCCGTAAAAAGTTTTATCCGATAAACTGCCATCCAGGTTGATCCGCACGTTATACTGAGATTCGATGTCCTGGACAACCTGTTGTAAGGTGCTGCCCTTATATTCATATTTACCCAGCCTCCTGTCCAAAAAAGAAGCGGCATCCGGGTAGTCTATTTTCCTGAGTTTTTCATCGTTCTTATCAACAATGACCTGCTGGTTGGGCATTATCATCTCGGTATGGGTGCTATTTTTGGTATGAAGTGCTACTGCCACTTTTCCGCTTACCAGGGTCACGCTGATTGTTTTCTGTTTGGGATAAGCAGAAATATTGAAACTTGTACCCAGTACAACGGTATTGACCTTGCCTGTTTTGATGATAAAGGGGTGCTCCACATCATGGGCAACTTCGAAAAACGCTTCACCATCCAGGCTAACGCTTCTTTGTTTGTCGTTAAACTGATCTGGATAACTTAGCTTACTGTTAGGGCTGAGCCATACAAGGGAACCATCTGCAAGCTGTATTTTTTTTCGCTCACCCGCTGCGCTCCAGGCTTGCTGCTGGTGAACTGGGTCAATAAAATGGAGCAAGGAAGACCTGAAAAAGTATAGGCCCATGGTAAATACAACGATTGCCGCAGCGACCGAGATCCATTTGCGTAGCGGTACAGCGGGGGATGTGCGTTCTTTGAGTTTAACCTGTTTGGCCTCCAACGGCAGAAAATCGGGTCTGAGTCCGACATCTGGCACGGTGTGGGTATTGTCCCAGCTGGCCGACATGAGATCTAAAATTTCATTGTCCTGCTGCTGATCGTTTAGTGCCTTAAAAAAAAGTTCGAATTCTTCCCTGCTGCACTCGTTACTGAGGTACAATTGGTAAAGGTCTTTTAACTGCTGCTTTTCTTTCACAATGTTTCAATAGCCAAAACGGGCTGCCTTGCCCGGCTTGTTTGTACCTAATACAACTGCGGAAAGCGATGGGACTAGTTGGAATGAAAATAATTTGAAGCTGCAATTAAAAAACAGATGACGCTGTCATTTTTAGCCACGTAGTTCCGGATAAAGCGGGTTGCTTCAACCATATGGTTTTTTACGGTGTTTTTAGAAATGTTGAGCTTTTGGGCGATTTCATCATGAGTGAGGTCCTGGGTTCTACTCATCTGATAAATCAGCTTTTTCTGGGGAGGCAGGTTTTCTATCGCCTCATCATAGGTCTTTAACAGTTCTTTTTCAAGCAGACTTTCTTCGGTACTGTTCCTGAGCGTTTCGATATAACCGAAGAGTTCCTGCTGAAGAACTTTCTCCCTGGCCACTTTTTTCAGGTGGTTGAGCACATGGTTAAGTGTGATCTTTTTGATGTAGGCTCCAAAGTGCAGGTCGGTATTGATCTGTTCCCGCTTTTGCCAGATCCTGATGAATACTTCCTGTACGATCTCCTGGGCAAGGTCTGTTGATTTGCATAAACTGGCAGCGTAAACAAAAATTTTGCTCCGGTATTGGTTATAGATTTCGGCAAAGGCAGACTCATCTCCGTTTCTAAGCTGGAGCAATAATTCGATGTCTTTGGCTGGAACTGGATTCATATATTTGGTTGACATATATATATATCAAATTCATAATATTGGGATTGCATTTTAGTTAATGGTCAATACTGGTAATAGACTGTATATTCCGGTGAAAGTTAAAGCGGAATGGAGCGTCGGTTTGAAAACGGAACGAGCGGCCATTTCCCCTGAAATACCCACACTTATCAACGCAACTTTTAGACACAGCGGGCTTTCAGAATCCAAACCACATTAAAATAAAAGTACATGCATATAAGGACTGACTACCAAATTATTATCAATACTTAAAATGGAATAAAAAACCTTTAGGTGCTTGGAAAAAATGGAATAAATTTTAATATCTTAAATAAAATATAATCCAAACCAAATAACTTTCAGATGCCTTTAGCTCTTTGCTAACGCACCAGTTTAGTGTTTGGCAAAAAAACTAACTTGCTCCCAATGTCCGGCCTAAACTATGCAGACCATAAAACATTTTCCAAATACACGCTTAAATGGAAAGAACTTCATTTCATTAAAAAAAACATTAAAAAACGGGAGTTTGTCCGCTGGTTCCGCAGCCAATATGACTTCATAATCTGCTATCATGGCTGCAGGCCTAAAGATGTAAGCGAATACTATAGGAAGGGGTTCTTCCCATCGAATTTCCCCGAAACAATGCAGGCGTTTGAACAGCTGCTCGATGATACCGGTTATCATTTCCCTTATGATGTTTCCCATGTTTTGGAAACCTATCAGGGAAAAACCAACAGATTTGTTTATGTAATACTCGACGACGAAGATTTTATAGATAGGGCTCCCCACTATATAATTTATGGAAGTGAAACCATGCTTTCACTTGCCGAAAATGTTTCGCCCACAATAAAAACGCGACTGAGAAACACTGGTATCCCGACAATATTCCATCTTAAAGTGCCACTTGCAAGGATATCCGACTGTGAGCTTGTTAGTCTATATCAACAGATCGTGAGCTCAAACGGAAGCATGGAACAGCGGCGCCTGCATATCTTTTCGAACTACACAATTATTATTGAGCCTTCATTGGGTGCTGACTGTATAATCGGCCATAGCCATCCGACCGATCTCCTTTATGACCAACATGCCAGACAGTATTACCAGAACAAAACAGCCAGGTGCTGCGCATGTAGCACCTGACGGGCCCAGTTATCATTCCACCTTATAGTCATAATGGGTTAGAAAACGAGATCATAAATTCCCTGATCCAGTATGCATCTGATGACCCGTTTTCTACCAGAACATCCAGCAGGGCAAGAAAATCATACTGTAATACCCTGTCATCCATGATTTCACTAAGATGGTTTTTATACGCCCTCAACACAAGCCTATCCAAATTTTCCAACGCAGGCAAAAGTTCGGCAGCCTCTGGGGATATAAGCCTTGGGATAAGCCATATCAAAATATCCACGAGCATCCGCTGATCGCCGATAAAGGCTGCCAGATTGATCAGTGACCGCATGTGCAGATCTCCGGCCACCTCCATCATATCAAGGAAAAATTTTTCCCTCCCTTCCAATGGAGGCCAGTCAGTTGCCGTCTGTTGCCATGAAATGTCCAAAAAGAGAAACTTTCCGAACAGCGGAAAATTATTTATAAGTGTAAAGTTCCTTAACGTGGTCCACGCAACAAAGAAACGTCTGGCAGTAGCTTCAACTTCCTCTTCATTATCCGCCGGCAGATTATTATCAGCGAGGAGAATAATCTTGACCAGAATATCCTTATGAAAGTTAAAGACCTCATAAAAGTCCCTGCGTTTCTCAGTGAAAGCAGTACGCATGGATAATGACCCAGTTTCCAATATCAACGTAAAAAACGATTGGGCGTTATTTCCTTCGTTCCAGAATACTGTTTCCGAAATTTTCTTGGAAAGGGCGTACCGCAGTGAGTGAACCTCCTGCCGACCGCGGTAGCTGCGTTTCCCCTCTTTAAAAAGTTCGGCAACGATTAAATCATAGAGATTTTTCAAAAGGTCAAATACCCATTGTTCCCCCGTATCCCGTGGCAGTATATGGATCACCCTAAGAAGGATATCAAAATTATCCGATTCAATATCAAATGCTTCCATTGTGATTTCACTGCTTTCCTCTTCCTCCAGTGCCTTCGAAACGACGGCATCATAAGCCATCCAGTATTCATCAACGGCCCCTTGTCCTTTTTCCCTAACTCGGAAAAAAGAGTTTTTCATACTGAACTGCGAGTAGCGCAATATGCACCGTACCGCTTTTTTTCCAAACTCCGGGTCATCTTTCCATATGAACTTCGAAAATGACGCCATGAATATCCCAGCATCCGGATCATTTTCCTGGAACGGTGAAGTTAGGAATGCGATTACGTTCAGGGTATGCTCACTATGATTTTGGATATCTTTTTTTAATGCCAATAAAAGGTAAGCTTCCATTACCGCATCAGTGTCATGGACAGATATTTTTGTTTCCCAGTCGTAGGGGGTAAAAAATCTTTTGATCTTTGCTTCAAAGATCCGGAATATTGTTTCTTCCACCCATATCCTTTCCTCTTGCGAAAGCTGTTCCCAGAGATCCCTGATCCCAAGATGGGCAAGCATTCCTGGATTATGCAGCATGGGCGAATATTCAGGCATCCCATTGTAATATTGGAACACCTCACGCCATTTCTCCACCGCTACCGAAATCTCATGCTTTTTTCCCTGTATCAACCACCATCTATATTCTGAGTCAATGTCACGCGCCTGGGCCTCTTTTTTAATTTTATCAACATAAGGGGCAATTTCGTCCTTGTATGTAGGGGCAATCTGCAGTCTCAAGGAATCACCCAAGTCGACTTTCTCCGTTACCCTCCATGTCCTGTTGTCAATTTCATCCAGTATCCTAAGCCAGGCAAAATCGGAACTGTCCGCCGCTGCCCGATGCATATCAATCATTTCGAAGATTTTGTTATTGGCATAGCCGTAGCTGAAGCAGTATTCATTTATAAAACCACGGAGCCCTGGATTGTAACGCTTTCTGTGGGTAAGCCTATTGGATAAATGCCTTTCCCTATCCAACTCTGCATCCTCTGAACCTAACTCAAACTTGGTCATATCCCCAAGGTAACGTTCCGTATCCAGTTTCATCAACCGACGGTGGGAATAAAGCGTGGCAAGGTACTCGCCTGCAAATTCCGGATAGGCCATATATAAACTGGCCACGACCGCGGTAGTAGATACCGTTATACTCTCCCTGATTAACCGCTGAACGATCTGATCAATCTTTTCACGGTTTTCTATGCCTGTGGAGCACAGATCCAGTAGATATGCCTCGAGCGCCATCAGAACACTCTGTAAAAGATAAGGGGATACTTTCTGTCCTCCCCGAAAAAGTTCCCAAAGTGGGTTACTGGCTAATTGGTTTACTTTTGATCCATCAGGTAGTATCAATTCAATGTATCCACAATCGTCATCGTCGGAAAAATCTGAAAGAAAATAATTCTCGGCACTCCAGTTAAGCAGCCTGATAATAAAAGTCATGGCTTTCTCTTCGTGGTACCTTAGCAGCCAACGTAGAGGGGTTTGAAGGCTGCTTGGTGGAAAGTAGGATCTTCTATAGTGTTCTATCAGCCCAAAATGACCTTCGACCTCGGTTTCCCTCCTGCCACCCAACATGCGCGATAAAGGCATATGGGAATTCTCATCGGGGTAATCCACTTCACAGCTCAGCCGTAACCATTTTTTTTCAGCCAGGCCGATAACAATGTCTGGGAGATATTTAGAAATCTCTTCAGAATATTTTCCCGACAACGCATGCCCGATCAGTCTCCCTCTAATTGTGTCATCATCCCAATCGTCATCATCATCTTCTTCTGCCGGGTCCTCTAAAAGTGCCCTTATCTCTTCAGTTACGCCTCCTACCAACGAACAGAGCACCTTTACGACAAGATCTACCTCATTTTTATTCGAATAGGTTGGCTTATAGTGACTTTTTAATAGAGCGATCACAATTAGCCCAGCATCCCGTGTGGGCGCTGGAAGTATTTCATCATATGCAACCAGTTTTGCCCATTCCTGCACAACGGTAAATATAAGGGCAGACTTCTCTTGGGGGAGCATGGCAATGTTTTGCCGCAAAAAGGTAATTACCGATGCCCATCCCTGGCCAATTGGCACATAATTCCGTTGATCGATTTCACCACGACTTTCTCTACACGCCATCCGCATGATGTGTATGATACGCCATAGAAGGGAGAACGAGTCTTTTTTGAGATCGGCGTCATGACGTGCAAAAAAAGCGGCACAGTAATCCGACTGAAGTATCCCTATTATGCTTTCATCACGCCAATAACCTCCCCCTTTGCCTGTATTTTTGATAACCGTATCGGTAACAAGGTTTATCCTATTACGGTATTCTTCCTTAAGTATAAAATTGACCCATAGCCTGTATGCCCTCCTTATGGCAGGGGCAGTGCCTAACTCATCAAAGAAACCCGCCGAAGATCCATGGATATCAAATATTCCATCGACATACCTGATCAGGGCCCAGTCCTCCAGGATATCATGTGCAGGGGCAAAATTTCCATTTTCGCGGCCTTCAACAATCACCTGTTCTTTGACCAGTACTTCCAAAATCTCGGGATCTGCAACAGAGCGCACATATGGTCTCATTGATCTTGCTCTCGAAACAGCAAGGCCAATAAAAGCTTCCCTTCTTTTTTGTGGAAAACCCTTTGTAGACCCATTTAATTTATTCTCTATTATACAATCCCAGAGAATTTGCCGAAATACTGTCTCATCGATATTTTCACCAATTGTCGGCCATGATCTAGCTGCCCTTAAGGCAAAATCGAGGTATTTAGGTATTCGTAACAGCTTACGTAGCTTAGGATTTGCTATCGCCGCTTTAAGCTCGGGAAGATGTTCTGCAATAGATTCCAGCTCAAAATCTTCAAGGATTGGTACTTCAAGCCGACCAAAATCCACTATATCAGGATATTTCATTTCCAGGAGTGCAAGGTCTGAGTTTCTTACCGAAATGATAAATTTCGTGCGTGGCAGCTTTCTGGAGGCCGATAATAACTGAGAAAAGGCCGTACCTGTACCTTCCAGTAATTTCTCCATCGCATCTATGTAAATGATATTGCTATCACAGAGTGCGAAATACCCAAAGATTTCTTCTAGCGTGAGATATATTCCCTTATCCGCGAAATAGTCCCTAAGATTACCTTCACCGAGCTCGTCTGCCTTAAAACTGAGCGTAAGGCCGCTGTTGTTAAATGGGCCGTTCAATAGCATATGTTTAACCAGCGCAGACTTCCCCGCTCCGGGATTTCCATAGACGAGCAACCCCCGCCCTACCTCCAGAGTACTAGAGAAAGCATCAAAGAGTCCTGTTCTGGGGTAAAAATACCCGCCAATAGTATCTTCCATATTGCCGATGATCTCATTATTCTGTCTACCCAGCCGCTCGATCTCACTGACCTGCTCGGCTGTAGAGGTGACGCCAAAGTACCCTTTCAATTCAGGGGGGAGCATGTTATCACTGATCTGCTGCCCATTATAATTTCCAGTACTTACAAGTTCATAGCCAACTGCCCAAATTTCGGATGCAGAGTGCGCGGTGTTGGTCTTGTAACGGGCGATCAGGGAAAGAATGGCGGCCTTCTGTAAGCTTGTTGAACTACCAAAGTCCATTTCAAGGACATATATGACCTTCAGAAAATTAAAAAGGCTCTCGTCTGTTAGATCAATGCATTCGCCAGATACTATTGACCTGAATATATCCAGATATCGTTTTTTTGCCTTGATCCGGTTTACCTCTCCAAAAAAATCGACGAAAGAACTTTTGCGTCTGGCCCAATCAAGCATCACGTTCAGATGGTTTTTCTCATCTAGGATCAGGTCGCTCTTAATGATAAATATACGGTCACGGCTTTCGTTAAAGCCTTCACTGTTATTAAAATCCTTCCAAGCATTTATGATCACCTGCTTGAACTCTTCTCCATTTGTGGATATAGTCAAGTTGTGCTTGACCTGGCAGAGAATCCTAGAAACTCCATCCCCAACCTGGCTTTCCAGATACAGGTCATCGGTGTAATAACCAAGAGAAGAAGATTGTTGCCTAAAACCAGAAATAACGCCAGCTCCACCGGGGAGGTGCAGCCGCAAGAGGAAACTAAACAGGAAAGCGGTCTGAACCTCAGTTTCAAAGCTGCTTCCTCCGCCGCCTTGGGAATATATATTGCTATTTTTGGACATCCCTTATGTCTTTTCTATACTTAAAATATTATTAAATCTAATTTTAAACTCCGCTGGGAATGGAAGCCTAAATCCTGTTATGCAGATTGCAGCAAATGGGCTAAACTAAAGACAAGAAAGAAAAACAGATATCTCCATACGGTTGCATCTTTATCCTGTCCTGTGTTTATCCGACTGGCTCCGATTCCCCTAGAACCTGGTGCATTTTCTTGATGATTCTAGCAACGAGGTCTTTTAATTTTTCGTCATCCACCTCTTGGACCGTTTCAAGCTGAACGCGGGTTGATTTCCATGTCTTTTTGGATACCTTTCTTGAGATAAGCAAAATGGTTCTGTCAAGTTCCTTTCCAAGATCGTCTTTAAGCAATGGCTTCATCCAGGCTCCAATATCAAAAGGCATTTCTCCGAAATCTCCCAGATTTCCAAGATGGGACAACCTATCCTTTATACTATACTTCCCAGTGAGTTCGTAAGCTAATAGCGGTTCTATTTCAGCAAGCTCCTGTAGCACCATATCTACAGTCTTACTTAACTGCTCTAGACGATCCTCGGTCTTTCCATCCTTGAACATAGGTATTATCATGGACAAAAATTCGTCCTCGTTTATGTTGATTTCCTCTCCGGTTTCACTCTCAAGCATTTGGATCAGTCTCGGCCTAATCCCGAGCAGGCCCTGTGTAATGCTAGTCTCCTGCTGAAGTTGATGGCGGAGTTCGAGCAGATGATAAAGCAGTTTTTTGACCTTACGGCGATCCTGTTTTCTTCCTTGGAAAAAACCAGTTAGAGAAGAAAGGAAAAAACCAATGATCAGGGTAATAAAAGGTGTAATAGTCTTAAACCAGTCCATCATAGAGAAGCGTTTTGTATTTAGCCGAATTTACTTCAAATCATGAGCAAAGCAATGGATGTTTAAAACTTTCAGTCTCCTTTGTTCCTTAGATTTCCAACCTAATGGTAACAGATAAAGTTTTCTAGAACATACCTCTCAAATGCCAAGAATAATATTGCTTTTACTACATTTGTCCTGAGAGCGTTAATTTAGATACAGGGGCAACGGTGAAAGCTGTTCCCCTGTTTTTTTGTCCCGCAGTTTTTAATTGAGCAGCACCCGTACGTTTGAAATTGACGATCTACTCTATTTCCTTAAACACCATGTAGTCATTGACCGCAGATTCTGGACATTGGTTGTTTTAATAGGCTCATGCAGTGTAGCTGCAAGTTTTGCCGTAAACCTCAACAGCATTTCCTGATTGACCAAAAAGCGCTCAGATTCATCCGGCAGGATATATCTCCCGTTACCGATCGAGCGGACCAGGTTTTCAATACCGATATCCGACGCCAGGCGGCAGAACAGATAGCCTCCGGGGCGGATTACGCGCCACATAGAGTTTAACATTTCCTCGAAATGCTGCACATTGTTTGCAAAATGAAGTACCGCGCTGCTGATCACCAGGCCAAACTTTTCATCTTCGAACGGAAGTTCTTCGACCAATCCAATCCTGAAATTTTCGGAAGGGGAAGTAACAGGAAATGGTGCAGCCAGCTGCTTGATCTTGGCGATATTGCCTGCCGAGGAATCCAGGCCGTAAACCTCATACCCCGAACGCAAAAAATAATCCACGTTCCTTCCCTGTCCGCATCCAGCATCAAGAATGGTATGGCAATCATCGTATGTACCTTTTAACAGCTGGTCAAATAAATAGATGTCAATATTACCAAACTGATCTCGGAGGCTTTCTTTCATAAAACAAAAATAATGATATTCCCCGCACCATTGGTGCCCATAACCCGAATCCGTATTTTTTCTGTGGTTTCACATGATCCAGGCCGGCCGAGCATACGCTAGGATGCGAGGCCACCTGTAAATGGTGACCTCGCCAGATTAACCCCATTTTTGATCTGTTATATCTTTATAGGCGTAGTCTTAAAACCAGAAAGATTCAAAAAGAATCCCCTGTAAGAGAGCATCCCTGTACGGAACATTGACCACAAAAGCGATGCACCAAGATCTGCCAGACTTGAATTGATAAACAGATCCTGTTTGCCTAAAGCCTGTGCCAAAGAACAGCTCGGCGCTTCGTCCTCTTGGTCAGCCGTTAACACGCCTCCGTATTCTTCTATTACTGTTGGAAGCCTGCCAACTGTGCAGAACTTTTTGGAATCGGGCTGTTTGATCTCACCAAGCGTAGACAGCAGTACCTGTCCCGAATCCCTGCTGTTTCCAAAGTCCATCCAGTACATTGGGCTGTCCCGATGATTCCCCTGGGTAGAAATCCTTTCTAACAGACTGGCAATACCGAACCTTGAACTCACTATATCTACGCAGGAAAGCGAAATATTGGCCATAAATTCGGGTTTAGCCTTGTCGCCATGATCAGCATAAGCACAGTCAAATGCTTTCCAAGCTGTCCCGAAAAAACGGTTCACCCTGTTAATGAGCGCTACCGCTTTATTCATGCCGACCTCCCCATGAGAAAAAAGCTGTCTTCCCATGTTGGCTTCTTCCACGTTATCGGAATCAAATGCCCTCACGATAAGCCCTGCATGGCCAAGTGCCAAAAGCGCATGGTTGATCCTTGCTAGTGCGGTCAATAGTACGCTACCTGTACCACCCACGCCAATGAGATTGACAGAGATCGGATTGGTAGGCTGTAAAAGATAGTGTGGAACGATATGGATGTTTTCTTTAATTTTCATAACAAAACCTCCGCTAAATTTCTACCTGTTTTCTTCATGGCTATGAGTGGAAATTTCCGACCAGTGGCGATTTGCCGTTTCCATGTATCATTTAAAATTCCCCTTATCGGAACTTCGCCACCGATTAAATGGCTAAAGGAACTGCCAAAGAAATAATGCTCCCAAGAACCTGTAAATGCAGACAAAGAACAATCAATCGGTATTTCGATCTTTACGTTCCCAAAACATACCAAGCCATTTTCATATACATTATAAAAAGGTGCATGGTACAAAGGCGTTCTTTCATTCGGTCTTCCAGTTATATCCATAGCCCACACCGAGAGTTGTTTTCTATCCGCTTTCCATATCATCGGGGGAACGTAAGCCATTCCATCGGGAATATTAAGCCCCTTTACAAAATGTAATTCCTTCTTCACCATTTCTGTAAACCACACTGCACTGCCGTTCCTGCCCGTTTCGAGTTGCAATACATTTCCAGCCATCAGCCCTTTGTGGTGCAGGAAGTTTTCTGCCTGCCTCTGCGAAGAATCAAGTGCCTCTGCCAAAGACTGGCTTTCCTTTACGGAAAGCGGATGTGCATTTATGGCCACTCCTTTACTGTCAAGGTCGTGGCTTTCCACATAATAACTGTTATTGCTCTCCGCCCTGTAGACCATCAGCGCCTTAAAGGGGATATATAGATCATTGATCTTTTCCATTAAGTTTTCCATGTTCCAAATCGTATAATATATCACTAAGTTCATGCAGGATTTCAAACAACCTGCGTTCATAATCCATATCGTGTAAAGGCATTTCCTGTACCCTGTCAAAATACTGGATGCTGAGAGGCTCTTCGATTGCGCCGTATTCATTCAGTTCTGCGTTAACCGTTTCTAATAGCTGATCCTGCAGGCAGTCGACACTGCTCCAATAAAAACAGAGATACTGTTCTGCCCTGATATAGCCATCATCATAATCTGTTTCATTGGGCGTTTGCATCCCATCCATGACCGACCTGTAGGGATAGTCGATATGAAGTGCCGCCAGTTTTTTGGCGCAGGCCAATAATTCCTTATCTGTCCCATTTCTACCCTTAAACCTTTCTGTTCTTTTACCAAGGCAATCAGCGGCTTTTTTATCGGACATCCGCTTTAGCGTATAATCCCCTTTTACATGGATCATTTCAAAATGATCAAGTATATATTTTTCTTCGTCTTTATCTTCCCAATACCCACCATCAGCAGTATATTCTTCAATCATTGCGTATATGCTTTCCAGGTAGACATAATCCTCCCTAAAGTGGGGAATGCCCGTAATCTGGTGCAGATAAGCCATTACAGAAAGTAAAAGTCCTGCAAGGGCTTTATTGCCCTCACCAGTCAGCAGGTCGTACAGTGGCGCAACGGGCAGGTAAAAAAGCGTATTGCCTGTTCCAAAGGTTTTGACCGTTGCAAGGCTTACCTTACTGTCCTCGTACCTGTTTAATATAAGTTCAAGGCTATCGTCAACCAAAGTCAGTTCCGCTTTTATCCGACCAAAGTCTGCCACTATGTTCATTGGAAAAATGGCTGTGTTTTTTTGGGGCTTTTCCAAGCCGTAAAGCCTGCACAAGTTTTCGAGCGAATGGTAAAACCTGCATTCTATCCTGCGGTAATCCTTAATTGCGCTATCCCTAGACCGAAAGAGCGGTTGATGGGACTGCCTTAAAAAAGCAGTGCCAAAAGACTGATCGGGGCAGTTCCATGCCTGTCCGAGCTGATCTCTGCAAGGTCGTTTGCTTTTGAAAGGTGTTGTGCAAAGCGTCCGATATGTTGATGTAAGTTCCATAATTGTAAATTTACTGTGTTTTTTGCGGTGCGGATTTTCCGCACCTGCCTTGTTTTTTTCATCCCTTTGTGCCCAGTGTGGTCATAAAACTATAGCGTACCTCGTCCCCCTTGATTTCGGGCCCTTCGATCTTGGCATTGGTCAGAATCGGATAAGTCCCCGAATAGAAACCCATGACCTGTTCTGCCGTCCAATCTGTATTGGGATCAGCCAACCTTGTTTCCTCGCCACCCTGCTTAAAATAAAAAGCACGCGGCAGTATATCGCTCTGTAACATATTCCCTCCTTTTTTATAATAAAGTCAATTGGTTTCTTTTCCATTCCAGTTCCCTGCGCAGTTTTTCCAGTTCCTCTTTTTTTTCGGGAAACTCGGAATTTGGAGGCAGTATATCCAGTGCATCCGCATACCTACAGATGGCATTCAGTTCGCTTATTTTTTTCATCACATCCTCAAACTTCCGTTTTGGCTCCTGTTCAATATCCGTTTTTTCCGATGCCACTTTTGCACTCTTGGATTCCCCTGCTTTCTTTTTGACTTCTTCCCTTGCCTTATCGAGTTCTTTTGCAAAGCTGTCACGGTTGGCAAAAAGTTCCACGGTATTGGCCACTGGCGTGGCAATGACCTCAAAAAATGCATTGTCCAGTTCCTCGGCCGTGCCTTTCAAGAGCATGGGCGGCAGTGGCCTGCCCTTACCGTCTGTCTCCAAAAGTACCGATACCACCATCTGTTCATCGCCATCGAAAGCGATATTGATCTTCCATCCGCCTGCGCTCGGCAGGCTTTTGATATTGCTAAAAAATCCGCCCATTACCTTATATTTATTTTATTGATCCTTGTCCCCCGTTTTCCAGTGAACCTTACCCCGTAACCGTTGTTGGCGATCACATCCCTGATGATATGCTCGGCATGCGCGATGCGCACGCTGTCCCCTGCCGAAATGCACAGAAATTCCAGACTTTGAAAAAATCGAAGTGCCTTTGCAATCTCCAGTAAGGCTTTACGCTCTGTTTTATCTGATATAATACCCATAATATTTTCTTTTAATGGGGAGCGGATAACCGCCCCCCTGTTTGTACCTAGTTATAACTCCTCAATATTGACATCAATCATTCCCAACCAATGCATTGTGGCATCGGACAGGTCATCGGAGGTTACCTCGTTTTCTTTTAGTGCCTGTTTTAAGCCTTCGATATCTTCATCCCTCCAATCGTAGCAGGTACACATATAGTTGCCGTAAACCTCGAATCCTGCATCGTTCTGCAAGTCAAAGCCCGTAAGCCCCTCAATTTCATTCCTTGCTTCCTGCATGATGGAATCCATCACCACGTAACACGGATCGATGTCACTGATTTTCATGCAACATTCATCGGCAAATGCTTCGACCTGCTCATAAGCCCAACCCGAATCATGGCCTGCCGATAATGCATTCTCCACGGCCATTTTAATATCAAGGTATCCATAGGGACAGAAAGCCTCCCTAAATTCCCCGATTTCCCTTTCCAGATTTTCCATCCCTATTTCCTCCTAGAATTTAAAATGGCAAATCCCCGTTTTCATCCCCTTTATCCACCACCATCAAAGGCCGTGAACCACTGGTAGGTGCAGTAGCACTGGCAGGCGCAGAAGCCGAAAACATTTTGATGTCCGATACATGCATGGTAATACTAGCCTTTGCCTCCCCATCATTTGAAATCCATGCATTCACGCCGATACGGCCACAAACCTGCACAACACCCCCTTTTTTTAGATAAGGCGCAATGCCTGTCCCGAGCCAATAGGAACATTCTACGAATGTTGCCACTTCTTTTTTCTCCCCTCCGCTCATATAGCTGTCATTTACTACCAGTCTGAAACCGGTAACTTTTCTGTCTCCGCTTACCATCCTTGTTACGGCATCTGCGGTCAATCTTCCTGTAATCTCCATGATTAAAGTTTTTTAGTTAAAATTTAATTAATTCATCCTTTCGTCCGTTTCCAAAAAATTTGTTTCCCTGAGGAAAAATGGAATAAAAGATGCCGGATCCCGGCCGTGACCTTATAAGCCCAGCGCAGCACTATAAGTCCCGGAGGGTGGGACCGCGCAGCGGGACCATTATGCGTGCGCAGCTGGGCGGAGGTCACAATATTTGCATCATTTTATTTTATTTTTTTCTCCGGGTGACAAATCACGCTCTTAAAAAAAGGCGCAGGTAAAGACAGCATCTTCAATTCCGGGAGTACCGGAAATCAGCAGGGCTACCGGTAATGGGCGCGGCAAGAAAGGAGCGCCGGCCCAGTTCCATGGCTGCGAGTATCACCGAACATTTTGCCATCCCGATACCCGGCATCCTGCAAAGGTCTGCCTGGGTCATGCCGATCAGTTTTGCGATATTACCACCAAGGTGGCCTAGCAGTTCATCCGCCATGTGAGTGGCATCATCCGAGGTAGTTCCAAGGCCTAACAGCAACGAAACCAGTTCATGCTCGGTAAGTGTTCCTGCACCATAAAGGCCAAGCCGCTCGCGAAGGGGCATATCAGGATCCATGCTTTCCCGGATCGCCCTGATCTCCTGTACCTTTTCACGGATATCCCTGGGCGTCTCCTCCTGGTTTTCCGAGTATGCGCCCGAATGCAGCAGGTAGGCAAAAGCGGATATCATCGGCTGTATCACGTCTTCAAAAATCACCACCTTGGTCCGCTTTACCGGACCATCGGAGCAGGTTTCCATCCTGGCGATGCGCAGGTAATGCCTGCCGTTCACTGCTTCCAGGTAATCAAAAAAATAAATGTCCTTTCCTGAACGGAATGACTCTGTTGCTATCATCCTATTTTTCATAACTTTATGCTTTAGTGCAGGACAAAGTTGGGAATGGACGAAACCAATATTCGGTTGCCAGCCGTAACAGGCATGGTTACCGGATAAAAACCGGATAATTCATGACAGAACAGACACAGAAAAATAACGGATCAGATACCGGATACCGCAAATGCGAGGTATGCGGGCTCTCATTCGAGGGCCGCTCGGATAAGCGCTTCTGCAGCGATGCCTGCAGGAATGCTAACAAAAGACAGGTTCAGCGGATAAGTGGTTGGCAGGAACCAGCCTTTGTCGAAAAGATCCACCGCATGCTGCGCCACAACAGGCAGATATTAAAGGAAAGACTGGGCGATGAAACCAAACTCATCATCAGTAAAGCTGACCTGATCGAGGCAGGTTTCCATTTCGGGTATTGTACAAGTGTATTCAGCAAGGAGATGAATATTTACCGTTTCTGCTACGACTACGGTTGGCTGGAGGTAGAAAATGGGAAAATCCTACTTGTCAAAAATGAACGGCAGATAGATCTCTAATACAGCTGATTTATGTTCAATCACCCTCGCAACATTAGGTCTATGGACCTACCAAAAGCAATCAGTTTGTTGAGAATCATATCCGGGGAAATTGATGAATTTTTCAACACCACAAGTCAAATTACGGTTGCCCGTTCGACAGATGTATATGATTTCGCCCGTCGTAAAGAAGTGATCAGAAAGGAATTTCCTACCGGAAGGGACTTCAGCCGTTTTCTGAGAAAGATGGAGCAGGATGGCATACTGCGCCAGATTATCAGCAACTGTAATGTGGACGTAGCCAATCCCAACTTCTATCAATGGAGGTTTTTCAGAAAGGAAGCTAAAATACCGACGGAACTGAATTCGGAATCGGTAAGACCTTCAGCTATATATTTTAAATCCGAGCGGAACATAGCCACCAACGATGGCGGGGCAGTAAGGTCCTATCAAGAACAATACATATATAACAGGTTGCTGGAAGAAAATGGTTTAAAGTTTTACTACGAAAGGCCATTTGATATAAAGGGATATAACAAGATTCCCGATTTCACTATAATAGCTCTCCAGAGCAGAACTGTTTACCACTGGGAACATTTCGGGATGATTGAGGATCCCTCATATGAGATTTATGCGGAGAAAAAAATACAGTGGTATATTGATCATGGTTATCGTTTCATAGAAAACGGAGGCAGATTCATCATAACCTACTATAGGAATGAAACGGTACTCCATGATGATGTTGAACGGATCCTTAAATTGATTAAACTTAATCCCTGATCATAATATAGCTTGCGAAGCCGGGAGTACCATAACCTTTCTAAAGCTGCCATCTACTGATGGGATCATCACTCAGCTTTTCCCTTTTACCCTTAGCCTCCAGCATAAAATCGCTGCTAAAGCCACTATTGTATACTCGGAAATTTACATGCCATTCATCCTTTAACATACCCGATATGAACTTGGTGAACATATGTTCAAAGGTTTCAATGTTGATTACTTCATTGAGTTCATATACTTCTTTATGAAGTCATTTACGGCATCTTGTTTGGGCACTTTCTCCTTCATCGATTTAACCTTTTCCCGGACAAAGATATTTTTCAGAAATCCGCTCGATTCTTTAATCTCATTGGTTGTGGCCTCTATCTGCTTCAACGTCTCAAATATTGTTATCTCATTTACCTGCTGATTTAGCGAGGCCAAGCTGTGTCTGATTTCCTCAAGCTCGATTTTAAATGCAAGTAGATCATTTAGTGGAAGTTCTAGCACGGTACCTGTTAGCCTTCTGGAATTTTTCATTTCCAGCTTTTTTTCTATTATGCTTACCTTTTTGAGTAATGATTCCATTCTTTCAGTTAAATCTTCCAAGATTATTTTCATCACAATGCTGTAGAATAATTGGATGAAGGAACTTTAAATAAATTCCTTCTTCCAGAATAAAATTAAAGTGGAGTTGTAAACTAAACTACAAAATAAGAATTAAACACGTAATACACAGTAAATCAATTAGTTAAACAGAATATAAGAGCAAAAAAATCACTGTTTTTAAGTGTTGGGGATTTCGCTAAAAGTGTGCACCAGTTTTCATTCCAAACTGTACACCCCGCTTTTTACCATCCGGTCTTGATGGAATCGTAAAGACTGAGCCAAATATATTAAATCCTCCCAGATTCCTTCCCTTCATTTTCCAATCTATCTTTCCTGCATTTGATCAACCAATCCTCCACAGAAGATGGTTTTGCAACAAAAACGGCCTTCCAGAACAAGATTTACAGCAAATCAACCCGCTTTTAAAAACACATTAGAATAAGAAATATAATTTTTGATTTTAAGGCTATTAGAACATCTCCGTTTCGATTTCTCTAGGCGAAACAATCATTGAATCCACCCCCGCTTTTCAGAAGCTTAAAACCGCTTAAAATGAGCCGAGTGGCCACTTTCAAGCGAAATCTAGTGAACAATATAGGCCGAAAAAGATGGCCACGATGGATGAAAACCAGTGGCCACTTTTAGCGGAACCCCCACATAAAAAAACATGAAGGCGGTAAAACGCCCTGTTCAGCGCCTATTATTGAAACGTGTTCTCGAGATCCTCTAATTTTTTCGGTCTCACTTTCCGCATCGATTCTCCAAGGGCTTCGATCCTGTGGGCATCATGAACGATCCTATCCAGCACTGCATCTGCAATGGTCTTCTCTCCAATCATCTCGAACCATGCACTTACCGGAAGCTGGGAGGTAAAGATCATGGAGGTCTTGCCATGCAGATCCTCTACTATCTCCATCAGCATAAGCCTGCTCTGGTTGTCCAGTGGATGCAATCCAAAGTCATCCAGGATCAACAGTTCTGCCCTGAGGATCTTTGCGACCTCTTTGAAATAACTGTTATCAGCTTTGGCCTGCTTAAGCCTGGCAAAGAGTTTTGGTGCGCTCCAATAAACTACCCGAAAGCCTTTTGCGCAGGCCTGGTGTCCTATTGCTGAAGCTATATAGCTCTTACCTATCCCTGTGGGACCGGTAATGAGTATATTGTCATGGTTTTCAATGAATGCACATTCAGCAAGCCTGAGGATCTGTGAGCGGTCAATGTTACGGTCCCTGTTAAAGTTGATCAGTTCAATGGAAGCTTTGTAGCGGAACTTTGCGCCGTCAATGAGCCTGTTGATCTTTCTGTTCATACGGTCTTCGTATTCCGCATCAACAAGTTCTGCAAGCAACTGATCGGGAGTATATCCCTCAACACTACCGGTTTCCAGGTTTGTTTTAAAGGCATGGAACATGCCATAGAGCTTTAGGGATCTGAGTTTATCTAATGTATCTGAGTTATTCATTTTATTGGTTATAGGTTATTTATAATATTCCTCGCCGCGGATGTTTTCATGGGAAGGCATCGGCAGGTCCTGTGAAAAGACATTTTCACGCTGGCTGTCCATATTATTTTCCAGGATCGACTGTATGGTCTTGAAAACACGGACATCAATGCCATAGTCCATGGCCCGTCTGCACGCCCCTGCCAACCGATCACGGCCGAATTTACGCTCCAGCCCCAGGATCCCTTCACAGGTCTTTATCTTCTGGTCTTCATGGCGACGGCTTTCCAGTATTGATTTGATCACTGTCAGCACATCGCTATGGATGGCCTCAGCACGCTCCACAAATGTTTCCGGTGTGCGTTCAGCTGAATACCTATGGGTACTGGACAGGTGGCTGTTATTGGTGGTATAGGCATGCGGGACTTTGCTTCGCTTATGGATAGCAATCCTTTCGAACTTGGAAAAGATTTCAACCACCGAAGCCGAATAGATGATCTTGACCTTCTTGCTCAGGAACCGCACAGGAACGCTGTAATAATGTTTGTCGGTCCCCAAAAGGATATGGCTATCCTTGTTCACCTTGGCATGGAAGGACTGCTTAAGCTCAAAGCGGTCTACTGGCAGGGGTTTAAGTTCTTTTCTTTCAATTTCTTCAAACTGCATACGGCGGCTGTAGGTCCTGCCTTTGAGCAGCTGATTGTTGTGTTTGGCAAGATATTCCCATATCGCAACGTTCAGCTCCGAAAGGGAGAAGTATTCCTTTTGCCTTATGGGAACATAAAGCCTGGTATAGATAATCCGCACAGCACCTTCAACCAGTGCTTTATCCCTTGGCTTGTAAGCCCTTGTAGGCAGTACACAGGTATCGTAATGCAACGCAAAATCTTCAAAAGTTTCATTAACGGTAGGCTCATACCTATGGCTCCGGGTGACGGCAGCCCGCAGGTTATCCGGGACTATCGCTGAGGGCACCCCACCAAGGAAATGCAGGGTATTTTCGCAGGCGGAAATAAAGTCTTCCTTTTGCTGGCTGCGTACCGCTTCAACATAGGTGAGCTGGCTTGCCCCAAGGATGGCCACAAAAACCTCTACAGAAACTACTTCCCCCGTTTTTTTATTGATATAGCTCAGTTTCTCGCCGGCATAATCAACAAAGAGTTTATCTCCGACTTTATGCGTGCGGTGCATCGTGGGGTTAACCTTGGCAAGCCAGTCATTGAAGTACCTACAGAACTGGGTATACTGATATCCGTCAGGAAACTCCTTCATGTAATCTTCCCAGAGCAGCATCCTGGTGACCCCTGTCCGTTTAAGTTCCCTTTCAATCTTTGGAAAACAGCGCTGGAGTGTCTGCATGCGCTGGCTGCCCAAAGAGGGCCTTTTTTCTTGGACCTTTCCGAAAAGCTCTTCCAGTTCCGCGTCTCCCAGGGAATCAACTTCCTTCAGCGAAAGCCCACAGGTATCAAACGCGGTAATGTACTTCCTGACTGTTGTACGAGACAGGTCTAAATAGCCCGCGATCGTGAGCTTTCCTTTACCCTGGTCATACAGCCTTAGGATTTTTCTAATTTTATTCATGCTAATAGTAATATTGGCCATTAATTAATTGAATTATTAATTTTTTCCAAGATGGTTGCTACTGCTAAAAGCATCAGGGTCAGGATCTGGTCAGACTGAACATTTTGGTGTAAATATCTGTGACCACTTTGCCCCGAAAACGGGTGTTCAGCTTCGGGCGCTTAACGATGGCCACGATCAGCATAATATCCATACACCAAAAAACAATGTTTTTTTATCTGACTATCCAGCCACTGTCAATACTTTTTTCGCCAGTCTTTTCATACCACTCTTGGGAAAACCTTGTGCCTGTTTTGCGGCCATCGCCGAAAAACCCGTCACGTCAACAATTGCAGTTCTCATGCCCGTTATCCCAGTAAATAATTGTCCTCATCCGCGCTATTCTGCGCATCAGATTCAAAAAATGCTGGATCCGGATGAACATCATTTGTTTTTTTGGTTAGAATTGGAATTGGAACTTTCAAGATGTCCCAATTAATCTGATGAACTTTTAATACATAATACCTCCATTTCCTATCTGCCCCCTAATACGCCTGATTTTAAGGCCGCTACATCGGGCTGGCCAAATTTGAAGACAATCGGATGCAATTGCTTAGGCCAGTTTTTGATATGCCGGCTATGGCACTCTTAAGGGTTTGATTATCAATGGAAAATTTTTCATTTCATGCTAATTTTCTAAAAATCGCCACATATTGCCAAATATGTATCGCCTTTAAAGCCATTCCCTGCTAGGGCAGTTATTGCATTCTCAACTAGGGCAGTTGGTGGTTTTTCTCATTGAAAAGAAATAGCATACATTCGCACCTTTAAATTTTTGATTTGTAATCAACTACCGTGTTATGCGTCAATACGATTTGTCGGTATGGGTAATGCCAGTTACCGCAAAAAAACCAAACTCTTTACAGATAGAGGAATTTATAATCGAGCGGATTCAGAACAGAACCGTCCAGCCACATGAAGGTATCCCATCGCACCGCACACTGGCCCGGCTGAACAAAGTAAACCGAAATACTGCCCTGCGCGCTTATACCAAACTGATCGCAACCGGGTGGCTCACCCATAACAAAGGCAGCAAAGCCTGTGTCGCCGATCCTTTACCCGGTGACTCGCGTAAAAGCAGGCCATCATCGATGCCGGAGATGTTACCGCTTGCACCCGGATTAAATGGGCATAATGATGAGCGCGCGGAAAAGGATAGTGGGCGGGGTTTCATTTCCGTTGGCCTTCCCTTTATCGATAAGGTTTACTGGCCGGAAAGGATAGTCTCCAAATATGTCCGTGAATTTTCCCGGTCCAATACCGGTTTAGCTACTCCTCAAAAACAGCACGGTATCCATTCCCAATCGATACAGGCGGCAATCCTGCAGCAGCTCAACCTAAGAAGTTTTAACATCAGAATAGACCACTTACTGGTGATACGCGGAAGAAGTGAATGCATGAGGGCTATTTTTAAGGCACTTTGCGCATCCTCCGATACCGTAATCAACACCTCTCCATCTGATCCGCTGATCAATTCCGTCCTGCAGGAATGTGGGATTAACATGATTGCGCTCAACGCAGTCCAGAACGATTTTATATCGCAATTAGAGGAAATCATTATAAGGAAGAGAATAATGGCAGTCTATATCAGGCCCAACTGCAGTTATCCCGAATGCAGGAACCTGGATGAGGCCAGTTGCTCCAGATTGGTCGAGTTGGCCAAAAAACACCAATTTTACATCATAGAAGAAGATGATGATCATGAATTCTGGTGGGGGAAATATCCCTTTATGCCATTGGCACATTATGCGCACGGGGGATTTGTTATCCACAGCGCGGCGTTAAGCCGGGTAAGCCCGTACATGCAGAATCTTAGGACCGTTGTCGCACCGGCACAGCTCATCGAAATACTTAAATCAATACCAAATGCCCATTATGGCTACCGGGATTTCTCTGAGGAAAAGGCAATCTCCCGTTTTTTGGTGAACAGTGAGCTGCTCTGGTTCTCCAGACAGGCCAAGGCCGCAAAGCAGAAAGACCTTAAAAACCTGCACGAATTACTCCAGCTCCAGTTGGGTGAATATATTAGCTACGATCTTCCTGAATCCGGTACAGCACTCTGGATCCGGTTTCCAGCCAAAACCGATCTGGTAACCCTTATTGAGCTATTAAAAAGTGATGGACAAGTGATCCGTTCGGTAATTAGCAGGGTGAAATCCGAACAGCCTATTTACCACATGAGGCTAGATTTCGGCAGGTTTGATCTCCGTGACTGCAAGAAGGTGGCCATAAAGTTGCGCAGCATATTGAAAAAGCGAATCAGATAATAGCGGCACCAAAAAGTGTAGATGGTATGCGCCTGATCTTCAGGCTAAACTTAACGGTTATCCAGGCAGAATCTCAACCGAAACTGACCTCCAAAGGATATAACCCAGTCTGCCGCAAGTTTCGGCCACAAAATATTCGATATCCGCTGGCACATCGTTCACAATCCGATAACGGATTTTGTATTTACTGTTATAACTGATATAAATTACAAGGTCTTCGCAGGAAAAACCACGGCCATATAGTGCTTTGAGGTGATTGTTCCTTAGTTCCATTGCCGCCCTTTCAAGTCGGTCATTCATCACCTTCGCCAGGTTCTTGGCAGGCACAAAATCGGTTTCGAGGATCGCTAATACGGTTACCGTCATATTACAAATATATCAGCCTCCGTGATTACTGCAAGCCTCCGCTCCCAATACACTGGAAATGAGCGTAAATAATTTTAGGCTCTTGTAGCACCTGTGGTTGTATAACCTTCTTGCGCGGAAAACAAAAAATGCCCTGACCACTAGCCAGAGCATCTATTCCCAAAACAGCTAATGTTTATTTTGCGTTCTTTTTCTCTGTTACCTCAGCACGGATTTCCTGCGCAAGGTTCTTAAGATCCTGCATGCCTTTTCTTACACGCGTTCCCGCAGCAGCATTTCCATTCTCATAAAACTTTACCGCATCAGCCTCAACTGCTGCCACAAGCTCTTTAACTTTTCCGAATTTTTCCATTTTTGATATTGGTTAAATGTTTAACAATAGGTTTACCTGCTTAAAAGCAGGACACTAAAGTAATAAATTTTGTCAAATCCCCATCTGCCTGTTTACAGACTGCTTCTGGTGTTTGGTCTTTTCCTTTCCGACCTGCTGCACCAGCTGTTTCTGGTACTCCTCACGCTTTACTGCCTTACCCTCTTTATTGTAAAGGTTCAGCTGAAGAAAACGGGGCGTTGCCTCAAGATAAACCGGCACCAGCTTACCTTCTTTTTCAATTGATACCAACGCCCGGTCGCCGTTCTGCAATGCCGCTATAATCCCATCCGAAATGGTACGGTTTTCCATGCCGTTGATCTGATAGCTGCCTAGCAGGCTCCTGAGATCAAAGCCATAAGAAGGGTCGTTGTAAGTGTTCATCGCATAATTATGGTGCCGATCCCTTTCCGCATCCATATCCAGCTTCACCCAGGCTTTATAAGGCGTACCCGCCTGGCTCATTAGGTCATCGCGGTAAACACTCCGTCCTTCCATCAGGTTTGCCGCCTGCTGGGCTGTAAAGCCCCTGCCGCGGTCCACCCACATCGTCTGTGTTACCGGAGGGTTCCGGTAAGTGGCAATAAACTCCGTGGGGATCTGCGAGAGCTTACCATCTACCCTCTCCACGATCAATTGTGCATCTTCCAGCGACCTGCCAAAGCCAAGCTTGGCGGTCTGGTCGAATTTCTTGAATTCCTCCAAAGCCTCGGCTACCCTGGGCGTCTGAAGTCTAAGTTCCAGTTTTCCATCGGCAGATGGCGAGAGTACAAAATACTGCTGTCCTTCCTCCAAACTCCAGCCCTTGCCCTGCGTCACTTCAAACTTATTAAAATAATAATATTCAGACTTATTGGACTGCCTGAAATACAGGTCCAGATCAACTGGTCCGTTCAAACCCTGCACCTGCTCACGCAGGGTAAAGGCAGTAATCCCCAGTGCGATGCTCTCATGCATCCTATCTCCTGTTTCCTGACTGAAACCAAGGCTCACGAGTTCTTCCTTTAGCCCCCTGATGTTGTTCTCGTTCATCATCTTTTGTTTTGGTTAGAAATTTTACCGTTTATTTTTTACCATTATCCCTGAGCAGTACCTGGATCCCTCCCGGCACACGCACTTTAACCGAGCTGACCTTTTTCGAAAAAAGTCCCTTGGCAGCATCAATTCCGGCCCCTGCCAGTTGCGTCCCGACCGATTGGTCAAAGCTGGTCAGCTGCAAACCTCGCACCGCATCGTCAGCTCCTCCCGAAGCCGCATTTCCGATCACCGCCTCGGTAGTTTCAATCCCCCTTATCCCATCCATCCCATAAATACTCAGGTCAACGGGCAGGATCAGCTTCCCTATCCTTACTGTTTTGATATCAACCAGAAGGCGCTGGTTGGTAAACTTGCAGATGCCATACAGTTCATGGCCACCCGGCACCATTACGCCACTGAGCAGCGTGCTATCCAGAATCCTCAGCCGCAATACCGCGCCCTCGCGGACTTTCTGCTTTTCTTCGATAAGTGCCGGGATTGCAGCAAACACGCTTTCTTTTTCCGCACCAGGAATTACCTTGTTTCCTGCTGCCTTTCCAGGGTTCTGGATTTCAATTATCTTCTCCAGCATCGAATTCAGCTGGGTCACTTCCGGGTCCTCCGACTTATTTTCCTGCATGCTTTTCATCAGCAGCTCCAGCCTGTCGACATCCCCGCCCATTCCCGGCACCTGTAAAACCCTTGAGCGGTCCGGGCTTCTAAGATCATCCTGAGGGGAGGCCAGTGTCTTCTGCAACAGCGATAATTTAGTTTCAAGTTCCTTTGCCTGCTGATCGCCGTTACTTCGTCCGGTGACCTCCGCAACATAATTTTCAGACCTTGCTTTTTTTGCAGAATCTGCCTGCATCACTGCGTAAAAATCCATCTTCCCTGATGGCTCTTTCTCCTTTAGTTTAGCGTCGGGCAATGAGGTATTGATCCCTCTTGCCTCCGCTATTATTCCCCCGTTTTCCTTGCCTCCGCCAAGCGCATAAAAGCCCAGTGCAACAAAGGGCAAAACCATCAATGGGAGCACCAGTAATATCTTTCCGGCATCCCTTTTTTTTCCTGTTTCCATATCCTTTTTTTTATTTGATTTTTCCCACTATCAGTGCCAGGCAAACGAGCGTTCCCAGGCAGCAGAATATCACCAGCGCTGCCAGTAATATTCTTGCAGAAATGTTTTTTGTCCGCGCGTTTAGCCAATCGGCCGTTTGCTTTTCCATTAATAGTAACCGGCCGCGAAGCATGCAGATTGTTTTATTTTTGACATGGCCATAACCGGGCCGTGATTGAAATAATCTCATATTAATTTTTACTTTATATGATTTTATATAAATTATTTACATACCGATTTTTATATTTTATTATATCTGGCTATCCACTCTTATAAACCAGGAATAACCCGGTCATAAAAACACAACATAAAATTTGTTAAATAATTGATTTTTAACGATTTGATAGTCAAAAAACCATAAACTTCAAGCAGTAACAACGATAACTACCTGTAATTAAGGCTTTTAATTTAATTCACCCGCAAATACCAATATTTCACAAAACCACCAGATGACAAGATCGTACATAAAAAACCGCCCTATTTCGTGACCAAATCCCGGTTTTCCAGCGTCTGCCACTTCTGTATCAGAAAGCCGTGAGGGTTTTCATCACTCCTATCCTCGAGCGTTCTGACCTCACCTGCAGTCACCAGTTTCCGAAAAGAAATGCCACTGCTGCGTACCAGTTTTTCAGTGGCAAAACAGGTGAATTTGTAGGGGTAATTTTCCAGCGTTAAGCGGATGCTGTCCACTACTATTTCCTGCGAAATATTGGCTGCAATCATCCTGTTATAAAAGCCTGATTCCCGCAGGTTATCATACTCTTTTTTCGCTGACTCATCGGCTAAATAAAGCGCCTTATCCATATCCCTTTTGATCGCCCCGTCATCAGGACTGACCGAAAAAAAATACCCGTGAAAGGTGCGTATATGGTCCCGCAGTTCTACCGGCAGGTTTGCACGACGATCTGCGGCCAATGCCTCCAATACTTTCCCATTATGAAGCACATAAACTCGCTCCTGGGACAGCCCCACCATATGGTAACTCTGATAGATACAGAATACCATACACAGAAAATTAACCACCATAAAACCTACGCTTAGCGCCTTAACATGTTTAAAGGCAGTATCGATATTTTTTAACTGCATGAACATAAGTTTCTCCCCCGATCTTAACTTTTACCTGAAATCCTTTTCTGCTGCGCAGATCCCCCATCACCATCTTTAAAGTAATCACCCGATGCATCCGAAGCATATCCCCCGGCCTGCCTTCTGGCCATATCCCCATAAGCATCCATCGCCATCCCGCCAGCACCGCTGACGATCTTGGTTCCGGTAGAAACCGTCCCACTCACCACAGAATTAACCTTGCTCAACATTGCATTGCCTCCACCGGCATTGACAATATAATTGGATACGCTTGGAACAGAAAAATAGCCTACTATACCAATAATCAGAAAGACCATGTATGCGGTATCGGTTGAAGAAAAAAAGGTATCGCCCTGCGCTTCGATCTGTGAGAGGTCAAGCTTTAACATGTTCTGCTGGATCTTTCCAAGGATACTCCCAAAAATATTGGCCACCGGCAGCCATAAAAAGATATTGATATACCTGGCCAGCCAGATGGTAAGCGTCTGCTGAAAGCCGTCAAAGACCGCAAAACCAAATACCAGTGGCCCGAGGATTGCCAGCACGATCAGAAAAAACGTCCTGATGGTATTAATGCACAACGCTGCCGCTGCATAAAGCACCTCCAATACCTCGCTCAGCCAGGTCTTCACAGAGTTCCTGAAATTATAGTTCTGTTTTTCCATCCAGAACTGCAGGTCATTCCCAAGCCCATCCAGAAAAGTTTCCTCGTCACGATCGGGGTCTTTGGGATGGGTATACTTATACCATTTATCGCTATCGCCCATCCCACTTTCCCCGACATACATCTGCCAGTATTTGCTTCGTTTAATGGCCTCCTCTTTGGCTTTCAATAGCCGCTCTATCGCCTGGTTGCTGTCCGACACCATCTGTCCCGTTGCCGAAACTGTTGGCTGCAATACCCCGTTCATGATCCCGATCACCGTAGGAAACATCATAATGCACATTCCCAGTCCAAAAGGACGCAGCAGCGGATAAAAATCCACGGGCTCAGCTGATGCGATATTCCGCCACACCCGGTGCGCGATATACCACATCGCACCAAACCCGGCCAGTCCCCGGGCAACACCGATCAGCCTGGAGCACATCGGCAGCATCTCTGAATAAACTCTGTCCAGTACCGGCTGCATGCCCTTGATCGTTCCCGCTACGCCCTGCGCCATGGCAGGATTGCCCAACATCACTAATACGAACACGATGGCCAGCAGCCCGTACCCCCCAGGGTTATAGTTCTTTCTTATCACACTCATCATTATTTTCTATTATCTCATTTTAATTTCATTCCCGGTTTTCACCTGGTTCCTGCGTAATGCTGATACAAAACCTCGTTCTTCCCGGCATGAAATCATTATTTATCGTTTCTAAGTGTTCTATTCTTGTTCCCGGTCAAAACCTGGTTCCTGCATAACACTAATACAAAACCCTGTTCCTCCAGGTATGAAATCATTATTACCTTTTCTACGTATTCTATTCTTGTTCCCGGTCAAAACACGTTTCCTGCATAACACCAATACAAAACCCTGTTCTTCCCGGCATAAAATCATTATTTATCATTTTTAAAAGGCTATTCGTGTTCTGGCTCAAAACCAGGCATGAAAGAAAATGCCTATTGCTTATACAGCGATTGCATACCGGAAATTGATGTTCTTTCCCGTTCCCGCTGCATCTTTAACTGCACCACCTCACCATTAAAACTCCTCAGGAAACCCAGTTGGTCTTCCACCTCACCAAACAACCTATCGATCACCTTCAACCTTTCATCATCACTCATCCTTAGCTCGGATGCCGTCAATACCGTGGTCAGCGCATCCAGATTGGACAGACTCTGCTGAAACAGCTCTCCATAAACCCTTGAAAAATAATCCATTTCCCCGTCTTTGAAGACACCGGATAACCTGAAACCCTTAAGTGCTGCCTTGTATTCCGATACAATCCTCCCTTGCGCAGTAATAATTCCGGCCACTTTATGGTATTTCCTGACCTCTGGACTGACCAGCATCAACCCATCCAAAAAGACTTCGTGCAGCGAAAAATTCCCCTGCGAGATATTCCGGACGGCCTGATAACCTTTCGATACCACCTCATAGCCTTTCTTCATATCTTCCAATATGTTCTTGAACTGGGTCAATTTCTCTACATTGATCAGCAACTGCTCTACCTCCACGCTTTGCGCCCTTGCCTTACCCGGCACAAAAAGGGAAACAAACATGACAAGCAAACACATCGCCAGTATGTTAATCTTATGCCGGGCAGGTAACCAGCCTGCCCAGCGATAAGACACCTCAAACCAAACCCATATCTTACTTTTCATATAAACCTCCAATTCCGATCAGATCATTCAACAACCTATCCTTCTGATTATTAAGTAGCAACACCTCACCCCTGAACCATCGCACAAAGCGGTATTTCTCTTCAACCGAAGCATGCAGTTCGTCCAGCCTCCTGAGCCTCTCCTCTTCATCCAGCTCCAGCCTGCCTGAGCTGATAATCATCATCAATACCTCCACATCGGATAGCGATGCCTCCAGTATTTCGCCACCAACCGAAGCGATATATGCCAGCGCCATAGGCTCCAGATCATGCATCCTTCCCAAAACCCTAAATACCGACACCATCTCCAATTGCATGGCAATGACTTCCGCCACCTTTTTGTGCCGGGATATCACCGGGCTTACCTTGGAAAGTGATGAGATAAAAGCGCTATGCAGACCAAACTCACCATTAGTAATATCCCGAACAGCCTGGATCCCATCCCTTCCGATCTGATAACCCTTCTGCAGATAGCCAGCATATAATTTCAGCGCAGCCAACTGCTCAATGAAGTATTTACGCTGCGTTTTCTTCTGGTTAAAAAACTCGCCGAACGTCTGTCCATAAGCCAAGCAATTAAGTAGGCATAACATCAATAGCAGGCAGCCAATTCTCATTACCGTTGTTTTATGACCAGGTCCTAAACTTGGTTCATGGCCAAAGCCTATATTTTCATTCATAATATTTTAGTTTTTCACACCGGGATTTCACCTGGCCCTATCATAAAAATTTGAAAGAAAGCCAATATGTTAAGACATAAGCATCCGCATTGGATTATTGAACCCCATACAGCTCTTTCAGCACCACCACCTCATCAGCCGATGCAGCGCGGTCGATACTGAGCAGCGCATTCCGGGTATTGAACTGCTTTAGATCACGCAGGTTATCCTCCAGCTGTTCACCAGCTTTATAAATAATCTCGAGCCGCTCCCCATCACTCATCTGTGTCTTAAAAGCATTCACCACCAGCAGGATCTGGTCCAGGTTCTTCAGGCTTTCTTCAAGTATCCCCGAGTACACCTGCCCCATCTTTTCCAGCTCCTCCCCACTAAAATGTTTGTCTTTGGAAAACAGCCCCCAGGCCCACTTATATTCGTCGACAATTGCAATCTGCTTCTCGGTCAATGATTTTACCTGTCGGTAATAACTGATCGCCGCTTTCACCTTCCACAACTCCTCATAATACTCCGCATAAAGTTTCCGCTGCCTTTCCGTCCAATCTGCGATCTCGGTCAGCTTTAGCTTCGATAACTGGTTTTCCAATACCTTCTGCGCATTCTGTAGCCAGATCGTTTCATTCTGCAGCCGCTGCACTTTCAGGTCCACAGCCTTGATCACCTTTTTAACTCCTGCCTTGATTACCTCCAGCACCGCAATCTGTGCACTGGCACCTTTTGGCACCGCCACAAACAGCGTCATCGTGCTCACCGGCAGGATCACCATATACTTTTTCATCTTCCTGATCCAATTCATGTTATACCATTCTGCTTAATTTTTTAATTTACCTTTCCGTACACCCGTTTTCCCAATATAAGCCGGGCTGAATCCTGGTCGAGATACAATAACCGTCCCTTTCGCAGCTCCCTCAAAATACCCTGATCTTTGTCCCATACCGCTTTCCATTCCTCCTTTTCATATTCCCTTTTGCCCAGTTTCCCATCAACAACCCTGTTAAATCCCGTCCTCCTATGGATCAGTACCAGATTGCCACCGCCTTCCTCTACCATCAGGGTATCATTCGCGACACTGTATTTTCCTTCGCTGTGGTTGATATAAGTACCTTCTAGTGTACTTTTGCCCTTTAGCGCATTACAGGCCGCTAGAACGATTCCCAGCATTATTCCTGGCCACAAAAATTTCCTTTTCATATCCTCTAAAATTTGCACCACCATTTTTATTGCTTTACCCAGCCTAACCCTGGTTTCTGCATCCGACCGAAAGAGACCCGGTATACTCCTAGTCAAAAATTGTTTGAATTTTATACGCTGCATCATGATGGTTTCCCCTTCAAATCCTCTTCCCGCATCTCTGCGGCCAGCATCTCTATCCCCTTACGGATCGATCCATACATACGGGCATATTCATAAACTTTCAGTTTCTCCGATTCTTCCGTTGTGTAGGTCAGATACTCCTCCAGCGATACTTCTGTCCGGTACACCTGCGAATGGTTTCCAAGCACAAAAGCCACCTCTTTATACTTCCTTCCAGGCTCATTGGCCCTGTTCATCGACAGGATCAATGATTTATCTTTATCCGAGAGTCCCAATAAAGACTGTATCTGCTCAAACCGATTCTGGTATTTGCTCTGATCCAGCAGTATCTTACAGTCTGCGTTATTGATAATGGCCTGTTTAACGATCGGTGAGGAAATAATATCTTCGATCTCCTGCGTGACCACCACCGCTTCACCAAAGAACTTCCTTACCGTTTTAAATAAGTATTTAATGTATTCCGCCATGCCTTCCTTAGCGATCGCCTTCCAGCATTCCTCAATCAGGATCATCTTACGCACACCTTTGAGCTTTCTCATCTTGGAGATAAAAGACTCCATAATGATCAGCGTAACCACTGGAAAGAGAATGGGATGGTCCTTGATCTCATCGAGTTCAAAAACAATAAAGGGTTGGTGCAATAGATCCAGGTTCTCCCTGGCATTGAGCAGGTAATCAAATTCTCCACCCCGATAATACGGCCCCAGCACGTACAGAAAGTTCTGGATATCAAAATCACGGCTGCTTACTCCCTTATCTCTTAAGGCCTCTGAATAGCCAGAACCCAGAAACTCATAAAAGGTATTGAAACATGGAAAAACGTCAGGTGAAACCGACAGATGCTCAAAATACATCGTCAGTGCATTACTTAATCCTACATATTCTGACCTCCGATACTCCTCATCCTCTTTCTTCCACAGCGAAAGCAACAGCGTCTTCAGGCTTTCCTTCTTCTCGGTATCCAGCACTTCTCCTTTGCCCAGAAAGAATGGATTAAAGGCTATGGGATCAGATTCACTATAGGTAAAGTAATATCCGCCCACCTGCCCACATAAGCCGCGGTAACTATGGCCAACATCCACGATCAGCATATGTGTTCCCTGCTCAAAATAACTGCGCACCAAATGGTTGGTAAAAAAACTCTTCCCACTACCACTTCCTCCAATAATGAATTTATTGCGGTTAGTGATCCAGCCCTTTCTCATCGGCTCATCCGATAAGTCAACATGTAAGGGCCTTCCGGACAATCGGTCCCCCATACGGATGCCAAAGCTTGAAAGTGACGAGCGGCAGTTACTCTCCAGGTTAAAAAAACAGGCCGCCTGCTCTGGAAAAGTATCAAAGCTATCGTTCATCGGAAAATCCGCCCCATTGCCCGGCAGCCCTGCAAACCAGATCTGCGCTGCCCCGTCACTTTCCTGTTTCGCCACCGCATCCATGCGCGACATGGCTGAGGCTACCTTGTTCCTTATTTCCCTTCTTCCCGCCACATCCCTCGACCAGGCCAGTACATTAAAATGTGCCTTTACCGGAATCCTCGACATTGCCACAGCCTCCGACAGGTAATCATTCACCGCATCCCTTGCCACTGCATTCTCCCTTGAATAACCTGCCAGTGATCCCAGACGCAGTTTTTTAGCTTCCAGCCTCTTGATCGTTTCCTGCCCGTCACCCACGAATACATACTGGTTACAGATATGCTCACAGTCCAATAACTGTCCCAAGGGAGATGCAAAACCGATAGAAAACTTAGCTTTATCGGTCGAATAAGCATCATAATCGATCCTACTCCCGCAGACAGCTGGCAAGGAGTCCACCTCACCCAAAGTATATAACTCCAAAGGCAGATCCCCTACCACCAGGCCATCCTTTACCCTGATATCCCGCACTACACTCATCCCATCTGAGCTGAGCAAAAAACAATATCTCTCTATCAGGCCAGGTTTTATAGCGGTTCCAGCCAGTTCGTCATCACCCAGCGAGGCTACCCTCACAAAACCACTATCCGTTAAAATCTGGCAAAACTGGCTGCACTTGTCCCTGAAATCTTCTATTGAGCTCCTGTCCAGCGCCTGCACCGGAACCAGGCTTTTGCGCAGGATATTGCTGTAAGCCGAACTCGAAAGCCTTTTACCCGCAGGTCGTTTACTCAGCATCAGAAAACAGCTATGCTCCAGATAAGGCCTTTCCGCAAAATAGCGCTCTGATGACCTGGACAAAAAAGCATCACCGCAAGTCTCAAAATCCGCTTTCACCTTTTCCTGCATGAACCAGTCCTGCTTATGAACCACTGAATACTCCGGCAAAACCCTGATTGCGCGCACCCATACCTCATGGAAAGCTTCATAGTCACTTGCCGACATCGAGAATATCTCTGGCAGTTTCAGCTCGTAGGCATAGGTAATATCGCCTTTGCGCGAAAGGATACAGCCATTCTCTATTTTGTAGATGGGAAATATATTTGCTGATTCTATCATAGCCTAACCCCTTAAATCCTTTCCCAAACCGTTTCCTCTCTGCTGACTTTTTACCCCGCCTCCAGACCAGATTCCCACAGGTCTCCGTGATCCAGCTTTGAGCGAGGTAAATGCCCTCCTTGAGCGAAAAATGATCACTTTTGGAAGACTGCGCTTTGCCAGGTATTTCATCAGTCCATACTGCCCAAACCGTCTGCTTAAGGCAAATACCCCATAAAACAGCAGTGTACCCAAACCCAGTATCACCGGCAACACCACAAAAAGCGACAAGCCCAAAATGTACAGCACCGCAAAGGTGATCAGCAGCAATACCAGCCCAATGGCCAGATAAGCGATATACTGCGCCTTTAATCCCTTAAAAACGATCGGCCTCGACACGCCCTTGTTGATCTGGAATACCCTTGCCATGGCTTATATCCCGAAAAACGATTTCAAAACAGTGGCCACGACCACCAAAAATATACAGCTCCCAAACCACGCCGCGGCCACTTTATTTGTATCAGGCTCCCCTGCATTCCACTTGTTGAATACCTTGACAGCGCCTATGATACCAACCACTGCACCGATGGCATACATCAGGTCACAGCCTGTATCAAAATATCCCTTCACCTTATTCGCAGCCTCCTGTATCCCGGCATTGCCGTCCTGCGCCCTCACACCTATTGCTATCACAAGCAGCAGCATCGAAAAGATGTAGATTACCTTTAAAAAATATGCATGCTTTTCTTTCCTTTTCGCTTTATATCTATATCTCATATCCTAAACCCATCAAATGTTATCCCCTAAATTTTTCTCAAGCTTTACCTGTCCGATATTTCTTATTGCCAGTGTTACCTAGCCTCCATCCCAGAAATAATCCATAAAATATTCCCCTTAAACTTTCCTTATTTTTTGCCTGGCATTGTACCCAGTTCAAGCCTGCACCCCAAAAGCATTTCATCTATTCATTTATGCCCGGTATAACCGCGGTATCAAAAAATGCTGGCAATAGAAAAGAGTAGTTGATTTTTTAATCCCAAAGACTTTCCAGTTCTCCCTGACTGACCGCAAACGGTGCACTATCCCTAATGAATGTATTCACCCTTGCAATACAGGGGCTTGAACCCAATGGACCAAACTGAGCCTTTAGCTCCGCGATCATTCCAAAGAAGTCCTGTTTGTTACCATCGTTTGCTGCCAGTATCTCATAAATCTCCCTAATACCTGCCGTCAGGTCCTCATAAAGGCTAACAGTAGCGACCTCACCATTCGCCACCTGATCGGCCTCGCCATTATCTTTTTGCGCAGGGGCAAATACCGGGTTTCCACTCGCCACTCTTTCCATTCCCTGTTGCGGTTTGGCCTTGCCCATCAGATCATGATCCCTTGCTCCGCTTTTATCAGCTTGATTATTTAGAACCAGGTTTAATCCCGTTTCACAATTAGTATCTGTCTCATTCACCACACTTCCATTACCACTTAGCCCTGTTGTATCATTACTGAAATCTTTTCCTTGCACCGGGCGGGAACCAGATTTATCATCGTGAAAAGCATTATTTTGAGACTTGAACTTTAAAACACTGCCTACTCTATCTCCGTCTGTCCCTAAACCCAGCAAGGCCAGCGTCTCTTTTCGGTAAGCGGTAAACAGCAGTCCCAGATACCACAGCAGGCTTACCGCTCCATAACAGCATAAAAACTGTCCCCATGTAAATTGTTCCAACATAAGTATGAATCATTTTCGGCCCTGCACAATTGCCTGGCGATGAAACAAAATTGGGGAGCCTACAGATCCAAACAAGGTAAAGAAAGTGTACTACCCTGAGATAATAATATATTACGGAAAACAGCGCTGAAGGAAGATTTTCTACGGGTATCTGAAAAGCACCGTTCATTTTCATTTACCAAAAAATACATTTGAGGGATGAGAAAAGCGATTTCAATGGCTATCAAACTCCAGAGCACACAGAAAGCCCCCTGTTATACCGTGGGTAAAACCAGCTTCCTAGTTTTAGAGCAATTCGCCATAGGCATTGAAATTTGCCTGTGGCCTTTGACCATGTTTAATTAAAAATCTTAAAAATTAAAAGAAGCAGAAAAACAGAACAAAACCATTGAGTCCATTTTTTCAAAGAAGTGTAATTGGGAAACTACAGATAGATAAAGTTTTGCACCACGTCAGCCTAGCGTTACTAACACATTAAACATCTGACAATCAGTTGATTAAATACATTTAACCAATCTTACGCAATAAGTGTTAATAATTATTTTGCGAGCACGCCTTGTATTGTCCGTAATTTAGTGTTTGGCACTAATAAAAAAGGTCACCAATGTTCTCAGCACTGATGACCAATAAGTTAGTACCGACAAAGCTGAGGGTACCAACCGGGTTTTTGTTCTGCTACAATTTTCAAGAAATTTAGTCGATCTGGCAAAAAAAGTTATAAACGCAACCGTGTTCATAACCCTCCCTCAGTCTTTACCTAAAATTATTATTCATTTAACTTAAAGATTTCCAGCGCATAACGCATTGCGCATGGAAAGGGAGGACAAACAAAATGTTGAAAACTATCGACATCAAGGTCGTAAAAGACCCCCAGATTACAGCGAAGATGCTCTGTGAGTACAACGAGGCAAGCGCATTAGCCAGGCTTAACATCCTAAAAAGCTGCAAAGTTAAGAACCCAGCTGTCATTGCCATTTCTAAGAGATATGGAGATGCGAGGGATCTGATTATCGGATGCGTGCAACATTCCTTTGAATTCATGGAAGTATTGAAGGTCTACGCAGGCGACTTACGAAAAAAAAGCAGGACAGTGACTGGAAAATCATCTGAGAACCTCATCCTTTGCGCAGAGGCTCTGGAGAAGTTCTATGCAATGGATGATCTGCTGACTAAAAGATTTAACCATATGAGCATGCGGAATGCTGGCTCTATCAAGGGGAAAAAGCTACTTATTAATGGGGTTATTGTTAGCGCGAGACCAGAAATACTATTAAGCAATGATTCGGGATTAAGTACACACGGATTCATAAAACTCTGCTTTAACAAAACCAAGCCGCTAAATGACAGCATTGGCCAAGGCATCGCCTCATTGTCGAGGCGCTATTTTAAAGAAGTCGAAGGCTTAGACCTTTTACCAGAAGACTGTATTGTAATCGACGTATTTGCAAATAAGGTTTTTTGCGCACCAAAGAGAGATAAGAGAATCATAGACGGGCTAAGCGCATGTTGTGCCGAAATTGCCGACAGATGGGAAAAAATAACATTATAAACCAAATAAAATAAAAGTTATGGCAGACAGTAGAATTACACATATCAGAAAAAAAGATCGCAACAGTACTAGCGAACATATTACCCACGCTGGCGTACCCGGTAGTTGGTACTGGACCAGAGAACAGATCATCGAGAGTATCAACAAAAGCACAAATACCTTTTTTGTCGAAGAAAACGGCAACCGATCGAATGTGGGAGTTGTGAATCCGACCGATGGCAGGTCGCCCTACATCCGTACCCATGCAGATGGAAAATGGAACGATAATTTACTAGCCTTACCAGAACATTAAATCAACTAATCATGAAAAATCTAGAAAAGTTTACTCTATCCAAAAACACCAAAGAGAACAAATGGGAGTTAAAAAAAGACCAGAGCAAAGAAATTGTCAAAAAATTTGACACAAAAGAAAAAGCTATAAGCGGAGGAAGTCTTACAAAAGTTTTGGGTACAAATGGTGGGTCTGTAAAGATTAAAAAGCTTGACGGAACAATCCAAGAGGAAAGGACATTCCCAAGGGATAGGGATCCAAAAAAATCAAGGGGATAAAAAGCGCTGGAAGTACTAACAAATCAATGAGAAACACACAACCGTCCACTACTTGAAAGGAGCTTAATGAAACTTAGGCTCCTTTTCTCAAAAATATTTCATCTATTGATCAGATCAAAAATCAATTCCAAACCATAAACATATATACCTATTTCTGCTACCGCCCATCATCCTGATCCATTTTCCGCTCCAGAGCATCTTTAAGTTCATCCAAAAACTTCGTTCTGCTCAACCGTTTCCTACTCCTGATAGAAGCCAGCCTCCTTGCAGGCACGCCGATAGCCACTGACAACTTTTCCTCCAACCAGCGGAATACCTGCGCCACCCCTGCCTGCCCGTTATTGAACTGCCCGCTTAACACCAGCGCATAACCAAGTTCCGCTAAGTTAACCGAGTCTCCCGTCCACCTCAACTCCCCCGCCTCCGACCCTGGCTGATATGCTACAGCAGGATTCCTTGCCAGATAATCCAGCCTTTCAAAAATCCATTCCTTTAACAGCCCGTAGGCACGGAACTGCGAAAACAGGTAGTCAGCAGGCGTTGAAAAACTCCTGTCAAGATCCACTGCCTCCGACCCAAATAGTCCCCCGCCTTCAGAAGACCTCAGGAAATACTGCCTGTCCAGCTCTGTTGCACCTGCGCGGTAATATTCGTAGGCAAAAGGATGCGACAAAAAAAAGCGCTCCACATAAGCTACCTCCGCCAGAAAATACAGCCGCTGCGCCTCCGCATCACGGTAAGGCATATTCCGCTCCAGCGTATAACGCTCGATAAAAAAAACCTGCTGGCCATAAAAGTCCGGCTTGATGTGTTTAAAAAAATGAACCTCCTCTTCTTCCGAGCTAAAGCCCTGCTCCGCACACAACATTCTTAGCTTTTCAATTGCAGTCCTCACGATTTTAAGCGAGGATTTCATTTTTTCGAGCGGATCGCTCACCTGATAGTCGATGGAATGGAGTTCATCCATAAGCTGCGCCAAGGCGCGCATTGAAAATTCTTTGATCATAGGATAAATGGTTAGTGAACAAAAAGCGCAAACATTATAAGGCTTGCATTCAGGCAGAAAATGAAAAATGAACAATAACCTTTTCCATAAAATTTCCGATATTCATTTTTGTATCCCCGTCTGATAAGACAAATCTATTTCCCACAGTTAAGAAAAAAGTTGGTTTGAAGCACAATCGAACCACATGAAAAAACATTACGACGAGGCTACCGAACTGCTCGCCGCACTTTCGTTCATCACCCCAATTTCACAGCCCTTCCAGCAGCGGCTCAATGAGCAGCTGCTGACAGACAAATTCCCCCGGCGCCATATCCTGCTAAGGCCTGGCGAAACAGCCCGTCACATTTACTTTATCAAGGAAGGTTTCCTGCGCGCCTATTTCCTTGACCGTGAGGGCCGCGAATGCACCACGTGGTTTATGGGAAAATATGACCTGATGATATCGGTATACAGTTTTTTCACCCAAAGACCCGCATACGAATATATCGAGGTCCTGCAGGACAGCACGCTTCAGCACATCACTTATCTGCAGCTCCAAAGTTATTATGCCGACTTCCGCGAAGGCAACTTAATTGGCAGGGCAATGATGGAACGCTACTACATGATGAGTGAGGAACGCTCAATATTCCTACGCTGTAAAACCCCATCTGAGCGCTATGAGCAGCTGCTTAAAACCCACCCTGATATCACCCAAAAAACCACACAGATTATCATCGCCTCCTACCTCGGTATCGGCCGAGAAACACTTAACAGGTTAACCGTCCAAAAACTAAAAAGTGATTTCAAGCACAAAAACGGCCTCGGGCAGGAGCATCATTAAACCATAAAAACAAAAACCACATAAAAAACAACCAACACTAACCAAATCAAAAACCATCATGAAAAATTTTAACCTCAAAGGGCAGCACCCGCTCATTCCCAATTTCCTTATCCTCATTTTTCTGTTCCTTTTATGCCAGGCCATACTCCTCGGTTCCTGCAAGAAGACGGAACCCGCCCCATTACCTGGCCAAGAAAAACAGGAGCTGTTATCACTCACGATTGAAGAAGCCACCCAGTTCTTAAAAAACAGTATTGCGACAGCCAAACATCACCCTGCAGATAGCACCAACCATTTCCTTGCGAAGCTAAACCCTGACTACACCAAAATATACCATAGGAAAAATTCAGGCACGGATTCCTGGAACCTTGTCTTAAAAGGTTCCCCAACATACCTTGGCCAGAAACTCGGCTACCGCAAACTGCGCATCTTCCGCGACAGCACCACCAGACGAATCTCAGCCGAAATCATAGAAGTTTTGCCTGATCCCATTGCCCTGCAACTCGGAAAGATCAAAAACCAGCAAAGCTTTACCGGAAAGATATACCGATATGACCTTGGCTATAACTTTAAAGGCGGCTCCATCCTCTCTCAAGGAAAAACCATCGGAGAAATCCGCCCGGGACCTGCCCCGTCACAAAACCTGATACTGGATAACCCCGGAACAATGAAAGGCTCCAGTCCCAGAGACCCGCTCATGTTCATCACCGAATCCTGCGGCTGGACCCAGGACTGGTACATTGACAGTGAAGGCGGCCTTAATATTCATAGCTCGATGAGCTGCTCTTATTCCTTCTACCAGGACATGATGTGGAGCATCTCCGATGACTTCGGCGGCGGAGGTGGTGGTGGTGATTACTATTATGAATATGGTAATGGAGGCTCTGGAAGTACAGGCCCTGTAAACCCTACAGTTCCTGAGCCGTCAAATCTGCCTATGGAGGATGCCAAACCGGTAAATCCCAAAGAAATGACCGACTGTTTTTCGGCCATTACCACCCCTAATGCGGCATTCACTGTGCGTGTGCTGGTCAGTGAAGCATTTGCCGGCACCAGCTTCAATGTCGGCCCTAACAGTTTCGGCCATGTAGCCATCCAGCTATCCAAAACCGGAAACGGCCAGACCATTACCCAGACCATGGGTCTTTACCCCACCGGAACAGGCCTGGCTAAACTGGAATCCCGCGGCCAAATCCTGGACAACGGCGATATGGAATATGGCATGTGTGCGACCTATGCCGTAAACAGCGACACATTCAATAAACTCATCAACTACCTTTCTGGAGAAAGAAAAGATTACCATTTTACCGATTTCAACTGCGCCAGTTATGTCTATCAGGCCGGACAGTCGGCAGGAATCAACATCCCCAATCCCCTCACCTCAGTTGGTCTCTCCGGTCCCGGCGGAACCAGCTTTGCCGATACGCCATCTGGAATGGCAGCCGCCCTACGTGAACAAAAATTCAAGAACCCCAGCATGGATCTAAACCAGGGCGGCGGAAAAGTCGGACCAAGTAAAGGGCCATGTAAATAACTATAAATCGAAAACCATGAAAAAAAAACAAAAGAAATATCGCGCGATACGCACCATCATTATCATTCTCCTGTGCCTAATCGCCATCAGCAATACACCTCCTGTCCAGTTTTTTACCCTTGACAGCTACCATTACCAGAATGCAGATGGCAGTTTTACCTACACCGAATTCCCAGCAAAAGGCCTGAACTTTGAAGTTGGGATAACCAGATGGGAACGCTTCAAAAATCAGCATCCGCACAATCCAAACCAGACCCTGTACCGCACCTTCCAAATCAATCCATTTAAATTTTGGGAGTGGTGGCAGTTTATCGCTCACTACAAACGATATAGGATGCCCCTATATAGTGAACAAAAAGCTGAAAAAGCCGCAATAAACTACTACAAATCTGATTATGAGCAAAATACCCATTATCTAGTATTTGTTTCCACAACTATTAAGAATAGATTTAACCTACCAATCCGGCAGATTCCCGTTATGCCAAAAGGTGAGGTAAGTGGGTTTCTCTCCCCACGTTTCCCAGAACATCTAAATAAACCGCTATGAGTCCAACATTGCATATCCATTTCACGCTCAACTCCAAAATGATAATCATATGATCCAGTCCTACACTTCACAGCAATTCAATGCGGAACTGATCAGCTTTTTCAGCGAACGGTCCATCTCACTACTCTATGCGACCCTAGCCATTGGCTTTTTGACCATGAGTGTCATTGAATACCTTAAACCTTACTACCGCCTAAATTTTCACCGCATCAAAATGAACACCTGGCTGCTACAAGGTTATAGATCGGCCCATCGGCCACCCTCAGAAGGTGATGATGCGGAACGGGACAGCGCATCAAGGGCCAACAGAGCTATGGAGGAACTTGTAAAACTCTCCACAGCGGGTGATGAGCGGGCACTTTTTAGCCTTCAGCTGGAACAGTTATGCGGTCAGCTCGCCCTGGGTGTCCAGAGCGCACTCGAATCTCCCCAACGTTACAGGAGCCTGTTAACCGCGCTTATAGCCTACGATAGGCAAAGCAGTGATGAAGAAATGGACCTTGATCTGTTTATTTCCCGAAATTCCTATCAGGACGGCTATTATCAAGAAGAACACGAAGAGCGCATGAACCGAAAAAAAATGGATTATATAGCTGCACGCAACCGCATCAGCAACCACATCCAGCGGCGTATCGATGCTTACCAGATCACTACAGCAGGCGATTGGAAAACCAGGATACGAACGGCTGCATTTGCCATTGCTACGGCTCTGTCCCTGTCAATAGCCTATTCGCTTACCACCGTTAAAACAGCGCCTGCCTTAATCATAATGGTATTGACTGTAGGCTATCTGGCAGCATTTACCGCCGGAATATTCCGCGACATCACCGCTTTAATCGAGAAATACCGGAAATGAAAAAAATAACCGCCAATTTTGAAATTTCGCTGCGCGCTGATCCCGACACAGGACAAATGGCCCCATCGATCAGGATCAAGGGCTTGCTGCCACAGAACGGCACAGATCTAATCCTTTTGGTCCATGGCTTCAACAATACCCAAAAGGCATCCAGTGACAACTATAAATCCTTCACCGACAAACTTACCCGCCAGGCGGGAATGGAAAATTACCCTGCTGTGATCTGCCCCTTCTATTGGCCATCAAACCGCCGGAACGCATTGGTTTCGGCTGCGAGTTATGTCCAGCAGCTAAAAAAATCGTTAATATGTGCGCGGATGTTAGCCGATTATCTCCTATGGTTCACTATCCAGCGTCCCCAGAGCCGGCTGATCTTTATCGGCCATTCAATGGGCTGTAGACTTATACTGGAGGCGATAACCTTTATGGAATCAAAACGACCCTGGTCAGGCCCTCGTCTTTCGCTCATTGCGCTGATGGCAGCGGCTGTCCCGACCGGAATGCTCAGGCCTGGAGGACGGCTGTCTGCGATAAGGGAAAACGGGAAGAGATTCCTCGGCCTCAGTTCAACCAAAGATCTCATGCTGGCCTCCGTATTCCCGTCTGCCCAGACACTGGCGAGGGAAGGCCTGTTTCCTGCAGCCGTCGGCTACAAAGGAGAACCATGGGATCTTTGGAACGCGGGAGCAACCGATACTTCTCTGGCACATACCGCATACTGGAGCTCAACGGATGCGGGATCAAAAGTGGGGGCAGCGATCGGTCTTGCACACATCCGGACACTAAACGAGAGAAAACTCACCGAGCGTAAGTTAAACACCTATTCGTTTAACAGGCTTGAAAGCGGTTAGAGGATATGCCCTAACTAGCAAGCAAAAGCTATAGAAACAAAAACTGCCCTTAAGTATATTATACTAATGACAGCCGCACATTTTACCCCGGCATCAAAAGCGCTGGCAAACAGTTCAAAACCAATTTAAAAACTATATTATGCCAAACTGGAACCCCAACAATCTCGCCTGTACCACCCTGTGGACAACCCTGTTCAAAATGAAACAGCTTGACAGCAATTTCACCGACAGCGGTGCGCTCAAGATGAGCGAACTGCTTTATTTTAATCCGCTCGGCACAGCGGCAGACAAGTTAAAAAGCGCCAGAATCATGGCTGATCAGCTCGATGTGATCTTTAGGTTCGGGCGCGGTGCGGTCTATGAGGACAGCATCGACCGTGAGAAAGCCATGGAAGTCCTTGTCCCGATCCTTTTGGATGCGGACAAACTGGTGGAAGACCTGGCCAGTGCAGCGGATGATATTTACCATTTCTGGCAAGAACCAGTTAACGTATAAAGCATATGAAAAAAATATTCCTATCCTTAGCGCTCGCGACCATAATGGCCGGTGCTACCGCACAGACTACCCTGGATGATGCCTCGAAGATCATAAAAGCCAATGAAGGCAAGGACGAAGGCTTCAAGACCGCCATTGCCTCAGTCATAAAAGATCCTGACCTATACAACCACATCTGGAAAAGACTGATCGACAGCCTGGCAGGGGATAAAAAACAGCCATGGAATTTCTTAAGGGACCTCAACATCAAATTCAAGACCTTCCAGACCGAGGACAACCCTTCCACCAGACTCGGGCTATCCTATGATTTCAATTTTGATTACGCCAAATATTCCGAAAAAGCGCTACGCAGATCAGAAGTCAGCTTTGGCCTTTCTGCAACCGGAAACGTTGCCTTTAAAAAAGCCTTCAACCCCGCGGACTTTCTGGATACCAAGCTCAAGTTCAGCTATGTGTTCTTCTTTGGTGGGGTGAGCAGTAAGGGTAATCCGGAAATTTTCACCGAACTCAACCGCATCGAAGCGAACCTGGTCAAGTATAAAGACCCCCAGAGCCCAGAGGCAATGAAAGAATGGGACAGCTTCGATAAATTCCTGCAGCTCAGCGATCAGTATTACATCGGCTTCATGCCTAAGGCCGCTCTGGAAAGCAATCAGGACTTCAGCAAAAAACAGTTCTCCCCGGGCCTTTCACTCGATTTGGGCGCAAAGGCATGGTCCAACAAAAGTACCCTCGCCTGGCTGAACGTCTTTGACTACCCGTTTGCCCTGATCAGGCTCATTACCGGGGCTGACAAGACCTACACCGTTTATGGTGCAACACTACCGACCCTCCAAGGAACAATTGACTACGTCGTGCCGCAAGATGATGCCGACCGGAATACACTTGTAGGAAACCTTGACCCCTTCCCCCGCTTTAAACTGGAAACCTCCTTCCGAACGCTGGTAGCCAAGGTCGGCAAAGAAAAAGTATTCCTGAATGCAAACCTGCGCTATTACCGGGAACTCGGCGCGCCCCTCGCTGTCAAAAACGCAGGACTGGCCAGCCAGACCTATTTTGTCAGTGCACTGCAGAGCAGTTCTGGCCTTTTTGTGAGCTATGCCAAGGGCAAGCTTCCCTTTGATGCCAAATCTGACGCCATTTATTCTCTCGGACTCAACTTTAAACTCAACTGATCATGGAAACATCCACACCAAATGATAATCCGGATACAGGCGGCAGCCCAGATCTAGCAAAAGAGGACATCACAGCAGAGCAGGCAAAGGAGACAGAAACAGTGGGCACCTTCCAGCGGCGTTGGCTAAAATTCAGCAAGTTCATCACCAACTATCAGATTATTATCTGCATCAGTTTGGGTATGCTTGGGTTTGTATATGCCTCCTGCTTATTAGTTTCATTTTTTAACAATGATGCCAAGCCCTATGGCGGAGTGATCCTGCCGAACCGTACCGAGCTTGTTGATAGCCTACTATCCAAAAGACTAAACAGCCTGAACGGAATCAACACCCAGGTCACGGCCAAACAGCAACGCCTGGAAAAGGAAATAGCCAAAATGGTAGAAAAAGCCACTCTCACCGTGCTCAAAAAAGATACCCTTTCCAAGATTCCTGCAGAGCAGTCTCTGATCGCCAAGGCCATGGCAGATACACGTAGGGAAAAGCTTCTTCTGGCCTACCGCGATACTGCGGCAAGCCAGAACTATTACCTTAAGTACATTCATTTTGAGAAAAAAGCCTTTACCGATACTCTGCATGGTGATGGATGGCTGCAGGCAGCAAACCACGAAAAAAGGATCGCTGTCAGGATGATCGATGACCACCCCCTGTACAAAAATGGCCCGATAAGCTATACGGCCAGCCTGATCCTTAAGCAGGACAAACGGCATGAGCTCACTGCCTTCGCTGCCGAAAACCCCGCCTTCGGCTTATGGATCGTATTTACTATCGGGCAGATGATGCTCTGGCTACTGCTCCTTCCCATACTTTCAGCCAATATGCTCAACCTGAAAGAACCGCTTGCTGGAGAGGTCTACCAGATATCGGCCACGGACAGGGCTATCAATACCTTTCTGCCGTTGATCTTTATGGGGATCTTCTGTTACTTCTTTTACGTGGGGCTGGCAGATAGTACCATTATCAGGGACGACTATTTTTTTACTTCATACAATAACAGGATGCGCTTTTATGCCATTCCAGGTTACCTGATCTCCTCCTTCTGTTTTACCAGCTTTTTAACCATGTCTCGGCATTTTGACAACCTGAACACGGAGTCGGCGGGAAAAAAGACTGTTATCACCTCCGACGAGTTTGCCAAAAAGTTCCTGGCGATCAAAAAGGCCTTCGACAACTCCTTCACCTGCAGCGCAATCATATTGAGTTTGTTTGTATTCTGGGCAGGGCTGCTCATTTATTCGCTGAACAGCACCCAAGCCTTTCAGTATTACCAGAAAGTAACTGGCACGCCGCTTATCCCAAGTGATTTTGTTTACCTGATGGGACTGCTCCACACGCTGATCCTACTTACCTTCTATATCCCCATCAAACTCAGGTTCAACGCACTACAGATCACCCAGCCAGAGGAAATGAAAATAAGCCAAGTACCCAACCAAAAGCCTTTCGAGGCCATGCTTGCCGGCCTGGGGACAGTACTGATCAATATTTCGCCCATTCTAGCCGCAGTAGTGCAGCAGTTATTCAAGCTGTTTTTTGACAGTCCCAATACTCCTTAAACCATAAAACAATAAAAAACTTAACTGATCATTCCCAATGAACCGATCAGTTAAGTTTACCCATGATTATTTGCCCTGATCAACAATTGCCTTTCCGGTATTAAGGTCAAATCCACTCTTCAGCTTGGCTATAGTGACGCCCCCAATATCACCGTCAGGATGCAGCCCGTTCAGCCGCTGGAAGTTTTTTACCGCCGTGTTTATCTCCAACAATGTTGGCTTTGCAGGGACCTTTAATCCCAAAAGCTCACCATAAGCCAGCGCATACAAAACGGTCTGTGTATTGAGCGATACCTGGATACCTGGTTTTGTGTCTTCAACCATACCGTCTGCCTCGAGCCCATAATGTGTCTTAAGGTTGTTCAGTGCGGTCAGGATTTCATCAGAATAGCCATCATTGATCTCTCCTTTATAATAACCGGCACGGGAAAGCAGTATCTTCATTTCTCCGATCGCTGGATCCCCTTTTGGCATGCGCGCTTTTAACAGCGAAAATATTTCAAGAGCACTTCGCCAGTTGCCGTCACCGTAGCGGCTGCGCGCCCTTTCAATCGAGCCGGTCAGTTCGGGAACATCTGGTGTATTTTCTCCCTTATCACTGATCCAGCCATATTTTACCGAAAGTTCCGGTAACCTGAACTGAAAGATTATGGTCAGTAGTGCAAGGGCAGTCAATAGCCACATCTTTGGATATTTTAATGTGATGAACGATATGGTAACCGAAATGATGAACAGTATTAAGGAAAGCATTGTTGCGATCGTAAACACCATTGAATCATCGCCACTGGAATAATAGGACATCCTAGCAAAAGGAACAGACAAAAGACAGAGCAGGATGAGCAATGAAGTTATGCCGATCTGCCCCCTGAACAGTTTCCTGACCCTAATATCCTGGCCTTCATTACCGCTTTGCAGCTGTTGAAAGGAATCTCCGTCCGGGTTTATGCTCGTCCCCTCTACTGCGGGCAGAATAACTGATGCTTCCACTCTTTTTGGTACGAATTTTTTATTTTTTAAGATCTGGATCTCAAAGCCCCTTTTATAGGACGATGCCTCCGGTTTGCTCTTTTGGCCATTTACCAGCCGGTTCTCCACCTCCTGGTAAATTTCGTTGATCGAGCAGAAAGGCTCCCCGTTTTCGATTCCTTCATGGAACACATCAAGCAACGCACTGGTAAAATAGGTTGGTCTGTGAGGTTCTGTCGGAGAGTAGCCTGCTGTCTGATCCTCAGAAGTTGCCGACATGGTAAAAGTCCCCTCTACCTTACTAAATTTGATGGTCACCTCATGGTTAAGTGAACCAGCAGCAGTAAGGTCCATTTTTCCGTCATGGATCCGTCCGCTATAACAACAGTCCAGGATAATGATTTTTCGTTTTGCAGGTGAGTCTTTGATAAACTCCCTGAACTCTTCGATGCTCACACCGCTGATGGTTGGCCTGTCAATGGATTTGGGAGTGGTAAGAAAGGTTGTATATTTATTTTGAACCTTCGAATAGTCGAAAACCCCGTGACCGGAATAATACACGATAAATATATCATCCTTGGAAACTGTGGTTATAAAATTCTCCAGGGTGATCAGAAAATCCTCCCTTGTAAACCTGTCATTTGATAGAACCGTCAGATTGGCCCTTGGCACCCCCAATATACTGCTATCCAAAAAAGCCTTTTCCAGCTTTTTGATATTTACCGCAACATTAGGTATGTTCCATTTGGGATTGGAATAGTGACTTACCCCGACAAGTAATACCTTCAGACTACCCGTAGGACTATCTTCAGTACTATTCATTCCTACTTATCTTTATTGCTGTAGAATTTTTCCACTATCTGCAGTATCTCCTCTTTGCCAAGCCTTGAGGTGATAATACCGATCTCCTCCTTCTCGCCCTGTTCGGTGCTCCGGCTCAGCTTCAGTTCGGTCTTCCAAAGGGTCGCAACACTGCCCAGTACTTCTACAAGTTTTGTCAACGGTTCCTGTGCGGCCTTGATGGTCGCTATAACAGAGGGCATGATTGCACCTATGCCCATCTCACCAACTCCAGGTTCATCCTGGCGGGTTTTGATGACCAGACCGTCAATGTCTGAGCTTTTCAGCTTTTTTTCAATTTCCTTAGCCTTTTGGAAATCTTTTTGATTTGGAAGTTCAATGATAAAATTCATGTCGAGATCTGGTTAATTTTCTTTAGCTAAATATAATAAATATATCCACTAAACCAGCGGTCCAAAACGGATTGATATGGAGAAGAAACAGCGAACTGCACGAAGGAAAACGGGCCCATCTCTAGGAAGGTACGCCAATATGGGGGTTCCGCTAAACGCGGCCACTGGTTTTCATCCATCGTGGCCATCTTTTTCGGCCTATATTGTTCACTAGATTTCGCTTGAAAGCGGCCAATCGGCTCATCTTAAGCGGTTTTAAGCTTTTAAAAAGCATGACTAGATCAATTGGCCGTTTTGCCTAGAGAAACTGAAATGGAGATGTTCTAATAGCCTTAAAATCAAAAATTATAATTCTTATGCTGATGTGTTTTTAAACATGGGCTGATTTGTTTTAAATCGTGTCCTGGAAGGTGGTTTTTCTTACAAAACCATCTTCTGTTGAGGATTGGTTGATCAAATGCAGGAAAGATAGATTGGAAAATGAAGGGAGGGAATCTGGGAAGATTGGATATATTTGGCTCAGTCTTTACGATTCCATCAAGACCGGATGGTAAAAAGCTGGGTGCACACTTTTAGGTTCTTCCCCACTTAAGGATAGAATTTCCTTTGAGCAATAATTAAAGTTTTGTTGTTTAAGCGGAATGAAGTAAAACAACTTTCGGAAGAATCTCATACTGCAAATTAGCAAAAATACCCAACATCGGGTATTTCATAGTTTAACAATTAGCCATACTATTGACAAATATCTGATAAACAGAAATTTAAATACAACCACTCGAACTTATCTGTGGTTATTGTCCTTCATCAAACGCTATAATTATGAAATATAAAATTACGCTTTTACTGTTGATTGCTTATGTCAATGCAACAGCCCAATGGCCTAGAGTTACCATCGGAACACCGAGAGTTACTATCGGAACGCCAAGGGTTACTATCGGAACACCAAGTGTGACTATTGGCAAACCCAAAATTACAATAGGTAATAAACCATTCGAAGGGCTCACTAAAGGTGTCCAGAAGGTGCTGGACGAAACAGGTAAAATTATTCCCGAAGAAGCAAAAGTTCTAACGACAAAACTTTTCGGAGAAGCAGCCAAGGTCAACGGCCAACTGATACAGATTTACAGTGACAATAATTCGCTGATTTCTGACATATCGCTTGAAGCAGTCAATTTATATCAGGAAATTGCTGAACCAATAGATGAAAACCTGATCAAAATAAAAAACGCATCGCTTTCAACTATCGGGGTTACTTTACCGCCAAATATCGACAAGGCAATGTCTGACTACATCAGCCTGAACAGCAATGGTATAGCTGAACTCGAACGACTATACGTTAAGAGCACAAATATTCAAAATGATATTCTCGACGGAACTGCCAAATCACTTGATGATTTTTCGAAATACCTGCTGCTCACCACCAACGGCTTTCCCGCAAAAACAAAAATGCCCCAGCTCACCAAGCAGGCCGCTATTGCAAGCCTCAATATCAATGCCACACTATTGCCTAAGATCGTAGATAGGCTTTTACAAAACGACATACCGATTACCAAAAATGCCACCTATGAAAAGCCTTTTCAGATCGTTTCCGTGAAATCCGGCTCACTTAAATTTGACCCAGAAACCAATACGCTGCTTATCGAGCTAAATGATGCCAAAATCAGGCACAATCAGCCATCGGCAGGAATGCGGGTCTCTGCTACCATAAGCATCAAAAAACTAAGGTCGCAGGTCCTTATGGCTGATAACGGTGACGGCACTATAAGCTTAAAATTAAAACTGATCTATCTTGACGTTGATAACCTGCTGCCTAAACTCGACGAAACTTTGTGCTATTACCTGCAGGATGCAGTCGTATCGAAATTTTCGCAGACCTTTAAGCTTTCTGACCTGATCAGATCAAAAGCCAAAGTTGCAAAATCGGATATAACCGCTTTGAACATCACTACAACCCATTTAAACACCAAACTTTTCATCAACAGCAATAGTCTGGGTGTAACTTACCATGACAATACAGACAATACCATTGACCAAAACATACCCTTCAACTCTGCGGCTTTGGCTTTTAAAGAGGATTTTGTTAAAAACTTAATCAACAAAGCACTGGATAGCACTCATGGGGTACGAATAAGTTTAGATAAAAAATGTAAAGACTTTGACATAACCAGAAATCACTACCGCATTGTAAAGCTAAACTATGTAAAATTGAATAGTGATAATTCGATGGATATTGGCGCAGAAGGTTCAGTTCACTTAAGGAGATTCCTGGGACGCAAACCTAAAATTAATATACTGTTTTCAAACATTGGGATCAAGCTGCTGCCTGTATTACGGACCGATTCCGGGCCGGCCACATTGGAAATGACGATGGTACCGGTCGCGGATTCGCTGGTAGTAACCGGTTCACCGCTTAAGGCCAAAATGCTGCGCAAAATCGTCAAATTATTTAAATTCTCTAAGACCCCGATCAAACTCGACCCTGCGGATCTTGAAAAAACAAAAGATTTTAACTTCAATAATCCTTTTGATCCAACAAAAAAACTGCTTCCAGAGAACAGGGATATGGCCTTGAAGGTCGGGGATCATCAATGGAAGTTCGTTTTTGATTTCAAATAGCTGTTAAAAACCGTCTGTAATCTGCCTCCCTGAAAGGGGGCAGTTTTACATTACACCTCTTCCCTTCAAGAGGAGGATTGTCAATTTAACGGATCAAGCAGCTGGCCTTAGGTTGAAAAACATTAAAAAAGCGCTGCAATTCCCCAATATCAAAATCACCTTACTGGTAAGAATAATATCGGATCCAGCCATGCAGGTCATTGACCAAAAGATGAACCAGAGTCTTTGGATTACATGCCAAAAGATGTTTCTCTTTGTGATACTGCATCAACGTCTCCGCCCGCTCGATTGCCTTTTGCTCATCACCCAAAGTCCTGATCTTTTCGAGTATATTACTGTTACCGTGCTCGTACACAAATTCCCCATGACCCTCCTGGGCAGCAATATGATCCTGCAGCAATTGATAGATTTCTTGTCTTGGCAACGCTTTGGCGGGATCAACCTCCATCAAGTGTAGCAACAGCCAAAGTTCGAAAACCTCGTTGCTGTAAGCAAGATTGAACTTATTGTCCGCCACTTCGCTAAGGGCAGTTTCGAAACGGGCAATCTTGCCAGCTTCTTTATCTGCATCATCTTTATCAAAAACCACCCATACGCTATCCACTTCACGCTTGCACATCTTAGCGAGTTCATCCCGCTTTAACTTTGCATGCTGCACAACACCCAACGGGTCAAGCCCGGTACCAACCGCGGTCAAGAAAATTGTTTCCCTGGGAATTTTATCCTTAAAAGCTTCAAAATAAACCTTTTCGGTTACCTGATCCTCACAGACAATCAAAATCAGATAGGCATAGTGCCTGACACGCTCCGGACGTACAACCTCATCTACAGCTTCGAAATCCTTACTTAACTTACCGCGCTTAGCCATTGTCCCGGTTTAAGTTTTCTTCGATGTGCTGATAGTCCAACCGCCCAAAAACCGGAATAGCCCCGTACCTTCCTTCAATATACCTTTTCTCCTTATCGGTATCCGGCCTTTCTTTACCAGCTTTGCTGCCATCCTGATTGACATAGACAAAATCCGATAATGAATAGATTTCTGTCGATGCCCATTTATTCTTTTCAGTAAAATAGATCTGGTCCCGGCGGAGCTTGGAATAGCTCAACAGGTTGGTATCGTGGGTTGTAAAAATCAGTTGCGCACCATTAGGATTGGTCTTTTTGTCCAAAAACAATTTAATGGTGTCAAGCGTCAATAAGGGATGCATGTTTGCCTCTATCTCATCTACTACCAGAATCCCCCCAACGGTCAGCGCCGCCATAATCGGGCCTGCGTATTCCAATGCTTTAATTGTCCCACTTGATTCCATCTTCATAAAATCCCATTCAACAGTTTTCCCGCTGTTGTTACCATCTTTATCGTAATAAATATGTTCTGCCAAAATTTTGTAAGCGCCGCTTCTATCCCTATCCTCATCAACTGTAGCCTTGACGCCCACAGGGCCCAATGACAACCTGTTAAACTGCATATTGACCAGGTCAGTGACAGATTTTAGCTTCCATAGCTCTTCGATACCGGAAAGTAACGAGGTCTCACAGCCATCGATAACAATCAAAAGTTTGATAAACCTGAAAATCAGGTTGGCCTCCGCAATATTTAAACTGTCCATAGCGGCAAGAAAAAAGCCGTTATCACGCGTTGCCTCTACCGCTGCATCCAGCAGTTTGTTATTTGCACTTAACGCCGAGGTGGTGTCAATGATATCCTTTTTCCGTTGAAAGACGATAACCTCTCTGGACAGGTTCTTTCGAAAGAGATATTCGGTTAAAATTTCATCCCTGTTGTAGCTGAATCCATACCGGTAACGAAGTTCGTTAATCACAAACACCAGTTCAAAGCTTGTTGGCTTTCCATCCCAGGTTTCACGCAAGAGAAAAGGCTCATAATCAAGCTTGTCAGATGAAGCGCCTTTACTTGATTTGCTAACCATCACCACACAGCGCCTCAAAGCCTTTATGAGATTACTTTTCCCGCTACCATTTGCACCATAGATACTCAGGACATTAGCAGATCTGTAATTGCCCTGTTCAAGTATATTCTCGGGATAATCTTTCTGGTTTTCCGCTGGCATCAGACTCAATGTCTGTTCTTCACCAATAGACCTGAAGTTGGCAACCTTAAATTGAAGCAACATATCGTTTTTCGAATTAATTCTACAAATTTACACAAGTTCACCATAAAAACAATAGACCAACGAATTAGTTTTCATACCCACACAAAATTAAAAACTATTAAAGCACACCCCAGCTCGAACCTGACCTGTATATGCAAAAGAATTATTCAAACTGATCTTCGGTACAATTTATTTAAACCCCACAAGTAGGTACAGCATATTTTTAGCTGCACAATTGATGCTAAAAGCTCCAATTCACAAACAGAAGTACTAAATTGCCTGAAGAAAATAGCAAGTAAAATGACAAACACACCAAAGGATGAAACGATTGGAATTAACAGGCTGATATTGATCGGAAACGGCTTTGATCTTGCCCATGGCCTCAAGACCGGCTACAACGATTTTATCATATGGTACCTCAATAAGGCCTTGGGATATGCTCAGAAAAATCACCAGTACGATGATCAGCTCCTAACGGTCACAGTTAAGGATGTCAATACGATAGATATGCTCCGTGGGCCTAAGCTCTCCACTGTGCCATCCTTTATAGATCATTATTACGAGCACGGATTTGAAGAAATGATCAAGCAACGATTTCTTAAAATCGGAACATGGAGCCAGAACTTCATCAACCCATTTGAGATCAATGTCAAATCACACCTACTTTACAGTCTACTGATAGATTGTAAAATGGCAAATTGGGTAGATATCGAGAATACCTTTTATGATCATTTAAAGTCTGCATTGGCCCTTACTGAACCGTCCAATAAATCAAAACTTGTGACCGCACTAAACAAATCCCTCTCAGCGATCGTCACCGAACTCGAATCCTACTTAACAACCATTGAAACAGATAATACGGTACAAGGGTATGCTGATATCATCAATAACCCGTTTGACCCCTCTGATTTTGTCGATGAGGATATGCACACTGAAAACCTATTCTCAATCGATTCAACCCATGTGCTCAACTTTAACTATACCGGCACTGCCGAGAAATATATAAAAAATAAAAAAGAACAAAAAATCCACCTCAATTACATCCACGGCAAACTCGGTGATGAAAAAAATAGGATTATCTTCGGATTTGGGGATGAACTCGATCAGGAGTATGCCAATTTTGAGCTGGACCGTACCAGGGGCATATTCGACTACATTAAATCCTTCTGGTATTTCCGCACCTCAAATTATCATGACCTGATCAGGTTTATTGATTCAAAAACCTATCAGGTCTACATCCTCGGCCATTCCTGTGGCCTCTCTGACCGGACAATGCTCAATATGGTTTTTGAACATGAAAATTGTAAATCGGTCAGGATATTCTATTATCAGGCTAAAGATTTTAACAACTATACAACCATCACCCAGGAGATCTCAAGGCATTTTAAGAATAAACAGCAAATGAGAAAAAAGATTGTGCCATTTGATCGTTCAACCCCCATGCCACAGGCGTTATCTTTGCCGTAAAACTCATGTTTTAGCTCTCTTTTGGTATGTATTATGCCAATGGCCAAAATATAAAGCTATTTAAACAATCAATTTCAGATCACGGGCAATGTCACTGCATAAACTTACTTAATGGTCTCTGTACGCGCGTTCCGCGTTTAAGCTGACACCTCTTTCGCTGCAAAGTGACAGTCCGTTCCGGGCCAAACTGTACGCGCTGATCTATGGGTCAGGGTTTTCCTTACAAGTACTTCCCTTTAATTTTTTAAGTTCAGGCCAAAATAAAGGCCCAGGCGTTAAAATTGCATTCGATGTGATCTTTGGTCTTTCAGATGGGATTTAAACGTCTCAGTGCGTTTTTTTTTCGATATATTCAGTTGTGTTTGTAAGTAGCAATGCTTTGCTGACCTGCGAGAAAGAGTGTGATATCGGGTTTGACTGGACTAAAGTGTGGGCCTAGGGGAGGAAAGAATTTTGATACCGACTGTTCTATGCGTTCAGAGGGAAAGGGACAATTTAGGCAATTGCCCGGCAATCAAATCCGCGTAAAGTTTGGTCCGAAACGGATTGACCATTTTCGTAAAATACACACTTTATATGGATAACGTTTTTTACCCAGAAGTGCTGAAAACTCAAAACATTTCTTTTCTTTGGGCCAATCCTCAATTCTAAATATCCGCCAGCCCATAAAACCGCAGTTTTTCTGATGAGAATTATCTGTTACCAAATACAAAACAGAATTACGAGTAAAATCAAATCATCAATCAATAATCATTTAAGGAAAAATGGTTTAAAATAGTGTGAAGGATTTGTGTAAAATTTGATAATTTAGCCCCTACGCTCCAATTTATTAAAGTTTGCTAAGTCTCAAATTCATAGTACAGCTGGGGTACAATAAATACAACCCCAAATATGGCAAACTTGTCGCAACTGATTGAATTCGATGCTTTTATTCTATACAATGACCGTGAAAAAGAGATTTCCAATGTAGTTAAGGAACTCGATGCACAAGGATACCAGACCTATTTATGGCGGAGAGATCTTGGATTTGGCGACAATATTGAGGAAACAGAAATTAGCCACTTGCAGTTATCGCGCCACATACTTGTATTTCTCGGCGAAGCTTCATGGGGCGAGACTCAACTTAAATTGCTTCAGGAAGCTATTGACCGCGAGCTCCATGTTATTCCGGTACTGCTTTCAAAAGTCACTGAGGCTGAGTTAGATCGCGGAGCAGGCATTTTCAGAACTCTGAGATATGTTGACCTCTCAAACAGCTTTGCTGAGGGAATGAACGATTTAATGATTGCGCTGGGCCCGGTGATCAAACCTGCAAGTGAGAACAGAGGTGACATTTTTGGAACATTGGTAAACGGAAGCGACATTGAAAGAGCAAACATAATTAACCGGTTATCAAAAATTCCGGATTCTGAACGAAGGGAGCTTATCAATAAAATCCTTTTCAGATTAAATGGAGATTGGGGTAATTTACCCAAACAGGCTTCTGAGCCAGCCAATAGCCAAGGTTCGTCAAATAACCCCACATCCTGGCTTATGAGCGGGTTAATTTGGGCGGATCCAAATGGTGAGGAAGTACAAAAAGCCATTTCCAGATACTTTCATGATCATAGAACAAGCGAAAAGGTTCGATTCTGGATCTTAGCCGGCTTATATCAGAGAAAAGCCCCCTACTTGCAAAAACTAATTGAAGGTATAGAAATTTCTCCTAGAAATCTAATGGGCGACTTTGCTCGCATTATAAAAAACCCTAAAGATAAGGAACTGATAGAGCTTTTTAAAAACAATCTGCAGGCAAACAACTATGAGCTCAGATGGCGGATACTTTTCATTATGAGGATAGTTCCGATACCGGATTTAATACCACAGGTCATTGCGATTATTTTAGAATCACCAAACGACCCAAATGTCACTTACGATGCAATATATACCCTTAGTAACGCTGCATTTCTCAAATCTGCGTTGCCAGCATTAAAAAAGGCTTTTACCGCTGGACAATTTCTGGATAAAATCATTTTTTCTCTCAAAAATATTAACGGGAGGGCTGTTGTTTCATTTGCTGCAATACTGATGAATTTTCCAAGCAAAGGTGTTTCTAGTGCACTTTCAATGGCAATGAAATCACTTCAGACAAGGGAGGTCGCGTCTGCAATTCAACGTGAGGTAAATCTGGTTCAAGGTCTTCAGGGTTCCGCAACAATTGTCCCAGGTTATTCCTCAGATGCTATTGATATTGAAAATGATATGATTGACATTAAAGAGGATGTGATCGGCCTCAGTACCATTATGCTGTCAAAACAGATCCATCCTCCTTTAGCAATTGGCCTCTTCGGAAACTGGGGAACGGGAAAAAGTTTCTTTATGCAGTCCCTCAGATCGGCCTGTTCTAAAATTGAATACGCATATGGTCAAAACGTGCAGTCGCCCTTTCACACAGATATTGTTCAGATTAACTTTAATGCCTGGAATTATTCAGATTCAAATCTATGGGCCAGTCTTGTTAACCATATCTTTGAAAATCTTTCGGATTATGTCACTCCAAAGCAAACGGAAGTGCAGCATATATCCACGTTAAATAAAACAATACTCGATCTTGAACTAGCACTGCAAACTACTAAATCAGATGAGGAAAAAGCGAGGGTCTCCAAACTGGAAAAAGAAGCTAAGCTTGAAAACCTTCAACAGATCAGGCTTAACAGACCAGTCGGAATATCAGAAATAAGCTTTGAAGACATCAAAAAGATGCTGGCTAAAAATGAGTTAACCGCATTGAATAGCGGTCTGTCTGAAATGGGCCTTCCAAAAGCAAATGACGGAATTGTAGACCTCCAGCACGTGTTGAACGATGTCAACACTACCTCTGGAAGAATAAATGCTATGTGGCTTTCTATCATTGGATCAAATCAATTCTACCTATTGGTTGGATTGATGTTGTTGCTACTGCTAGTGGTTCCTTTATTGTCATTTATATTCAGAGCAGAGTTGAAAGATTTTGTTTCTTTCATCTCCACTTTTATGTTTTCATTTACATCTGCCTTAGTTGCCTTTACCGCAATTTTGCGAAAAGCCCTGTCAAAAGTTAAGCAAAGTATTTCAGTAATCAGCAGTTCGAAATCCAGAATAGAAACCATATTGGAATCCAAACGGGTAAAACCAAGTTCCCAGGAAGAGCAACTGGCCAGTGAGATTGAGAAATTTCAAAAAGCAGAACAGGACGCGGCTCGAAAGATCATACTGCAATCCAACCAGGTCAAGCAGGCAAAAGATGATCTTATAGACTATAGAAAGAAAAAAAGTCTTGCGAATTTTCTGGCAGACAGATCCCTTTCTGATCAATACACCCAGCACCTTGGCCTGATATCAACCATAAGAAAAGATTTCGAATTACTAATATCCAAACTGGCCAATGATCCGGATGGGGGCAAAAAAGTGGGGCGGATCATATTGTATATTGATGACCTTGACCGTTGTCCCCCAAATAAGGTTGTAGAGGTATTGCAGGCAGTCCACTTGCTATTGGCCTATCCTCTTTTCGTCGTTGTGGTTGGTGTAGATCCCAGATGGCTGTTAAAATCTCTGGATGCTACCTACTCTAATCTAAACGGCGCAAACAGCGATGAGCAAGGTTCTGCCATCAGTGCCAGTCCACAGGACTTTTTGGAGAAAATTTTTCAGATTCCCTTCCATTTAAAAAAAATGAGCAAGGGCAGCTTTTCACACCTAATGAACGGTTTGCTTTTGCCAAAAAGCCAGGGCTCACTCTCTTCAACGCTTGAAACTGAAATTAAAGAAAATAACGTTTTTTTTGACAAAATCCAGGAGCACATCAAGAAAAACCCTGATCAGTTGATTCTTATTGAAGAGCCGGATCTCTATATAAACCCAGGAAACTTGCCTAACAGCGAGGCAATACCTTTACCATTCGAGCTGAATGAAGATGCAATGATTATAAATGTGTGGGAGTCAGAGTTTGCAACAAGTCTTGCCAGATTCCTTGTTACCCCGCGTGCAGCAAAAAGATTCACCAATATTTACAGGATACTTAAGGCGGGAGTTCCCCAGCATGACCTTCATGACTTTGAGGGAACGCCCCAGCAGCTGGGAAGCTTCAGGATACCAATGCTTCTGCTCGCAGTACAAATTGGCAACCCTACTGTCTCGCAATCTTTATTTCAAAATATTTACCGCCAGGGACTTCAATCAAAAACCATTTATTCTGAAACCGGAAAGAAAGATATTGCAACCAGTGAATACATAAAAGAATTTAAACAAATCATTGACAGCCAAGACTTCCGCAAGAAACCTGAGTTATTCAGGGTTTGGATACCAAAGGTATGCCGTTTCTCTTTTAGTCCTTATTTATACGAGTAATTTATATCTGCCCATACAACCAAAGAACTATATAACGAGTGAATACAAGTCTTCGCCTTTTTTTGTCTGAATAACTACTGATTTTACTGCTATCGCCAGTTCAATCCATGTTTCAACCTGTGACTGCGTAAGGAGTAGCTTAGCGCAAAGGGCACTTTTAGTTACAGGATTGGATTGAAATACCAAATTCCATTTGTTTAGAAAAAGCTGATAGAATTCAGATCCAATATCCTCATTTGCTTTGGGTGTAGTTTGATTCGAAGAGTTAATATTTTTTTGATCGATATCTAAAAGCGAATCCCCGGATGAAGACTTGTCAACTGAGACTTTTTCAAATAGAATTCCCTGATTACTGTCTTTAGTTGGCGCTTTAAGTAATTCAACCGATAGACCGGATATGTCAGTAAGTAATCGTCCTCCAAGCTTTATGATCTCTCTGTTACCTTTTTCCGGACTTTCGCAAACCCATAAAGGCACCCAATCATTTTTTAGGTTTTCCTTCGCCCCTTCCCAAGTTCCTCCCTTGACATCCGATTTTACCACAACAGAAAAATCGGACATACTATAAATGAGTTTATTTCTGGACATGGCGTTGCCGGCATTGAAACCAGCTTCCGGATTATATGGTGAAATTAATACAAGCTGTCCGGAAATGATGTATTTGCGGTACTGTGAACCTGTGGATTTTTTGATGAGCGAGTCCGTCAGAATTCCAACACTGTGTCCTCCTGCATCCAATGCCCCAATCATTGCAGTTTCGTCAACGCCTTTTGCTCCCCCTGAAACAATCCCATATTCCTGCTGTACGACGTTCCTTCCGATGAGAGTGGAGCGCTCCAAATCAAGATCATCGGCATCTCTCGACCCAACCACACCAGCATACTTCTGCTGTAATAATTCCTTGTCACCAATCCCAAAAAATATACTTGGTGCCTGAGCGCGCAGTGTTTCCTTTATTTTCACCGGGTATTCCTGATCCCCCCTATTGATAATCCAAACCCCAGCCCGGTTCCACTTATCCAATGCAATTCCCAGAGCAACCTTTCTTTCCAAAAGGCCAATCAACCTATTCCTACTTATCCCCTGGTCATTCCACTCTGAGAGAATCGACTCCCCATCTTTACCCAGGAATGCTTCAGGGCTAAGGTTTTTGCTTTGCTGCCATCTTACGAATTTATTCCATTCAGTTAACGACAGGGGTTTGTGTACCTTGTCCAGAATTTTGGATAAGTAGGCAGTGAATAGTAAAGTCGCTTTCGTTCTTTCAGTCATGTTCAATTAGTTAACAGCTGTTGAAGTTAATGCCGCCGCATAGACAGGTCCGCTACCCGCTCGACGCAATAGCGCCGCGATTATGGTAAACGTCCAGCCTGAATCGATAGCATCATCCAACAGTAGCACCGACCCATCAGGAATTTCCTCATCGACCGTGAATGCACCGTCCAAATTTACACATTGAAAATAACTATTTTGCTGTTCTTTCTGCGGTTCAGTATCTTTTATCTTTTCAACACAGGAAATAAAAGGTAAACTAAGACTCTTAGCTAATCTTTCTGCAAAATTTGGTACAAGTTCAGGATGTCTTTTTGAAGGAACACAGGTTACCCATGTTGGAAGATTTCTCTTATCAATTTTATTCCTTATCATCTCGCCCATAGCACTCACGAGTTCTTCCCTGAAAAAACCCCTGTGTTTGTCATCTGCCACAATCTTTCCCCATCCGGCATCCCCCCATCTCGAAAGAACCCATGTTCCCTCCGATTGAAGTTCTGCGGGGATTTTCGTTGGGATGCCATATTCTTTCAAAGCCCCCTTATTAGTCTGTTTTCTTTGGGGAACATAGAATTCGGAATGCCTTAAAAAAGTTGACGCGTTTACGATAAGCCCATGGTCTGCCTCATCCGGAAAAATTGCACCGCCAAGACAGTTCGCACATTTACCGCAAGGAACAATAACCTCATCATTTAAAATTTGCTGCAGGTAGTTCATCAGACAACCGTTATACCCTATATAATCTTTTACCTCTAGCCATTCATCAGTCTTTTGAATCATCAACCGCTCAATCTTCTCAACATCCAGCTTATATTCAATAGCCGTGCGCAGGTATCTGGTCTTCTCCTTGTAAATCGGCGAGGGATCTTCTACGCTGATATATTTGATTGTTTTTTCAATCTGACCTTTTGAAAGATTAATACTCTGTGCCAATTCGGGTATGGACATTCCACCATTCTCCCCTATGTTCTCAAGTATAAGTGCCACTTCATGGGTGCTAGGAAATGATGATCCCCTAAAATATTCATGTATTTCTTCATCTTCCCTTCCGAAAAGCAATATACAATAGGCGTTGGGTATGTTGCGTCCTGCTCTTCCGACCTGTTGATAATAGGCTATAATTGAACCGGGAGCCTGATAATGGACAACAAACCCAAGATCAGGCTTGTCATATCCCATTCCAAGTGCAGATGTAGAGACAAGTGCCTTGACTCTATTTTCCGACAACATTGATTCCAATTGCTGCCTATATTCATTACTATCTGCTTCCTCACCTTCCGCGCCGGAAAAATAGGCTTCAACATTTATCCCAAATGTATTTAGATAAGCACTTACCAGTTTCGCATCACGTATGGTTTGGGTATAAATTATACCGCTACCTTCCATATTGGGGATATTTTCAACGAGCCATGCCAATCGTTCCGACTGATCCCGCATAACAATATTCTGTAACGAAATGCTTTCCCGGGTTAAGGGACCGCGTATGACTTCCACATTGCCCAATTGGCTAACAATATCATTTACTACCCGGTCATTTGCCGTTGCTGTAGTCCCCAGTATTGGCATACCATCCGGCATCATTTTAAGGATATTGGTGATCCTGCGGTAATCGGTCCTGAAATCATGCCCCCAGTCGGAGATACAATGTGCTTCATCTACTACAAATAAACCGATGCGCCCAGCAATCTGTTCCAGAAAACCTGACACAAATCGCTCATTTGCCAGTCGTTCCGGCGAGATAAGCAAAGCATCAACGTTGTCGTTGAGAACAGCCTGTTTGATCTCATCCCAATCTTCCATATTGCTGGTGTTTATTGTTGCTGCCCGGATTCCTAAACGTCCGGCAGCCTCAATCTGATTCCGCATCAATGCCAATAATGGAGATATGATGATCGTTGGTCCTTTTCCCTGGTCTCTTAATATCTTTGTGCTGATAAAATAGACCGAACTTTTCCCCCAACCGGTCCGCTCTACGACCAGTAGCTTTTTCTTTTGGTTAACCACAAGGTCGATTGCCTCCCATTGATGTTCCCTGAAATCGGCAACAGGGTTTTGGAGCGATTTGCGTAATAATTCGAGCGCCGAATTTCTATCCATACGTTAGTATTATGGTGAGTAAATTTTCAAATTCTAAAAGCTGATGAGGACTTGCCACGCCAACATTCAATAACTATGTATACCATTCCTTAGGGATCAGCTTGTCACCATTCCTCCAGACCGCAACTTCGTGAACATCTTCTCCACCATAAATGGTATTATCTGCATGGTCCAATACAATAGCCTGCCAGTTCCCATTACCTTTGTTTATAGAGGAGGCGATTGTACGGAAAATCTTCTTTACGGCATCTGCATCCTCATCATCGGTAAAACTGACATCCTGATCTAGGGAATCAACGGAAGGTTTTTTTGCCAATTTTGGAAAGTAAACCTGGCTGGGTTGGTCAAAGATGACAAAACCTGGAACCGGCGAATTTTTCAGTTCGTTGAAAAAGTCCTGAAGTGCGCACATTAAAGCAATATGAAAAGATACCCAGTTTGATGCACTTCCCACCTGGGCCAAATAATGCCAGTCATTGGTACTTCCCAGAACTTTGATATTCAAATCCTTAATATCAAACTTAGGAGCAACATCTTGATATTTATCCTCAACGTCAAGTGTTTTTAGATAGTTTAACATTTTGGCTGATATCCTGTCGGTGGCAGCACTGATTCTTTTGGAAACACCCTGAGCGTCTACAATTTTCCTAAGGTCGTCAAGTTCCTTCTGCAAGCCGTTGATCTGGTTCTGATAGATTCCATCATCACCTAGCTTCTTGAAATAATCATAATTGGTTTTTAGCTGACCTAAAAACAGGAACATATTTTTTCTTCTCTGAAACTCCCCCTGTACTCTGATGTCATTCGCTCGGATTAGGTCAAAGCGCTCCTGTAGCAGTTTTTTCTCCGCTAGTAACCGGTCAAGATCAATTTTCAGTTTCTCCTCCTCCCGTGGAAATGCTCCCGGAATCTCCGCGACCTTTTTAGACTCTGCTTCCAACTCCCTGAATACTTTGGAAATTTTTTCAAGTTCTTTCACACCAGCAGGATGTTCCTTACTCCCACATGACGGGCATTCACCAGCCGGAGTACCCATATCCTGGATCCACTGAGAAATATGCAACCTGTCTTTTCGGCGCTTAACAGAATTCCCGTAATCTACAAGCCCTACCTGCAGCCCTTTTAAATCACCAAGACGTTTTTTTGCCGATGCAATTTTAAAACTCAGTTCTTCTTCCTGCATTTCCAGGGCTCTGAATTCGTCCGTTGAGCCTTCAATGTCAACAAGGGAGCTTTTGGAATGATCCGGAATATTTTCTAACAAAGCAGCAGCAGATTCCAAAAGATAATCGGTATTGTCGCTTTCAACATAGTCATCATCCAGTAAACCATATTCCCGTGCAATCCTGAGATGTCCCTGCATGTTCTGTACCCAGGAAGCAGACACTGTCCCCATTCTTTCTACCTCACGTTTAAGGCGTACAAGGCTTTTCTCAATTTCCTGAATTCGGATTCTTGCTTGTAGAATTTGTGTAGTTTCAGCCCCGATTATAAATGGAAACCAATTTCTCAGTCTTTCCCTGTGCTCATGGGCATGAGTTTTATAAAATAGTATATTCTGATTGGCTACTATATCCTGACTTTGGAAAACAAATGCCATTAAATCGCGGAACCCTAACCTAGATTGGTAAGGAACATTTTCATCTGTTCCATGCAGGTTGAGATATGGTATTGCAGCCAGACTGTCAAGAAAAAGCTTTATGCCATCCCTGCTCTCGTTGGCATCAACGATTACCACCGGAGGGATAAGATTTGCCCCACGCATTAGGTAAAAATCGTTTGATGACAGATTTCCTACCGGTACTCTTCGTGCAATCAGTACCTGTTCCAGTGTCGTACCAACAACTATCCCGTACCAGCTGGCATGATCCCTTATCGTGTCAATCGGAATGGAACAATCTTTCGAAGCCAGACAATAGTCAATAATCGGAATGATCGCAGACTTACCAGTTCTCGAAGCACCTGTAATGACGTTGAGCTTTCCAGGCTTGAATTCCACAATCTGAGGCAACAAGCCCTCAAGCTTTGGCCAAATAATCAATTTTAATATCTGAAAGCGCATTAGAGTATTATTTTTAGATAAGAAGAAATGGTAGTGATATCATGTTCGGCGAACCATTGTCCAAGTATTTCAGCCTTCTCCCCGTCCCTTTTCAATTGTTGTTTAGGCCCGTGACCATAGGCGGGAACAAATTCTTCAGGCTTTACGTAGAGTTTTGCCCCATCAAAATCCCAAAAAAGCAGACCTTTGGCAACTGCCAGATCAATTGAGGTCCAGCAATAAGATAATTTTTCTTTGACTCGTTCCTGAATGCCCAATAAAATATCCGAACTGTGACTGTCCTCAAAACTTCTAACATATGATTGCAGATTTTCTCTTTTATTACTGATGGGTGCTTTAAGCCTATCGCTGGTTAGAATCGCGATCGCAATAAAATGATGTATTGCCACGGGGGCCGTACCAATGGCATGCCGCAAAACATATCCTTGAGTAAACCGGTATAATAAATATGCGCCCACAACAGGGGTGTTCCAAAGACGAACCTCTTCCAATAACTCGCTCATTATTCTTTATCTTTTGGTTTTGGAAAGGTGGCTTTCCATTTTGGGTGCCATCCGATAGCTAGGTTATTTGACAGGAAATGATAAGTACCCTCAACTGTAAGTGCAGGTGGGTCCTGATCTCTGATTATCTGTTTCCTGGCCCTGCATTGAAGATAAACCAATTTTCCTTTATTCTCTTCACTTAGTGCCGAATTTGTAATTTCGACCATCTCATGCTGCGTCTCCCAGAACCCAGTAAGCTTATCCTCAAAATCCTGCGCTACAACATCATTGATCAGTTCTTGCTCAATCCAGTTAAACCTGTTGGTTTTTGCTTTCAGAAATGCAGTAACCGCTCCCTGAATCGCATCATCATTAACCCCTATTGCCTCTAGCTGCAAGATATAAGGTGGTCTCTCAAGCTTTTGGCTATCTACTTCGTGCTCCTTTAAAGGGTAAATCAAAGTAAAATCAATCAGTTCCCGTTGTCTCGCGCTTTCAAATACCTGCCTTGCATATTCATCGAACTCCTTCCAAGTGATTACTGCATCCTTTTTTTCTACAAGCTTGTTCATTACGAATTTCTGCAACCAACCTAAAAGACTGAGCTCAAGGTATTCAACCTGACTATCACTGACATGCTTGGCCTTAATTGCCTTTTTGACTTCTACACCTCCCGTTCCTGAGCCCGTAACAAATTCGAAGTTCTTTATTATTTTTGCCAAACTATCCTCGTTAGTCTTTAGAAAAGTAACATAAGGCAAAATCTCATGTTTGGCGTCGATCTTACCTAACTTCTTCCATGCGGCTTTTACTGCCTTGGATGATGTCGCGAAATCTTTTGCTGCGTGGAAAGTGTCGACAATCGCCTTCATCCCCTTCTTGTTCGCATATAATATAAATGTGGTAGATTCAGCATCAAGCTCCCCAGCGAGGACAGCATTGGTCCAATTGAAGAAGGTCTTCCACAAATCCGTAGAACGGTCTGTAACCGGATTTCCTACTTGAGATGACTTATCTTCTTCAGATATCTTTGAGTGGTCTTCTTTAGTTATTCCAACGTCTCCAAAGACCTCTAAACATACCTTATCTTCAGGACCGCATTTCAATAGATGCCAAAGAGCCCTTGGATATTGTAACGAGAAACCTAACAGTTGACCGGGAGCATTACTTGCCATTATTTTAGGTTAAAAATCTAGTAATTTAAAATGAAAATTTACACTGCCTTTATTTTGAATGAAAGTAAGGAAATGATTTATACATTAATTACGGTTCCCCATAATGTTGACATTTCTCACAATCAATTTTAAGCTATTAAACATGTTATCAAATAAAACGAAACCATCGTTCGATAACAATACTTAAAAGTAAGTATCCCAATTAGCCTTTATTTGTTGTGACTTGGTTAAAACACATAATTCAAATCAAGCCCTGAAAACACTAGAGGCTTTCTTTTCCCGATTACACGACCAATCCTCGTTTCTAGCGCAGTATAAACTGCACCGAAATGCTCAATCATAATAGCATATTATAATAACTAATACTTAATAGTGGCTCCAACTGTACACCAACGGACGGCATAAACACAGGCGAGATCTTTCCATCGTTAAACTGAACTCATGCTTCCATGTAACTGACAAAATCCAAAAACTTCGTATCGGTGATCCAGTAAGTCATAATTGCTCCTTATCTCACCTTTTATTAAACGAACCCGTTCTCTTGCAACCTCTGATCCAAATTCACCAGTACTGCCAAAACCATAGGTTAACGTATATCCATTGAAATAATCAAGCATTTCTTTTTTGGTTCCAGCGGGATTATATTCATATCGCTTGGAAAAAAGCCCAAATTTTAGTCTGAACTCACCACTTTGCTGATAGTTGCCACGGAAAGACTTGGAATTAAAGCCAAATACAGCCGAATTCCCGATCCTACTCCTTATAAAATTACGTTCTGGCAACAGCTGGGTGATATTATGGGCATCTCCAATGATTAGGCTAGCCAATTGACTAAGGTTTTCCCCAAAATCCCCTAAGAAATGGCATCCTTAAAAAAATGGCACTCAAAACTACTGAACACAAAGGCTTATTTCAATAGTAACTTAGCGCATTCTTGATCGGCTTCCCTAGCCTTTAAATCCGTTACCATCAAATATTTAATAACCAATCATTACCGCCCATCATCTTCATCCATCTTATGCTCCAGCACCTCTTTCAGCTCATCCAGAAACTTCGTCCTGCTCAATCTTTTACGGCTCCTGATCGAAGCCAGCCTCCTTGCCGGCACACCGATATTCACCGATAGCTTTTCCTCCAGCCACCTGAACACCTGCGCAATACCGGCCTGCCCATGATTCAGCTGCCCGCTTAATGCCATTGCATAACCCAGCTCTGCCAGGTTCACGCTATCCCCTGTCCATTTTAGCTCTCCAGTCTCCATTCCCATCACATAAGCCACATTTGGATTCCTCGTCAGACAATCCAGTTTCTCCAGCACCCACTCTTTTAACATACCATATGCCCTGAACCGAGAAAACAGGTAATCCGCAGGAGATGAAAAATCAGGATCAAGGCCTACCCCCTCCGGGAACAATAGTCCACCGCCATCCCCGTTCCTCAGGAAATACCGTCCGTCAAGCTCCGTAAGCCCTAAAGAAAAGTATTCATAAGCCAGTGGCTGCGAGAGAAAGAAACGTTCCACATAGGCAACTTCAGCGAGAAAATATAATCGCTGCGCCTCGGCATCCCTTTGGGGCATATTGCGCTCCATTATAAAACGCTCCACCACAAATATCTGCTGGCAGCAGAAGGCAGGCTTGATATGTTTGAAAAAATAGATTTCTTCCTCATCGGACGAAAACCCCTGCTCCTCACAGATCTGCTGCAAACGTTTAATATTTGTTTGGACAACTTTAAGCGAACTGCTCATTTTCTCCAATGGATCATTTAAGGAGTGGTCCAGCTGGTGCAGCTCATCCAGCATAGCAGAGAGACTGCGTTTTGAAAATTCTTTGATCATGGTAAATCATGGATTTAGTGAACAAAAACCATACAGGTTTATCCTGTTTGGATAAACATGTATTTATCTTCCACAAAGGAAAGACAAAGCTTAAGCGCCGTCAAGTGGCTGATTGGTTGCCGCTTGCAGCAACCATGCTTCACCGCTAACAGGACAGTGATTACTACAGTTATAAATTGGCTATACCCAATATCACAGATCAATTTCGCGCCGGAAAAACAATTATTGGCGTCAACTTTGCGCTACTTTGCGCAGTCAACTGACTTTTCCGCTGCAACAATCCTATATTATGCTATTTAAGGCAAGAAAATATGGATTTTGAACTTTTCAATCTATCTAAAATGGTCGATAGCTACTGCGAAACAGGTAAGCCGATTGACCATGATGTTGCTGAAACTCAAGAAATATTTAAAAATGAATGCACCAGGATATTGGTAGCATTGCATACCAATTCCGCAAATAATAAACCATCATTTGCCAGGACTTATGTTATCCAGCACCAGATAGGACTGATAAACATATTAAGAAAAATTGACCTGCTCAGAATTCTGGATTCACCTTCCTGTCGGAATATCAACCAACTGGAAACCTGTGAAAACCAGCTCACCCAACTCGTGAATGAGATCAAAAACTCGTTTCCGGGATATTTTGATTACAACGTCGAAGTGACTTCCAACATAATGAAATCAGCACGCATAAATCTCCATGATGGTTTAGCTAAGTTGACGGATTATTTAAAAACCTCTGGCATAGAGGCAGGCTTTGAAATCCTTTTGAATGAAATATTTGGTACCACCATACAATTTAATAACAACATTACATTTGCTCAGATAGATTATTTAGATAAGACCTTGCATAGGTTTATTGAAATCATAAGCCGAAAAAACGTAGTCGATCCCTTTACTCCGGTAGCTATGCTCATCTCGCTACAATGTAACCATCCCGCCTTTTATACTTTCTGCTGCAGTTATTTAAGGGAACAGATGGAACTGAAAGAAAACATATCGGAACAGGTCCACTGCCTGAATTTTTTGCTAAAAAAAATCCGCCAGATAGAACCGGTCCATAGCCTGATCTACGAGCCGGATCTGTCAGGAATCAAGGAGGCGGTCATCGGGTTCATCAATACCGAGCTCGACTATATCCGTTCCCTTGATTTTCTCTCAGAAGAACTGTCCAGCGGAGGACTGATCGAAAAGAACTACCGTGTAAGTTTTACTGTAAGGCAACTGGCAATCTTTATACACCTACAGGTAAAAACGGGAATAATCATCACCGACAAGCCTCGGACCATCCACCAGTATGCATCAAGGCATTTCACAACTCCAGATACGGTGTCCATCTCTGAAAAAAGTTTCAAAAATGCATATTATGGAAGCTCAATTTCAGATATTGAAAAAGTGGTTGCAAAGATCAGCCATATGCTGGTACTGGCACAGGAAAAATTATAGGCTGTTATTTATCCTGTATATTGTAAAAAGAACTCATAGGAGAACCGCAAATCCGATTGCTAGCCCAAAACCCAGTCGAAGTCATCCCCCCCCATGACCAGCCTGCCCAATAAAGGCAATCTACCAAACATTATTATCACCGGCTCTATGATATAATGTCGATGCCAGCATGATACCCTATTCTCCCCCGCGTAACCATCCCAGTTAACAAGCTTTCACTAAGCTTCAGAATATTTTTTCTTCTGATTTCTATCGTACCACAACAGTCATCCCCAAATCATTATTGTCCAATTTTTTCCAATCCAATATTATTCTATCCCATTTGATCGCAAAAAATACCAAAAATATAATTACAGGCCATGGTTGCTGTGGGTTGCTAAAACAGCAACTTGACAACATCATAAAAGATTGTTTCTTTATGAAAAACATAAGATCATGGAAAAAGAAATTTACTTTGAAAAACTTGAATCCTATCAAAAACCATCGATAGGCTTAAAATCTTACCTCACCTAAATTTTACAGGAGAAAAGCTTTAAAAGGAAACATGCCCTAAAACTCGCCGACGTTTTCTTCAGCACAACCGTATTCATTGTATTGGGAACGGTGCGGCTCTTTTTTTTCGATGAGGAAAAAGAGATAACTGTCCAATTCTACCCGAAAAACACTTTCCTTCCACACATGAACCTACTCTGCGGTTATTTTAAGCAAGACCTTATCCTTGAATTTTTAGAGGACTCGATACTGTTGGGCTTTCCGGAAAAACATATCCCAAACCTCTTTAAACTGTTCCCTGAATACTCGAAGATGGAAGCCAGGATTTCCCAGGATATCTTCTGCAGGTTGATGGAACATTCGATCTCCCTTGCACAACAGGATGCACGGGGTCGTCTAGAAATCCTTATGGCAGTATGGCCTGAACTGTTTATTATCTGCGAACTTAAACATATTGCAAATTTTCTTGGAATACATCCCAAAGTATTGAGCCAGTTAAGATCAAAAGCTTTAAAAAGGTAATAAATATTACCCGGTATTTTGGCTTACAAGCGGATTTGGCTATTTAAGTCTAACCTGTTGACATTCTGCTTTTATGAACTTTATACCAGGCATCCCCTTAAAACCAGATGCATTAAACAATATGGGCATAAAGAAATATAATAACATCTATACAGCTGGATATATCATGCTGATTCTGTTATGGGCCACTACGGCAGCCAGTAAGCTTGGAAATCTTAATGGATTTCATTCAGACCTGGATAGGCAGGTTTTTAGCAAAATCTTCACCGGAATGCTATTATATGCCGTTCCAATAACAGAACTTGTAACAGCAGCCCTGCTCACATTCGATAAGACAAGACTTGCTGGTCTTGTAATTTCTCTTTTTCTGATCTCGGCATTTACAGCCTATATCATCCTGATCCTATCAGGGTTTTTCAATAAGGTTCCCTGCAGTTGTGGGGGCGTCCTGAAATTCCTCGGGTGGAAGGCCCATTTATACTTCAATTCATTCTTTCTGCTATTGTCGGCATCTGTAATATATATTCATCTAAAGCGGGAGGTGGGTGACATATAGTTATTAAAACAATGGATCCCGGTCAGATCCGATATGCAACAAAAATCAAAGATCGCACGACCACAGAGAAGATCAATTAACTTATTTTCCTTTTCAGATAAGGGAAACTTAAACTAAAATACCATGTTAAAAAAGTTCAACTTAGGCCTTGTAGCCCTTTTGTTAGGGTTCGGCCTTGTATTTACACAAAGTGCATTTACTACCCGTTTCAGTACATTCTGGGCATATCAACCAGACGGCGACAATGATCCCACAGATTACCAGAAGTATGAGCACACTTCTACGCCATCCGAATTATGTGCGCCGGGTGATTATCCATGTGTGATCGAAGTTCCAAATGGGGTAAATACACCAGAAGCGCTGGAAACATTCCTGGATGGAAAAGATACAGAGGACATCCTTGCCTTATCTTCGGGAAGAACACCGGAACAGTAAATCAATTCAAAGGGCAGCGGAGTATCTCCACTGCCCTTTCTTACCTTTGATTCTGTTCAATATTACTCAGTGACACTACATCCTCGGGTATCTCTAAAGCATACCTTGGGTCATTTGCATTCATGATGTAATCAATCCCCCCAACAGACCTTTTCAGGTTAATGTTTGCCCCTTCCAGGTTAAGCCTTTTCAGATCCAACCAGCGGATATTCCTCATGGTCAGTTCTTTTCTCCGCTCATCCAGCACCAGTTTTTTTACATCCATCGTATTGGCCAAAGTATGCGGCCTGAACGAATTTGTCCTGTACCGTTTGATGAGTAAGGCGTTGAGATCATCGAGTGCTTCCTGAAAGTTACCGCTCCTAGCCAGGCATTCAGCCCTGTTCAAAATCACCTCATCTACCGCAATCCCTGGAAACAATCCTGTAGAGCCGGTATAACTGCCTCTCCAGCCGTAAGTTCCATTACTGTTGCTCCTGAAAAACAGTGTCTTCCTAAGGTCATTGTCCAGATAGCTGCCATAAAGTTCCGGAACGATCTTGGCCCGGGTATTTGCCAATGCAGCTGGGGTTGAATTATAGCAGTCAAAAAGCACCTCACTATTAAACCTGGTAAAGGGAATCGTCTTAGCAGCGTTAACCGTATTATAATCAAACAGGCTCGCACTGATTTTCAGGCAGGAATCTGCGTAAAGATATGCCTGACTGTAAATCCGCATACTTAAGAATACCCGCGACAACATAGCCAGCGTTGCCTGCCTGCCCGGCCTGACCGGGCTCGGCGAGACTAATGGCAACAGCGCAGCTGCACGTTTCAGGTCCGAGAGCACATAATCATAGCTAGCCTGCACGTCAGACCTTTTAGAAGGAAGGTTGAAATCAGTGGATTCCCTGATCACCATTCCAAGGTCATCCCTGGCCGTCACAGGGTTATAAGCCTTTGACCACAGCAGTAGGATGCTAAAATAGGCGCGGCCCCTGTGAAAATAAGCCTGCCCCAGAATACTGTTATACCGCATCTCATTCTGTCCGTTCTTTTCTATTTTCCCAATGCCTTCAATAACGGTATTAGCGGTATACACCAGACTGTAAAGCTTCTGCCAGTCATTGGGCGAGGAAGCATTTGCAAACAAATGGTCTTTCTGCCACAGGTACAGCCTCCGTTCACGGTCCTGGGAAAGTCCGTTATAATCATCATCAGTCAGGTAAAAATCATCTGAGCTGATCTCCCCTGCAGAAGGGTCTACCAGGCTGATCAGGTTTTCACTGTTGAGTAACGCCTGGAGATCATCAAGGTTCTGTGGAACCGCCAGTTTCCTGTCCGATTTTTCGTCAAGGAACTTTTTACAGCCGCCAAACAGTACAATAACAATTGCGGCAATTAAACATATATTTTTCATCTTCAATCCAATTAAATTTAAAATGCGGCCCTTAGGCCAACGGAAAACAGCTTAGATGGGGCAAGCGCAGTTACGCCGATCTCATAGTCAGGATCGATGTTGTGCTTGTTCGCTGCCCATAAAATCCCCAGATTGGATACATTGGCGTATACAGTTAAGCTTGAAATCTTGTTATTTTTCAGTACAGGGCTATAACTCAGATTGATGTACTGCAGCCTGATGTGGTCTCCCCTTGAAACCAGTACTTCTGCATTACGGTAAAAGTTGTCCCTTGCATTTACATTGGGATAAATCTGCGAGGGTACATCGGTAAGAAGCTCATCGCCCGGATTTATCCACCTCAACGCATAGTCAGAATGGCCCTGCCCTGTAGAAAACAGGTTACCATATTGCATAGAATTACGTTTAAAATAGTAACCAAGTTTATAACTGATCTGCACGTTAAGCTCAAAGCCCTTAAATCGCAAGCCGTTTCCCACACTTCCAAATATTCTCGGGATCGCTGAACCGAAAAACCGCAGATCAGACAGCTGGGTTCCGGAACCGACGATTTCATTGTAGTTTTTACTCGGCTGATCTTTCAAAATCCCTATAGGATCACCAGTGAGCGGATCCAACCCGGCCCATTTATAGGCATAAACACTGTATACCGGGTTCCCGATCACTCCCGAAACCGGTGGACTGTTTGCACTGCCCAGAAACGCACTGCCCTGCATATTCGATAAAAAGTACTCATCGATCCTGTCGGCATACCTTGAAAAATTAAAACTGGTCGTCCACTTCATTGCCCTATCCACATTGACCGTATTGAGCTGCAGTTCTATCCCGTTACCGCTCATCTGCGCAACATTTTTTAAGATATTTGCCCCCACACCACCCGTGTAGTCAAGCAGCGCATTGCCAAAAAGGTCCTTCCCCTTCTTATGAAAGAACTCGATGGATCCTGAAATCCTGCGGTTAAATATCGCGAAATCCAGTCCGAGATTGAACATGGCAACACTCTCCCATTTCAGGTCGGGATTTGCATAGCTGTTAAACCTTGCGTAAGGTTCGGAAACATTCGGGTTGGTGCCGGCATATGCAATCGTGGTCAGTGCGGTCATCGAGGGATCAATATTTCCGGATACCCCATAGGTTGACCTCAGCTTGAGCAGTGAAACCCACTTTGCATCAAAAAACTCCTCCCGGTCTATATTCCAGCCCAGACCTGCTGACCATAACGGGTTCCACTTATTGTTCGTGTTCAGACCGAACAGGTTTGATGCATCCCTACGCCCGCTCAAGGTAAGTGTATATCTTGATTTATAGCTATAGGCCGCATTGGAAAACACCGAAACAAACCTGGTCACCGTATTCCCCACTCCGTTCCTATCCAGGATAAAGGAACCGTTACCGGTGGAAAGCGAGGGATACTGCACGGTATAATCCACTGTACCTGAGGTTAGGATATCATACCGGTAACCATAAAGCCGGGAAGTTATACCATCAGATATAGCGTCCCTTGATTCGGCCCCGACAAAAACACTAACACCATGGTCTGCTTTCTGGTATTCATACTTGAGCAAGCCCCTAAAGTTATTGACCACGAGCACATTGTTCAGGTTGTCAAGTATCCCTCCTTTGGGAACCTTATATACGATTATCCCATTGACATACTGCGCAAAGTCATTTACCATGCTACGTGCAAAATAACTCTGGCCGTCATAGAAATTTCTGTTTTCACTGGACTGCCTTTCAAACTGATAACGGAAATCAAGCGAAAAACCTAAAGGCAATTTATATTTAAACCCGGTATTGAGCAACAGGTCGGACACCGTTGTACTGTTTTCGGTATGATAAAACTCCTCAAGGGGATAATACGCCCAGTCACCCAAAAGTCCGTTCGCCAGTCCGTTCAGATAGCTGATCCTCTTATCTCTTGGAACAGCCAAGGCTGATCCGTTCACGTCCGCGAGCTGCGCATAGGGATATAGTGACTGGTTAACCGAAGAAATACTTCCATAACCCGGTTTACCGCCTAAAGACCTGCTCTGGGTGAACAAAAAACCAGAGCTTACTTCCAAATTTTTTAAGGGCTTAAAATCCATCTGTACCTTCGAACTGAACCTATTATATTTCGCGTCCAGTTCCGAAACACTCCGGTCATATCCGGCTGAGGCAAGCCACTTAAATGCGGTACCCCCTCCTGAAAGATTCATTGCAAACTGGTTACTGTACATGTTCTGGTAAACATAATCCCTAAAATCATTCCTCACGTCCAGGCCTTTCAGGCGCAGGATTTCCTGTTGCGCCGCTTCGGTGGAAATAGACCCGTTATCCCTTTTCAGCAAAAGCTCGATCAATGGAGTCAGTGCCGGATGCGTACTGCTATTGATCTGCGAATTATAAAAACCCTTTCCGTACAAAAAAATCTCGGTATCAATAAAATCTGAAGAACCCATCTGCGGAAGACTACCCAGATCCGGTCTTGGTGAATATGCTGTATTGACATTGGTACTAAGGGTCATTTTAGCTCCGTATTTCCCTGTTTTGGTGGTGATCACGATTACCCCATTGCCGGCACGGCTTCCCCAAATACTTGCCGCGGCGGCATCTTTTAATATGGTGATACTTTCCACATCATTTGGATTGATGTTATTCATGTCACCTTCATAAGGAAAGTTGTCCAAAACTACCAAAGGCTCCTTTGGTCCCCTAATACTGCTGATCCCACGGATCATCAGCCTGCCTGTCGAACTGGTCGACCGGTCTGCAATCAGTCCGGAAGTGACCGCCTCGAGCCTTGTCAGTATGCCCTGTCCGGCCTGCTGGTTCAACAGCTTATTATCAAGTACGGTAAAAGATCCATTTGAGCGCTCTTTGGGAAGCCGCTGGTAACCGGTGTTGACCTCGACATCTTCCAGCTTGTTTTCTTTTTGCCTCAGATACACCACGATATCTTTTGGCAGCGGAACGGTCAGCAAGACCTGTTCATCAATATAACCTACATAAGAGATGTTCAACTTCATCTCCCCATTAACTTCAGGCAGCAGGAAGCTTCCGTCCTCACCACTATAAAAGACCGTTCCGTTCCCCAGAACAAGGATTTTAGCTTTCGAAAGTGCAGCTCCGGTTTCTTTATCGTACACCATCAATTTGAACTTGTTCTGCGCGAAACCACTAACGGTAGCCAACAAAAACATAATCGTGATTATCTGTTTCATCTTAATCATCTGAATTGTTAGCACCATTTGTTCTCTCCACGACCAGCATCTCCATATTCCTTGAGGAAAGCGAAAGCACTAGTCCATATTTTTGCAGGTACCGGTTCAGTTCATCGACAGAATCGCACACTGGAACATCCATATCAACTTTATAGCTAATATCTGTCTCATCCACAACCGGCAAGCTCATCCAGCGCCTACCCAATAGCTTTACGATAAAATAAGCAATAGGCTGATTGACCATCCTTCCACCGGGATAGAATACATTGTTGGAAGCTTTCCCACCCTTTGTTTTCAATAACTTACTGGCATCCGGTTCCAGGCAGGCCAGTACGTAACATTCGGCATCAATCCTTATGGCACTTGCCTTATATCCTGAATAGCCGTTGGCAAAATCCATCATCAACTGACACAGATTGTCCTGCTGAGCTTTGGGAACCCAGAAATCCACCGTCCACAGATTCTCTTTCCCCAATTTTTTATTGACAAATGCCTCCGTATCCTTAAAATCAAGCAGCATCCTCTGCCTGTAGAACCAATCATAACGGTTTTGTGCAAGTAAACTGTAAACCCATTTAAGGGTGGAATTTTTGATCAATAGGCCGGTGTTTACAGAGTTCTCACGTTTTTCATTGCCGCTGCCCAGCCCCGGGATTTCCCCTTTAAGGATCATATTGAATGCTAACATATTCTTGGGATTAATATTCGTGAATAATGGCACATCTGCTGTAATGGGAATTACGGCGGGTGCGCTGAAGATTTTTCGCAAAGCAAGGTCAATGTTTACCGCATTCACCTCGTTCCCATCGGTAATATTGCGCACCGTACCGCCCTGATCAATCCAGATGGCGTGCGGCAAAACCTTATGGGGAAACATTGCATTTATTAAGGTGTCAGCCACAATGGAGGTCAGCTGCTTTCCCAAAGGGTTCTTACCAGATGCCCCAAAAACTGTAACGGCAGCAGCACTTTCCCTTGAAACCCGCAGGATTTCAAACCGGCCTTTAAAATCTGCCAATAGTCTGGACTGATCCGGCAGGGATTGCACGCAGGGCGCGCACCAGGTCCCCCAAAAATCTATCACTATAAATTTGCCTTTAAAGGAGGATAGATCCGATTCCCGGATACTTCCGTTAATAAAATACTTATGGGTGGCCGTCCAGAAATTTTCAGGCACTTTCTCCCCTATCTTGATTGTCAAAGTCTGAAATTTTCCCCAAGAGACAAGGGATGCAAAGATCAAAACCTTGATCAGTATAATTTTTTTCATCATGTTTGGTTAGCCAGCGAAGGATTCAGAATAACTTAGCAAACCGCACATACGCATAGCGCGTCGTTCCACATCAGTCAAAATTTTAGGCATAGCAATGCCGCATCGATCCAATCGCTGTAATTAAATTATTGGTTGATAATAAATAAAAAGCAAGCCCTGCTAACTGAAAGCATTATAAGGACCATGTTTCTGAAATATCAGTTGGCAGGGCTACGGTTTCTCACTCGGGATTTTTCGGCTTTAGCGCATAAAGCCTGTTGAAGGGACAAGATAATAGAGCCAAGTGCAGAAGCACCTGAAAGTCGAGCATGGAATAGACACAGATATCCGAATCGCCCATCATAGATGAGCAAAAACTTAAATTTCGCCTGATTATCTGTTTTCTCATACTCGTATGAAATACGAGTCCTGTTAGGTATAGTTCTCAATAAATGTGAGAGCTGCACACCACGGTTCTTAAAGTTCTCACGCCTTACGTAACATGGAATTACAGCAGCTCCCACATCTACTTAGATATGCAAATATAGCATCTCTTTTATAGACGTGGGCATTAAAAAACTGCTGTCTCGTGTTACGGCGTGAGATTACGAACCACAAGACTCTTATTAATGCTTCAATTATTATCAAATATAAAAAAAAACGATTTCAATTCAAAATATTCCGTGTTCAAAATGAAATCATTTAACTGATTTTATTTGCGAATGAGCCTTGGAAAAATAATCATTGGTAAAAATATAAAACTTATAAGGACGAGTATTGGACTTTCTTTGCAAGATTTTTCAATAGTAGCCGAAATTTCAAAAACTAGTCTTGTGAATATTGAGAAAGCAAAAACTGGCTACAATTTAAATTTATTAGAAAAAATCACCACTTTGACAGGATATTCTTTACACCAACTTTCTGAAGAGAGATTCAAACCCAGTCCAAATCTTAGAGAAGATTTAGTTCTATTACATAGCAATAATCTTCAAGTAAAAAGTATTTTGACTAAAACTCCAGAAATTGTATATGCCGTTAAAAATAAATTATTATCAAGTGATTTTCTAGACAAACCAAAAGAGATTAAGGAAATTAGCAATTTCTTCAAGAAGTACAATTGGTTCTTCAAGAGTTCTGCAATAACCAACGCATTAACTCGGATGCCTAATAAAATTGAAGTAAAAAGACACGAAACAAAGAAAAACACAAACATTTATTTAAAAAAGCATTAATTATATTTTACACATTAAAAATCGTTTTTCGCCTATTTATACTAGAATTTTAATAATAAATCACGAGATAATTGGTCATTGTCAACGGTAATAAGCCGAATTAAAGCCAACTAAACTCTATTAATCATAAAGTATGAAACTAGGCAATTGCACTGCTTAGATGAAAAACTGTTTCCATAAAACCTGATATTCGCCGCACAATTAGCTTTTCTTGTTCTGGGTTCTCTTAGCCTAACAAACTACAATCCGAATATTCATAGCCGGAATTCCAAAAAAGCCTTTTCCTGACGGCCAAAAAACTCGTCAGAACTTTTTTTTTAGATAGTCATCCTAAACGCCTATACTCCCTAAAAGAATATTTCTTAAATTAGTTCTATCTAACCTTCATCCCATGAAAAAACAAATCAGGTGCACCATCGTTGATGATGACCAGTATGCTATCAGCATACTTGAAAAGCACATAATAGACATACCCGAACTGACGGTATATCAAACCTTTACCCGACCAGTCGAAGCACTCGGGGCGATCAACAGTTACCAAGACAACCATCTAATCTTCATGGATATCGATATGCCTGGCATGTCCGGCATGAGGTTGGCAGAAAACCTCAGGAATACACCCCACAATATCATTTTCACCACCTCTTATCAGGAGTATGCCCTGGACGCCATCAAAGTAAGGGCAAAACACTACCTGCTTAAACCATTCGGCTTAGACGATCTTGCAGAGGTTGTAAATACAGTTATCAGGGAATGTTACGTCCTTAAAAATTTCGACAGCGCGGACTGTACGGCCTTTTTCTTCAGGACCGATAAGGAACCGGGAAAATTGAAAAGGGTTGAAAAGAGAGATATTATGTATATACAGGGTGCGAATCACCACATTCACATCTACACCCCTACAGAAAATTTTTCTGTTTATATGCCCCTTGGAGAGATTGAGAAACTGTTGTGCAAGAACAGGGAATTCTACCGTGTCCATAAATCCTACCTTCTTAATGCAGACCATGTCAAGAACATTGAAGGAAACAAAATCAGCCTTGGCAAATACGAGGTCTTGATGACCTCATCTTTCAAAAAAGATTTCGTCTCCTATATAGAACGGCATACGCCGCGGATCAGACGGGATACCTGATATCATTTCCGGTCCAGGGGATGGGTAGTTATGATCAATATAGTGGTCGTAACGGTTGGATCGGTCGATATGCTCATAGACCCATCTTTGGAACGAAAAATAAACACAGTTTTTTTCGTCAATTTTATGTGGCTTTTTGTTTTCATGAGGGAAACTTAGCCTGACCAAAAACCCTAAACGAACCAACTGCGCAAGGCCTATGGATACTACCGCGAAGAAGAAAAAGTACAGCGTCAAAAAATTCTTAAAGACTTACAGATGGCACATTTTCGCATGGCTGCTATTTATCTTACACGAATCAAGTTCAGTGGCTGTTGTTGCCGGAGGATTTGCCGATCCAATAAATTATTTCTCCCATTATCCGGTGAACATCTTATTTTTTTATGTCCATGCCTGCCTCCTGCTCCCAGCCTGTGTGGACAGGTGGACTACCAATATCCCAAAGGCCATTACACTTTCAATACTGCTACTGGCAGCCTATATGTTTTCAAGCCTGGCGGTTGACCGTATCACGGAAGCAGATACATGGGTACCGGGCACTATTGCCGGAAAAATCTCGAAGGGGTTTGTGCTGAGCACGCTTTGGCGGGGATTTTATTTTATGTCCTTTGCTACCACCTTTTTCTATATCAAGCAGTTTGTGGTACAGAAACAAATAAGCCTCGGCCTGGAAAAAAAGGCAGTAGAACGGGAATTGAGGGAAGAAAAAATGGCCATGGAGCTGAGCAGTGCGAAAAATGCACATATCAGGGCCCAGATCAGCCCGCACTTCCTCTTCAATACGTTAACCTATATTTATGACCAGGCACTAGGCAAAGAGCCAAAAGCAGGAAAAGCCATACTGTACCTATCCAAACTGATGCGCTATGCGATCGAAAGTGACCACGGCCCCGATATCGTCGCACTGAAACCTGAAATCCAACAGGTTGAAAACCTGATCGAACTGAGCAGGATCAAACAGCCGGAAATCTACATTGAATTCAGCTATGCGACGGAGTCTTTGGAGGTGAGTATAATTCCCCTCATACTCATAGGCTTAGCAGAAAATATGATCAAGCACGGTAATATGAGCATAAAAGAAGATCCGGGCAGGATCAGTATTAGCCTTGAGGAGGGAATTCTAACTATCAAGACTGATAACTTAAAGAATACCGGAATAAATGATACCGGGTTTCATACAGGCCTTGACAATATAAACACACGCCTATCCTATTCTTACGCGACCTCGGCAAGGCTCAACTATTATGTGGACGATAGGGACCACTTTATTGCCACTGTCGAGATACCGATAACGACTGACTCCGGCAGCAGATAATCCGATTACCTTTCCCAACAAATCGGGCTGGTCTTTGTAAAGAGCGTTCAAGTTCTTGTTAATTCTAGCCGCTACGGGATACCACTTTTTTTTATCTCCTCTGCCATCCAAATATGCGAGCTGCGTGTTCTGGTTCAGTTCTTCCTTATTAAATTTCAGTCGTTTAAAAAGTCACTTCACTATCGATGGGTGTATTTTGACAAAAAGCTTTTTGGGAAATGCATGTCCAGCAACAAAAAAAACAAATGGTAGTGCAGTAATTAAATTAGACGGCTCAGGAACAGGCATCGCATCCGGCACTGGTATTAGACCAACTAAAAACAAACAGGTGTTAAAGCGCTGCCACTAACTACCAATACAACTGCAACAAGTGCAGTAAACAATACAGATTTGATTTTTGTAAATTTCATAATATGGCCGCTTGTTTGCTTTTGAAAAAGCGGGCGAAAAAGTTCGGTTTTTGAGAATAAAGCCTCAGTGCCGAGAACGCTATAATGGACAGACAGGTATTGACAATAAGGTGCTGGCCCAGGTCATTTTTTCAACAAGGCCAGCACAGGCGCAGGGGGCGTTTGGGGAAATATCCGAAATAAATAAGTGCGACATATATAGTAAAACTGACCAAAAGCAATAGCGAGCTGGCATAGGCATACTCGCGCTATTTCGGGTGAAAGAACAACAGTTCAGCGCCAAGTTCAACGATCGGAACGACTGGCACCATTATTTTCAGGACCGATCTGGGAAAAATCTGCAGTTACATGCTATGCCAGTAGGATTTATAGTCTAACAGTTTATCAAGGCCGGTATAAAGCCACAAGAGCACCAAAAGGCAGGTCATGGCTTCAAGTATTATTAGCCGACGTTTTTCAGCTTTGGAAATCGGTTTTGGGAGGAGGCCAGTATTTTCTCCCAACAGCAGGATTGTATTTTTCATTAGGTTCAGATTTGGTTAGGGAAACCATTGTTGATTTCTTAACACAAATCTGCTGGGAAGAAAGCGGGGATTTTCCGACAAATGTCGGGAAATGAAAAAAGTTGGTACTGAAAATTTAAGTATTAAAACGGGGGTCGCTCGAAATTGGAACAGCAACAATTTGTACTATCCTTTCCACTTGTAGCCTAGTCTTGTGTTCAAAGAAATATTCCCTCACAGGTAGAAGCGAAAATAATCACTTTTCGGGCGAAGCCGAAAGGCCGCAAATGTGTAGTGGGAAACTGAGAATAAATGCTATGTTTGAATATGATTGACGCCTCGAAAATATTAAAAGCATACGGTTCAGACCTGCTCGGTTCTTTACTGCACCTCCAACAGAATCCCCAGATCTTTGACAGCATTATCTCAATGGATATTGCCTGTGATCAACTGGCTCCCTTAGCAGAGGGTGTGCATGCTTCTGCAGAATCGGATAGGATATGCCGCGTTCTCCACAACAATGGACTGAATGAAGCTCCAGCGGTATATTGGTTTGAAATAATATCGGATCACACAGCAGATCAGATCAGAAATAGCTATATACAGCATAGAGAAACTATCGGCGAAAGGAAGATGCCTGCTATCTACAAAAACTATCAGCAGGATTCTAAGATACTGTACGTTGGAAAGGGAAATACAAATATTTCTGGCAGAATGTTCCTGCATCTAGGTTACGAACCCAAACAAATCCATTTACAAGGGCTCCAACTTTGTCATTGGGATTATCTGAGCGAACTTAAGGGCCTGGTGCTCCGCCTTAACATAGTTTATCTGCCGCTTAATATGACAGCGTTGACCTCTGTCTTCGAATATCACCTTGCAAAAACGCTTAAACCTATCCTCGGCAAACATAGGTAGCAGTGATTAATAAGATTCATAGCACTTAATAACGAACATATCGCTGTCAATAGATTACTTAACAAATCAGTAAAAAAATATTGTGGGACAAACCGAAAATAAAAAAATAGGAACCACCGCGCTCATTGAAGTGATGAAAGGCCGTGATCGCTCTTTTGAAGTGCTCGATGAGTGGATAGAGATCAAAGGTTATGATATTACCGAAAGTTTTTTCTTTTATGATAACATCTTGTTCACAGAAAGGATCCGTTTTGAGGACTGTACGTTTCATGAGCATTTTTCGCTGGAAAAGTCAATTTTCGAGAACTATGTCGAATTTAAGAACTGTAAGGTCTTACAATCACTCTTCATCCTGGCCGGAACCTTTCATAAAACACTCAGGATCACCCAACTGGACTGTAAATACTTCCATCTGGATTCCGGTAATTTCCAAGCCATCGACTTTTCTTCAGGAAACAAAGAAATGTCGATTTGGATTCGTGATGCGGAGTTCTCTGAATTTAATATGGGGACCTACCTGGGAGTGGATGAGACAAAGGAATTGATAATTTATAATCAGGGTAAAACCAAGGGGAAGATCAACATTAAAGGTCAAACCATCGCAAAACTTTATATGCATGGCCCCAACAAAGATTGTCAGTATCTTTTTGAAGATGTCAAAACAGATTATTTCCACCTTAGTAGTTTTGTTAATGACGGCAATCTAAATATATTCGGCCTTAGTCCCGCTACCACTGGCAACTCCTACTTCGAAATAAGCAAATCCAATCTCGGAAAGGCACAATTTCACCGTGTGGCATTTGATGAGTTCACCGAGGTCATCATCATAGACAGCTACCTTTCGGAAACTAACCTGATCAATTGTCACTGGAAAAGAGATAACATCAAACCAATGGTCGGACCAACATACGGCAACCATGACAAAAACAGGAAGGTGAGAACAAAGGTGCATTTCAACCAGTTAAAAGAGGTTTTCCGGCAATTGAAGTATGTTTACGAAAAACAGGGGGACCGGATCCAAGAACAGTTTTTTTATGGATTGGAGATGAAAGTCTACAATAAAAAACTTAACTGGACCTGGCCTGTTTTTGAAACGTTCTGGGAAAAGCTGATCCTCTATCTTAGTGAACACCTCACCTCGTTCGGCTCAAGCTTCCTGCGCCCATTGACCGGTCTCATATTGACCAATATTTTAATATTAAGCGTTATGATAAACTACTATCAATATGGCGGTCTTTCAATTGTACCTTATTCGCTCAGCGACAAAGCAGTAGTGGAACAAGCTTTTGGTCTCTTCTTCATACTACTTAACCCTTTGCACAAAGTTAACGATGCGCTTCGTGGCTGGGAGATCATGTGGGATCTGATTTCAAGGGTTATGTCATCTTATTTTATCTATGCACTAATAAAATCATCGAGACGGTTTTTGAGGTGAGACTACATCCATCAATAATAGATGGTCTGCAATTACCTAAGATGAACCTGCAAGAAAATCAAAGGGCACTCCTTTTCGATAATGATATAAGCTATCCGTAATTTTTCGGTATGTTTTCTGAAAAAGTCCAGCAGTGTTTCAACACACTATTTTATTACAGTTTTAAACTTTTACCTTCAAATAAACGCTCATGATACTTGACGAAAATTACGATCTTATTGCCGACCTTCTCTTGGAAAACAAAGAAATACGGCTTACTGGAAAGACAATAGGCTTTGTAAATGTGAATGCCGCTGGTTACAGGGCAAGCTGGGTTAACATACAGAATTCCAATTTCACAAGTTCATTGCGTTTCAAAGAGGTAGACCTGAAAAAAGGCATTTTATTTGACGGCTGTACCTTTCAATATGATGTTATACTGGAAAACATAACAGCATCAACTTTGGATAAGCACCTTGGCATTGAACCGATAAACATTCAATTTAAAAACTGTATTTTCGAGGGAGTTTTTGCCATAAACAACTGCAAGCTATCCTATGGCATTGAATTTAATCATTGCCAGTTTAACAAAGTTGCTAAACTTGATGCTGTAAAAACTGAACAGGGAGGGCTACAGATATCATCCTGTAATTATGCGGGCAACCTTTACATTGAAAGCTGCATATTACAGGGCGATACCAAAATCCATGAATCAACGATATCGGATGCAATCCTGATCCGGTTCAGCAAAATGAAAAGTCTTGAGCTGAATAAGAAAAATATTTTCTCGGGCGGCTGTCAAATCTACCATTGCTCTTTCGAAGAACACATCATGCTTCAAGATTCCATTTTCCAGGGAATGGTCAACTTGGTAAAATGCGAAACAGCCTTGCAGGGGCTCTATCTTTTCTCTTCCCAGTTTGAAAAAGGTCTTTATGTGGATTATAGGAAACGCAAAAATGATAGGTCGAAATCCATTACAGAATATCATATTCAGGGCTGCAGGTTTGCTTCGGGCTTTTTTGTCATGGGCTCTCCTGGTAAATACGCAGATAGGTCGAACATCGAAAGAATATCATTACACTTAAGCGTGAATCTTTCAGGCAACATGACCTTCAACGACCTGGATGTCGGCACAATCGATATCCAGGGATTCAATAACGGCACAAATATTAGTTTTAATAATTTGGCTGTAGGGGAATTGCTTATTCGTGATACTATCAACCAAGGTGGACTGATTTTCTCAGGGCTCCGCGCGACAAACCGGGAACTACAAGATAAAAAAGAACCTATTCTTCTGCGCAGCAACTACGTGGAAATAACCAATTCCAATCTCGGTAAAGCCCTTTTCTTTCAAACGGACTTCAGTTCATTTGACCTTATCAGGATGCACAATGTTCTCTTGACCGAAATATCATCTTCTAATGTTATTTGGTTTCACCGGTCCAAACTGGAAACCGACCATATATCCGAACTTAAAAATAAGCTTAGGCTAGTAAAAAAAAGGGGTAACAGCAGTGAAATTGCTAAGGCGAGACAAATTCTACACCAAAAGCTGGCTGCAATACGGGAGATATACCGGCAATTGAAATTCTCAGCCCAAAAACAGGGCGACATTCCACTTTCGCTCGAATTCCAGCGCCATGAAATGCACTACTATAAAAAGTCAGTTGCTGTAAACCGTCCCAGACAATGGAGTGAATACCTGATATTATGGAGCAGTATGAGTAACGATTTCGGACAGAGCTGGCTAAAGGCATTAATGGGCCTGTTTATCTTTTCAATCATAAGTTTTTTGCCCGTAGCGTTTTTCAGTTCCAGAAATTTGGACTATAACCATTTTTTAGATTCCATTAATGATCTTCCGGTTAATATACATGCGATCCTAGGCAACCTGAAAATGTGGGCAATATTAGTTAACCCCGCCCACAGAACTAAGGACCTCAGCGAACATATCGACGAGTTCCCTTCCGTGGTATATCTTTTTGATCTTCTAAGCAGGATAGGAATATCTTATTTTTTATTCCAAATGGTTAGTGCCTTCAGGAAATTCAGTAAATAAATAGTGAATATAAAAAAGCCGTGACAAGGAGATCACCATCTTCAATGGGGAATTACCGAAAAAAAAACAATAATATCTTTATTTTAGCAGATCTAAATTCCACTTTCATGAATACAAAATTGACCGAAACAGATCCCGAAAACGAAGAAACTGATTATCAATCTGATGATGCCTACAAAGGTTTTGCATTAGTTTTGATTGCTGCTGCGATTATATGTTTTTTCGTTGTTTTACACAACCAGCCTGCAAAAACAAGCGCGGATAACGCTATATCAAAAGTATCTGGCACTAAGGGATATCAGGCTGAAGATCCTAAAGAATATTGGAGCATAAAAGGAACCATTGGTGATTTTACTGCCGGAGTTGCAGGCACATTATTCTCGTTTGCAGGTTTTGTACTGCTTTACCTGTCGCTTAAGAAACAGAGCGAGGCCAATGTCATGCAACAAAAAGCTTTTAATCACGATAAAACGGAAGGAAGGTTTTTTGAATTACTCAAACTTCACCGGGACAATGTAAGCGATATCAAATATTCACTGGTAAAGCGTGAAAAGATCACCGACGAGAAGGGAGTAAAAGAAATTTTCGAGACCAATATTTTTGAAAGCAGGCATTTTTTCCTCGCGGCATTAGAACAATTTGAGGAGGCATACAACGAACTCTCGCATATGTTTCATAAATGGCCACTCGAAGAAATCTACACTAGCGAATACCTGTTGACCCTTAAAAAAAACAAGGAGATTAATACACGCAACATAGATCTATTGGAATACGCCCGGATAGACATTATATATCTGATCGTTTTTTTCGGGGTTAGTAAATCCGGCATAGAAACAGTTAAGAGTTTAACTCATAACAGATACGATCTAACTTTTATGAGTTACATTTTAGCATTCGCTGCTTTAAAGCCGCAGCAAAGATCAGTATATTGGACACAATGGGATTTGACAAACAAACTAAAACCAACTGATCTGATAACGCTTCGCTTTAATCTGGCTAATCATCGTTTAGGGAAGGAAGTTGACGTTAATTGTTTTAAACAGATCAGTGTCATCGACGGAAAGCAGACAATGCTCGTAAATCCCTACTATCCCGACAAATATGAAAAGTATTATGGTGGCCATCAATTCCGTTTAGGCCATTATTTCCGTCATCTATACCAGACAATTTCATTTATCGATAGCAGCAAAGAACTTTCATCCAATGAGATGTACGGGTACATCAGACATCTAAGGGGACAGTTATCTACCGCAGAACAAATATTGATATTTCTAAACAGCCTTTCCCAGTTAGGAAGAATCTGGGAATTGGAAGAAAAAAAACATGGTTCAGCAATGCCCGATGCAAAGCAACTGATCACCAAGTATATGATCATCAAAAACATTCCCAATGACGTCATCTTCGCTGACATTAGGATTTCAGATTACTACCCAAATGTAGTATTTGAAGGCTTTGATGTCCCTGAAAATAAAATCATAAAGGAAGCAGCTCTTCAGCGCGAACAGATACGAACAGATATGGTTTGATATTTTTTCTTTGTGGAGGAAACGCCATGAAACATTACTAAAAGCTAAAAAGGTATCAAGATTTTGCTACATTCTTTATCAATAGCGCGTGAGCGGTTGCAGCGGCATCCTTTTGGAACAAAAGATACAGCGGAAGACGCGGCCCTTTAGGGATACGCCAAAAAATTAAATGCCATTTTTTAGAAAAATAAAAACCCAACTCCCAGCACACGTCCAAAAGAAAAATCAAAAACATTGACATTCAGTTTCCAAGGCCCGCTACTTTTTATCAGGTATTTCCTAACTTTAATCTAAATCTAAAAAACTAACCTCATGAACCCACAAGAAGACAACAAACCAACAGCAAACGCTACAACGCAATCGGTTAATAGCCAGATTACAGACGCAGTAACACAATCCAACGTAAAAGTTGTAGCGGAAGCCCCTGCAATCGCACTGGGAAATATTTACAAGACCGCGGCACATTCTACAGGGCTTATGTTTGAAAACGCGATAAATGCCCAGAATCAGCAGAATACTTTAGGGCAGGCTGCCACAACACAGGGAGTCATGCAGATTTACAGTGTGGACACTGTCGTTGATGCCGTAGCTATAGCAAAACTTTTAAAGCCCTAAACCCAAGCTGGCCATATGCTGAAAAAATGTGGCTTAAATTTATATTAAATTTGTAAATGAATCAGCACATTCAAAATAAAATCCATGATCTGAAAAAGGCTGCAGCAGTATCGCACAGCCCTTCGAGCTCAGCATCACGGAGCACCGGAAATCAGGACAGCCTTGGCCAGGTCATCCGCACAAAAAATGACGCTGACCGGTTCATGTCTGAAATCAATGTCATTTCGAAGCGTTCAAAATAACTTATGCCTTGCGTTAAAGTAAATCATAGATATTTACCATACATTTTTTTAAAAGAATAAGATTAGACATTGCTAAATTTCGATGTTATCCTAACTTGTTGTGTTTAAATTAAATCCTGTTGGTTTAAGATTTCTGCGCTCTTCCTTTTTAAGAAATCCTAAAAGTTTTCGCTGAAGCTTAACATCAACGGTGGAAGTTTGCAGTATCCGCACCACTTGCAGTACAGTCCCCCACGCTCTCCACAACATCCCCTAACGGTTAGAAGCAAAAATCACTTTTCGGGCAGAGCCGATAGGGCGCAAAAGCGTGGTGGGAAAACAGCAAAAATCTGTAACTTACTTCAACCTGCAGCGCAGCCTTGCGGATACATAAAAACCTTAGCTCAGAAAGCGTTCGATTTCAAATCTATAGAAATCATTCGCCTTTGCTTTGTAATCATCAAATTCCTTCATGATTGGGCAGGTGATCACCATTCATCGAGAGTGAAATCAGAAAGTTGAAAAGAAATTTGGCCACTCTCCCTATCTCAGCACAGCTAAATACCCCTCCAACGGAAGCTCTGAAACGCTAAAATCCTATTCGACAGGTCAAAGATCACATCAAGTAACATCGGAAACGTTGAGCGTTTATTGCCCTAAACTTAAAAAATTAAAAGGAATAGCTGAGAGAAGAAATACTGATCCAAAGATCAGGGTGTCAGCATAAATGCGAAACGCGCGTACACTTTTGCAGAAATACCCAATCTAACAGCGAAAGCCGCATTTACCATAGCATGATATCAGGTTTTGGCCTTATCGCGGCAGTGCTATCTATACGAACATTTTCTTCAGGCAGGTGATCATCAACTTAATATCGTCCATCCTGATATATCTAAGGCTCTCATTGACCTTCTGCTGGCCACCATGCGCTGCTACACTGTTTCTCAGAAATACCAGTTCCATAACCTTTTCTAGCTCAGCCTCGGTAAAGTTATTGCGGAAATGAAGTACAGACACGACCTTCACCAACAGGCGAGGCTCGTTTTCTTTAACGAAAGTGCTCACTTTCTGAAGAGCCGCATGAAAACGGACCTCCTTCCGTACATCATCGGAAGTAAGCTGATAACTGTATTTCCCAAAATCAAAAGTAAACATTCCCTCGTCATTGTTATTCCCGACAAGGACTTCACTGTTGTCTTTGAGGATTACATACAATTCTGTTCCGTTTTTAAAACAGGCATCACAATAACCTTCCAAGATAGAAACAAAAACGACCAGAACCTGCTTGTATACGACCGATTTGTCCAGGCTCAACAAAGTAAAAATCTGTTCAAGCCATCCCCCCTCACCCAGCAGGCGGTTTGAGAAATTATTGTGCGTTAACTTTGTTAGATCGGCAGACACCCCCGCCAGTTTGATAAAGGTCCATAGGTCAGCAAGGTAGGCATTCCTGAAAGCTTTTTGAAAAGCCTTTTTCAGCTCTGTAAACAACTGGGCAGTCTGCTTGGAGGTATAGTTCAGTTCCGGCGATTCCTTTATGATATAACCTGCCGCCCCCACTTCAAATGCCGCTTGAAGGTTCCAGGTTTTATTGGAGGCGGTAAGCAGTACCACCTGGTTCCCCTTATTTTTCTTCAACAGATATTCCAAAACCCTCATGCCAGACAACTTCATCGGATCTGCCTCATGCATATCCTCATCACAGAGGCGCAGGTCGACAATATAGAAGTCGACCTCATTTCCGGGAAGATCAATGAATGCCGTTAAAGCTTGGAACAGTTCCTCCCGTTTAAGCCCTTTTTTAAAAGCATCATAATACAAAAGTTTGGCAGATGCGCTGGAAAATAAAAATTCAAATAATGCCTGCCAACCCTTATCGTGTTCATCATCAATATAAAGCACCCGCGCATTATCCAAATTGGGTAATACAGGGGGGATTTTTTCACTGTTCTTTATCTTATTGCGGGCTTTATCCAGCTTTTGTTCAAGCAGCTTAAAATAAAGGTTTGTTTTAAAACGGTCCTCTATCCTTACAATATCTTCCTTTACACCATTCGGCAGATCGGTCAATTTGAAGAGTTCGGAAAGCTTTTTGATTCCCCATTCATTGGCCAGGGAATGATAGCTCGAGTAATTGGCTGGCGGATCAACCTGAATCCGATCCAGGAAAAGTTTATACCCGGCGTCTGAGACCTTTGGATAGTTGGAAATCTGCTCAAGCAGCTGTTCTTTTGCAGCTACGGTCGGCTCCCCCAAAAAGTATATCCCGTGCGTAAACAAAAGACTGGCTAGAGGTTTGAGTTTAAAAACATCGGCAGGGTCATCGCCCCCTACAAATACCAGTGGGGTACGGCAATGGTTCAAATATGGCGATAGCCTGATGTGGGCCGCAACCTGAAGCCCGGTAAATTCCAGATAATCGAAATTATTTAGGGTAAAAGGCATAAAAATACAATCATAGCTCACATTTAGCAATGCAGCCAGTTTGGAATCAAAAAATCTATCCATGTCAAAATCATCTTCCAGCATCTCCGCACGTGAAGGATAAAGCGCTTCCCTATGCTCAAAAGAGACCAAAAGTTCGGGATTCACATTGTCATTGTGTATCAGTAGCTGCTTCATATGCCCAACAGAATGTTATCGATTTTTTTATTAACAGCGGGAAGATCCAGTTCACCTAGTGCACTCTCAAGTTCTTCCATCGTTTCCCTTGCATTGCCCGGATAAACAACCCCCTGCAGGATCTGTCTATATTTGAAAAGATAGGTCAGCTGCCAGTTTTCGCCATAGATCACCTCTATTATCTTAGTGTCCGCATCTTCACTGAATTTCTTTAAAAACCCAATCAGCCTGTCTGAATAAAAACCCTGGGAATTAAGGATGAGCAGTGGAAATTCCCCCTGAGAATAGGTGCTAAATGTCACACCTCCGCTAAAAAGGATCAGTGCCTTACCATGCTCCTTGGCCAGGCCCTGAACTTTGTTCAAAAGCTTTCTAGTCACCAGTAAAGAACGGTGGAATACCCAAAGATCATAGCCCAGAATTTCGATCAGGTTATTGTTTTCGATATCGTCAATAAACTTAGTGTACTGATCCCCCACCGCATTTCTAACCTGTGGCATCGCATCGATCTTTTTCACATCCTCAGCCTGTCCGGGGAGGAACTCCATTTGCCGCTGGATCCTGTCATCCACGATCAAGATTTTTCTCATAAGTAAAACCTAAGTTTATGCAGGAAGCCAAGGGCATCCGCGCTTTTCTCGGGATTCTGTGCTCCTGTTGAATTAAGATAATGTATGGTATAAGACGTGTATTCATTGCCTACTCTAAAACGGCTTTGGATAGACCAATCGCAAAGACTGTTCAATAATTTCCTTATAGTAAAAAAGTCCCCCCTTTTATCCATTAGCTGAAGTTTTCTATCGTTCAGTGGCCGATCACAAAATGAATCGATATGCAGAATATCTATATCAATAAATTTCGCTTCGGTATCATAAGACCCGTTTACGATAATCTTGGGGGCACCAGGGTATTTTCTAATCGCATTAAAAATGATGCGTAAAGCCTGTTCGACCTGATAAGTGTCCGTATAAAAGCTAAGCCCTTTTAGATTGGTGATGGAAATATCAAAATCAAACTCCATACTACTGGTGATATCCTTTATCAGGTAATGGAGGTCATTCCTTCGAAATTCGATTTCATTTTTAAATTCATCGACAAAATCTTCAAAATAAGTTAGGCTTTTGCCGCTGATCCTGAACGGAGGTCTTAACTCTTTCGGTATGGGCATCGAGAACGGCGATTTCCCAGGGTTCTCCTGCATCCACTCTTCCAAGATGCCAGGGTATTGCAACCCAACTTTTAGCTTATGCCTCCCCCATTGGTACTCAAATTTTTCTCCGGATTTCTTTTCATCGGGTTTATCTCGGATCAAAAACGGATGGATCACTTTCCAATATAAATGTGAGTTATATCTTGGCAAAAGCCGGAGCTTAAAAAGTCTCACATCTTCCATGATTGATTTCCTGAACACATTATAGTTCTTATATCTGTCCTGGGTATCCCAATAGTGGGTGGCATATTTTAAGTGCGTTTCGCTTGTAAATTTTTCAAGTACAGAAACAACGAAATTAGGGTCATGGATCTCATCTTCCTCAGCCTGGCCCGCTTTGTCGACCAGCAGGGCTGATACGCTATTTTCATCCCTCAGCAAGCGTACAAAGGCCCGAAGCTCTTCAAAACTTGCATTTTCTGTTGGCAGTTCGTTGTTCAACAGATTGTGCTTTACCCTATCAATATTCCTGGCAAGTGTCTTTGCATCCACTTTTTCAACTGGAACCGTTGTGCCTTTCCCGGGGTACAACTGATCGATACGGGTCTTGTAGCTTAGATATCTTGGACTATTTTTTCCCAGAATGTCTTTTAGATACGCTATCTTCCCGGTAACGATTGCCTGGATATCAATATCATTGATCGAAACATCATCCAATTTATTATCCTTTATATATGCCTGGGAAGCTTTCTCTTCATTATATCTTTCCAATAAATACAATGATTTACGCAGTGACTTTATAAATTCCCTTGTTACGTTAACTTTTTCATTCACAACCAGTCCGGTCACCATTTGCCTATATCCGGTGCGTTGAAGACGAACCTTATCTTCGTTGACGGTGAAACCCTGCTCGGTAATGATCCTGCGCATTTCCACGATAAAAGGATTATGGGAATGAAAAACATTGTGGAGTGAAGAAAAAGTAATATCGTCTGCATAGCGGGTATACTTCAGGCCAAATCTTTTTGCAACCCCCATCAACCTTTGATCAAGCCTTTGGCAGATCATATTTGAAAAAAAAGGTGAAGTCGGAGCGCCTTGTGGTAATACATTCCTTACCACCCTTGTCAGATTACCTTTTCTATCGATACGGTCGACCAACATGCTTGTGCAGCATATTGCGCTGATCATGCTGGCGAGCTCATATCTGTTTTTAGGACTGATGCGCGAATCGTTTTTCGCCACTAGGTTAAATGGTGGGAGTTGTAGCATCCTCCAGATCCTGGCCTGATCGATGCTGGGAAAGAAATCCTTTAAATCGACATTGAAAACATAATAATTTCCCACATGCACAAATGCATTGGTCTTTACGGACCTGCCGGGCGTAAAGCCGTGTGCTTGGGGCGTGGGTTTATATATGCAAGAAAGTATCAGGTTTAAACACCGTTGTATTAAAAGCAGCCCCTGAACAGGTGCGTGGATTGCGCGGTACTGACCGGAGCTTTTTGCTATGTTAAACTGCCGGTAACGTTTGCCTCCAGCCGATGGGTTCGAATAAAAGGTTAACTGGCTTATTGTTATCGGCTCGACGTCCTCACCATACAAAGCCTTTTTTGAATAATTGATCAGATCAAGCAGATCTTCTCTACTTTTCATTTCTCTAAATCCTTCGACTATGTAAGCGCTATGCTGTTGGCTGATCATTAAAAAAAAATAAAATCTTGAAGCCCACCCTTATTCTTTGTGTATGTATCAATATCAAGTTATAAAAACTCGTCGGGATATAGTGTCGGGTAGGAATATTCCTACGACGTTTTAGTTAAAACATAAGTTTTAACCACTAGCACATTATGATCTCACCACTGGGGCAATATCCGTCTAGCAAGGGCAATATTTTGGCGGGTCTTCAAGATGTTAGTGCAAAATACAACATTTCTGAAAAACACCATCAAAAATTTTAAAATAAGTCATAGATTGTGTTAAAAAAGGCGTGTCTGAACCTAAAAAATAGCACTTGGTATGCACTCTTATAGCTCATGATACGCGATTCGTGGAACTTCGATATATCCTATGCACATCAAAGATGATCCATTCATTGGAAAATGACAGCTTTCATCGACAAACAGGTTATATGTCATATGCAAAAAATCTAAGCGAACTCAGATTACAATGTTAAAAAGCTTTAGATCGCCTTGTTCAGATCAACGGGCAGGCCCGCATTTTTCAACTCCTTAGCTAAAAACATCTTCCAGCCATCCGCATCATCATATTGTAAATATAGGATGCCATCATAATCTGAAGGTGTCTCCACTCCCCCTTTTATCACCGCACAGACCTTATTTCTGCCGAGCTTCCCAATAAAATAACCAAGCTCAAAAATCACGTTCTGTCTGGCCCGGAAATGTTGTTTTTCAGCATCATCTTTAACCGATCTTCCAACGTCGTCTGGGCTCAATAATACAACGGCATAGGATACATCCGAATGTTTCTCGAATTTTTCGATAATCGTCTGTCCCCGGTTCGACTGTTCGTGTAAGATGATTGGGTCCAATCCCAATTTACTCAGGAACCTCGCTGTCTTTTCTTTCAGTTCCTGATCATGTCCATGAACTAAAAATACTTTTTTATGGTCTGGCATTTTTGTATCCGCTTTTACTGGGTTTTGTACCTGGGTGATAAGCCCAAAATTTTCATCGACTTCGATTACACCGATCGCCTCGTCTATCATATCAATGATCACCTGGGTCATATCCATTCCATACGGTGCATCAAATACAAGGTTAAAGGGATTTGCATTGTTAAACTGATATCCACCAACCATTGGCGGTGGTGAAATCGTTACTCTTTTAGCAGCACCGGCAAGCCTAACAATTTTTTCGACATGATTGATACTTCTGCTTATCTGAGTCCTCAGTTTTGCGGTCGGCGCATTATAATATTTGATGATCAAGCCTTTGAAGGATTCCAGCTGCTCAATTGTTTTTATTTGCTTATCGTTCATTGTTGAGTGCATTTCTCCGAATTTATAAAAAACCGCATAAATCAACATTAGCTCTACGTTTTTTTTACCAACAATATTCAATACTAATAATTTTATCAGCCCAGTCATTTACCGTATCCCGTACCCGTTCAGGTCACCGGGAGCCCCCAGTTCATGTCCTTTTCCCTGGCTGGTTCCAACCTTGATAAACAAATTCCAAAATCTCAAAATACTGATCTGCACCAGGTTGTCGTGCCACGGTATAAAAAACAAACAGCGTGGAATTACTTTTCCCACTTTAAGGAAGAGATTGATCTTTCATTGGGGATATTAATTAAGTATAGCTCCCTAAGATAACCAAAAGACAAAAAAGCACCATTTCACTCTGATCAATTTTGTGCCAGGTCAATAGAGCTGCATTTAAAATATATCATCACGCTGTAATCCTCTGAAAATCAGAAACAGTTTTATGGTCCCAACTTTTTAAGTAAAACATTAATCGATCTTCTCCCATTATTATCACAATTTAGGGAATGATTTCATTTTAAATTGCAATATTCGCAGTACTTAGTTTAAACACAAATAACGCTCGATGCCAGAATTAAAATGGAAAGAAGCTATAGTTAAGGTTTTTGAAGAGGAAAAAAAAGCACTTCACTATATCAAAATCGCCGAAATTATTGCTGAAAAAAAATATAGGACATCTCTCGGCGCGACGCCCTCGGATACGGTCAGTTCCAATATCACTACGGATATAAACACCAACAAGCATAATTCTATTTTTGCCAGGGTTGATAAAGGTATCTATATCTTAAGGAAATTCCTTAACGACGAGGCGCAGATCAGCAGTAACGATGCAGCGGCTCAATTTCTTCCGACAAGCGAACCACTGCCTAAAGACAAATTGAGGGTGATCAATGCCTTCGGTATCTATTGGAGCAGACAACTTGTTCACTGGGGCAGCAAGCCAGATTTATTGGGTATTCAGCAATTAGGTGCAACGGAGGTAAATTTCAAGGATCAGCGGGGAATTTACCTGCTTTATGATGGCAGGGAAGTTATCTATGCTGGACAGGCTATAGAACAAACTCTTGGTGATCGCTTAAGGCAACATCTATCCGACCGTTTAAGTGGCCGCTGGGACAGGTTTTCCTGGTTTGGCTTTTATGCTGTAGATGATAAAGGACATCTAAAAGACCGAAAAAAATTCCCTGATATGGACATACAGGATATGGCAAATATCTTGGAGGCTATATTAATTGAGAGCTTGGAACCAAGGCAAAACCGTAAACAAGGAAACAATACACTGGTAGGCATGGAATTTCTTCAGAAAGAATCGCCCGAAATAAAAAAACGCCGCTACGACGAGGTTATAAAGGAACTGGCTGCTAAAATCGATTAATACGCCAATAACAAGAGATAACTAAAGATTGCTTCCAGCAAACCTCCCTGTCGTTGATCGGATGTATCATCCAATGATGTTATTTCTTTTTCGCAAAAGAAAATCCAAACATCAAATTACAAAAATTTCTGTCAACAATGAGTTGGCGAGCCTGTGAATGTATTGAAACCGGTTTGAAAAACAACCTTTGAAGAAAGGAAGAAAAAAATGATGCATATCGAGATGGATTTGATGATAATATGGATTTTTAATGCTTGGATGCCAAGAGGAGCATAGCTGAAGCGGTAGCAAAAATTTATGCATCAGTTTTGGAGAGAGATCCTTGAAAGTCATCCGGATATAAAATCTTCAGCAAACAATGTATGAATCCGGATAGCTCCTCACAATGACACCCGAAAAATTAGTGGTTTTCAAAATCCTCTGCTGGCAGATTCCAATTCAGCTCAGGATGATCTGACATAATCATTCTAACCTTTTTAAAAGTCTGGATAAACCATTGTTCAATAGCAAATTCCATATCTTCTGAACTGAGAAAATCCGAAAGAGGTTTTCTAAAACCAAAATATGTAACCCCGTCTGTATCGCAATCAGGTATATCACCTAGCATCTTTTTGTAGATATCAATATCGGGATTGCGAGCATCAGTCCACATCCATACAATAGTATGTGGAGCATCATCAAAGTTGAAACCTGCGCCAAAGTCCGAATAGTGTATACCGAAAATATACTCTCGCCATATTACATGTCGATTGTGATCCCTCAGTTGGTTTAGGCTAGCGGCTGCCTTGGATCCACCAAACATCCCCATAAACTTTGGTTTTATCTTTTCAAGATAAGATTCCATCTTACGCAACGCAGGATTAAAGTTTTCAAGTGCAAGTATTTCCTGCATGGTAAAATCTGTTGAGCTACCCATATTGTTAATTTCTAAAAATTCGATAAATGCATTGATTATTTCTCTATCCCTCCATTGTGATAAAAAGCCTGCAATATTTCCCCACCTGAACTGGAGAAAACCATGCTGGAGAATGTGACTTTTGTCCTGATAAAACTTCGTACAGAAACGCAGGAACTTATGGTGATACAAGCTTAAGCTATCAAGTACTTCTGCATAACTGGAAAGCTGTCCATATCCCTCACCAGAATGAACTTTATTCTCCAGAAAGCAAATGCTATCATCGTTCCGAAAGATCATGTCGATCCTGCAATATGTTCTTCCAGCACCACTTAGGGCAAATGTTTCTTGTGTTGCTACTTTATAGTTTTCGCCAGAGATCCTTAGGATTTTTTTAGTAAAGCAACTCATGATCATACTGTCGCCCTGGAGGATATTCGCTAGAATTTCTGTAGTAAAATCTTCTATGGGAGTTTTAAGTCCACGAGAGCGATAAAGTTTAAGCAATGATACAAATAGGTTCATGCTAAATGGACTATAAATTAAAAAATACGCAGGTAAAAAAATTTAGCCGTATATCATATGGGCCTTAAGCCGCCATCCCGTTCATAAATGTATCAACAAAGCCCTTAATTCTCGAAATTATCCTGTCGCCCAACTTTTTGCGTTGCAGCAGTGTGGGTTTTTCGCCATCGATAAGTTTAAGTACCTCGTCCAAAAGAGGCTCGCGCTCTGCAAACAGATAGTTTTCAATCAATTTTTCGGTTTTTTCGGCCGAAAGATTTTCCTCTTCCACCAATTTAGAAAACTCTTTTTTCTGTTCCTCCCCCCAGAATTTCTCAAACTCCGGAACAATGTCCTCGGTATCCTCAATCTTTGGTAGGTTTTCTGAAATAAACCGGTCAATCAGCTCACGCTTACTCCGTAGTGACACCTGTGTACTCAACAAATTAGATATCTCCTCCTCTATCGATTTTCTGTCCGCCTTGTTGTTCTTGGACTTTAACCTGATCAGCAGTTGTACGATGTAAGTAACATTTATGGTGTCCCGCCTGATCAGTTCAAGTTCAAAATCGATATCGTCGAGTATTGAAGCTTTATCACCGCTGCCTTTATGAACAATACTGTCTTTAATATCCTGATACTTGCTACTGTAATCCGCAAACAACTGTTCGTCAATGCAAAGGTCCTCCCAATCAAACTCGCTATAATGGCTCATTTTTTTATGCAGGCGCATGATCGCACGGAAAGCCAAGATGAATTTCATCTGATCCTCCTCTGTATAAAGTTTATCCACGTCCTCCACACTAGGGACAAGCTCAAGCATTCTTTCTCCTGTGCCGTTAAAGATCTCCACATAATGACTATAAGGTTCAACTATGATTTCATCAATCGCGTCCTTGTTGCTGAAAAGGGTAATTGCCTCATCGGTCCGATCCTTCAGGTTACGGAAACACACGATATTCCCCTGAGTTTTATTCTTGTCGAAAGTTCTGTTCGTTCTGCTAAAGGCTTGTATCAGGCCGTGATAGCGCAGGTTCTTGTCCACATAAAGTGTATTGACATACTTACTATCGAAACCCGTCAGAAACATATTAGCGACCAATAGGATATCGAGTTCATTGAATTTTGCCTTCTTGGCAATGTCGTTATAATAATTATAGAAACTCAAACTGTCCTTTGTGCTGTGTGAGGTGCCATATAATTTATTAAAATCAACGATATAATTATCCAACAGCTCCCTTCGATGCGGCTTGATTCCATTCACTATTGCTCCATTTAAATCAGCGATATCAAAATTGATCTCCTCTTCGTTCTGCGTAAAACTGAAAATGGTTGCCACTTTCAATTGATGTTCACCAAGCTGTGCCTTTTTCCTAAAAATTTCATAATATTGGATGACCGCATCAATATCCTGCACACACATCATCGCACAGAAACTTCCCTTCTGGCTCTTTTGGGAATGATGCTCAATGATATAATCTACGATCGCATCTTTGCGTTCCGGTGCCTCAAATACTTCTGCCTCATTAATATCTTCAACCTTGAGATCTATGATATGTTCCTTCTTTTTGAAAGTCTGGATATATTCCACAGAGAAACGAAGTACGTTTTCATCCCGTATCGCATCAGTAATCACATATTTATGTAGACATTTGCCAAATAGACTGGAGGTTGTTTTTTCGCCATCAGCATTTTCTGCCAGTATTGGTGTACCGGTAAAGCCGAAAAGCTGGATATTATCGAAAAACGAGACGATATTCTTATGGGTATCACCAAACTGCGACCTATGACATTCGTCAAATATAAACACCATCCGTTGGTGCTGGATCTTTACCATCTTAGCTATGTTACGGCCTGAAATGGCATTATTCAGCTTTTGTATCGTTGTAACGATGATAGGAATATCGGGATCGTTAAATTTCCTTATTAGGTCCTCTGTATTATCTGCCGCACTTACACAGCCCTTACTGAACTTATCGTATTCCTGGTTGGTCTGGTAATCAAGATCCTTTCTATCCACTACAAATACCACCTTTTTTATTGCCGGTATTTTAGCAAGAATTTGGCTGGCCTTAAAGCTTGTCAGCGTCTTACCACTACCTGTTGTATGCCATATATAACCGTTCTTCTGGATATCATAGCCATTGAGTACGGTATTTTCAATAACTTTTTTAAGAATATTCTCAACTGCATAATATTGATAAGGCCTGAGAACCATCAGTTTTTTCTCAGTTTCATTCAGCACGATGTATTTGCATATCATCTTGCTGACATGGCAGGGTTCTAGAAAGACATCTGTAAATTCGTTCAATAAATTATTAAGCGGTCCGTTGTGCTCATCCGTCCATTGAAATGTCTGCAGGTATTCTTGTTTATGGGTACCGAAATTGGAGAAATATTTGGTATTGACCCCATTGCTGATCACAAAAAGCTGTACAAAATGGAACAGTCCCTGCCCTGCACCAAAACTGTGTTTCTGGTAGCGGTTGATCTGGTTAAATGCCTCCTTCATTTCCAGCCCCCTCCTTTTCAGTTCAATCTGAACCAACGGCAGACCGTTAATCAATATCGTAACATCGTACCGGTTTTTATATTCCCCCTCCTGGCTTATCTGATTGGTAATCTGATATTGGTTCTGGCACCAGTGCTCCACATTAAGGAACTCAAAATAAAGATTATCGCCGTTATCTCGGATAATATGATGCTTTTTTTCACGCAAAAGTTTGGCTTTTTCAAAAACGGAACCTTTGTTTAATATATTAAGTACCTTTTCAAATTCTTCGCTTGAAAATGTAACCCCATTGTGCCTTTCCAGTTGCACTTTTAAATTTGAAAGCAGTGATTTTTCATTTGCAATAGAAACAAACTGGTAGCCCAGCTTTTGCAACTGTAACACAAGTTGCTCCTCTAAGATCTGTTCTGACTGTTTGGACATATGTTGAAAGCTTGCGGTGAAAGTAAACATACTATTCGAGGATTGAAAAAGAAACGGATAAAAAATAATTGGTGACAATACCCATATCGACCCTTTTTCAATCCCCGAAAGTAGACTCAATGGCAGATTACCTCAACGCACGGAACATCTGGTCAATACATTTCTTTTTCTGTTCATGATCAGGATGCACATATAGATTCAAAGTTGTGCTGATATTGGAATGACCAAGTAACACGCTTACAGTTTTATAGTCGCATTTGCTCTCAATGCATCTAGTGGCAAAACTGTGCCGAAGCCCATGGAATTTCAACCTGGGCATATTCAGTTCTTGCATCAATTTCATATAATAACTCCTGTAGGTACGTGGCTCAGTCGGCTTTATTTCATTTGTCAGCACAAAAAATGAACCTTTGACTATTTTCTTAATGGGTTTCAAAAGCCTCAAAAGGTCCCGGCTCATAGGGATATCCCGTATCGAGTTCTTGGTTTTTGGGCTGTCTAGGATCAGTTCAGTCCTGCGCTCCCCCTCATCAATCACATAGATGCGCTGTATGGTTTTTCTTACCCTTATAACACCCGTGTCAGTATCGACATCTTCCCAAGTCAGCGCACACAGCTCACCAATACGTACGCCCGCACTTAGGCTTATAAATATTCCGAGATTCCTGAAAGTAAAATTGGCCTCGACGTAAGCCATAACTTTTTTTTGGTCCGACCTATTAAGCACATCTGTTTTCTTCATAATCCGGTCAACAGGAAATTGTATATCAAATGGCTTATATTCCTGAAGTCCCAACTTTGCGCCAAACTTCATAATCATTTTCAGTACGATCAGAATGTCTTTTATCGATTTATGGCTGAGCCCGCGATCTATTTTTTGTAATACAAATTGTTGAACATCTTCCTCGGAAATTGCGGAACAGTTTCCAAATGAGGGTAAAAGGTGGTTTTCGATAAGCAACACATAGGCCGAAAAGCTTGATTTTTTAATGTACTGTTTTTTGTCAGTCATCCATAGTTGAATAACGTCGGAGATTTTCTTTTTTGAAGTCATAATGTTTTATAGGTTAAAAACCCAAAAGGTAGAAAACAGAACTCAATAATAATCCCCAATGTTCCAAATTTGAGATTTCCTGGGTTTGAGGGGGAGTGGGAACTAAGGGCATTGAACGAAATTTCAGCAAAAATCACAGACGGTACTCATGATACTCCTCGGGCCATATCAAACGGTATTCCCTACCTAACTGCGATACATATCAAAGATGGAAAAATTGATTATGAAAATTGCTATTTTATAAGCCCTGAAGTACATAAGCAAATCTACAGCAGATGTAATCCAGAATTGGGAGACCTTCTGATTGTAAATATTGGAGCAGGTACTGCAACGTGTGCATTGAACACTGTAAGTTACGAATTCAGCTTAAAAAATGTTGCACTTGTGAAACCTAGAAAGTATATTATAGATCCATGTTTTTTAGAACAGTATCAAAGAAACCAATCAAAGAAGATTTTCAAGCAGCTCACATCTGGCGGAGCACAACCTTTTTTGTCACTGAGAGAGATTGGGAAGTTGAAGATTCGTTATCCCTCACTGACAGAACAACAAAAAATAGGTTCGATTCTCTCGCTTTTAGACAAAAGAATGTCAACCCAAAGCAAAATAATTGGAGAGATTAAATCGCTCAAAGACGTTATTGTCACAAAGATCTTTACTAAAAGACTCAAATTCAAAGCCGAAAACGAAGATGATTTCAATGAATGGCAAACTAAAAACCTTGGAGAACTTACATATGTGGTGAACAAAAGAAATAAAAAAAATGAGAACCTTCCTGTTTATTCAATTAATAATAAGATTGGTTTTGTTCCCCAGGGCGATCAATTCGAGGGAGTTGATAGTAATGAAAGAGGATATGATTTAAAAATATATAAGGTTATAGAGAAAGAAACATTTGCTTATAATCCCGCTAGAATCAATGTAGGGTCAATCGGATACAGTAGGAATTTAAACAATGTAATTATCAGTTCATTATATGTTTGTTTTAAAACAACCGCAAACGTTAATGATGAGTTCTTTTTCCAATACCTCAAAACTGACTTTTTTAACAAACAAGTACTTGAAAACATGGAAGGTGGAGTGAGGAGCTATCTTTTTTATGAGAATTTTTCAAGAATTACCATGGATCTTCCCAGTTTATCCGAGCAGCAAAAAATTGTCGCCCTATTAAAATCACTCGATAAAAAAATTGAAATAGAAACCAAGATCGTAAATCAATTAACTGTTCAAAAGCAATATTTTCTTTCAAATCTATTTATATAAAGAGATTTCTTAGAAGATATATTTTTTGTCTTTTATATTCAGATAATAATTTTTGCTCAAGCTCGATTTTTCTTTCGATTGCCGTAAGGTAATTTGTAATTGCATTTTGTTCCTCTAGTGACGGAATTGGTATTTTAATATTTTCGATTGTACTTTTTGAAAGACTCGGCACACCCGATGCTTCGCTGTATTCTTTCCAATTTATTGTTTTGAACACGTAATAAATGTATTTTGGAAACGTGTGTTTAAAAAGATAAGTGTAAAATAACGTGTCTACAGTCCATAGTTTACCTTCATGAAAAATAGGCTTGTTAATTGTACCTTTTCTCCCTATACAAACAGTTTCCCCCTCATATAGAAATGAATCCACATAAGTCATCAAACCGCCAGATCCTAGAACTGGAATACTTCCACTTTTCAGGTGTCTGTAGTCTTTACCGCTTCCAATTGTAAGAACATCTTTGATTTTTTTTAACTCCCAGCCATCCAGCGCTGTTTTTCGTTTCAATCTTGCAGTTTGAGATAATAAGCGTGCCGTTTCGCCATTCATTAGGGAGCTAAGGTCTCCAATTATTTTGCTTTGAGTTGAGATGCGTTCGTCAAGCAGGGATAAAAAACCAGATATATTTGTTTGTTCATGCCTTTCAGGATAAATTAAAGGCATTTTAGCAATCATATCATAACGCACAGAATCAACTGAATTTTTTGCACTCAGTTTGGAAACCCTTTGCCTAAACTTGGTTGAAAAATAATAAAATAAAAAGTGACCAACAAAGTCCTTAAAACCGCTTAATATATAGACTCTCTGATGAACTCCTATTTTTCCCTTTGTGTAGTGAAAGACTTTACCAACGCCAACACCGTCACCTGCTGTTAAAATCGCTTCTCCATCAAATGTGTACGTATTAATTCTTTCGATAGTTGAGGAACGCACATAAAATGGATAAATCCCATCTTCTTCTTTATCCTGAGTGTTTTTATTTCCAGTTGCAATTTTGCAGGCGCTACCGAAATTCGTTTCAATCCACTCTCCTTCAAAGCTCGGAAATCTCAAATTTGGAACATTTGCAACACTTTTTCTTTTTGCGTCCATTATAATATTTAATATCTTTTTAGATTACATTAAGGATTGAACAAATTAAAAAACTAGCCCCAGCTCTTTGAAATAAACATCAATTTCCTTATCCAATTCGGCACGTTTTGCCTCCAACTGTCTTATCTCGGCCATCACTGCCTGTATATCGATCTCCTCCTCAGCCTCATAAGTGTCAACATATCTTGGGATATTTAAATTGTAATCATTTTCCTCAATCTCCTTCAACGATGCACAATAGCTATACTTTTCAATTACCGACCTATTGTGATAGGTATCCACTATTTTATCAATATGCTCATCCCTGAGTACGTTTTGGGTTTTCACCTTCTCAAACTCTTTGCTCGCATCGATAAATAAGACATTATCAGGATGTTCCTTACATTTTTTAAAAACCAAAATACAGGTTGGAATGCTTGTTCCATAAAAAATATTGGCAGGCAAACCAATTACCGCATCAAGGTAATTCTTCTGTTCAATCAGGTGCTTCCTGATGTGAAGTTCGGCAGCTCCCCTGAACAAAACACCATGCGGTAACACAATTGCCATAATACCATTTTCGGCCAAATGATAAATCATGTGCTGAACGAAGGCGAAATCAGCCTTACTACTAGGCGCGAGTTTGCCGTACTGACTGAAACGATCGTCACTGAGGTGCAAGGGATTCGCACTCCATTGAGCAGAAAAAGGTGGATTTGCCACAATAGCCTCAAACTTGTGGTCAATGTGTTGAGGCCGTTCTAATGTATCCTCCTGTTTAATATCGAACTGCCGGTAATGAACGCCGTGCAGGATCATGTTCATCCTGGCAAGATTATAGGTTGTTCTGTTCATTTCCTGCCCGTAGAACATTGCTACGTCTTTAACCTCCCTTGCCACACGCAGCAAAAGTGAGCCGGATCCGCAGGTAGGATCGTAAACTGATTTCAACTTGTGTTTACCTGTTGTCACAATTTTCGCAAGTATCTTTGAAACTTCTTGAGGGGTATAAAATTCACCTGCTTTTTTACCGGCGCCGCTGGCAAACTGCCCAATCAGATATTCGTAAGCGTCTCCGAGAACATCAAGTTCGGTATGGTTAAGTTTAAAGTCAATTTTATCCAAATGGCTCAAAACTTTTGAAATGATCGTATTTCTTGCTTCGGCAGTTTTGCCCAGCTTGGTACTATTCAGATCCATGTCTTCAAAAAGGTTATCAAAATCCTCTTCACTTTCAGTCCCCATCGTACTCAACTGTATATTGATTAGAACTTTCTGGAGATCACCAAGGATGAAAACAGCGTTGGTTTCCTCGAAAATCTCATCTTCGTATATCCCTCCCTTGCCACGCTTAGCCAATTGACCGAACAGTTCTTCTGGTTTTAGAAAATAGCCCAGCTTCGCCAAGGCCTCTTCCCTGATAGCCTCAATATACTCTTCATATTCTTTTAACGCTGGAGAAATGTCCTTGAAAAGAATTTTGTCTTCTTTAAGTATTTCATTGGCGAAGATCTCCATTTTCTCACTCAGGTATTTATAAAAAATAAAACCTAAGATATAATCCCGGAATTCATCAGCGTCCATCTTACCACGAAGGGTATTGGCAATATTCCAGAGCTGCTGTTCAAGCTGTTTCTTTTGATCTTCAGACATATATATAATTACTGCGATTAAAAATTTCCGTGGGCTAATATGCGACTTTTAATATTGATTGCTTGCTTCTATTTGCTAAAAAACTCCCAACATATCTATGCCCTTTAAGTACCCACGTCTCTTAAATCTGAAATAGAATTACAAAATCCTCCTCAGGTCTAAACTTAGTTAATCAACGGTAGCGTGAGCGGTTGCAGCGGCATCCTTCCGCAGGAAGATATAGCGGTAGACGCGGCCCTTTAGGGACACGCAAAAAAAATAAAACAGAACTAATCCTACCACAATCCTAATCAATACACTGATGGGCTGTTTTAAGAAAAAAAATCCGGCTGTAATTCATCGGTCAGAATCGAATGCGACCCTGATCAAAAGCATATTTACATTAGCTACCCAAACCTCCGCAGACTATCATCCTTAATCCCCAGAAAACTCGCAATATCCCTCCTCTTTGCCACCCCGAACAGTTTCTTATTTTCCAAAATAAACTTTTTGAACCGATCTGCAGCCTTCAAAACCAGCAAATCTGACGCATGTGCCAATCTCTGCCCATCATAATAATCCCTGATCTTTTCCACCAATAGTGGTACCTCGTCAAAGCCGTTCCGCAGTTCCATAAACTTTTCATAACTGATCTCGATCAGCACTGCTTCATCAATAACCTCAATATCATTTATGGCAATCCCTTGGGAGAAAAACCCAGGATACGCATATACAAAATCCCCTTCCACCCAGAACCAGCTGGTCCTTCCTATGCCCGAATCATAACTGGTTTCCTTTACAAAACCCTTCAAAACATACCATACCCTGGTCGGCTTCTGTCCCTTTGACAATAATAATTTTCCTTTTTCTATATGGATCAATCCCAGAAGCGGCTTCATCAAAGCAATGAAACCCGGTGATATCGCATCGAATTGCAGCATCCTGTCAAGCATGTGCTGATAATATACATTGGAGAGCATAAATCAGTAGATGTCGGTTCTCCAGAAGGGTAAGATCCAGACCAACAAACGCTTTGAAAAGGGAACCGATAAAGTTCCCTTTTCTTGTATCCCGGTTTCCCCGGCGGAAATAACGAAAGTTGGAAAGAATCGGTTTATAACTAAACAATAATTTCTCAACATCCAAAGTAGCACCTCAACAATAATCAGGTTTCCAATATCCTGCAAAATCACTTCACAGAAATGTTTCCTCTAATCTAAATTGTATAATATTATACCATTAAACCAAGTGTTGCCACCAGTAATATAACGGCATGCGATAGAAAAAAATAGATAACAATAAATGGCCATAATGTGGTTGGCCATACATGAACCCGGTGCAACACCTGGTAGAAAAACAAAAAAAAATAGCCATCATTTAGCTTCCCGTTAACTGCAAAGCAGGGCACCTCCATCCAAAGCATACCCTGCTGATCATTAACTATTCCTCTTTCTATGAAAAATCCTTTCCTTTCCCTATCCCCACCACACTATCCAGTCCAAAGAGCGGTACAGGGACTTCACCAAACCCCTGTACCTCAAACCAAAACGGCCTCGCGCCGCCTAAACTAAAATTGCTACCTATGAAGAAAATATAGCCTCTTATATCATCCGGGCACCAATACCCGGCATCAAAAATTAAACACCAATAATGAACAACTGATGAGCTAATAAAAAAAACATTGCAATGCCCCCCAGCAATTAAAAAAGGCACAGGCCCCATTCAAGGGATACCTGTACCCGTTAAAACCACTACCGGGACGTTCAGCTCCCACGGTTCCGGTATTGCTATAAAACAAATACGATGAAACATATTTACCGGAACCAGTGCAGCGCCTGGCAGGCACTCTCTACCGCCAGGCCTTCTGCAATATTCGCAAATACTTCACGCTCCTGCCAGTAGCCACACCACTTCGGTAAATCGGGCGGATATTGGGATCAGTTGCTTATCGTTTATTCTGCCATAAACAGCCAGATCCCATAAAAGCCATAGAATATTTCATCGCCAAAGATGTGGAACAGCAGAAGAAGGTGGTATGAAACACCTCTATAGAGAATACAAGGGCAATAATGTATTAACGATCAAAAAGATTCCGATCAGGATAAGTCCGAAATAGACATACTTAAAAAAAGAATTACCGCTAATGTTATGGTTAAGATAGCGGCCAAGGAATATCGCAGGAAATACCGCAGGCAGGGAGATCAGGAAATATTTCAGGACTTCGATAGTAATCAATCCCTTTGCAAAATACCCGAGAGAACCGATAAAACTTACCGGCAGGAAATACGCTTGTAGCGTTGCCCTGAAATGTTTGGCACTCCAGTTCCGCATGTTACCATAAACAACGAGCGGCGGCCCATTTACCCCATATGCCCCGCCCAATACACCCGACAAAAATCCGCAGATAAAAAGCCATAACTTATTATCTGTTTTAAGGGTAAGTGCATTTTTCCCGAAAATGGCATATAGCGCATAGGCAATAATCAGCAGCCCCAAACCAATTTTTACCCAGAATTCGTTGCCATAGATCAAAATCAACAGGCCAAACGGTATACCCAGGACAGCAAAAATAATCAGCCATTTGGCACTCTCAAAGTGTACCTGTTTGTGATCCTGCACGACCACCACCAATGCAACCAAAATTGATATCAGAACAGATAAGGGCACGGCAATATCCATTGGCAGATAAAGTATAAAAAACGGAACGGCAATTAAAGATTCCCCAAAACCAAAGGTCGAACGAACGAGCGTAGCGATAAAACTGACTACAAAAACGTAGATATAAATAAACTCCATATTTCACCTAAAAATACGCTTTTTCCTACTCAAAACCTCATTTTTAAGGCCGATAGTCACGATTAATACCATTGCTTAACAGTGTTTTTACATAAGCTGAAAATACAATTCCCGGATGCAGCATAGTTTGCCCATGCCCCCTGAAATCGTGTTTTTACCCAGTCTATAATTGGCCGGACCTAGCTAAAAAAAAGTCCAACACATGAAATGAGGACCACCACAACAGGCGTCCAACAAATGAAACGCTGTTGTTCCGTCAGCAACCCAGTCCAGCCAGCCAGGCAAAAAAAAAGAAATCAAACACCAAAAAATGGTTTGTGATCTTGAAAGATCAAAACGGCACCGCAGTGGAATGTTTCGCCTGCGCAAGCACCATCGAAGAGCTCACCTGCCCGATGTTGGGTAAGCTGTCCAGCTTCTGCCTCAAAAAAGCGTTATAACTCTGCAGGCTACTGGTCACTACCTTCAGGATAAAATCATCTTCACCTGTTGTGTGGCAACATTCCAGTACTTCCGGATATGAGGATACAGCAGATTGAAACTCTTTTAAAGCCGTTCCTGAATGATCCAACAAGCGGATATGGACGTAAGCCATCATGCAGTCCCTTAGCAGTTCATAATCCAGCAAGGCAACATAACCGCGGATATAACCCAGTTTTTCAAGTCTCCTGATGCGTTCGATAATTGGTGATTTACTTTTGTGCAGGCGTCTGCCGATTTCGTTATAGGTCAGTCTTGCTTCCTGCTGCAGAAGCTTTAATATGGCAAGGTCCGTCTGGTCGGGATAGTAGGATTCCATTATAGCTGATTTGGCTAGTTAAATTAATAAACATGTTCATCCGTTATAATGAGCAGCAAATATATTGCATTCCATCCCTCATTTGCAAATCCTGTACAACTATTATTCAAGGTAAAACCAGGTTATGTAAAATTTAATTTCAATCACGTCAAGACACACAGGTAGCTACAAAATTTTATTCTGAAACATCATCCTAATTCAGTCCGTTTTACCAAAGCTCAACGACTATATTTTTTGCTAGCGAAAACGCTGCAGATTTGCATCAGACAATAATCCGAAAGGCTGTAGCCATAAAACCCGGATAAAGATTTTGGCTGGGTAGAAGCAGCCAGGTTTTAGTTTAATAAGAGTAGTTATAATTAGTTGGAGCCGGTCTTTGCCCGGCTCCTTTTTTGTTTTTAACATTCCATCTCCTGGACGCCCACTCTTTTAATTACAGGGCCAGCACTACCATTAAAAATAATGAGCGAAAGACAGGTCCGATTTTATTTCTATTATTTAAGGTTAGATCTTTTTGACATTGATAGCCACCAATCCTTTTTTCCCCTGCTCGGTATCGTATTCCACAATATCACCCGGTCTTAGGTCACGGACCAACAGTCCGCTCACATGCACGAATAAATCTTCTGAATTTGCATCCGGAGTGATAAAGCCAAAACCTTTTTCACTGTTGTACATTTTAACTTTTCCCTGTTCCATAAATTTTCACCTTACTGTAAAGGTTATTCTCCAAGCCTAAGATAGCTTAAAATATCCGAAGCAATCAGTGCCAATGTTTGGTTCTCCATGATTTCAAATTAGTAAAAGCTTTTTTTTCCAAATTCAGGCGCCCAAGGATATAACGGCAAAACCAACGAAGGGCAAACATCCCGGTAAAATTCATTCATAACCTTGGGGAATAAGGATAAAAATGGACCGCTAGCCCTAAATATTTATCCCTGCTCATCCATTTTGCTTATCATTGCAGTTTAATTATCAGCTCCCACAACAACAGCATCCCATTAATGAAAAAACAGCGCGGCCCCAGCATTCTGCTCAAGGTTATCCTTGTTATCCTGAGCCTGGGCATCTGGTACCTATATGAGCGTTGGAAGAAAGTGCAAAAAGACAAACAGGAACTTATAGCACTCCTGCCCCAGATCGAAAAAGCCACAGCTGAATTCAATCCTTATTTTTCAGGAAATAAATACTTCGCCAATTACGATTACCTTCAGTTAAAATCCTGGCATACGGGCCTTTTATCCAGGATTCCAAAGGATTACCCCAGCTATAACCTGACTGACCAGGAATTTAAAATCGTTGACCGCTTTGCCAGTCTCCACCGCAATATCGAAAAAACCAGGTCAGACTATAACCAGGCATTTACCAAATCAGAAACAGATCGTTACAGATTATTTTTTTCAAAACTTGAAAAGTATCCCCTGTCGGATGAGCAGATGCGCGCAGTGGTCAGCGAAGAAGACAATAACCTGGTCATTGCAGGCGCAGGCACCGGAAAAACCACCACGATCAGCGCCAAGATCGCCTACCTGTTGGATAAAAAACTAGCGACGCCCGAGGAACTGCTCGTAATATCTTTTACCAATGCAGCGGTGGAAGAAATGTTTGACCGCACACTTCGTTTCTGCGGAAAGGATTCCGGTGTAGATCGGGTTACCTTCCGTACTTTCAATTCTTTTGGCAACCAGGTGGTCAGGCACTGTAACCCACATCCCAAACAGATTGCCTTTGAAGGAAAGGACTATAAAGCAAAGGCGTTCCTCCAACAAAGCTTTGATCTGCTTTTTAAAACCGATGAGGATTTCCAGTCGAGGGCAATCAATTTCCTGGCCTTCTTTAACCGTCCTGTAAAGGATGAATTTGAGTTTAATTCGGCCGCAGAATTCAAAAGGCACCAGCAGGCCCAGCGCTGCATCAGCCTGAACGGCATCGAGGTCAAAAGCATGGAAGAACTCCAGATCGCGAATTTCCTTTACCTGCACCAGGTCGATTTTGAATACGAATCCCTCTTTCCCATGGAGCGCGAAGACCGCAATGCGGAATTCAGGGACTATGCCCCTGACTTTTATCTGCCAGGATACGACATTTACCACGAACATTACGGCATTGATAGAAACGGCGACGTACCAGATTGGTTTTCTACAAAACCGCCGTTTCAAACAGCAAGGGAATATTACCATCATGGCATGAGCTGGAAACAGCAGATCCATAAAAAATATGGCACCAGGCTCGTTAAAACCTATTCTTACCAAAGCTATGATGGCTCAATGATGCGATCCTTAAAAACTCAGCTCAGCTCCTTTGGTGTATTGCTTAGGAAAAGAAAACCGGAAGAGATTATCGCCACGCTGAAAAAAACCGAAAACTTCGAAGGCTTTATCGGACTGATCTATACCTTCCTTAACCTGATGAAGTCCAGCGGGATTACGCCCGGTCAATTGAAAACCGAAGATATGGAACAGCGCTTTTCGGTCTTCCTTGACGTATTTACCCCGCTCTTCCGCGCTTATGAACAAAAGCTGAGGGATACGGGCAGCATCGATTTTAATAACATGGTCAACTATGCGACCAGTTATATCGAAAACGGGAAATACCAAAAAACCTATAAATATATCCTGGTTGATGAGTTTCAGGACATGTCGCAAGGGAGATATGCCTTGCTTAATGCGCTAAAAAAAGCCAATCCTGCCGCCAAACTCTATGCGGTGGGCGATGACTGGCAATCGGTTTACCGCTTCAATGGCAGCGATGTGTCAATCATTAGCCGTTTTAGCGAATATTTCGGGGCCACGTCCCATAACCAGATTTTGCAGACTTACCGTTTCAACACCGAAATCCTTCATGTGAGTAGCACCTTCATCCAGAAAAACCCTATCCAGCTCAGAAAGAAACTAACTTCACCCTTTGATGCAAGCTTTCCTGCCTTCGCGCTGGTTCCCGTCGATTTGCGCAGAATGAAAAAAGCAGAAATCGATCTTTATTTATTTGACAGGATCAACCAGCTTCTTGGCGGCATCAGCCAAAAAGCAAACATATTCCTGATCGGGCGATACAACCACAACATACCGACCGACCTTGCCGAACTCAAAAAAAAGCACCCGCTCTTGCGCATTTCCTTTCATACCGCGCATGGCAGTAAAGGGCTGACCTGCGATTACGCGATCCTCTTGGGACTTGATTCCGGAATCTTCGGATTCCCTTCAGAAATTGCGGACGATCCAGTACTGGACTACCTCCTGGAGGATAGCGGCAGTTATGATAATGCAGAAGAACGGAGACTTTTCTATGTGGCCATGACAAGGGCACGTCACAAGGTTTACCTGATGTACAATAAGCGTAACCCGAGCAAGTTCATCCGGGAATTAAAATCAGATCATGAAATCGAAATCCTCCAGGAGATGTAAAGTATCAAAGGGATAAGGATTTTATGGAAACCATTAACCGTCTGCATCCTATCCTAAAAGCCAAATGATCAGATTAATACGCTCCATCTTTCTTACCATATCCTTATTTGTCTGCTGCAAAAGCCCTCGCACCCAGCAATGGGATGTTGCCACCATAAATCCCCACTTGCCAAAAGACAGCATTTTTGCGCTAATGGATACAAAAAAGGAATTAATGACCTTTCCCGGCCAGGACTCAACGCTAAAACGAAGCAGCATGGTCTCATTTCTGATGGGTGAAAAACATAGCAGGCAGGACTCCCGAAACTCAAGCTACAATACCTGCACTGCTTATTTCTCCACATCGGATACACTGCACATCGACATCGGACTGCATGACCTTCTAGGTGGATGGGGTTTTAATATCAGCTATCACGATAGGCGCTTCTATACTGAAGGTTACAAGTATTCAGATATCGTGTATCAGGGTAAGCTGGATAAACCACAGCACTGGGTGATCCACCAGGAACTTACCCTCGACAGGCCCGGTTACAAAGCCGGAGACAGTTTATACGGATACATCAATTTTAAGGCTATGGAGCGCAATGAGCTTGGTGATACCATTGTCTATAACGGCAAGGGGAAATTCCGGGCAAAGGTGATAAAATCCAGGTTCAATAATTAACATTACGGGCACTGAAATCTGTCGATTCCTTGTGTGCCAGGGTAAAGGCCAGCGCTTTTTTTACAAAATCATTCAGCGTAAGATTGTGCACGGCAGCAAAAAGCGCTGCCTGTTTATGAAGATCGGCTGAAACCCTGACATTAAAGCTTCCTCTATAGGTCTTATCGGGAAACTTGCCGACCTCAGCACAGGTTTCCAGATAATCTTCTACTGCCTCTTCAAAAGCAATTTTCAGTGCTTTCACAGAATCTCCCTCGAAAGTCACCACATCGTTGATTGCCAGTATCTTTCCAAAGAAAACTTCATCGGCACTGCTATAATACACCGATGCGTAATAATTTTTATAACTCAAGATGTCATTCATCTTTCAAGTGGCCAATGGCCTTTAACTGTTCAATCACTCGCCGGATCAAATGGCCTTCATAATAATCTTTTCGACCAGGTTAAACCGGGCGTAAAAACAGAAGATAGATTCGACGTAGACTATAATAACTACTCCAGTAGCAACAGACCGCCACCTCATAAACACAGTCCTGATCTTCCAGGCTAAAACCGGGTCAAAAAAAATAAAATACTAAGCCTTAGATAGTAAATCTTTACTTCCCACGTTGCTCAGCATATCCCTCACCATTTCTTTCAATCCGAACTCAGCCTGCCATGCCCAGTCCACACGCGCATCATAATCATCGATCGAATCCGGCCAGCTATCTGCAATCTGTTGGCGGAAATCCGGAAGATAATCCAGCTTGAAATCTTTGATATGTTTTCCTATTTCCTGCCCCAGCTCCTCAGGGGTAAAACTCATCGCCGAGAGATTGTACGAAGTCCTGATCCGCAGTTTTTCGGACGGGGCATCCATTAATTCCAGTGTCGCCCGGATCGCGTCCGGCATATACATCATCGGTAACATGGTACCCGGTTTCAAAAAACACAGGTAACGCTGATCAGAAACTGCCTGATGGAAAATATCCACTGCATAATCCGTTGTTCCGCCACCCGGAGGCGATTTATAGCTGATCAATCCGGGATAACGTAAACTGCGTACATCAAGCCCATGTTTTTCGTGGTAATAGCGGCACCAATATTCTCCCGCTGCTTTACTGATCCCATAAACGGTTGAAGGGCTGCTGGCATTGGCCTGCGGACTATGCTGCTTGGGCGCATCAGGTCCAAACACCGCAATACTGCTCGGCCAGAATACCTTTTCCATTTCACACTTCACCGCCACATCCAACGTGTTCAGCAGGCCATCCACATTCAGCTGCCATGCAAGCGTTGGTTCCTGCTCACCTGTGGCTGACAGCATCGCAGCCAAAAGGTAAACCTGCGTAATGTTTTCTTCCCTGCATAACATCAGCAGCTGTGCTTTATTCATCACATCGAGTTTGATATAAGGATAATTATCCGCACCAGCCTGGCTCTTGTCCCTGATATCGGCCGCCAGTACCTGATAACGTCCATATTTCTGCCGCAGCGCTTCGATCAGCTCTGCGCCGATCTGCCCACAGGCACCGATCACGAGTATCTTTGTTTTGTTCATCTTGTTTTGTTATAACCAATGCATGTCCTCATCATCGCTTTTATCTGTCCGTTTATTCATTAGCTGGCTTTTTCGCAGGATAAGCCCTGCGCATATTACCAGGATCAGGATTAAGCTTCCGTGAAGGAGCAGGTCATTGTTCATTGTATATGTGGTTAGTATTTGAACTTCTTAAATGGGCAATTAAGCCTTTGGATGAGATATAATGCCTTTAACCTTAAAATATCAAGCCCAAGTCTCCACCGGGCAAATAATGATTTTAAGGATATTGCTCTGGAAGACCGTCCCTCCCGCCAGAAAAACGGCCCTTTATGGTAAAGCAATATTGCCCAGCCTAGCAGCAGCAGCACAGGTGGGATAAGCATCTGCCAGGATTGGGGTCTCGGGCTAAACATCCGGCATTCCCCCTTCCCTCACCATGGTTTTTAACTTGCCGATGGCCACCTTCTCAATCTGCTTGATCCGTTCTGCAGTCAGGCTGATCCTGCCGGCCATTACTTCATAACTGCAGTCCATGGCCTGGCCGATCCCGTAAAGCCCTTCGATAATGGTGCGCTCTTTTTTTGTTAATCTGGAAAGCAGCCGTTCGGTGATTTCTTTAATATCGGAAAGCGCCAGAAGATGGTCTGAGGACGGGATATTATCATCGGCAATGATATCACCGACCGAGCGTTCGCCCAGCTCATGCCCGTGGGGCTGATAGATCGAAAGCGGCATGCGGTCAGCGAGTAACTGCTCCGTCATCTGGTGCTGTGGAATCCCGACGCTATCAGCAAGTTCCTGGGTAGTAGCCGGCCTTTCTAGCTTTTGCTCCAGCTCGCCCATCAGCTGGTGCGCCACCGTGATGTTGCGTACCTGGTTCATGGGTAGACGGACCATACGGGCGTATTCACCCAAAGCCAGCAGCATGGCCTGACGGATCCAGAACACCGCATAAGAGATAAACTTAAAACCAAGGGTTTCATCAAACTTTTTCGCTGCCGTAATCAGCCCCAGGTTCCCCTCATTGATCAGGTCACAGATCGGAAGCCCCATATGTTCATATTTCTTTGCGCAGGAAACCACGAAACGCAGGTTCCCTTTCACCAGCCGTTCAACGGCAGAACCGTCCCCTTCCCTGATGCGTTTACAGAGCAGCACTTCTTCCTCATCACCCAATAGTCCGATCTTTGCCAGGTCGTTAAAATACAGGTTCAAGGAACGGTAATCACGGGTGGTATAGGAAACTTCGATGCGAAGCGACTTCATGCCGGGGTTCTTGCTCATAAATTATCTTGCTCGCCCCGATGGGGCTCAGTTTGGTCGGCATAAAGTTGAAAAGTTCTCCCGAGCTGTCACAGTAAAGCTTATAGAAAAGTAAATCGGGCTGTTTATTCACTTCTAGATAGAATCAAATTCTGTAAGGAACATCCCATGATTCTTCCGGGCAAATAAAAATAACCCTATTTTTTTAAGTCGACATGCTCTGGGACACAGTTTGGGTACCATTAGCCTTTTTCTTTCGCTTATCCTTCTTATTTTTCCCTCCAGACTTTTCTCCAGCTTCTTCCACCTGTCCCTCAGCCGCTACGATCATCGCCACTTCTGACTTTATACGCTCATAATTCGCCCTTATCTCCTCTTCACTGGCTCCTTTGCCTGTAGGAATATCTTCAAAAGTTCCCTCTTCTTTAGCTATTGCAGCATGATCGTTCATGATTTCGCAGTGGAACATCTTGAGGGATATTTTTTCTTCAGGATTATCGGCCACAATGCCTACAAATTCCCCGGAAGAAAGTGAAGAAATTCTCGATGCCGGAATAGCCATTTCAAGTTGGGACGACTTACTGATAGACACGTCCGAACTGTTTATACTTTTGCTCTGGCGGTCCTGCATGGTCTTGCCAAAGGTCTCGCTGAGTTTTTTGGCGGTATCGCCGGTTACCTGTCCAGAGATGATATTGCCCACGATCCCGGTAATCACATCGGCCTGTTCTGCCCCATAATCTTTCTTGAGCTGGCTGAAATCCTGTATGGCGAGTGTGGTGGCAACTTTATTGCTTCTGGCCGTGGCGATCAGGCTATCCATGCCCGAGAAATAGATGGTCGGGAACTCATCAAAAATCAGGCTGCTCTTGAGCTTACCTTTCTGGTTCACCAGCTTGATCATGCGCGAAACATACAGCGATAATACCGCCCCGTATATCTGCACCTTTTGGGGGTTATTGCCCACACAGATGATCTTAGGCTCCTTGGGATTGTTCAGGTCAAGCGTGAAATCATTACCGCTCAGCACATAATATAACTGCGGGCTGGACAACCTGGCCAGGGCAATCTTCGCCCCTGCGATCTGTCCTTCCAGCTGTGCGACTGCCTGGTTTCTCCAGGCCGAAATAAAAGGATTGATCAGCACCTTGATCTCTTCCTGTTTGCTAAGCAGGGTAAAAAGCTGGTCGTATTCGGCCTGCATCAGTTCAATCACATGCGGGAGCGTACAATATATGCCATCTTTATATCTTCTCAGGTACCAGATAATCGAAGTCAGGAAGTTGATCGGACTCTCCACGAAGAAATCCCCCTGTTTCTTTACCCACTCCCTGTTCAGCCCCAACATAATGGTACGGCTGGCCTCAGTAGCATCGGTAACATCTTCCATGGCTTTCGGGTCAAGTGGATTACAGCGGTGCAGTGGTCTGTCAAAATTGATCACCCAAAATGTTGGCCTCACCCCATAATTCTCCGCATACTCCTTAAGCATATTCCAGGCAATGCGGCTGAGGTCGTCGTACTTGAAATCATAAATAAACATCGAAAAACCCTTCCGGATGTGCTGCGAAATAATGTGCCGGATCACAAAATAACTCTTTCCGGCCCCGGGCGTTCCCACCACCAGAAGTCCCCGGAACATGTTGATCAGGTTGATCCAGCTCTTTTTTATCTTTCCCTTATGGTTGTATTGGGCGGGCAGATTGACCGAATACTCGTTTTCCAGCAAACGTTCTTCCTGTGGAAAGCTTTCACTGTCCCGGTTGAAAACATCCACCTGCAGGCTGTCTTTTACGATTCTGCTGATCTTAACGCCGTTGCCTAACATCAACAGATATCCACCCATACTTATCCCAATATATAGCAGTGTTTTTACAACCGGGTCTTTTAACAGAAGTAAAAAAGCAATTGCGATAAAAAAAAGCACCAGTCCTGCAGTAAAATTCCGGATAAGCGGTTTAAGCTTAACCTTCTCATCTTTACTGCCTTTTACGCCCAAAAGTGAAATAATGAGAAAAACCAGGGCAGCTATTTTTGCTATAAAAAACCCATAAAAAAGCTTGGCCATAAAAACACGCGATAGAATCCTGTCTGTCAGGTCTGCATAAAACCCCACCATCCGAAAGAATTCATAACAGCAATTGTAAAAATGCAGGCCGAGTATGACCAGGCTGATCAGCCGCGTAAGGTCAATGATCTTTCTTAGCGCTCCGGTATCTTCGCCTGTATTCATCGCTGTTGTCCCCTTTCCTGGCTGCGTTTTTTCTTTTTCTTCCGCTTGTTTACTGTTGGAATGGCTAGCCCCTCACCGGGTTCCAATAAGAAGTTAAGGTCTGGCATTAATCCCTGTCCCTTCCCGGTCACAAATTGTTCGGCATGCTGCAAAGAGATTGCGCGTTGATCATCGTTTTCCCTAACGGGTATTTTTTGAGCCCGGCCAAATCTTGCCACTAAACCGAAAGCAGCATACGATTTACCCAGCTCAGATCCCTTAATGATTATTTTGCTTTCATGATCGATATAACTCAAACCAAAAACCCTTCCCTCTTTTGATCTGGCTACCACCAGATCAATATTATATCGGGACAGTACCTTTTTAAATCCCTCAAGGGAACTGACCTTGCTGTTTAACGCAAGTTCGATTTTGACCTTAAGACCAGGTTTTAACCCAGGCTTTAGTTCCTGCTTCTGGACAAAGTCCTTTTCCAGATTACGCAGGATGGGTTGTCCGCTTAACGCGCTGGCTTTTATCGGTACGCCAACTGGCTTGCCATTTTCATCCAGCACCGAATATAAAAGGCCCCTGTTCTGCTCCATTCTAGACCCTGCTGTTCCAGGCACAGCTACGGCATTAAAGGTTTTCAGTATTGCGTTAAACTCAGGTAAACTCCCATAAACATAATGCTCCCTCACTGCCCGGATAAGTTTGGAAAGCGACTTTTTGGTAGCTTTCTGCCCATAGTCCAGCTGCCTTGGTGCCATGATCTTTTCAATCTCCTGTTTTTCCGACCTTCCTTCCGCAACTGTTAGACTGTGCTCCCGCTCGATCTGTTTTCTCACTGGTTCTGACAGCCTGTACCCGATCCCGTGGACATCGATCCTGGAGCCATCCCGCCGGATATTAGTGGAAACAATGTGCAGATGCGGATGATGCACATCCAGGTGCTGATAAACCAGATAGGGCTGGTTACCGAAACCGATACCCTCCATGTACTGCCTGGCAATGGCAGAAAGTCTGGTGGAATCCAGTCTGTCCTTATGATGGAAATTCAGGCTGATGTGTATGGCATTGGTCTTTGTGGCCGCATTGAGTCTGGTCAGCTGCCGGAAACGGTTGATTTTCATGTTCAGTGTAAGTGATCTGATATCTGCAGCAAAACCGCTGGCCATAAGGAGTTGTGCATGGCGCTGATCAACCTTATCCTCATTATAATGCACAATACCCGCTACTTTTTTACCGCTTACGATTTTTGCAACCATTGTATGGCAAGTTGGTTCACGATTTCCAGCAGTCTCTCAATTTTTTCGTTTATCGGTTTGTACTGCTCCAGTGTACGGTTAACATAAAACCACTTTTGGCTTACCTGGCCACTGGCATTGAAAAAATGGGTCTGTTGGTTGATGTTGATACCGATAGAGCGGATTTCCTTTCTGATCATGGCCAGTTCTTCCATCACTTCCCCCATTTCATCATTCCGATGGAAGACATTGATACGCTCCCCGGTAATGATCTTCCTTGCGGCAGCGCAAGGGTTCCGGCAATCACTTGTTGCCACCAGTTTCTCCAGCCGTTTGAAGGTCTTCTCATCAATCCTGATCCGCAGCACATGTTTCAAAAGTTTTTCAGTGTCCCTCTGTTTAGCTCTGGCCATAATAAAAAAATGGATCAATTTTGGAACCGCAAGTCCCGCCGCGGTTCCCCAGCCGTAAGGATGGCAAGATATTTTTGTCTACAAAAATCCATCTTGCTGCGCACACGCGTGGGCAGAATCCTTCCATTTAGGCTAGTGTTAAACTCCTTCTTTATTGTTCTCTTTAACAGATGGAAATGACTGTAGCAGTTTTCTTATCCTTAGGCGCATGCCTATTTTAGATCCCTGCCGTTTTCGTTTAGGGCAATAAAACTGATGGGCATCGGTAATCTCCTTTGTCTTTTCCATGCTGCTTATTTTCAACTAGTCCACTCCTGGTCTAACAAGGTCACCACCCAACATTATATTTGGGCAGTTTGTACACTTCCAGTCCTATGCCAAAAGGTTGTTCTTTACTTATGCTCGTCTTTCCATCATAGCCTCAATATCTTCGTATTTGTAATACATCAATCCACCAATCCTACTGAACTTAATTTGACCATTTTTTCTAAGTTGCAGAAGGGTTCCTGGCGAAATCCCTAATAGTTGTCTGACCTCATAACTTTTAATAAAGGGTTTTTGCTTATCCTTACCGGTTGGTGGTTTAAACGTGGGCCTACGCAACTCCGCAAAAAGTTCTTGTTTGAATTGTTCAAGATCCTCCTTTGTAATAAATTCTAATGTTCCCATAAATATCCCCTGTTGTTTAAAGGATAAAGTTCAAAAAATAGCAATGTTCAACAAGGGATATTAAGGTCACTTACCTAGTATTTTATCGTATTGTTTAATTGATAACCGATTAGTTTTTAAACTACCTTTCTGATAACAGGATGTAATTTAAGTTTCACCAGATTCATTTCGCTTGCGACCTTCTTTTTTTTCACCTTTGAATAAATCTGGGTTGTCCTGGTGCTACTGTGCCCTAACATATGAGCGACACTTTCTATTGACACGCCATTTTCTAGGGTTATGGTCGTGGCAAAGCTGTGCCGTGCAACGTGAAAGGTTAAACATTTACTTATGCCAGCCAACCTGGATATGATTTTCAGGCAGCGATTCATATACTGATTGGTGGGGCTGGGGAAAATTGTTCCCTTAAATAAGGATTCTGCCGAATGCTCATACTTCTCAATAAGCCCAAGCGCTTCAGGAAGGATTGGCACATGGAACTTCAGTTCACTGGTATTAAGCGTTTTCTGCCTGACCATTTCAATCCACAGGCTTCCATCACTTTCCCTTCTGATAAAGTCATTGGTTAGCCTACTGATTTCATTATAAGAAAGCCCCGTGTAGCAACTGAACAGAAACATTTCCTTCACAAGCATTATCGAATTATCTTCAATTTCCAGTGACCATAAAGCCGAAATTTCATCCATGTCGAGACACTCCCTATCTTTCTTGATGATGTGCCGCTGATAGTTAAGAAATGGATCTGTAGTTATCCAGCCAAATTTTAAAGCGAGACCGGTAAGCTTCTGAAGCCTTTCCATATGCTTCATTACGGTATTATTCGTACATGGGCGCTGTGCCCTGTCCGGTTCTTTTTTTCTTAAGTATACGCCAAACTCGGTAATAAAACGAAAGTCCAGCGCTGTAAGCTGGATATCGGTCAGCTTTTTACGTTTAAGAAATTCTTTCAAAAAGCGTTCCGTAGAATAATAGTTTTTGATTGTCCCTTTAGCAAGTAGTGAGCCCTGATGCTCATAATGATATTTGATCAGGTACATAAGGGTTTTCCCTTCTTCTTTCCCTTCGACCTTCGATTTGATTGCCTGAGCGGTAATTACTTTCTTCTGATACCGCAATTCATCATAAGCACCATTAATTTCATTTGTCACCTGCCTGAGCTTCTCCCTTAATAAAATAATTTCGGGTGTATTACCCATGAGCCTTTGAGTCCGCTGATTCCAAAATTTCGGTTCGACAGACCTTTTTACCGCTAGCCGGAGGTACTTACCATCGACTGTAATTTTCGCATAAATTGGAGCTTTGCCATTTAGCTCATTTTCCCGCTTTAAATAGAATGAGAGGGCAAAAGTGTGCTGAGATTTCATAAAATTTCCTCCTAAGCTTAGCACCTATTCTAGCACCTGAAAAACAGTAAAAATCAAGTGATAGCAAAATGGTGCAAAATAATTTTTAGTGATTGAAAAAAATATGCGACTCAAAAATTTACAATGATAGAAATAAGATTTTGGTGCTGGAATAGGTGCTAAATAGGTTGATATTTTTAGCACCAAACTGACATGGAATAAAAACAAAAAACCCTCTAATCAATTGATTTAGAGGGTTTTTGACGGATTTTAAATCCTTGTTTCGTCGGGATGGCAGGATTCGAACCTACGACCTCCTGCTCCCAAAGCAGGCGCGATACCGGGCTACGCTACATCCCGAACTTGGTATCGATCTTTTAATCCTATTTTAAAAGTGGATCAACTTTTTGTCGGGATGGCAGGATTCGAACCTACGACCTCCTGCTCCCAAAGCAGGCGCGATACCGGGCTACGCTACATCCCGAACTTGGTATCTTCTTTTTTATTTCCCTTTTTCGAAGGGATTGCAAAGAAACGGTTTTAAATTGATAATTCCATTTATTTTTGCAAATTTTTATTTTCTGCGGAGAGGGCGGGATTCGAACCCGCGGTACCGTTACCAGTACGACAGTTTAGCAAACTGTTCCTTTCGGCCACTCAGGCACCTCTCCTTTTCGACCTCTATTTTCCGCCCTACCGGCGTTGTTTTGAGGTCTGCAAATATAGTAAAACAAGTTATCCAACAAAAAAAAATTACAAAATTTGTTGATAATCTATACGCACATGATAGATGCTCATAAGCATCGTCTTGAATATCAATTTGATAGTCTCAATATCTTTTAACGTTAAATCGCAGTCATCTAACTGATTTTGCTCCAATTTGTAGTTAATTATCCGTTCAACGATGTCATTTATGTTCTGAGCATCGGGATTTTTCAGACTTCTAGAGGCAGCTTCGACCGAATCGGCGAGCATTAACACACCAGTTTCTTTGCTAAAAGGTATTGGTCCGGGGTAGCGGAAAATGTTTTCGTCGACAAATTTTTCAGGTGTATTTTTCAAAAAAGACTGATAAAAATAATCAACCCTAGTATTGCCGTGGTGTGTTCTGATAAAATCGATTATCGCTTCAGGAATCTGGTTCTTCCTTAAAATCTCAATTCCTTTATGCACGTGCTGAATTATAATCTGTGCACTTTGCTCATATGGCAGTTTATCGTGCGGACTAACAGCGGTATTCTGGTTCTCGATAAAATATTGTGGATTGTCTACCTTACCAATATCATGATATAAAGCACCTGCCCTTACCAGCACCGAATTGCCCCCTATTTTAAATATCGCGGCCTCTGCCAGGTTTGCCACCTGTAAAGAGTGCTGAAACGTTCCAGGCGCTTTAAAGGCAAGCTCCCTTAACAGTTTATTATTCGTATTGGTGAGCTCAATTAAGGCCACATCTGATGTGATACCAAAAATACGTTCGAACAGGTAAATTAAAGGGTAAGCTAACAGAGATAAAAGTACACTAAAAACAAAAGGAATAAAATTCATCCACTCTATTTCACGGAAAGAACCTTCACGAAGCAGGGCAATACCTATAAAAGAAACAAAATAAGCCAGAAGAATAAATAAGGCCGAAACCAGGAATCTTTCGCGCTTAACAAAGTTTTTAATACTGAATATGGCAACCATGCCCGCAGTAACCTGATAAAACACAAACTCGAAACTATTGGCCACAAAAAAACCAGCAATTAAAATCACCAGCATATGGAGGTAAAGTGCCAAACGGGTATCGAACAGGATCCTAATAATAATGGGCACCACACAGAACGGAATGTAGTACAAACTTGGAATTTCCATTTTAATGGCCCAGGTTAATGCCAGTAACATTCCCGTGGTAACAATCAGGATTAAGGAAAGCTGGCGGTTATCGGCAAAAATATCCTTCCGGAAAAGAAAAAGGAACGACATTAAAATGGCGAGTATGAAGCCAACCAATATTACCTGCCCCAAATAAACCAATGCCCTGCTCCCTATTGTTTTGCTTTGTGCATCGTAAGTTGCTTTATAAGATTCCAGTTTCTGATAAATTTCTTCATCAATAACATCATTCTTCGCTACAATCAGTTCTCCTTTCTGTACCATACCCTTGGTAGTAGAAATATTGTTAACCGTATTGTCCTGTATGGTTTGGGTTAACCGCTCATCGAATACAATGTTCGGGGTAATATGATCAATGGCGAGGTTTGCAACCAGATCGCCCATTACCTGATTGGGGGCTTTAAAATTATCTTTAAAAAACTTCAAGGCCGATTCTGCGGTAAAAACATCCTGTGTATTCTTTTTCTGGGCAACATTGTTTTCAAGTAAAGAAAAGTCATAGTTCTTCCCTCCTGCCTGATGTTTCACATTTAAACCAATAATCCCTTTCTCGTAAATGTTCTGCAGCAATTTATAGGAAGCGCTTTTATACACGTCCTTATCTTTTTCGTTAAGTTGCTTAGATTTCCATTTCACATCAAACTCATTGGCAAACTCCTCTAAAGCATTTGCCGTAATACCCCTATCGAATTGGTAAACAGGTAAAATATCTTTTAATGCATTCTTTTTATCGGCACTAACCTGCGGGTTGGTTTTTAAAATAGCAAAACTGAAGGGAGAAATCAGGTCCTTGTTTTTCCATACTGCATTTTTTTCAAACTCATACCTAAACCGGGGCTGTTTGGGCAGAAATAACGTAATAATGAAAACGGTAAATATCATCATCACATATTTTAGGTTTGATGAATACTTCCGGTAAAGGATTTTGTGTGAATTTCTCTTGATTTTAGCCAAAACGATGTAATTATTGTATTGTCAAAAATAGCATTTTTATCTAATATACATTTTACAGGTTTTGTTTGCAATTACCAGATTTTATATTTTACTTTATGATATCAAATTAATATCAATTATGTATCAAGAAAAAATTATTAATCCGCCATCGGGCTATCTAACATTCGCACTATCCATCGCATTGCTGGGCGCTTCTATTTTCTGTTTTGTTTCAGAAATCTTTCTCTGGGGAGGGATTTTACTGGCTATAGATATATTTTTAATATTCCCAGGCTTTTTAATCATCAATCCCAATCAATCAATGGTGCTCACCCTTTTCGGAAAATATATTGGAACAGTAAAAGCCGATGGATTTTTCTGGGTAAATCCCCTAACCGCTAAAAGACGTTTATCGTTAAAAGCAAACAATTTAAACGGGCAGCAATTAAAGGTTAACGACAAACTTGGCAACCCGATCGAAATTGCTGCTGTGGTGGTTTGGAAAGTAAACGAAACGGCCAAAGCCGTTTTCTCTGTAGAAAACTACATGCAATATGTAAACATTCAAAGTGAAGCTGCTGTAAGGCATTTGGCGAACATTTTCCCTTATGATCATTCCGAAGGTGAAGAAACCACCATTACCTTAAAAGATGGTGCAGATAAAGTAAGCGAGCTTTTAGAAAACGAACTGAACGAACGTTTATCGAGAGCGGGCATTGAAGTTTTAGAAGCCAGAATTTCGCATTTGGCTTATGCACCAGAAATTGCCAGTGCCATGTTACAGCGTCAGCAGGCCACAGCAGTTATAGCGGCCCGTAAATTAATAGTAGAAGGTGCGGTAGGCATGGTAGAGATGGCTTTAGAGAAATTATCACAAAAAGGGATTGTTGAGCTGGATGAAGAGCGTAAAGCAGCTATGGTAAGCAATTTACTGGTTGTACTTTGCGGCGATCGCCATGTACAGCCCGTGGTAAACACCGGAACACTATATAATTAAACAAAATGGAATTTGAGATATAATTAAACAAAATGGAATTTGAGGAAAAACAAAGCTTAAAACTTTGGTGGCTTTATATTTTATTGGCCATTGATGTTGTTATGGTCGTCAGTATTGTGCTTTTTGATAAAGGTGGAATGAGCTTTGAAACCTTAAAAGCTACTTATTTTGCCCCATTTTGGGCCATTCTCCTTCCTTTTGCTATTATTTACCTGCTTCAAAAAAATAAAATGACCTTGCAGGTCGGCACTGAAGGTATTTCTTACAAGTATTTTCCATTTCAAACCAAGCTGAAGCTATTGAGTTGGGCCAACATAGAGAAAGTTTACATTAATAAATACAATGCTTTAGGAGATTATGGCGGATTTGGTGTTCGAAGCAGGCTTTGGTTTAAATTTAACGACAAGGCTTATATCCTAAACGATAAAGATAAAGGTTTACAGATTGAATTTAAAAACGGCAAAAGGCTCCTGTTCAGCTCAAATGAGATAGAAGAACTCGAAATGTTCCTTATTAATTTAAAAACGAGGTATAATATACAAGCAATACAATAAGAATGGCGGAGAAAGATAAAAAAGCTTTTGTATTAAGAATTAGTCCTACTTTATTAAAAGAAGTAGAAACCTGGGCTGCCGATGAGTTTAGAAGTACGAACGGGCAGATTGAATTTTTACTTACACAGGCTATAAAATCGAGAAAAAAGGGAAAAGCAAAAGAAGAATAAAAGCAAGACTTCCGAAGTTTTCAGGGCTCAGGGCATCAGCAAGCTTCGGAAGTCTACAAGAACCAACTGTTAATTGCTAACTGCCAACTCTTAACTGAATTGGGCGTTCCCAATCCCGTGAAAAACGGGAAAGGGTCGGGCTTTTCAGGGCTGCGCTTCGCTCCGGTATCGATGAAGGATCGGTACTGAACCCTTACAATCCCTAACGCTAGCCAACCGCCCCAGGGACACCCCTCCTAAAACAAAGAGTGGCATAATCGACGGCAGAAAGACTACCTAGCCAAAGAACCACCAGCCCAAGTTAATTAAACCTGATGGCAGCGACAGCCCCGAAGTATGAGGGCTACAGCGAACAGCAGGACTGAACAAACCCAAGCACTACTGCAGCGTCTTTCCGAATAAATTCATATTACTTAACCACCCCGCCCCTATGCTCCCCTTAAACCCGGAGGGGGTAATCGACGCCAGAAAGACAACTCAGCCAAAGAACCACCAGCCCCAGTTAATTAAACCTGATGGCAGTGAGCATCCCGATTTAAGCATTGTTATTTATTGTTTTTTCACATGCTTGCTTGTTTCAGAGGTTTCATCGGGATAAAGCGAACAGCAGGACTGAACTCTCCTAAGTATCACTGCAGCACCTTTTCAAAAATCTATTAAAACTTATTATTTTCAAATAGGCTAAAATCATTTTCTAAACGTTATTTTTAAACCTCGCAGGTTTTGGAAACCTGTGGGGTTTGACTAACTTAGCGGCCTAACCAAAAATTCATAAAATTTAGTTTACATGAAAGAAGTTGTAATTGTATCAGCTGTGCGAACGCCTATTGGCAGTTTTGGAGGCTCATTAGCTCAATTTTCTGCTACTCAACTTGGTGGCTTTGCCATTAAGGCTGCTATTGAAAAAGCTGGCTTAAAACCAGAACAGATCCAAGAAATATATATGGGTAATGTTTTATCTGCAAACCTGGGGCAAGCACCAGCTACACAAGCCGCAAAATTTGCAGGTTTACCAGATTTACCTGCTACTACAATAAATAAAGTATGCGCTTCGGGCACAAAAGCAATTATGCTTGCAGCGCAAAGTATTGCTAATGGCGATAATGAAATTATTGTAGCCGGTGGCATGGAAAGCATGAGTAATGTTCCCTATTACCTGGATAAGGCAAGAAACGGCTATCGCTTAGGCCATGGACAAATTACAGATGGCCTGGTAAAAGATGGTCTATGGGATGTTTACAACGATTATCATATGGGGTCTGCCGCCGAACTTTGCGCTACTGAATGTAACATCAGCCGCGAAGCGCAGGATAATTTTGCAATAGAATCGTACAAAAGAGCGCAGGCAGCACAAACTTCGGGCAAATTTGCTGGAGAAATTGTAGCTGTAGAAGTGAAAGACCGTAAAGGTGAAATTACCCTGGTTGATACCGATGATGAGCCAACGGCAGTTAAATTTGATAAAATACCTTCATTAAAACCTGTTTTCAAAAAAGATGGAACAGTAACTGCAGCAAATGCATCTACCTTAAATGATGGCGCAGCGGCATTGGTTTTAATGAGTGCCGATAAAGCAAAAGAACTAGGTTTAACACCTTTGGCCAAAATATTAGGCTATGCTGATGCACAACAAGCACCGGAGTGGTTTACAACCGCACCTTCAAAAGCAATTCCATTGGCTTTACACAAGGCCAATATCGACATTAAGCATGTTGACTTTTTCGAAATTAACGAAGCCTTTTCTGTCGTTTCCATTGCAAATAATCAACTTTTAGAACTAAACGACAGCCAGGTTAACGTTAATGGTGGTGCCGTTTCATTGGGTCACCCACTTGGTGCATCGGGCGCAAGAATTGTAGTTACCTTACTGTCGGTATTGGCACAGAACGATGGAAAAATCGGCGTTGCCGGAATTTGTAATGGTGGTGGTGGCGCAAGTGCTCTTGTTATCGAGAAATTATAATTTTTGGGTTTTGCAGCATCTTTGCACATTTGATTGTATGAAACTTATCAGATTTTATATCCTTTTAATCTTTGGAACACTAAGCTTTACCTTAAAAGCACAGCAAACGCCAAAGCAATTAAATGTTTTTCAGGATACACTGATTAAAATATCGGCAAGGGTTATTGCTGCTCAAAGCGATGCACAAAAAATAGAAATAAACGGAAATTTCGTAAAAACTTTGGTAGAGGCTTTAAAAGCCCCCAATTCTTTTTCTTATCCATTCGATTCGCTTAAAAATGTATCAGTAGTTAAATCATCCGATCAGGCTTTTAGGGTTTTGAGTTGGTACGTGCTACTCGAAGACGGTACTTACCGCTATTATGGCGCCATCCAAATGAATACCAAAAGTGGTCCATTGAAACTTTATCCCCTGATCGATCAGACAGACAATTTAGCCGATCCGAACAGCATTACCAATAACCAAAAATGGTTCGGTGCCAGGTATTATGAAATTGTTTCGGTAACCAGTGGAAACCGATTGCCTTATTATGTACTTTTAGGCTGGAAAGGAAATACACCATTTACCACTAAAAAGGTAATCGATATCCTTTCTTTCGATAAAGATAATCTCACTTTTGGTGCCCCGGTTTTTGACGGAAAAGAACTAAAAGGAAAAAACAGGATAATATTCGAATATGCCAAATCGAATGCGATGACTTTAAAAACGGATTTAAAAGCTGGCATGATCGTGTTCGACCATTTAGCATCCTTTAATCCGGAAATGAAAGATACCTTTGAATATCATGGATCAGACGGCACTTTTGATGGCTTTAAAATCATTGGCGGAAGGCTAAAACTGCAGGAAGACATCACACTTCACAACGATCCGAATTCGACTGATGAGCTTTATGCTGACCCAAAAAAAAATGTTAAACCCATCAGAAAGTTTTAAATCTTAACAAATCATTTACCTAACACATCATTTAAAAATTTGTGAGTTTGGCATTCGCTGACTATATTGCGCCCTGCTTAACTGGCTTAAACAACACACAAATTCTGAATTCATAAACTAAAACCAACAAATGTTTTATGCAAACATCTAATGAAACCATTAGTATTGACCATAGCAAGGAACTAGATCTCCACTTAGACAGTAACAATGTATCCAAAGAAAAATTATTTAGCCACCCGGTAGGCCTCTTTGTGCTATTTTTCACAGAAATGTGGGAAAGATTTAGTTACTATGGAATGAGATCACTACTTGTTTTATTCTTAGTAAGTGAAATAAGTAAAGGTGGCTGGCACTGGACAAGGCCAGAGGCTTTACAACTCTACGCCTGGTACACAGGTTTAGTATATTTAACTCCCATAATTGGCGGCTTAATTGCGGATCGATTGACCGGATACAGAAAAGCTGTTATTGTAGGCGCTTTAATTATGACCATTGGCCACATATCAATGGCGTTAGAAGGTTCAAATACCAATTTCTTCTACCTGGGATTGTTTTTATTAATTGCCGGAAACGGATTATTCAAACCAAATATTTCTTCTATCGTAGGAAAACTCTACCCATCTACAAGTGATAAAAAAGATGCTGCTTACACTATTTTTTACATGGGTATTAACTCCGGTGCCTTTTTAGGTATGTTAATGTGCGGTTATATCGGCGAAAAAGTGGGCTGGCATTGGGGTTTTGGATTAGCGGGGGTATTTATGTTTTTTGGAATGCTTCAGTTTTACTTTGGACAAAAAATATTTGGTGTTTTAGGTGCTGCTGTAAATAAAACAGAAAAAGTAATTGATCCAACTGATGAAGTTTTACCAAAAAAAGTAAGCAATCAACGTTTAGCTGTGGTTGCTGTATTTTCAATTTTCACCATTTTCTTTTGGATGGTGTTTGAGCAGGCAGGTGGCTCAATGACAATTTTTGCTAAAGATTACACACTTAGAAATTTAACAGGAAATGCAAGTACAATTTTTAAATGGGTTGATGCCATACTCACTATTTTCCCACTTATTGCGGTAACCGTTGTTTTATTAAGCCTGGCGGCAAAAATCGCAAAAAAATATCCTGCCACCATAATTTTTACTGCAATAAGCTTCATTATTATCTGGGGATTAGCCATTTGGAAAGTAGAAAAAGAATTTACCGCTTTAAACACAGAAGTTCCTGCCTCATGGTTTGGGATTCTAAATTCATTCTTTATTGTTTCCCTTGCACCATTTGTGTCTAAAATATGGGAAACTAAATTTAACCCAAGTGGACCCGTAAAATTTGGACTCGGTTTAATTTTTGTTGGTATAGGTTTTGCAGGATTGGCTTATGGAGGTATGGATATTGCAAAAGGTGCTACCTCTGCACAGGTAAGCATGTTTTGGTTAATTTTCGCTTACTTCTTCCATACCGTTGGCGAATTATGTGTTTCACCTGTTGGATTATCTTACGTTAGTAAATTAGCTCCGGCCAAAGTGGTAGGTTTAATGTTCGGTGTATGGTTTACCTGTACAGCGATTGGTAACTGGTTAGCGGGTACTACTGGCGGCCTAATTGACAAAATAAGTTCAGAATACTCCATTTCGATTTTCTTCTTGATATTTACCATTATTCCTATTGTTGCAGGCTTAATTATGTTTGCTATAAGTCCGATATTGCGTAAATGGATGCATGGCGTTCACTAATCAAAAAATAAATTTAACAAAAAGCCCGATCTCCATCGGGCTTTTAATTTTTAAGCATATTTAATGGAAAAAACAGTTTCAATAGAAGATATTCAAAATTTTGAGGGAAAATACCCGAAACAGCTCTGGCATTTATCGCTGGTAGAAATGTGGGAGCGTTTCTGTTTTTATGGAATGCGCGGGGTATTGGCTTTCTTTATGGTTGAGCAACTGGGTTTAAGCGACCAAAAATCGAACCTACAGTACGGTGCTATACAAGCCTTTGTTTATGCCTTTACTTTTATAGGTGGTATTTTTGCCGATAAGATTTTAGGTTTCAGAAAATCGCTTTTTTGGGGCGGATCATTGATGATTATCGGGAATTTAATCCTGGCCTTCTCTCCTCACGATCTGTTTTATGTTGGAATTACCTTATCAATCATTGGAACAGGTTTCTTTAAACCCAATGTTTCATCAATGGTTGGCGAATTATACCACGAGAAAGACAACCGCAGAGATGCAGGTTATGGGCTTTTTTACGCCGGTATTAATGTAGGTGGATTATTGGGGGGCGCCATGTGTATTTATCTTGGTAAATATTACAATTGGCATTTATGTTTCTTGTCTGCTGCACTGGTAATGATGTTCGGTTTGGGCACATTCATTTTCACAAAAAAACATTTAGGTCCGATCGGGAATTCGCCTTTGCTGCATCTTAAAAAATCAAAACAGCAGTTATGGGAAATTGCCGTTTATGTGGGGTCGATACTTTGTATTCCACTGATTTATATCATGGTAAAAAATACGGCCTTTACCGATTATTTCATGTACACCATAGGCATTGTTGCCCTGGTTTATTTCTTGTACGAAACGTTTAAAATAAAAGATAAAAAAGCACAATATAAACTACTCGCAGCCTTCGTTTTTATCTTCTGTTATTTTATTTTCATGGCCATATCCGAGCAGAGTGGTGGTTCATTATCGTTATTTGCGAAGGACAATCTTGACCATAAAATCCTTTTTTTCAATATCGATCCGAATGTGGTAAACAATAGCGTTAACTCGTTCTTTGTTATTGTTTTTAGTCCGATTGTTGGCATTTTGTGGTTAGGCTTATACAAACGTAAAATAGAGCCGAACACGGTTGTAAAATTCGGAATCGGCTTCCTTTTACTGGCTTTGAGCTTTTATGTTTTTTACGCCACCAGGTTCTTCGCCAATGTACAGGGCATTAGTTCGTTAAATGTGTTTACGTTAGCCTATTTATTATTAACCCTTGGCGAACTTTGTTTGGGCCCGATAGGTATGTCGATCATTACTAAACTTTCGCCAAAGAAAATGTTCGGGATGATGATGGGGCTTTGGTTTTTATCAAGTGCTTTCGGGCAATTGGCTGCCGGAAAATTAGGCGCAGAAATGTCGAGTATCGATAATGCATCATTAACCACAAAATTAATGGCTTATACTGAAGGTTATAAAGCATTGGCATTATACTCTTTAATTGCAGGTTTGGCGCTGATTATTTTCTCGCAACTGGTTAAAAAGTTAATGCAAGAGGTGAGGTAAGAAAGTGATCGTCATTTCGACTGTAGTGTTCCAAAGGAACTCCTTTGGAGGAGAATCTATAAAACGATTTTTATTGATATAATGTAAGATTTGGAAATGAAAGGATAGTGGTTCTTGGAGGCCCATTGTCCCGCTCTTGTTTCAAGTCCTTGCCCTCATGCTTCGGTCTACGGGCTTTACACGCCGATCGGCTTTAGGAACAATGGTTTGTGCCGTAAAAGCTAAAAGTAAATACAACAGCCAGTTTGGAACCCGTAATACTTGCAACACTGCTAAACCAGATTACAAATCTGGAGAACGAAGATCCGGATTACAAATCCGGACCTTCAGAAGTTTCTCGGCGGTGATCTGCTAAATCAGCGGGAAATATTTGGGTAAGGTCTTCGACTACGCTCTCCACAGGGGTCCTTTGGACAGACTGACAATACTTTAAAAACAATAAAAACTACTATAAAACAAGTTCAGGAATAGGAATCATTGGTTATTAATGAAAATTCATAAAGGTTTCACATTAAATATTTACTTTCGCACATTAAAAGCAATTGCACAGCACAAATAAGCAAAGCATGTCACCTACACAGGACAAAAGCTTATATTATTTATAAAAACCACAACAAAACGTGTCAGATAGTTTAGTCATCATTCCCACCTACAACGAGAAGGAAAATATCGAAAAGATCATTAGAAAGGTTTTTTCTTTAACCCAGCCTTTTCATGTTTTAATTATTGATGATGGTTCGCCTGATGGAACTGCTGAAATTGTAAAATCGTTACAAGCCGAATACGAAGGACATTTATTTATTGAGGAGCGCGCAGGAAAGCAAGGATTGGGTACAGCCTATATTTACGGCTTCAATTGGGCATTGCAACACGATTATGCCTACATTTTTGAAATGGATGCCGATTTCTCGCACAACCCCGATGATCTATCACGCTTACGCGAAGCCTGTGTAAACGGTGCTGATGTAGCCATTGGCTCCAGGTATGTTAAGGGTGTAAATGTGGTAAACTGGCCAATGGGCAGGGTTTTAATGTCGTATTTTGCATCAATGTATGTACGTATGATTACCCGTATAAACATTCAGGATGCGACTGCCGGATTTAAATGTTACCGCAAAATTGTCTTAGAAACCATTCCACTAAATAAAATTAAGTTTGTTGGTTATGCGTTTCAGATCGAAATGAAATTCACCGCCATTAAATTTGGCTTTAAAGTGGTCGAAGTTCCAATCATTTTCACCGACCGTACCGAAGGAACATCAAAAATGAGCACCCGTATCTTTAGAGAGGCTTTTTTAGGTGTTATACAAATGAAGGTTTGGAGTTGGTTTAGGAGTTATAAAAGAGAGTCTTAAGTTTGGAGCGGGGAGCTTGGAGTTGAGAGCGCTACTAAGTGCATAGCCGTTCTAATCGCTCTGGGATGTGATTAGAAATTGGGAATTTGAGGTTATTGTAAGCCTGTTATTTTTTCAGAACGCTAAACCAAAAGCTTATTGTCCGAAGATCTTTCTGCTCTTTGCAAAACTCCAAACTAAAAACTCCAAACTCACAACTTACTTTCCCTAATCATTGCGCCGAAATCTTGCCCTTTATCCATGGCTTTAACGGTCATTACGATTCTTTTGGTGCGTGTAGGCTCGGTTTTAGCCTGATTGATCCAGTTAATGTAGTAGTTTTGGTGCGATTTAGGCTGTTTTAAAAAATTCCGGATTAAATGTTCTTCTTCTGACAAGCAGATTTCGAGGTCTTCGGGCATTTCGATTTTAAAATCTTTATCTTCTTCTAAATAGAGTTCGACACCTGCTCCGGCTTCTTTTCTCAATTTTTTACGGACTTCGCCTTTTAAAGCAATAATAAAATCGCCCTCTCCCATTGGGATGGTTGCCATACCGTTAATATCCAACTGATCTATCTTTCCTTTTACCCTGAAACTCTTTTTACAATCTGGTTTGATTTCGTTAGCCAGCGCTGCCGGAATAAACACATAACTCCAGCCTGTTTTTTCGCCCATGGTTTCGAAACGCTCTATTTCTGCTTTAAAGTGGATCATGGCTTAAATATAAAAATTATGTTTAAACAAGTTAAACGATTAAATGGTTAGGCTATTCGTGCACTCGTTAAAAACGAGCGCACACTATAATCGATCGTCATTCCCGCGCAGACGGGAATCTTAATGCAATAAACTTTAGATTCCCAATCAAGTTGGGAATGACGATCTTATAAAGAAAACATTAATCGGCTCAAAAATAGCCCAAATCATGAGCCGATTATCAAGATTAATCTGCTCATATCAATAAACTGCCTTCTATTGAAAGAATGAAAGTTGTCCTTGTTTAGGAGGATTTCCTAAAAAACAAAATTCGTAAATGACCTCATACTGTCCTTTCTCATCATTAAATTTACGAATTGCAATCTTTTCACATAAAAAATTCAAGCTAACTTCTTCGAACAGGTCTTGAGCTATTTCAATATCTTCGGGATGTAATTTTCTCCCAATAGAGATATGGGCAGCAGCTCCATTTATTGCTTTCTTATATCTCAAACCTTGTCTAAATCTTTTAAAAAGGCTATTCAAGTAAGGTTTAGCAGTCTTGTTAGGTAAAACAACAACTGCTCCGTTTTTTTCCGAAGCAATGAACTGATCAAACATCACAAAGTTAGGTTTTTCAGCATAGCAAAAGTCTTTAGTATACGATATGTAAAAATCCAACTCATGCTTATCTGCTTCAAACAGAGCAATCGTAACATGAGCCTCTGAGTTTCTACTGCTATACCAGCCAACTTTAGACCAAAGTATATCTTTCAAAACTTTAACATCATTAATACTTTTTCTTTGAGGGTAAACAACTATTGAATACCTGTCTTTTTTTAATTTTAAATCCATATCAATTTATTTAATCAATCGCCACTGGGTTCATCTGGATATCCAGTTTGGCGAACTTTAAAACTTCGATACTCTGAAAGCCGAAATCTTCTACCACTTTACCTAAAATAAGGTAACAGCCCTTTCCTTTAAAAGGATACATAGGTGTGCTATTGGGGAAATGGGTCGTATCAAAAAAATCGCCGTTGGCATCTAAAAAAGTACCGAACCACATTTTGGTATTTTTAATGGTGTGTACCGTTTTTTCGCAAACATAGCTCCCTACCATTCTTACCGTTTTACCCAAATGTTCGTGCAGATCGACCGCCATAACATCGCCACGATAAGGTGTTTTTAAAAAATCGAACATTCTATAATTGAGCGGATATCCCAATAACTCTAATTCCGTGTAAGCATTTTCGAGTTCGGAATCGGCCAATTCGGGGAGCTGATAGGTTTTGTAACTCAGCTTAAAAAGTTCGGCATGATTCACTTTTTTTTGTTTAAACCCAAGGTAGTTATGTACATCCCAAAGCAGGGTTTTCCGATCTTTCCCGGTAAAACGCAAGGCGCCCAAACGGATTAAAATAATGGCCTGTTCTAATGAGATGCAGGTCCGCCTTACAAAATCTTCGAGATCTATATACAAACCATTTGCAGCACGTTCTTGCGGAATAATTTTGATGATTTTTTCTTCCAAGCCCTGAACGGCAATGAAGCCCAGATAAGCATCTTCGCCTTTTATATTTACCACATCATCGCTACAGTTAACGCAGGGTAAATGCACCCTTGCTCCTGTTTTTTGCAGTTCGTGCACATAAACCCATCGACTGTAAAAACCACCATAGTTATTCAGTACCGCTACCATGAATTCCATAGGGTAATAAGTTTTAAGGTAAAGGCTTTGGTAACTTTCTACTGCAAAAGAGGCTGAATGTGCTTTTGAAAAACTGTAACCGGCAAAAGAAGAAATCTGTCGCCAAACTTCGGTAATGAGTTCTTCTGAGTGCCCTTCTTTTCTGGCTGAAACGAAAAATTTGTTCACCAGTTCATCAAAAGCCAGTTTAGACCGATATTTACCACTCATGGCTTTACGAAGGATATCGGCATCTGCAAGATCTAGACCTGCAAAATAATGACATACTTTGATCACATCTTCCTGATAAACCATTACCCCATAGGTTTCGCTAAGTCGTTCTTTCATCACTTCGCAGAGGTATACTACTTTATCTGGTGCGTGATAGCGTTCAATATAGGATTTCATCATGCCTGAGCTGGCCACGCCCGGACGGATAATGGAACTGGCAGCCACCAGGGTAAGATAGTTATCGCATTTCAGTTTTTTGAGCAGTTGGCGCATAGCCGGCGATTCGATATAAAAACACCCTATGGGCTGCCCTTCTTTAAGAATACCGTTCAATTTCTGGTCTTCTTTAAAAGTTTTAAAATCGTGGATGTCGATATCCTTTCCCTTATTTTTTTTAATGAGCTGCACAGCTTCACGGATATGCCCGATACCCCGCTGACTTAAAATATCGAATTTCTCATAACCTATGGCTTCGGCTTCGTACATATCCCATTGCACGGTTGGGAAACCTTTTGGCGGCATATCCAAGGCTGTATAATAGGTAATCGGTTCTTCAGAAATTAAAATTCCTCCGGCATGAATCGAACGCTGGTTGGGCATTCCTTTCATGTATCGGTACACGGCCTGCAATTTCTGGTAAGTAGCATTCAGTAAATTTTCACGTTCTTTTGTGGGATCTGTAAAACTATCTATTTCGCCTTTAGGTAAACCCAGCACTTTACCGATTTCCCTGATAATTGCACGATCTTTAAAAGTGCTCATGGTGCCTAAAAAAGCAACATGCCATTTGGGATAACGTTCAAAGATATAACGTTGTATCACCTCCCTTTCGTCCCAGGAGAAATCGATGTCAAAATCTGGCGGACTTGTCCGTTTTTCATGCAGGAAACGTTCGAAATACAAATCGAGATCAATCGGATCTACATCGGTAATGCGCAAACAATAAGCTACAATGCTGTTTGCACCCGAGCCACGGCCAACGTGGTAAAACCCGCATTTATTCATGGCATAGCTTACAATATCGAAGGTAATGAGAAAATAGGCGCAGAAGTTTTTAAGTTCAATGATCCGGAGTTCTTTCTCCAAACGCTCAATGGCTTCTGTATTATTTTCACCATAACGATATCTGAGCCCTTCTTCGGCCAACTCCCGAAGCATTTTTTTATCTCCTTCGAAATCTCCAGTATAAAAAAACTTGTTTTTAGAAGTAGGTGTAGGACCATCCTCAAAATAAACACTTAAATCGCAGCTGTTTATCAGTTTCTGTGTATTTTGAACAATGAAGGGATACTGTTCAAATTGCTGGGTTAGTTCTACTTCTGGAATCAGGAACTCATCCGGATCACATTTTTGCTCATCGGGCACTTTACTTAAAAGCATATTGAGCTCGATCGCCCTAAAATATTCATGCAGGCGGTAGGTGATCTTATCGCTAACGGTAACAGGATGCCACACCAACAATTTTTCTTTCTGTTTTAAAAGTGGATGTTTGTACAAAAGATTGAGCTGTTTGGCTCGGATACCTACAAATTCATTTGCTTTTAGTACTGGGTTAAAAGATTTTTGAAAGGGATAAATGATATAAACATGCTCCATTTCGGGTGGAATATTGGGTAACGGAATATGGTTGATGTTGTGGTGGCTTAAAAATTCATTCAGCTCACGCATTCCCTCTTTATTCTTCGCAATGCCCACATACAACAATTTATTATCAATTCGAAACTCGATCCCCGCTACCGGCTTAATCTGATACGGAATATTGCCTTTGTGTATTTCGTCAGCTTCTTTGGCAATGCCTTGTTTATAACACTCGCGAATAAACTCTACCGCTCCAGTTGAGTTATTGATATCAGTAAGTACCATTTGGTGGATACCCAAACTGCGGGCTGTAGCAATTAACTGATCAATGCGCTGTGTGCCATACTTTAGGCTATAAGAAGAATGGATATTTAAAAACATCGCTAATCATAAGATTTAGTACCTATTGTTCCTTTTTCACTCATAAAACTTCTAATTTTCGATCGTTTCTTTACTTCCTGCTGTTCTTCCTCTGGTTTGTTTTCGATCAATATTTTCTTTTTGCGTGGATTGTACTTGATTATTTTCCCCGTTTCATCGCGGGGTGGCTGGGTAACAATACAGGCTTTTACCACTGCTTCGGCACCATAGTGGTTACGTACTTTATCCATGGCCTGGTAAAGACTATATTCTTCTTCGGCAACATTATATAAACCAATCTGCTCGTAACCGCTCACCAGGTGCGAAAGTTTTACGCCTACCAACCGTAACAGCATCCGTTTTGCATACACCTTTTCGAACAGGCTATGTGCTTTACTGATTAAAAACGAATCGAGCGAGGTATAGGGAATACGTTCTTGCTGGGTAACCGTTTCGAAATTGGTATAACGCACGGTTACGGTAATGCAGGCGGTTAATTTTTTCTGGTTGCGCAGCTGAAAAGTTAAGCCGGTAACCATTCCGGTTATAATGGCCTTTAGTTTGGCCATATCCATGGTATCGCTTTCGAAGGTAGCCTGTGTACCAATAGATTTCCTTTCGCGGTAAGGCACTACGGGAGAAAGATCGATCCCATTTGCTTTTTGCCACAAACTTAAGCCATGCTGCCCCAGTATTTTAAACATGAGCTGTTGTGGGATCTGGGTAAGCGTAAGGATTTCGCGGACACCCATTTCGCTTAATTTTTTATAGGTAGCATGACCGATACCCGGAATTTTGTGGATAGCCAAAGGATCGAGAAAGGGCCGCAATTCAGGAAAAGTAACCTGCCGTTCGCCATCAGGCTTAGATTCGTTCGTGGCAATTTTGGCTACGGTTTTATTGATCGACAAGCCAAAGGAAATGGGTAAGCCCATTTCTTTGATAATGTTCTGTCTGAGCTCTGACGCGAATTTCATACAACCAAAAAAGCGGTCCATGCCTGTCATGTCGATATAGTGCTCGTCAATACTGGCTTTCTCAAAAAGGGGAACTTTATCGGCAATAATTTCGGTAATATCATGTGATGCCTTGGAATATTCTTCCATATCACCTTTTAAAAATATAGCCTGGGGGCACAGCAATTTTGCCGTTCTGCCGGGCATTGCAGAATGTATGCCGTACTGGCGCGCTTCGTAGCTGCAAGAAGCTACTACACCCCTATCGCCGCCGCCGCCGATAATTACGGGTTTGCCCAATAACTTGGGATTTTTTCTGATTTCTACCGACACAAAAAATGCATCCTGATCCATATGAATAATCTGCCTTTCTTTATCCATTCTCGTATTATAAGGATGAGTGAGATCGAAAATACTAATATTTTTAGTTTTAAAGAAAATTAAAATCGATTAATTTTAAACAAAATACTAACAAAATTAGCTTTAATATCCTACACTTTATTATGCTGAGTTTGCTCGAAGGATTTGCCACGGAAAAGCACAGAATCAGGCTCCCAATCCCTTAGGTTGATCCATAGGAACTTATGATAGGAATGACGCAGCGCAGGAATTAAACGATTGATGGCTGGTGTCCTCGCCAACTATCCGCGAGTTGCGTGACCGTAATACAGGCATTTTTAACCATATAAGGCATTGAAGAAAATATAAGCTCATATGGCTTATATTTATATGGCAAAGAAGGTTGTCGACTACGCTACCATTGATGTTATTTCATAAACAGCTATTAATCAATATTTTAGCCGTTGTCGCATTTCCATCCAGCTAGGCCATAGCACGGTATCCCCGTTCTACTTAAATCCGGCCTAACAAATTTTTCGGGCTCCGCCGACCCAGCCAACCCACTAGCTTTGAAAGAAAAATTTTCAGCCGGTGTTTTTTGTTTCTTTTTGACAGCAAAAAGAAAGAGCCCCATCGGCGGCGGCGAGCCGAGGCAAGGATGAGCCTCTGGGCAAAAAAAGATATGCGTCATTCATATTGATTTTTATACAATAAATTATCCCTCAGACTGACAAACTGATTGAAAGCTAATGAGATATTAGTACAAGTGTCAGTTGAAATAATCGGCAGATCACCGGCTATGAAACAAAAATGCCCCCGATTTTCATCAGAACATTAAAACTTTGACTGTTCTAAAATGTTTAGATAGTAATCAACATTTATCCCATGAAAACTAAAGACAATAAAAACACGGTAGAAAAAGAGCGTAAAAATAAAGGAAGCTCAAAGGGAAAGGCCTCCTTCGATCAAAACGGAAAGGGTTCTTCAGATAAATTTGGTCAGGCTGGCTCCACACCTAACGAATCAGGAGAGAGTGGGCCTGGTACTGTAGATAAAAACAAAAAAACTTAAAAAGATAAAAAGAGTAAATACTCTTTTTATCTTTCGTAGATACTCATCTTTTCAGCAAGTTCTATAATGCTTTTTATTTTCAGCTTTTGGAAAAGTCTCAACTTATAAGTACTTACTGTACCCATCTGTAGATTTAGCTGATTAGAAATTTCTAATACCCCAATCCCCTTTGTTAGTAATTCTGCTACTTCTAATTCTCTACCCGAAAGTTTGGTAAAAGGATTATCGGCATCGTTACCTAATATACTGTTGAACATGTTTTCCTTAACATTTCTGCTCGAATAGCGACTGCCTGCTAAAATGGTAGTAATAGCGGTTACAATTTCTGATTCTTCTGCATTTTTAGTTAAGTAACCCGATGCACCCGATTTTAAATACGGAACAGCATAAATATTCTCATTCAAAGATGAAAATACCAAGATTTTTGCGTTTGGCTGAACCAATTTAATCTGATCGATTACTTTAAGGTTGTTACCTCCGGGCAAGTTCACATCAATGATGATTAAACTCGGCGATTTTTCTGTTTCAACAAGCGCCTGCTCTAGGGTAGATGCATGAATAATTTCAACACCAGGCCAAAAGTCTGATATTAAACCTTTTAATCCACGGCGGATGATCTCGTGATCATCAGCGATGAGCACAGTAAAAGTACTTACGGCATTTTTTGTCTTCATTATTTTAAGAATATTGTGCAAGTTAATAAAAAGTTATTTTTTTGTACGCAATTGTAGTTAATTTTTCGTTTAAATGCGTAAATATTATAATACACAAGTTTACAGTTTTGTTTAAAACTACCTTGGAGTTATCAATCTTACATTTTGCTTAATGAACGAATATGATAAGGAAATCCATATATACCGTTGCTGTAGCCCTGTAGCGGACCAATTGAGAAATTGTAACCATAGCGGAAAAATCTGTATCGCCGCTACGGCCCGAGTTCTTAGGTGTAAGATCACGCTACAAATAGTTTTTATCATACAGCTTTATTCCTGTACAGTAAGAACGGCCTACCCAGATAAAATTTTTGATCATCAAAAATCATTCAGATCCAAACTTGTGGGGCTTCCGCGATCATCTTTTAACAGGAAAGAAGGTTTAACCTGAAAATCTTCCATAAGCGGAAAACAAGGCCAGCGGTAAGGTAATAATGCGGTCTTGGCTGTATAAAGCTGTTTGCTCAGTGGTATTACTTCCTTTTACTAAAGGGCTTAAGACCCGTTAAAATGCTACCTCTTACTTTAAAACAAGAAAATAATATAGAATTAAATTTTAGCCCTAATTCTACTCAATGTTTCGAGTCTGATGGCTAAAAAAGAAGCAATGTATTTTAAAGAAACCCGGTTAATTAAATCAGGGAATGAGAGCAAAAACCGTTTGTATCTTTTTTCGGCTGACGAAATCCGGCACAGGTAAGCACGTTCCTCTGCCGAACGGTAATATAATTCCATCATCTTTCTGCCAACAATATTCGCTTCAGGAAAATTTTCGTAAAGATATTCTGATAATACATGTGGGATAGCAACTAAATCTACATCTTCCAATGCCTGTAAATACTCATCCGAATCGCCATCTATCCACAAATTACGTATGGTACCCACAATTTCATTCTCTTTGGCAATCCATGTGGTAATCTCGTTGTCCCCATCCTTAATAAAACCCCTAACTACACCTTTAATAATTAAAAAAAGGAATTTGTTACGGTCTACAGGTGAAACAAGGTATTTATTTTTTTTGTAGCTGATCGGAAAGGTATGCTGGTTAATCCGCTTTTCCATTTCATCATTAAGCGGATGGAATTTCTTAAAAATTGAGACTAGAGGAGAAAAATTATTATATTTCTTCCACCTATCTTCATCAGATAAATTAACTGCGATCATAGCGAAACATTGGGATAGACATAATCCTACTAAACCGAAGCAGGATCACTACGTAAGTATAGGAAGATTGAATTGAAAAAAGAATTTTTTTTTGACTTTTCTCAATTCTCAAACTTTAAAGTAATTTTTCTACTCCTAATCCAAATAATGCAAAATCATACTTCACCGGATCTGAGCGATCGAACTGCTTCAAATTGTCAGTTAATTCAATTGCAGTCAACCAATCGGTCTGCTTTCTATTAATCAGTCCAAGCAAGCGTCCTACCCGATCAACATGCACATCGCAGGGACAGATTAGATCTTTTGGTTGAAGTGTATGCCAGATACCAAAATCAACACCTTTTTGATCTATCCTAACCATCCACCGCAAAAACATATTTAAACGTTTACAGGTAGATTTTTGCTTTGGCGAGGAGATATGTTTCTTCGTGCGATGAGGAAAATCTTCTAAGGAGAAAAAATACTGTCTGAAATGGTTCAATGCCTGCTCTATCGAGAAGTTAAGCTCAGCAGCATAACACACTTCCGAGGCATATGTTATCTCCGGTTTTATAGATGAAACTTCTAAATAATCAGTCCGAAAAACATCTTGCCTTGGTACAAATGCCTGCTCTAAACTGTCGAAGTTTTGATAATGCTGCTTAAAAAACGAAATAAAATAAAGTAAGTCGGTATCATTGAATGTGCGGTGTTTAAAGTTCAGTAAGCGCTTTAAATCGTTATCGGTATGATTAACAACAAAATCATGGGGTGCATTATCCATACGGCCCAGCAGTTCCTTACATTTATTAATAATTGTCTTCCGCTGGCCCCAGGCTAAAACCGCAGCAAAAAAGCCCGCAATTTCTATATCCTGTTTTTTTTCGAAAAGATGCGGAATACAAACCGGGTCGTTTGCTATAAAGTTTGGCTGATTATATTGTTCAACTTTACTATCCAGAAAATTCTTTAACTCAAGAAATTGCATCGTTAGCTTTTTTAGACGTAAATAGCAGCACAATTGTTGCCATTTAAACCGGATTGAAACGGTATCCTTTTTTGTTCCGCTGATGTTGATAAAGCAGATACCTAAACAAAAAAGATTTAGTGTAAAGCCGGGCTACCGTTAATTTTAGAATAGGACTTGCTTTACAAAAAACGGGCAAATATTTTATCTGCCCGCTCGAATATTATGCCAGTGCATTTGCCAGATCCTCTAAAAGATCGTCGATATCCTCTACCCCAACGCTTAAACGGAGCAAGTTATCGGTAACACCTACCTTCTCTCTTTCTTCTTTCGGAATAGAGCCATGTGTCATCGTTGCAGGGTGATTAATTAGTGATTCTACCCCGCCCAATGATTCAGCCAATGTGAATACTTTAAAATTAGAAGAGATTCTAAAAGTTTCTTCCAGATCAGCACCTTTTAAGGTAATCGAAATCATACCGCCAAATCCACGCATTTGCTTTTTAGCTACATCATGATTAGGGTGATCTTCAAAACCCGGCCAATAAATTTTATCAACCTTTGGATGTGTTTTTAAATAATGTGCAATACGCGCTCCGTTTTCGCAATGTGCTTTCATCCGAAGGTGAAGCGTTTTTATACCCCTCAATACTAAAAAAGCATCTTGCGGACCCGGTGTTGCACCACAGGCATTGTAAATGAACCAAAGGTCTTTATACAATTGCTCATCATTTGTTACCAAAGCACCCATTACCACATCAGAGTGGCCACCAATATATTTGGTTACCGAATGCATCACAATATCAGCGCCCAGATCAATCGGGTTTTGTAAATAAGGCGATGCGAATGTATTATCAACGGTAAGGATTAAATTTTTCTCTTTTGTGATTTTTGCCACCCCTTCAATATCGATAATCTGCATGGTAGGATTAGTAGGGGTTTCTATCCAAACCAATTTGGTTTTATCATTGATGTAGGGCAATATATTTTCTGGCTTAGATAGGTCCAGAAAGTGAAATTTGATTCCGTATTTGGTGTATATTTTGGTAAAGATCCGGTACGATCCACCATACAAATCATTTCCGGTAATCACTTCGTCGCCAGGCTGCAATAATTTCAATACGGCATCTGTCGCCCCCATTCCACTCGAAAAAGCCAGACCATACTTAGCATTTTCTAAAGCAGCTAAACAATCTTCCAAAGCTTTACGCGTCGGGTTTGTTCCTCTCGAATACTCGTAGCCTTTATTGTCTCCAGGAGATTTCTGCCAATAAGTAGAGGTTTGATATATCGGTGTCATTACAGCACCTGTGGTTGGATCAGGCTCTTGACCTGCATGTATAGCTTTAGTTGCGAATTTCATTTTTTTTTGAGATTTGAGATGTGAGACACTAGACATGAGATGTGAGATTTATTCCCTCTCACATCTCATGTCTCATATCTCACGTCTAATTAATATGCTCTTGCAAACAGTACCCTTTGGATAGATGGTTTTCCTGAATAAATACAAACGCCATCTTCTAATTTATTATCTAAAGGAATACAACGAATGGTTGCTTTTGTTTCTTCTTTTATCTTTTGCTCAGTTTCCGGTGTCCCATCCCAATGCGCTGAAATAAAACCAGCTTTGGTATCTAACAATTCCTGAAACTCTTCATAACTATTGGCTGCTGTAATATGCTCATCGCGATAAGCCAAAGCTTTGTTGAACATACTTTGCTGAATATCTTCCAATAGTTTGATGATGTAAATATCCAATCCTTCCTGAGGTACAGTTTGTTTCACCTTGGTATCTCTACGGGCAATTTCTACGGTTTTATTTTCTAAATCGCGACCGCCGATAGCAATACGGATTGGCACACCTTTCAACTCATAATCAGCGAACTTAAATCCAGGCCGTTGTGTATCCCTGTCATCATATTTCACCGAAACGCCTAAACCTTTTAAACGCATGGTTAATTCATTAACGTATGAAGAAATTCTCGCCAGATCCTCATCACCTTTATAAATCGGAACAATTACCACTTGTATTGGTGCTAATTTTGGTGGAATAATCAATCCAGAATCATCACTGTGCGCCATAATCAAAGCACCCATTAAACGTGTAGAAACACCCCATGAAGTAGCCCATACATGATCTAATTTTCCATCTTTACCGGTAAACTTGACATCAAAAGCTTTAGCAAAATTCTGGCCTAAAAAGTGAGATGTACCTGCTTGTAAAGCCTTACCATCCTGCATCAAGGCCTCAATACAATACGTATCTAAAGCACCAGCAAAGCGCTCATTCGGCGATTTACGGCCTCTGATTACCGGAACTGCCAACCAATTTTCAGCAAAATCGGCGTAGATATGCAACATACGTTCTGTTTCTTCAATTGCCTCTTCTGCTGTAGCATGTGCGGTATGGCCCTCTTGCCACAAAAATTCGGCTGTTCGCAGAAATAACCTGGTGCGCATTTCCCATCTTACCACATTCGCCCATTGATTGATCAATATTGGTAAATCACGGTATGATTGGATCCATCCTTTATAGGTATTCCAAATAATGGTTTCGGAGGTTGGGCGGACAATTAATTCCTCCTCCAATTTGGCTGTTTCATCTACGACAATATTTCCGTTGCCGTCATTCTTTAACCGATAATGCGTTACAACCGCACATTCTGTCGCAAAGCCCTCAACGTGAGAAGCTTCCTTAGAGAAAAATGACTTTGGAATGAATAATGGAAAATAGGCATTTTGATGGCCTGTATCCTTAAACATTTTATCTAAAACAGCCTGCATTTTTTCCCATATAGCATAGCCATTTGGCTTGATAACCATACAACCACGCACGGCAGAATGCTCTGCTAAATCTGCTTTTAATACGATATCATTATACCACTGGGAATAATCTGCTTCTCTACTTGTAATTTCTTTGCTCATCTTATGTATTTGGAACGTAATTTGTATGTTAAAAAGTGTAAAATCCAACGGCAAATTTATAAATTTATGCCTACAAACGATTAACAAAATAATATCAATTATTTTATACCATTTTTTGACTAAATAAATAGTTAATAATTTTTACTTTTGAAACTTGTTTATTAAATTCGTGAACACACACAACTAAATATAAACACAATGAAACCAATTAAATTTTTACCCATTGTTATGATTGCCGCCGCAGGGTTGGTGGCATCATGCGCTACATCAAAACTGGCTCAAACTAAGCCAGCTGATGATGTTTATAATTCTGTGGCAAAAGCCAGGGAGGTTGAAATAGCACCTCAACCCCAGAACCGACAAGGCCAGCAATATCAGGCTCAGGGACAGGAAGAATATGATGAATATTATGGCACAAGTAATCCTTATTACGATATGGATTACTCATCTAGAATAAACCGTTTTTATAATGGTTACAGTTTTCAAGGCTATTACGACCCTTATTTTGATAATTATTACTATGGAAGCAGTTATGGCCCTTCAAACTACTTGGGTTATGGCCTCGGCTGGAACAGCGGATACGGTTTAGGGGGCTGGGGCGGCAGCTTTGGTTATGGCAGCATCTGGAGCAATCCCTTCTATTACGGTAACTTTGGCTACGGATGGAACAATCCATATGGATGGAACTCTTGGGGACCTAACTCTTATTACGACCGTTATGGTTGGGGCGGTGGATACTACGGCGGAGGCTGGGGTATTGGCGGCGGATACTATGGTGGCGGTGTGTATACCAATAGAGGCTACAACAGACCAAGACCTGGAAGTGATGATAGAGGCACGCCAAGATATGGAAACGGCAATGCGGGAAATGCAGGTAGACCGAGCAGATCTGGTGTTACAAATCCAAACGGTGTAGGTTATGCGCCAAATATTAATGCTGGAAGACCAAGTAGAAACCAAGGTAATGGCAGCTATGCACAACCTCAGGGCTCGCAAGCTGGCAGACCTACCAGGAATGATAATTATAGTCCTCAAGGTACACAAAGTAGCAGGCCTACCAGAAACGAAACCTATACTCCACCTACCAGAACCGAAAGCAGACCTAGTTATTCACCACCACCATCAAATGGCGGCGGAAATAGTGGCGGTGGTTCAACCGGCGGTGGCGGTGGTGGCGGTTCAAGACCATCAAGAGCAGGAAGAGGTTAATTTAAATTTAAACACACAACATGAAAAAATATATTTTAGCTTCACTAGTAGCTACAGTAGCTGCTATGGGAACAACGTATGCCCAAAGTTACGCCCCTGATGCATTCCGCTTTTCTCAAACCAATTATGGTAGTTCTGCCCGATTTAAGGGAATGGGTGGTGCACAAATCGGAGTTGGAGGAGATATTGGTTCAATTAACGCAAACCCTGCCGGATTAGGCTTATTTACCAAATCTGAGTTTAGTTTAACTCCTGAATTTAATTCTGTATCAAACAATAGCGCATACCTGGGCAACAATAGCAAAGCTGATAAAAGCCAGATTAACCTGAATAACATTGGTGTTGTATTTTACAGTCCAGCAGCAAAAATAAAGGGAGCTGATGTAAATAAAGGATTGGTAAGTACGGTATTCGGTTTAAGCTATACAAGAAATAACGATTTCTTAAATAACATTAACTATGGCGGTACCAACACAAACAGCTCGATAAGAGATTCGTATGTAGATCAGGCCAATGGTGGTGGAATTGATAATTCAATAGCCGGAGATGCGTATAATAGCTATTTAATTAATAAAAATGCACCCAATTTCCCAAATGGATATTCAGCAGAACCTTATAACAACGCGAGTTTCAAACAAAATTGGGATGAATCCAGATTAGGTTCAACATCAGAATTTAACGTTGCGGGTGCCCTTAATTTTGGCAACAAGGTATACATTGGCGCAACCGCTAGTTTTGTAAATGTGAAATACATTAGCGATGCGACTTTCACCGAATCGGGGATAGTGAACACTTTTGATGATGGCTTACCAATCCCTGCATATACTGGAAATGAAAATTACAACTTAACGCATTTCAGAAATCAGGAAACCAAAGGTGGTGGATTTAACTTAAAACTAGGTATGATTTTCAGACCGGTTAATGAATTAAGAATTGGTATAAATTTCCAGACCCCCACCTGGATGAACATTGAAGATAATACAAGCGAAACTTTACAGGCAAATTTAGCTGGAAATGCAACAAATGCACCTTCTAACTCAAATAATCCGACAAAATATTACACTTTCAGTTATAATTTACGTACGCCATTAAAAGCTTCGGCCGGTATTAGCTATGTAATAGCAGGTACCGCATTAATCTCAGCCGATGTTGATTATGTAGATTATGCTTCAATGCGTTTTTCAGATTCTAACGGTTCTGATCTTTCAACAATCAATAGCAACAATGCTTTTATCAAAGAATCTTATAAAGAAGCGGTTAACTACAGAGTTGGTGCAGAAGTAAAAGTGACGAACGAATTTAGCTTAAGAGGTGGTTACGGGGTAAACGGAAATGGTGTTAAAGGTGGCGACAATAAATTTTATCAGGGTCAATACTACACCGGAGGAATTGGATACCGCATAGATAACTATTATTTCGATTTAGCGTATCAGAACTACAAAACAAACTTCAGTTCAAGTCCATATTTATTAGATGATTACAGCGAGCCTGTTGCAGATGTTAAAAGCAATAGAAACAACGTATTCTTAACCTTTGGGGTAAGATTTTAATAATAACTGTCTTACATAATTAAGAAAAGAAGCGCCAGTTTTCTACTAGAGAACTGGCGCTTTTTACAATAAAAAAGGATACCCAATCGGGTATCCTCAACATTATTAACTAACTATCACTTATTTAATTAACATCCCACCATAACTTATCGGTAATCTTAGCCTTTTGTTGCGGTTGTGGATTTGCTGTAATTTCGGTATTTGGGTAAAGTACCCTTCTCGGAATTTCAGAGAGTGCATTTTTAACTTTGGTTAAAACCGGGAATCCTGTACGGCGCCAATCTGTATAATTTTCAGCATTAAGAAAGTTTGCAATCGACTTTTCTTCCATAATTAAACGGAGTGCATTTGTACTGCTGAGTGTCCCCCGCGAAGCAATGTACGTATCCATATCAGTTGTGCTCACCCCTACCTTGGTCATGTGCTGTTTGATACCATCCTGATAAATAGGTTGTGCAGCTGCAAAACCCGATACCACCAGCGTGGCTTCGGCTTTTATGAATAATGCCTCGGTGTAATTGACCAGGTAATTATTAGCACTGGCACCTGCGTAAAAATCGGCAGGGATTGAGTAAGCCTCCAGACTTCCAATTTCATCTAAACCGATCTGCCGGCCAGTATATAAACCGGTTTGTTTGGCGGGTTTAACCATTTTACTTAATCTTGGATCGTTTCTGGTAGTAAAAGCATCAACAAAGGTGTTGGCAAGCACAAATGTAGTACCTGGTAGAAAATTTTGCTGCCATGGATTTTCTGCCCCTGCCGCACCACTGAATGCAATTTTAGCATCATCATCATTGCTCTGCATACCATTAGTTAGTGCAGTCAAAGCCAGCTGTGCCTGCCCAGAAGCTGTATTTCCAGGTGCTTTACTCAGGTGCATGTAATAACGTGCTTTTAATGTATAAGCCAATTTTCTCCACTTTGCCATATCGCCTGCATAAATATAATCGTCGCTTCCGGGTTTAAGGCCAGCATTTTTTGCAATATCGGCTATTCCATCATCCAGTAAAGTTTGAATCTGAACATAAATCTGCTGCTGACTATCATACGCTGGCGTTGGCTGTGTTACTCCTAAAAAAGCCTGACTGTAAGGAAGATCACCCCAGGCATCTGTAGCATAACCTAAAGTATAAGCTGTAAGAATTTTAGAAATGGCACCATAATTAAAATTGCCGTTGGCAACAGCTTTAACCTTTAATAAATTGAGGTTGTTTAATGTTCTTACGTATACATTGTTCCAGTCGCCATCCATATCGACATTATACATCAGATAAGTACCGAAATTTGGTGCCACCTGGTTGAGTGCCATTACCTGCAAATATTGTTGCAACACCACACTTAAATTCCCATCGCCTGATGCATTGATATTTTGGGAAATCAGCATTTGTATAGGTGGTAACATGAGCGATTCTTTAACATCAATCGGTCTGTTTGGATCTTCATTCACATCCAGGTATTTTTTGCATCCGGCTGCTGCCACCATAAGGGCAAAGCCTAAAATAAAATATATCTTTTTCATGTTATTTCTTTCTAATTGTTAAGGGTTATAAGGTAAGTTTCAAACTAAAATCAACAGATCTTGATGTTGGCGTTGAGAACGAATAAATCCCTTGCGAACCATTTGATGAACCAAATGAACTTACTTCCGGATCTCCGCCAGTAAAGTGTGGCGCATAAATCCAAAGGTTTCGTCCGGTTACCTGAAATCCGATGGTTTTGAAAGGTGTTTTTTGTAACCAGGCCGGTTTAACATTATAACCCAGACTTACGTTTCGCAATTTAACATAGGTTCCATCCTGAATTACTGATTCGAGAACACTGTTAGCACGTTGATAATAAGCTTGCCCTGTAGCTGAAACCGTATTTGGCAAACCTGTTGTAGCATTTATGCCCTCAACTATACGTGGTCCACGATCTTCGGTAACTTTAGGTGTACCATAGAAATAACCATAACCATCTACGTTATTCTGAATATCGCCCCCCTTTTTCATATCAAAAGAGAAACTAAGCGCAAATTGTTTATACTTGAAATTATTAACAATACCACCCATCCAATCCGGATTGATATCGCCAATTATACCTTGTTCATCGGCGGCAAAAGGAAGGCCTCCATCATCAGTAAGCAGCTGACCAGCCGCATTTCTGGCATATCGGGTACCATAAATTACACCGTAAGGCTGGTTTACAAAAATAAAGGTGAAACCATTGCCAACCTGTTTCAGGTCTTTGTAAATAGAAAGCACTTTGTTTCTGATTCTGCTATAATTTATCGTTAAATCCCAGCTAAAATCCGGGGTCGAAATTGGTTTTGCATTTAACAGAACCTCAATACCCCGGTTGCGCATAGCTGCAGAATTTACACTTGTTGCGTTAAAACCTGTAGATGGCGCCAAAGCCACCGACGGAATGATACCATTTTTAGTCCGCTTATCGAAATAGGTAAGCTCAATGCCTAAACGGTTTTTAAAGAAACCAGTTTCTAATCCAACTTCAAACTCGTTAATACGTTCATTTTTCAGGTTTGGATCGCTAAGTACCTGGCTGATTAAGAAACCCGATTGTCCTTGATAAGGAAAAGTAGTATTTCTAATCGTTTGCGATTCGTAGGGAGTAAGTAAACTATATGGGCCTATACTTGCATTACCTACCGTACTGTAAGAAAGCCTTAGTTTACCAAAGTTCATCACTTCAGAAAGGCCATTAGAAAAGAAATTAGAGAAAATAAAACTTGTTGCAGCCGAACCGTATGGATAAAAGCTGTTGTCTTTAGCCAAAACCGAAGTACCATCGTATCTGCCTGTTAAAGACAAGATAATAAACTTTTTATAATCGATATTAGATTGCAGATAAAAGCCTATTTTCCGCGTAAGGTAACTGGTTTCTGTAAACTTAACAGTAGAGGCAGAACCGATATTATTAAAACCTGGAATGGTGATTCCTAAGCCATTGGCATAGCCATTTTGCGAATATGTCGAAATAAGGTTATTACCCAGTAAGGCTTCGACATTAAAATCACCAAAACTTTTATTGGCGTTCAGTATCAAATCATTATTATACTGTCTGAAATTAGTATTGTTATTTACAATTCTTCCGTTAGGATTAGAGACCGACAGTAAAGACTCGGTGTATTTACCTTGCTCAACATATACATCGGCACCAAAACGCTCAGTAATGGTTAACCAGTTTAAGGGTTTATAATCGGCTGTAAATGTCGGCAGAAAACGGTTCACAACTGATGTATTGCTGATATTATCTAACACCCAGTAAGGATTATTGCGAGAGAAACGGTATAAACGCTGACTTCCATCAGGGTTTACCGAAGGTTGCAGATCATAAGAAACTGGGGCAGAAAAAATGGTCCACACCGGACTTTCCAAGGCATAACCTTCAGGTAGCCGACGGTTTTTGGTATTGGCATAATTTAGGGAGAAAGTAACATTCAGATCCTTAACAATTTGTGTGGTGAATTTACCAAAAACGGTATTCCGGTCGAACGAAGTGCTAGGTACCGTTCCATCCTGCGCAAAATTGGTATACGATATAAAATAAGAGTTGTAAGCTCCACCCCCGTTTATGGCTACTGTATTGGTATATGTTTTTCCGGTTTTAAAGAATAAATCAGACTGATCATATACCTGTGCAGGCTGGCCGTTAATTTTTAAGGTATCCATTCTCGCCCCCCACGATGTACTCGTTTTTTGGTTCACACCATCAAAATATACGCCATTTGAGCCAAGAGAATATTTATTCTGGATTTCTGGCAACAGCGGTTTCTCCATTGAAAAAGAAGAAGAAAAGCTGATACCAGGCTTTTTATTCAGGCTACCGGCTTTTGTTGTGATAATAATTACTCCTTTTGCACCATCAGATCCATATAACGCTGTTGCAGCACCACCTTTTAGCACATTAATGCTTTCAATAATATTAGGATCAAGATCGGCAATCCGGTTGGTGCCGGGACCGGAGTTGAGGTTACCGGTTTCATCATTGTTAACCGGAATACCATCAATTACCATCAAAGCTTCATTGTTGCCATAAAGAGAATTAGCCCCCCTGATTACAATACGCGACGAACTGCCTGGCGTACCCGACGAACTTGTAATTTGTACACCAGAAACTTTACCTGCCAATGCATTTACCAGGTTAGGCTCTTTCGACTGGGTAATCTGATCGCCTTTTACCTCCTGCGAGCTGTAGGTCAAATTTCGCTTATCACGTTTCACCCCTAAGGCAGTTACCACAATCTCATTCAGGCTTTGCTGGTCTTCACTTAATGTTATGGTTATGTTGCTTTGCCCACTATAAGCAAATTCTTTGGTTGTATAACCAATTCCACTAAAAACCAGTGTAGCTGGACTTGCACTTTTAATTGAAAAGATCCCTTTCGCATCGGAAGAGGTGCCAATAGCGGTTCCTTTAACTTTTACCGATATGCCTGGGATTGGCAGCCCCGATGCATCTGTAATTTTGCCACTAATCAGCGACGTTTGACCATAAATCTGTATGCAACAGAGCATGGTCAAAATGAACAAAGTAATCTTTAATCTGGTCATTGTATTCAGTTTAGTTAGTAATATGACCAAAATTAGGTTTATAAGAAGCCAGATAGAACGATGATTTTAACACGTATTGCCCAAAAATTAACACAAATGTTACAATAGTCGTAAATACGTTAATAAACTGTGATTTGTTTAACCGATCAAATAAAATTTTGAACCTGGGAGCAGATGTTGAAGTAATTTGTGAGATGTTTAGGCTTTCCGGCCCTACTGATTGTTGTTCGCAATAATCAGATTTTCAGCACCGTTTTTGGTTGGTTAAACTAAGCGATTTGAAGGTACACAAATCAGCACCAATAAAAAAGTAATTAGCCCAGAAGTTGAAAGCATAGCCTAAGTATGCTTAAGAAACAATTTTTTATTTTAATTATTCGACTAAATTAGTCCATGCAGGCTTCCACCCTCTTGGCCCAAAACATCCAGCTTTTTTTCTACAGCTTCATCTTTGATCAATTCAGGTGCATGGTGAGGCTTTTTCCTCGCATCGATAATCAAAGAACCTTTACAGCCCCAATGTTTATTAATGGTAAAATCGTTAATACCGTAAATATCAGCCGCCGGGTTGCTCCTTGTAAAAGCGACCCAAACCAGATTATCAATAGTGTTAGCCGTAAATTCTGCGTCGTCTGCCAATATAATTAAAGGTAAGCCCGATAAATCCTGATCGATCAAAGCCATATTCAATAAAGCAATTTCAGCAGCTGTTTTCTCCGGACTTAAATATTTGTCACTTCCTAAAACTAAAACGCCTGGAATGGCTATTTTCGGCTGATAAAATCCGTCGCCTAATTTCAGTCCTTCAGGAATCTTATTCCAAAGTTCACGCTGCTTGTCTCCTGCCGCCGCAATTACTACCTTCGATCCGCTGTTTAATCCATCACCGCTATAATCAAGTGTATCAATTGTAGTATTGGTATAAAAATGAACATCCCTCGTTAAATCGATCCGTTCTAAAATATGCGTAAGAAATGCTTCAATATGGTGCGTGCTTAAATGCTGATCATCTTCTTTGGCTGCAATAAACAGATATTTGGCCAAACTCAATTGATTTTTCCCCAGTATATGGTTCGCTATGGTTAATATTTCCTGAGGTCTGCGTGCTTTTAAATATGGGGTATAACGCTCACTGCCGATAGCAAAAAGCAAAGGATGAACGCCAGCCGCATCAACCGCATGAACTTCTTTTAAACCATGAATTTCCTGTGGTATGGCCGAGCCTGTAATTTCATGGATTAAAGCCCCAAAACTGGTATCCTCTTGCGGCGGACGACCAACAACCGTAAACGACCAAATGGCATCTTTTTTATGATACACGTTGTGCACTTTCATCAAAGGAAAAGGATGCGTTAAACTGTAATACCCCAAATGATCGCCAAAAGGCCCTTCTGGCTTATTCTCATTTGGATAAACCGTTCCGGTAATAACAAAATCGGCATCTGCAGAGATACAAAAACCTTCATCATCATAAAAATAACGGAAACGCCTATCGCCCAATGCACCTGCAAATGTCATTTCCGATAATCCTTCCGGTAAAGGCATCACTGCGGCTAAAGGATGTGATGGGGGTCCACCGACAAAAATGCTCACTTTTAAGGGTTGGCCGAGGGCGTTGGCTTTTGATTGATGTACACCAATCCCTCTATGGATCTGATAGTGCAACCCGATCTCCTGGTCCTGGATATAATCGTTACCACCCAATTGGATGCGATACATGCCCAGATTTGCATTTAAAACGCCTGGTTTATCTATATCTTCAGTATAAACCTGCGGCATGGTAACAAAAGGGCCACCATCCATAGGCCAGTTTACAATTTGTGGTAATTGACTGATACTTGTTTTTAAAAATTTTCTTTTTGCAGAAGGTGTTTTAAGTGGCAAGGCCGATAAAGCCGACATTGCAGAACCCGCATATTTAAATGGATTTTTTAATGCTTTTATGGGATCATTCCTTAACGATACCAGCTGTTGTACTTTTGGTAAAGTATCTCTAAAAATAAATTTCGATCGCTCTAATGTCCCAAACAAGTTTGAAACAGCAGGAAAAGGACTTCCCTTAACTTTTTCGAATAGTATTGCTGGTCCTTTATTTTCGTAAACCCTTAAATGGATGGCTGCCATTTCTAAATAGGGATCTACTTCTTCTTTTATTCTGATTAAATGACCGTGCTTTTCGAGATCGGATACACATTCTGCTAAACTTTTGTATGCCATGCCCAAAGATAAATAATTAGATTTTCTCAGAAACAAAAAAGCCCCATATAAGTAGATTTTACAATAAAGCTACTTACATGAGGCTTTTAACCACCTAAATTATATTATTTCTTTCCTGCGAAAGCGCGCAACATCCAGGTATTTTTCTCTTTAAACTGCATAAAGCGGTTAACCATATCGTTAGAACCATCGTCTCCGGCAGCATCTGTAGCTTCTAAAAGTTCTCTTTCCAATTCGATCAATGCAGCCATATCATCTAAAATGGCATCAACCATATCAAGATCTTTAAGGCCAATGGTATCAATTTCTTTAATTTGAGATTCTTTTATATAATCGGCAAAACGGCTATGCGGTGCTTTACCCAAGGTTAATACACGCTCGGCTATCTCATCAATAGTTAATTGTGCATTGGTATATAATTCTTCAAACTTAACATGTAAAGTAAAGAAGTTCTGACCTTTAATATTCCAGTGGCAACCTCTTAGTTTTTGATAATGAATATGATAATTAGCCAAATAATCGTTCAAAAGATCTACAACTGGTTTAACTTCTTTTTCGTTTAAGCTTATTTCTTTAGCGTCCATTTTTTTTATTATTTATGATGTTTTTGATGTCTACGTAACAACCCAAATTTATAAAAGTTTTGCTCAATTTTGTCTTTTGAACAATACGTTATTTATTAGATCGTTTAATATTCAATTATTATAGGGAACAACAATTTTACAAACATTTGTTAATGAATGGCATATCGATATTAAGCTATTAAAGTCATCTTATTTTTACTTAAAAACGAATAGCTGAACATAGACTGATTAACAATATTATTCGTATAATTGCTCCCTTTGACTTAGAAATTTACATAAAATAAATGCATAAAATATATTTATCTGCTGTAGTGTTATTTGCCTTAAACATTGCAAATGCCAAAGCCAACACAGCAAGAGACTCTATCGGTGTAGAAAATAATAAAGGCAAAAAACTGATCGTTCATCAAACTGTAGCAAAAGACACTTATTATTCAATAGGAAGAAGGTATAATGTTTCTCCTAAAGAGATTATGGCCTTTAATGACAATAAATACCTTCAGGTTGGGGTAATCATTAAAGTTCCAACAAATATTCCTTTTACCGCAACAGGATCAGCTAACAGCACACAAAATCAAAGCGCTTCTACTGGCAATATAATAGAGCATACCATCAAGCCAAAAGAAAATCTAAACATGCTCGCCGAAAAATATGGCACAACCATTAATGAGATTAAAGCCTTAAACAACCTGAGCAGCAGCAATTTGAGTATCGGTCAGGTTTTAAAAATCCCTGCTAAAAATGGAGAACAAACTGCAACAGCTGCTCCGGTAACGCCACCAGCGAAGAATAATACAGAAACGCCTCAAGCCAATACATCATCTGCTGATCAAACCATGATTGAGCATACTGTTGCGCCTAAGGAGTTTTTAGGCAAAATAGCCGAAAAATACGGCACTACTGTTGAAGAAGTAAAAAAAGCCAACAATCTTTCAGGAAATAACTTGCGTATCGGTCAGAAACTTAAAATTCCGGCAACTAAAAACATTGATGAGAACAAAGTAGTATCTGCCGCTGAAGAAAAACCTGTTCAGGAGAACAAATCTACAGATGCGGCCGGCACACATACTGTTTTAAGGAACGAAACTATTTTCACCATCGCTAAACAATATGGCATTACCGCTTACCAGATTAGAAAACTGAACGATTTGCCTGATAACGCCATTACCATTGGACAGGTTTTAAAAGTACCGGGAGGGATTATTACAGATGTTCAGGTTCCGAAAGAAAAACAAGCTGAAGCAAAAGCTAAAGAGGTAGAAGCAAAAGTTAAAGACGCACCAGCAACAAAAGAAGAAAGTTTTATTCATACCGTTGCTACTGGAGAAAACATTTTTACCATTGCTAAAAAATACAATTTAACTGCTTATCAGATCAGAACAGCAAATAAACTGGAAGATAACGCAATTAAAATTGATCAGAAACTGATTATTCCTAAACCGCCACAGCCTAAATCGGTAAATGATTTATCGAAAGAAGAGCAGGAAAACGAACCAGATAGCACCATGGTTAAAGACCCTAAACTTCGCCGCGACCCGAGCGTATATGGTTTAAGTCAGATCGAAGAAAAAGGAACCGCAGTTTGGATTGCAGACCAAGACCTGGATGGAACAAAAATGTTGGTTTTACACCGTACAGCACCTGTGGGCAGGGTAATTAAGATTACCAACCCAATGACCAACCGCACTACCTTTGCCAAAGTTGTTGGTAAATTTACGGAGAACGAATCCACAAAAGATGTTATAATTGTAATGACTAAAGCTGTAGCCGATTCATTGGGCGCTTTAGACAAACGTTTTTTCTGCAATTTAACATATAGTGCTCAATGAGTTTGAACAAAAAGCCATTTATAATTGGTATTGCCGGTGGTAGTGGATCGGGTAAAACATTTTTCTTAAACTGTTTTCTTCATCATTTTAAACAGGATGAAGTAACACTCGTATCGCAAGATGACTATTATATCCCAGCGGGCGAGATGACACAGGAAGAAAACAAGTTATACAACTTCGACCTCCCTTCTACCATTGATAGCGAACAGTTTTTAAGAGACATTAAACAGTTAATGAGTGGCGAGGTTGTTTATAAAAAAGAATACAACTTCAATAATCCACTCGCCGTTGTTAAAATTTTGGAGATTAAATCGGCACCTATTATTATTGTTGAGGGTCTTTTTATTCTCCACTTTAAAGAAATTGCCGCCCTGTTGGATCATACCATTTTTGTTGATGCAGATGAACAGGTAGCTTTAGATCGCCGTATAAAACGCGATGGCTTGGAACGTGGTTACCCTGAAGATGATGTATTGTACAAATGGCACAACCATGTAGTGCCAGCCTATAAAGAATATTTATTGCCGTATCGCGAACAGTGTAATAAGGTAATAATGAACAACACCAACGAACCCGAAGAAATTATCGGTATCACAGAAGATATCTCCAACGATTTAAGGAATAGTATTTTAGTAGATATACAGTAACTTCAAAGAAGTCAAGCTTTAAAAGCTTGACTTCTTTTTGTGCGAGGAATCGTAATGTCTTGATAGGGTTTACAGGGTGCATTAAGATTAGCTTCGCTGAGCACTTCGTGGTTCCCGCCTGCGCGGGAATGACGACCTTTCTTTAAAATCAATCACCAATTAATCCAACCTCATTTCAGGAATCTCACCTTCTATTACCAATCTTCCAGCCGTAGATTGTTGTATAAATTCGATACTTACGCCTGCTGCACGCTCCAAAAGTTTAAAACCACCTTCGGGCAGAATATCCAAAACCGCCAATTCGGTTACAATTTTTTTGATGCACTTTACACCAGTTAAAGGCAAAGTACAATTAGGTAATAATTTACTTTCTCCGGCTTTATTGACGTGTTGCATCGCCACAATAATATTTTTGGCCGATGCTACCAAATCCATAGCCCCTCCCATTCCCTTCACCATTTTACCAGGTATTTTCCAGTTGGCAATATCTCCATTTTCTGATACTTCCATTGCTCCCAGAATAGTCAGATCTACTTTTTGCGCACGGATCATCCCAAAACTCATTGCCGAATCAAAAATAGACGATCCTGGCAAGGTGGTGATGGTCTGTTTCCCTGCGTTAATTAAATCGGCATCTTCCTCTCCTTCGAAAGGAAATGGCCCCATACCCAATAAGCCGTTTTCAGACTGTAACACGACGTTAATTCCTTTTGGAATATAATTGGCGACCAAAGTAGGTATGCCAATACCAAGGTTAACATAGTATCCGTCTTTTATTTCTTTAGCAATACGCTGTGCGATTTCTTCTTTTGAAAACATATTTTTTTAATGATTGATTGAAAGAATTTCGAATGAGTGAATGAACCACCAATGAACTATTGAACCTTCCTCACCGTTCGCTGCTCGATTCTTTTCTCATAATCTTTCCCTTGAAAAATCCGATGAACATAAATACCAGGTGTATGGATATAATCCGGATCTAATTCGCCAGCTTCTACCAATTCTTCTACTTCGGCAATGGTTACTTTACCTGCCATAGCCATTATAGGGTTAAAGTTGCGGCTGGTAGACCTGAAGATCAAATTCCCAGCGGTATCACCTTTCCAAGCTTTAACAATAGCGAAATCAGCATCAAAAGCATATTCCATTAAATAATCCTTGCCATCAAAATTGCGCACTTCTTTGCCTTCTGCCACTTCGGTACCCACACCCGCAGGGGTAAAAATTGCAGGCATACCATATCCGGCTGCCAGGCAACGCGTAGCCAAAGTACCTTGTGGAATAAGGTCTACTTCAAGTTCGCCACTTAGCAGTTGCCTTTCAAATTCGGCATTTTCACCTACATACGAAGAAATCATTTTTTTAACCTGGCGTTGTTTTAGCATTAAACCAATACCAAAATCATCAACACCAGCATTATTAGAGATACAGGTTAAATTTTTCACCTGCTTGTTTACCAAAGCATTAATGCAATTTTCTGGAATACCGCAAAGCCCGAAACCACCGAGCATAAGGGTAGCACCATCTGATATATCTTTGATAGCCTCTTCAGCTCCAGATACCACTTTATTTATCATCTTATGAATTTTTTGGTTAGTTCGCTAAATTACAAATTGCCTTCAAAAATGTAGCATTTATAATTTTTAAATCTTCCAGGAATATTAATTAATTGGAATTAATCTAAATAACTATTACCTTTGTGCAGCAATGGTTTACGAGAGAGAAGAAAGTCTATTCATACTACCCACCGATCCTGAATTTCAAAAAGGCATGGGTTTTATTTTCAGCTGTACGGCTGAGCACAAAAAATGTTGTGAGAAATTCAAAAAAGGTAAACGCTGTAAGAAGTGCCCTGGCAATAAAAAGAAATAAGCCTATTTAGCAATTTCCACAATTTTATCATCGCTTCCGTTACTGGTACAGATATAAATTTTCCCTTCAGGCGATTGGCAAACAGCCCTTATCCTACCATAAGTGTTTACATAAAAATCTTTCGTTCCAGTAATTTTTGTTTGAGCATCGTCTAATTTAAGCTGCATCAATTTAGTCCCTTTTAGTACTGCCAATAGTAACGAATTTTTAAACTGCGGAATATAATCTGAATTGTAATAAGCTAAACCGCTGGGTGCAATAGTTGGTGTCCAATTGATTAATGGCTCTGCCACATTGTTGGAACTGCAGAACGATTGTTCTCCACTTTCATTACAAAAACCCTTAATATTTGGCCATCCGTAGTTTCTTCCCTTTTCGATAATATTAATCTCATCATCTGAATCAGGGCCATGCTCCGAAGAAAAAATTTTATTGCCCACCTGGGTTAATCCTTGTGCATTTCGATGCCCTAAAGACCAAACCGGGTTATTTGGATAAGGGTTATCACCGGGGATCGAGCCATCTAAATTTATCCTTAAAATTTTACCCGCTAAAGAGTTAACATTTTGAGGATTGCCAGTATCAGCAGCATCGCCAGTACTGATAAATAGTTTACCGCCACTAATCAGCAAACGCGAACCATTGTGGATTGAAGCAGCAGGAATCTGATCCAATAATACCTGCGGACTCGTTAAATTTCCACCAGCGTAAGTATAACGCACCACTTTGGCTTTATAGGTACTTCCATAGCCATAAATTACATAAACATAAGGGTTACTGGTAAAATCGGGATGGAGTGTCATTCCAAGTAAGCCGCCTTCTCCGTTGGTACGCACTTCGGTTATGGTAAGTAAAGGCGTTACTTGCCCATTGGCAGGGTTTAAACGACTAATTTTACCTGCTTTTTCGGTAAACCAGATGAAATTATCAGGGCCATACGCAATTTCCCAGGGAAAGCTCAATCCGGATACAACTACTTTTGATTTTAATTCTACATCGGGTAAATTACCCGGATCGTCACTATCATCACCATTCTTTTTGCAATTTGTAACGAATAGCATTACAAATAAGCAGAGTAGTATTGCCCTCATAACCGTAACGTTTTATAAATAACAACGTTACGGTTATAAAGTTTTGTTTTTATTGGGCGGACATCATTTCGAGCGAAGCACAGCACAGCCGAGAACCACGAAGTGCTCTGCGCAGCAAAATCTTTATATAATTAGCTTTTAGATTGCTGTCAGATGTTACCATCTGACAGATTTTCAAAAAAATGATTTAGTGTCGGATGGTAACATCCGACACCACAACTATTCCGCTTTGCTTCAGTCGAGAGGACGCCTAGGCAACTTAAATCTCATGTCTCACATCTCTTATCTCACAACATCAATTCAAATACACATAAGTAATCCCATCCCCGCCTCGATCAGCATGTTCATCTTCCATCCTATTTACCTGACTATATTTACGCAGGTATTCTCTGATCATTTTCCGCAAAATACCATCACCTTTACCGTGAATCAGCTTAATGGACGGAAAGCCAAGCATAATGGCTTTATCTAAATACTTCTCTACTTCAAAGAGGGCATCTTCAGTTCGTTTTCCACGAAGATCAAGTTCGGCCCTGAAACCAGATACGGCATCATTCATGCGCCCTGCAAAAGAATTTGCACTGCTTTGAACTACTTTTTTAGCTTCCCGGTTACTCACTTTTTGAACGCGGTTCTTTTTAATAGTCGATCGTAAATCGCCGATAGCCAAAACCAATTCATTGCGGTTAATTTCTAAAACCTGACCAATGGTTTCACTATCCGTAAATTTCACTAAATCACCAATTCCAATTTCACCACCAACAATTACCTGTACTGGTTTAGAGCGCTCTTTCGGAATAGTATTTTTAACCAGCTCTTTTTGCAAATTCTGGCGGAGTTCTTTAGTTACTTCTTTATCAGCTTGCTTTTCCTTAATCTCGGCAATGGTGTTTTCAACCAGTTTATTGGCATTTTTAATAATATTCTGCGCCTCTTGTTTCGCTTCTTTAATCAGTACCTTTCTATTCTCCTCTAAAAAGCTTTTCAACTTTTCATTTTCGGCAACCAAGTTTTTAGCTTTATTCTGCTGATTGGCTAAACTTACTTTGGCGTCGTAAACATTTTTCTTTTCGCGCTCCAGATCAATAAGCATGGTATCTACTCGGTTCTGGTTAGATCCTGTTTTTTCTTTAGCCAGCTCGATTACCTCTTTTGGCAAACCAATATTCTGAGCGATTTCGAATGCATAAGAACTACCAGGTTTACCCATTTCTAAAATGTAGAGCGGTTTCATTTTGGCATTATCAAAAAGCATTGATGCATTTTCCAAACCAGGTGTATTACCTGCAAAAAGCTTTAAATTAGAATAGTGGGTAGTAATTACCCCCCTAACCTTTTTATTGTTCAACACCTCTAAAACAGCTTCAGCCATTGGTCCTCCAAACTGCGGATCGGTTCCGGTACCAAACTCATCAATCAGCACCATCGTTTTTGGCGAAGCATGCTCTACAAAATAGCGCATCTTTTTTAAGTGTGCACTGTAAGTACTTAAATCACTTTCTATAGATTGGTCATCGCCGATATCGGCAAAAATATTTTCAAAAATACCCACTTCACTATTTGCATCAACCGGAATTAACAAACCTGTTTGCAACATAATCTGCAAAAGGCCAACGGTTTTCATACAAACCGATTTACCGCCTGCATTTGGCCCTGATACCAATACCACCCGGGTTTCGGCATCTATATGGATATTTAAGGGTGTAACCGTTTTCTTTTCTGCAGCAAATGAAATCGATAACAAAGGGTGCCTTGCATTAATCAGCTTGGTTTTAGACTCTTTTAACAAACCTGGCATTTCAGCTTCAATATCCATCGCAAATAAAGCCTTTGCACGAACAAAATCCAGTTTGGTAAGGAAACCATGGTAAGAAAGCAATAATGGCGAGTATGGCCGCAAATCGTCCGTTAGCGCAATTAAAATCTTAATAATTTCCCGGCGCTTGTCAAACTCTAAGTCGCGCAACTTATTATTTAAGGTAAATACTTCTTCAGGCTCAATGTAAACCGTCTGCCCTGTTGCCGATTCATCGTGTATAAAGCCCTTGAGTTTACGCTTGTTCTCAGCCAAAACCGGAATACACATTCTACCATCACGAATGGTTAAACTACCATCGGCAACCCAGTTATTGGCAATAGCCTGCTTGTAGATCGAATCCATTCGCTTACGCACATCTTGTTCGGCCTTCGAAATGGCAGAGGTAATCTCCTGCAATTCTTTTGATGCATTTGGTTTGATCTTTCCTTTGGCATCTATAACGCTTTCTATTTTACGAAGGATCGTTTTTTCGATCGGCAGATGCTCAAATAAAGCTTCTAGCGTAGGATATACTTCTGCACGTTCTTCGAAAAAACGGAGTACTGAGAAAACAGTATGTAACGAAGTGTATACCTGAAACCACTCATCTTCCAATAGATAAGTGCCTTCAACCCTGATTTTTTCAACCAGCGACTTAATATCAAAAAAGGTATTAATCTGTAGAGGTTCCTGATTTTGCAGGATACTTTTAAACTCGTTTGTTTGACGTAAAAACTTATCAATCTGATCAAAACGGTTCATCACCTGCATCTTCTCTACCATTGTTTGCCCCATCGGACTTAAACAATGTTTGCTAATCAGTTGCCTGATCTCAACAAAACCTAAACGTTCTAAACAGTTTTCGGGATATAACATATTATTGTACAATAGCTGGACTTGGAACTACTTCCGATAAGCCAGCTTTTTTTATATTAATTAATGAATCGGCCTGTTTTTTCTTCTTTGCAATTTCAGCAACTGCTTTAACCTTCGATAAAGAATCTGGTTTCATTTTTTTTCTGATCGCAAGAGAATCGGCCTTAAATTTCTTTGCTATCACTAAAGAGTCGGCTCTAAATGCTTTTTTCTTGATTATCAGATCAGCTAATGCTGTTCCCTTTTTTTGCTTGGCTAACAATTTTTGTATGTTTTTATACATCGCCTCCAATGCTACAGGGTTGGTATTATACCATATTAAACTCCTGTTATATTCGGCAGAATCTGTACCAAATTTTTTATAAATCCCTTTATAATAAGCTGCTGCTACCTTCTTTGCTGAATCTACTACATAAATACTTGAAAGGTATCCATCAACAATGTGCATATCGTATAAAATCTTTTCCATTTTATCAGGTTTAATAATGCCATCAGGTATACCAGGTTTGCAACCAAACCATAATATAGCTGTCATTAAAACCCATATTAATCTCTTCATGCTTAATTTAAATATTATTTTTTGCCCAAATTGCGGCAAGGTTATTAATTTTACCAAAAATAGTTATAAATGAGCATAGCTGATAATCTTAAACAATATAAAAGCGAAGTTGAATCAGGCGGGGTAAAACTAATTGCCGTTTCAAAAACACAACCAGTAGAATCAATTTTAGAAGCCTACAACGCCGGACAGCGCATTTTTGGAGAAAACCATGTACAAGAAATGGTAGATAAACAGGCGCAACTTCCAAACGATATCGAATGGCATCTTATTGGCCATTTACAAAGTAATAAGGTAAAATACATTGCTCCTTTTGTAAAACTTATTCATGGGGTCGACAGTTTGAAACTGCTACAGGAAATCAATAAACAGGCTGCAAAAAGCAAACGCGTAATTGATTGTTTATTACAGGTTTACATTGCAGATGAAGACACTAAATTCGGACTTGGTTTTGATGAAGTGATCGAATTGCTACGTGCCGAAGACTTAGCCGAATTGAAAAATATCCGTATTGTGGGTTTAATGGGGATAGCCACTAATACTAAGAACGAAAAGCAGATTACGACCGAGTTTCAGGAACTAAAAGTATTTTTTGATGGTATTAAAGTGAGCTTTTTCCGTAAAGACGATGCTTTTAAGGAAATATCGACTGGAATGAGTGCAGATTATAAAATTGCAATTGAAGAAGGAAGTACAATGGTACGCATTGGTAGCAGTATTTTCGGAAAAAGGGTAATTAAACATTTCAAAAACGATAATACGGCGAATTAATATGGATTTTAACATCAGATTTGCGACTGCAGAAGATTGTCCAAGGATATTGGAATTAATTAATGAGCTGGCCATCTATGAGCGTGCCCCTGAAGAAGTGACAGTTACCTTAGATCAATTTATCGATGCGGGGTTTGGCAAAAACCCGGTATGGAAAGCTTATGTAGCCGAGGTAAATAATACAATAGTGGGCTTCGCGCTATACTATACACGCTACTCTACATGGAAAGGATGCAGGTTATATCTCGAAGATTTTATCGTAACAGAAGAATTTAGAGGAAAAGGCTTGGGTAAAGTATTATTCGAAAAAGTGATAGAAGAGGCTAAAAACGGTAATTATAGCGGCATGGTTTGGCAGGTATTAGACTGGAACGAACCTGCAATAAATTTTTACAATAAATATAAAGCACATTTAGAAAGTGGCTGGTTAAATGCGGCTTTCTCCAAAGAACAAATCAAGGCATTTTAATATGGATATTTTTAAGTTTGGTGGTGCCTCGGTAAAAGATGCAGATGGAGTGAAAAATCTGGCCAATATTGTCCGCGATTACAAAAAAGGAAACCTTCTGATTGTAATTTCGGCGATGGGTAAGATTACTGATAAACTGGAAAAGTTAACGCAGGCATTTTTATCACAAAGTGATGAAGCGCATGCAATTTTTGATGAGATTAAACATTTCCATTTCAGTATTATAGATGAGCTGTTTCAAGGCAAAGCCAATCCTGTTTATGATGATGTGGCTAACACATTTGTTGAAATTGACTGGCTGATTGAAGATGAACCGGATAACAACCCTGATTACATATACGACCAGATTGTATCTATAGGAGAAGTGGTTTCTACAAAAATTGTGGCAGCCTGGTTAAACGAAACAGGTAATAAAGCCCTTTGGATAGATGCTCGAAACTATATCCAGACTGACAATACCTACCGCGAAGGAAAAGTAGATTGGGCAAAAACCAATCAGATTATACAAAAAGACTTATTACCACTCTTAACCGACAACATTATTGTAACACAAGGATTTATTGGCGGCACCAGCGAAAACTACACCACAACTTTAGGCAGGGAAGGTTCTGACTATTCGGCAGCCATATTTGCTTCCTGCTTAGATGCCGCTGCACTAACCATCTGGAAGGATGTTCCCGGGGTATTAAATGCAGATCCGAAATGGTTTGATGAGACAGAAAAAATTGCCCAGCTTTCTTATCACGATGCGATAGAGCTTACTTATTATGGTGCAACGGTAATCCATCCAAAAACAATAAAACCACTTCAAAACAAAGGAATTCCGCTTTTTGTGAGGTCATTTATTCAGCCAGAAGGCTCAGGAACAGCAATTACCAAAGAAAATAACCCATTGCCTATTCCCTCTTTTATTTTTAAGGTTAACCAGGCGTTGATTTCTATTTTCCCAAAAGATTATTCTTTTATTATAGAAGAAAACCTGAGCAATATTTTTGAGCTTTTCCATACACACCGGATCAAAATCAATACCATGCTTAACTCTGCTATCAGCTTTTCGGTAAGCGTTGATGATCACCCTACTCAAATTGAAAAACTGATCAAAGACCTTTCTCAAGAATTTACAGTAAGATACAATAAGGGTCTGGAACTGGTAACCATCCGCTATTATAACCAACAAACTATTGATCGTGTAACGGTTGATAAGGATATTTTATTGGAAGTTAAAAGCCGTCATACCTGCCAGATGGTGATGAAGAATCGAACCGTATAAATTTGCTCATTGAAGATTAACTGCGTTCGTCATTTCGACCGCAGTGCTCCAAAGGGACTCCTTCGGAGGTGAAACCTATCTAAATGAGATTTCTCCATTTTGTTGCGCTCCAGTCGAAATGATGGCCTCTTTTGAAATGACATAACTAAACAATGAACAATAAACTTTTAGCCAAAGCCGTACAAGACTATATCAACGCAAATTTAAATGCTGATGTAAATCAGATTGCTTTAGCAAAAAGTCCGTTCGAGGGTATTACTGCAGCCGAACTGGCCACACAAATTACCGCAAAAAAAAAATCTGAAAAAAAATTACCAACCTGGTTTAATACTCAGAATATTTATTATCCTCCTGTATTATCCATCGAGCAAACTTCTTCTGAAATTACGGCGAAATACAAATCGAAACTAGCCAAAGGCAACACTTTAATTGATATTACCGGAGGTTTCGGGATTGATAGCTACTACTTTTCCAAAAAGGTAAAAGCCGTTACACATTGTGAAATTAACCCTGAGCTATCTGTAATAGCCCAACATAATGCACAGGCATTACATGCAACAAATATCGAATTTAAAGCAGAAGACGGAATTGCTTACCTCCAGACTAGTGATGCATCATTTGATAGCATTTATGTAGATCCTGCCCGAAGGGCCGAAAAGGGCAAAGTTTTTATGCTAAAAGACTGTACACCCGACATTGCAAGTAACCTGGATACCATATTAGAAAAATCTTCTAGAATAATTATCAAAACTGCTCCTTTACTTGATATTTCAGCAGGATTATCAGAATTGAAACAAGTTAGCGAGATTCATATTGTGAGTGTAAAAAATGAGTGCAAAGAGCTTTTATGGATCATCGATAAAGGCTACAATGGTGATACGAAAATTATAGCTGTAACCCTAAATAACGGGATTGAAAAAGATTTTTCCTTTTACAGATCAGTTTCAAATGGTTCAATTCAGTTTATTGATGATTTAAACACTGGTGATTACTTGTACGAACCAGATGCTGCTTTACTAAAATCGGGTGCTTTTAATTTAATTGGCACCACTTACAATCTTTTAAAACTACATCCTCAAACACAGCTATTTAGTTCGGCTATTGTAAATAAAGATTTCCCAGGCAGGATATTTAAAATTGAAGCCGTACTCAGCACCGCAACACTTAAGAAACAAGGAAATTTAAAGGGAAATGTGATTGTGCGGAACTATCCGGCAAAGCCTGAAGATTTAGTTAAGAAATATAAAATAAAAGCAGATCAAAATCAGTTTTTAATTTTCACTAAGGTGGGCAATGGAGAAAATATCGTTGTTAAAGCATCAATTATACAGTATTATTAGGTTGTCATTCTGAGTATAGCGAAGAATCTTTTATCTATAAAAAACTTTAAAACTAACGACCAACTACTTTTTTTCGGGAAGCAGGTTCAGAAGCATTTGGATTATTACAATCTCGTTCCCACTTCTGCTGATGAAAAAAAATCAGCATCTCGTCCAAGATCAGGTTTAGCTGGCTTACATAGCGCAACTGTCTGAGGTAAGATAAACCCGACCGACAGCGTTATCCCGATTTAACATTTATTTTTATTTGTACAGGATTTCAATCGGGATTAAGCAAAGGGCGGGACTATCGGAACCGATTACCGCAGCAGTTGCTTTTCAAAGAACAACTTACTTCATGATTGGCAAAGAAAAAGAGTCATGCCACTCTTAACTACGATACTCAGATTCTTCATTGCATTCAGAATGACAGAAACACAAAAAGCCTCTCAATAGAAAGGCTTTTTGTAGTGATGAAGAAATAATCTTATATTATTGCTTAAACTTTCTTAACATTTACTGCCTGTAAACCTTTTCTGCCTTCAGCTACTTCAAATTCTACTGTGTCGTTTTCTTTCAAGCTTTCGATTCCACCTAAAACATCTTTAAAATGTACAAATAAGTCTTTATTGTCTTCTTGTACAATAAATCCGAAGCCTTTTTGAGTGTTAAACCATTTAACTTTTCCGGTTGCCATAAAAAAATAAAAAATTGTATAAAATAAATAAACCTTTTACGCCTTGATCAGCATTTCATTTAACCAATTGAGTATTAATATGAATAAAACAACCAGTTTAAGCGTTAATATTGAAACAAAACTACCAAATATAATAAATTATGAATATAATGCAAGCCATTTCTGGCCATTCAACAAGAATGTTGCGTTATTAAATAAATTTTTGGATTATTTATTTGGTTGAGGCGTAGTACGTAAATATGGTTTAATTACTTGGTGTCCTTTAGGAAATTTAGCTGGAATATCTTCCGTTTTAATGCTGTTTACCACAATTACATCTTCTCCATCTTTCCAATCGGCAGGCGTAGCCACACTATAATTGGCTGTAAGCTGTAAAGAATCAATCACACGTAACACTTCATTAAAATTTCTTCCTGTTGATGCTGGATAAGTAATGATTAATTTCACCTTTTTATCAGGACTGATTACGAACAACGAGCGAACTGTTAAAGTTTCTGAAGCATTTGGGTGGATCATATCATAGAGATTTGCCACCGTTTTGTCCGGATCTGCAATAATCGGGAATTCGACAGAAGTATTTTGAGTTTCGTTAATATCATTAATCCATCCTTTATGCGACTCGGCAGAATCAACGCTTAAAGCCAAAACCTTAACGTTTCTTTTTTCAAATTCGCCTTTTAAAGCCGCAGTTCTACCCAGTTCTGTAGTACAAACAGGGGTATAATCGGCAGGGTGAGAAAACAATACTCCCCAGCTATCGCCTAAATAATCGTAAAAATCTATTTCCCCAATGGATGTGTTGGCCTTGAAATTCGGTGCGGTATCGCCTAATCTTATACTCATGATATTATTAATTTAATTTTGATTAAAACAAATCTAAACAATACTATACTAAATACATAGATTTAATATTATCTTAAGACCTCCAAATTACAATTCCAATAAAAAAACCCCGAAGAATTTAATCTACAGGGTTTAAGAATATTAATTTGTTTGGGGTGTTTGCGTTTAGTATGCTTTTATCATAAATACATAATCCTGTATTTTTTCGATCTGTTTGGTGCGTTTTAAACCAGACAGCAAGCTCTTCTTGTTGGCAGAAAGTTTATTTACGCCTAGTGAATCCTGGGGAATGGCCCTCATTGCTTCTAAAATATATTTTGATTTAATGGCAAAGGCTGCACCTTCTGTCTGATCTGGCTTACCACTGATAATACCTACCAAATTTCCGTTATTATCTAAAACAGGCCCACCGCTATTACCCGGATTAACTGAAATGGCTACCTGATACTGAGTGGTATCACCAATAAAACCATTTTTAGAACTCACGTAACCTTCTCCAAGCACAGCATCATCTTTTGGATAACCTAAGGTATATACAATTTCACCGATGTTACTTGTATTCCTTTTAATGGTGTATGGAATAGATGATAAGTTACTGAAGTGTTTATCGTTTATTTTAAGAATTGCAATATCGTTTTGAGGATCTGTGTAAACTGACTTTACCTTGAACGATTCTCCTCTACTGTTTTGCACATATAAAGAATCAGCGCCATTAATAATATGCAGGTTGGTTAAAATGTACCCATTTGTAGAAATAGCAAAACCAGTACCACCAAAACTATTCTGAGCATTTGGCTTACCAGAAGTTGTATTATTATGCTTAATATTTCTGATTAAGCTATTTTGTGTTTTAATAGCATTATTTACCTGGTTGCTTAACTGCCTGTAACGCTCTGCCTGTTGAGTATTATGCTGAATAGAGTAGATAGAAACCAGAGAGAGTACAACAAAGGATGCTGCAACTGCAATTGCAGATTTATGTTTGCGCCACAATTGAACCACGCGTGAAGGATGAGGCCTAAGTGTAGAAGCCAATCCCTCCACATCAATTTCTGAGTGAATATGATTTAACTGTTCCTTTAAGCGCAACTGCTCAGCAAATGTTCCCATAGATTCTAAAAAGAACTTATGCGAAACTACTTTATGATCTACTGTGGCATCATTACGACGTAACTGTTCAAAAGCTTCAGTTTCCTGTGCATTAAGTTTACCTAAAAGGTAATCTTCAATAATTGCATCTAACTCCAAATCGTTTCTCATTTCAAATTATGGTTGAAAAAATATTTTCTTTAACCTTTGCAGGCATTTATATTTCTGCGTTTTTGCATTATCGGTATTGGTATAGCCGAACTTTTCGCAGATATCCTGCATGGATAAATTTTGGATATAAAAATCCTGAATAATGGTTTTACAAGGTTCGCCCAGATGATCGAGTGCCGATTGCATTTTCACAAAAGCAGCATCCTTTTCTTCATGGTGCTCTACATCTTCCTCAACAGCAAATACATCTTCATAATCAGTAATATTACCGGCTTTTTTACTGTTTAGGCTAAGTTTTTTTAGCCAAATACGCCGACATACCGAATAAATGTAGGTTTTGAGTTTGCTGCTCAGCTCAAAATTGCCTTCCTTAATTTTGTTATATAAAATTATTATACCTTCCTGATAAACATCTTTTGCGTCATCTTCATCACCGTTATTATTCAGGATAAATTGCAAAACCATTGCATAATAAGCCTTGTATAACTTGTTAAGTGTATCTTCTGAGTTATTTAGAATACCTAAAATAACCTCTCTATCTGTTGGAACTGAACTCTTTAAACTGTTATTCACTAGTTAATACATTTTTCTATAAATAGTAACCCAATATTAGACAAAAAAATATTTATAGCTACTATAATTGCTTAATACAAACTTAAAGCAAACGGTAACCCAAACCTCAAAAAAAAATATTTTAACTTTTTTGTAAATTATCGGGTTACCTTTTTACCTTTGCGGCATTAATAAGAAATTAATTACTTAAAAAATTCAAAAATGAAAAATGCATTCAAATTAGGCTTTTTAGCTTTAGCTTTATCTTTATCAGTTGTTGCTTGTAACTCAGAAAAAAAAGCTGAAGGTGCTGATACTACTTTAACTGATTCTTCTACTATCGTTACTGATACTACTGCAAAAGATACTACAGTGAAAGATTCTACAGTAAAAGATACAACTGTAAAAGCTACTACAACTACTACAGAAGAAGTTAAACACTAGTCTAACTTTACTCATAAAAAAAGGCTCCTGATGTAAATCGGGAGCCTTTTTTATTTTTTTTACTTTTTTTTTATTTTTTTGGGTTACCTTTTTAAATAAGTGGTATTAACAGGTAAATTAATTAATTACTTAAAAATACTCAAAAATGAAAAATGCATTCAAATTAGGCTTTTTAGCTTTAGCTTTATCTTTATCAGTTGTTGCTTGTAACTCAGAAAAAAAAGCAGAAGGTACTGATACAACAGCTACAGATTCTTCAACTATCGTTACTGATACTACTGCAAAAGATACTACAGTGAAAGATTCTACAGTAAAAGATACTACTGTAAAAACTACTACTGAAAAAACTGAAGTTAAACACTAGTCTAACTTACTTATAAGAAAAGCCTTTGAAATTCATTTTTCAAAGGCTTTTTTATTTTATCAGAAAAAACGGGTTACCTTTTAACATTTTAGGCATTAATAGTAATAGTAACCCTAAAAACAGATATCAAAATGAAAAATGCATTCAAATTAGGCTTTTTAGCCCTAGCTCTATCTTTAACAGTTGCTGCTTGCGGCGAATCAGGTAAAAAAGCTGATGGTGCTGACACAACAGTTACAGATTCATCAACTATTGTTACTGATACAACTGCTGTTGATACTACAGTTAAAGATTCTACTGTAAAAGACACTACAGTTAAAGCTACTACTACAAAAGAAGAAGTAAAACACTAGTTATTCTACTAAATAACACAAAAAAAGGTCGCGTTTTTATATCGCGACCTTTTTTTATTTAATAAAACAGGATTAATTCTTGTCTTTTTTGCATAAATTAGTAATTAATTAATTTTAAAAACCAAACAAATTAAAAAAAATGAAAAATGCATTCAAAATGGGCTTTTTAGCTCTAGCTTTATCCCTATCCGTTGTTGCTTGTAAATCAGAAAAAAAAGATGGCGCAACTGATTCATCTAAAGTTGATTCTACAGTAGTAGATACTACTGTAAAAGATACTACAGTGAAAGATACAACCGTTAAAGACACTACAGTAAAAGACACAACTAAAAAATAGTTTTAGCTATTACTGCAAAAAGGCCTTGGAAATTCTAAGGCCTTTTTTATTTTATATTAATTTCTAGGAATCAAGACCTTAAAATCCATCAATTGTAGTAAATTTGCGGCAAAAATATAATCCGCATAATGAATTTAACATCACTACAAGCTATTTCACCAGTTGATGGCCGTTACAGAAAAACAACCGAAAGTTTAGCTGCTTACTTTTCTGAAGAAGCCTTAATCAAATACCGTGTTTTTGTAGAAATCGAATATTTTATCGCACTTTGCGAAATCAACTTGCCTGGCTTAGAAAATTTTGATAAAAATCTTTATGCCCAATTGCGCAAAATCCACGAAAATTTCTCAGAAGTTGATGCCTTAGAAATTAAGGAAACTGAAAAAGTAACCAACCACGATGTTAAAGCTGTTGAATATTTTATCAAAAGTAAATTCGATGCGTTATCACTTCAGCACTATAAAGAGTTTATCCACTTCGGGTTAACCTCTCAAGATATTAATAATACTGCCATTCCTTATTCTATTAAATTAGCATTGAATGAAAGTTATTATCCAGCAATTAATACGCTGATTGAAAAGATAAATGCCCTGGCTACAGAGTGGAAAGATATTCCGATGTTGGCACATACACATGGCCAGCCGGCCTCTCCTACCAAATTAGGCAAAGAGTTTTTGGTTTTCGCCGAACGCTTGGCTATTCAGGTAGAAAGTTTAAAAAACATCCCTAATAGTGCAAAATTTGGTGGCGCTACCGGAAACTTCAATGCACACCATATTGCTTACCCTACAGTAAACTGGGTTAATTTCTCTAACCAGTTTGTTAACGAGACTTTGGGCTTAACACGTGCACAACATACTACACAAATTGAACATTACGATCAATTTGCTGCTCAATGTGATGCTTTAAAACGCATAAACAACATTATTATAGATTTGGACAGAGATATCTGGACATATATTTCTAAAAACTATTTTAAACAGAAAATCAAAGCCGGAGAAATCGGTTCGTCGGCTATGCCACATAAGGTTAACCCTATCGATTTCGAAAATGCTGAGGGAAATGCAGGAATTGCCAATGCTTTGTTCGAGTTTTTCGCTGCTAAATTGCCAATTTCACGCTTACAGAGAGACTTAACCGACTCTACTGTTTTAAGAAATGTAGGCGTTCCATTTGGGCATACCTTAATTGCTATTAATTCTACACTACGCGGATTAAATAAGATTTTATTAAATGAAGCTGCTTTACATGCCGATTTGGACGAAAACTGGGCAGTTGTTGCCGAGGCTATTCAAACGGTTTTAAGAAGAGAGAACTACCCTAACCCTTACGAAGCCTTGAAAGAATTAACCAGAACAAATTCAAAAATCAATGCTGCAAGTATTGCTGAGTTTATTGAAGGTTTAGCCGTTTCTGAAACTGTTAAAGTGCAATTGAGAACGATTACACCTTTTAATTATACTGGCGTTTTCTAGTCAAATTAAATTGACGTTAAGCAGACAGCTAACAAAGGTTTTATTAGTGAGTAATTGTTAATTTTGTTTATTCAAATTGATTAAGACATGACGATTAACGTATATACAGAACAGACTCCAAATCCAGCTACCATGAAATTCATGGTAAACAAGCTGTTAATAAATGGCAGTGAGGATTTTGCAACTAAAGAAAGTGCAGAACACTCGCCTTTTGCTAAAGAGTTATTTAAGTTCAACTTTGTTTCTGGCGTTTTTTTCGCCAGCAATTTTGTTACCATTACCAAAACAGATGATGCAGAATGGGCTGATATTGAGGCTATTTTAAAAGAATTTGTTAAGGGAGCTGTAGAATCTGAATTAAAAATTAAAGAAGCAACTACAGAAGAAGCTCCTGCATTTGAGGGTACAGAAACCGAAATTAAAATTCAGCAGATTCTGCATGATTATGTACGCCCGGCTGTTGAACAGGATGGTGGTGCAATTACATACAAATCTTTCGATGAAGGCGTGGTTACTGTAGAATTACGCGGTTCTTGCAGCGGTTGTCCATCTTCTACCATTACGCTTAAATCTGGTATCCAGAACTTATTACAGAGAATGGTACCAGAAGTTACAGAAGTTGTTTCTGAAGCGCTTTAAAATTGTGCATTTTTCATAGTACATATAGTGAAAAGGTCCCGATGAGAATCGGGACCTTTTTTGTTGCAAACGAGTCGTCACCCTGAATTTATTTTACTGCGTAGCTTTCCGCTTCGCTACAGGTCAGGGTCTTTAAGATGCTGAAATAAATTCAGCATGACGAATAGCTTAAAAATACTGCTTAATCGCAGTTAACATTTCAGCCGTAAGTTTACCATTGGTAGCCAATATCTCTCTTTTTTCAAAGTAATTATTTCCACCTGAGAAATCGTACACTTCTCCTCCTGCCTGCTGCACAATAAAGCATCCGGCTGCAAAATCCCATTGCTGCAGATTGTATTCAAAAAAAGCATCGAAACGTCCACAGGCTGTATATACAAGATCTATTGCTGCTGCACCAATTCTACGTACCCCGTGGCTTTTCTGCATCATTTCGGTCAATAATTTTAAATATTGAGGCTGTTTATCAAACTGATAATATGGAAAACCTGTTGCCAATAAACTCGATTTTAGATCAGGATTAGTAGAAACTTTAATTTCTTTCTTATTCATAAGGGCTGGTCCGCCCTTATACGAATAAAACATTTCTCCCCTATTTAACTCGTAAACTACGCCTATAACAGCTAATCCATCTTCATAAAGCGCTACGCTTATGCCATAAGCAGGAATGCCATGAATAAAATTCGTTGTACCATCCAATGGATCAATTATCCAGGTATAGGTCTTACCTGTACGGTTAATGGTTTTCTCTTCGGTTATGAAACCTGCATCGGGAATTAATTTTTCGAGATTTTGAACCAGTTTCTGCTCTGCTGTTTTATCAACATAAGAAACCATGTCATTTAATCCTTTGTATTCTATTTTTTGAACATCAAACTGCATTGCTTCTTTGCGGATAAAATTTCCCGTAAGCCTTACAATCGATATTACTTTTGTACACAGTAATTCGTAATTCATAACTATTTAATAGTAAAACGAGGCGTTTATTTGATGATGAATAAACTTATAGAACATTAAGACAGTTGATTCCTATTCCTTAAAGCATAAACACTTAATGCAATGCCGCCAACAACAAGAAAAGTAGAAATCATTTCTGCCTGGGTAAAAGACAAACCAAAAACATGGTATTTTGAGTTTACGCGGATTAATTCGATACAGAAACGTTCAATACCGTTCAAAATCATGTAAATACCAAACATTAAACCAGGTGCTTTTATTTTATCTCTAATTTTCCATAAAAAGGCAAAAAGAATTAAACAGATAATTACTTCATAAATTGGCGTTGGGTACACCCCTTGAGCCAGTTCATTACAAAATTTACCAGTACAACCAGGAATTGGAATGCCTTCGCCTACTACATTATTCGGGTATTTGTAAGACCACAACCAATCTGGCAACCAGGAAAATGGCTTTGGATTATGATTTGGGATACCCCAGTCGCCATCGCCGGCCAAATGGCAACCAATACGGCCTACCGCATAAGCCAGCATCATTCCCGGCCCGCCTACATCAAGCATATGGAGCGGTTTAATACCATTTCTTTTAGCAATAATTAATACAGCCGCACCGCCGCAAATTAAACCACCATAAAAGGTTAAACCACTAAACGATAATAAGCGTTCTATAGGGTGTTGAACAAAATCATCCCAATACTCTAGGTTATCGAAAAACTTTGCCCCTAAAAAGCCCCAGATAGCCGCCCAAACAATCAGGTTACTCATGGTTTGGTATGGGTGGATGGTTACCTGTGTTTCTTTTGGCTTATCTAATTTATGTTTATTCTTTTCAGTATAATCCCAGTAAGCAAACAAACCGGCGAAAAACAACCCGCCAATTATATTTCCTCTGGTCGAGATTAAGATCGACTGTGCATCATTTACAAAAAGCTTGTAGTTTAACAACGCATAAACCAGTTTATAACCAATAACGAAACCGAAAAGGCCATTCATGATCAACTCTGATGTAGTAGCAGGTTTGCCAACCACAATTGTCTTTTTAATTGGGTGGAGTATACCTAATGCTTCCTTACGCTTAAGCTCTTTGGTGAAAGCCCAGTAACCAGCAACAAACGCCAGTGCTACAAAAACACCGAAAGTATTAAATGGAAGCGGTAAATTAATGCCGAACAAGTATTCTAAAAAATGTGAAACGGTAGGAAACATACAAATAATTTGTTGCGAAGATAGGAAAGAAAGACCAAAGCTGAAAGATTAAAGCGGAAAGCTTAAAGACTAAAGGAGAAAGACCAAAGCTCTTGGTTGAAAGGCCGAAAAAGCGTATAAAAATCTATTTTTTTTTGGAAAAGAGTGGTTCTATATTTCATCGGTTAGTACAGCCCTGCTCTCCACGCTACTCTGTGTTCGCTGCGATCAGGTTTAGTTAACTTATTACATTAGTTCTTAGGGAATTTTCTTTGATCAATCAATATCAATTCCATTATCTATTTTATAATTTTCCATATTTAAGGTCCTTCGACTACGCTCAGGATGACTAATCGAGGAAATGTGAAAATATAAATTTTGACTCAAGACTTCCGTCCAATGACTCGGGACTAAACTAATGATGCGCGTGAATCGTTTCCAGTTCGGCTACTTCTACTTCTCCATCGGCAGTAATTTCTAAAAGCTTAACCGCTTTCAATTCATTTACCATAACCGGATCGTATTTTGCACGTACTTTTACATAGTTTTTAGTAAAACCATGCATGTAACCTGATTTCTGATCTGCCTCGAAAAGCACTTCAGCTTCAGCGCCAATTTGAGATTCGTAGAAAGCCCTACGTTTTTTATCAGATAAAATATGGAGCATTTTACTACGCTCATTACGCTCGCTGCCGGCCACAACACCTTTCATTTCGGCTGCAGCTGTTAATTCGCGTTCAGAGTAAGTAAATACGTGTAGATAAGAAATATCAAGCTGATTTAAAAATTGATAGGTATCTAAGAAATCTTCTTTCGTTTCACCAGGAAAACCAACAATCACATCAACACCAATACAACAATGAGGCATTACTTCCTTAATTTTGGCAACACGTTCTACATACAAATCTGTACGGTAACGACGGCGCATTAAACCTAAAATTTTATCAGAACCCGATTGTAAAGGAATATGAAAATGCGGAACAAACCTTTTCGAGGTGGATACAAACTGAATGATCTCATTGCTCAAAAGATTTGGCTCAATAGATGAAATACGGATTCTTTCAATTCCTTCTACCTCATCTAAAGCTTTAACAAGGTCAAAAAACTTATCTTCACGCTGACCGTTTCTAATTCCGAAATCGCCAAGATTTACACCAGTTAAAACAATTTCTTTAACACCGCTATCTGCAATCATTTTTGCGCGGTTCACCACATTTTCAATGGTATCGCTACGACTTGCACCGCGTGCTAAGGGAATGGTACAGTATGTACAAGGATAGTCGCAACCATCCTGTACTTTCAAAAAAGTACGTGTCCTATCGCCAATCGAATAAGAGGCAATAAAATTATGGTTAACTTTCTCTATATTTTGCTGATGAATAAGGGTTTTCGGTTGCTTGGTTAAATCGGTAATATATTCTACTATCCTGAATTTTTCTGCAGCACCCAAAACCATATCAACACCTTCTATTTCGGCAATTTCCTGTGGTTTTAACTGTGCATAGCAACCTACAATGGTTACAAAGGCATTAGGAGAATATTTTAAGGCTTCTTTAACAACTTTACGGCATTTTTTATCGGCATGCTCCGTAACAGAGCAGGTGTTAATCACATAAACATCGGCCTGATCCTGAAATTCTACTACAGCATAACCCGCATCGGTAAATAACCGACCAATAGTTGATGTTTCGGAGAAATTTAGTTTACAACCTAATGTATAAAATGCGACCTTTTTCATTGAGGCTGCAAAGATAGGAAATTTGTTCGGAGTTGTTGGTTTTGAGTTTTGAGAACTGACAAATTACAGACTATAAATTGTTTGGAACGCATATAGTAGTACCATCTTTTAAACGCAGCTCGTGCATTCCTTCAGGACAGGCTCTTTTCTCACAGCCAGACAAACATATGCCTGAGACTAATAAAACGACTATAATAAAGCTTAATTTTAGCATGGGGTATCGGCTATTTAGTTTGAATTATATAGTTTAATGCATTCTTTTACGGCTTCAAAGCTATAACTATCATCTTTTTTAAATTTTTCCAGCAAGCCTGGATTGTCAGCTATTAAATTATACATACTATCTTTCCGCTCCTTCCGCGAACCAAAGATCTGGTTACTTTTCACTTCAAACAATTGTCCGTTTTGTTTGCTGGCATACCAGATCACCACGTATTGATTATTCCCACTTTGTCTGTAATATTCGAACAAATCAATTTTACCTTTAACCAATCTTTGTAAAAAGTCTGGACTGCTTTTGTCAGGGCGTACTTTAACGAGATAATTTATCTCTTTTTCTACTTTATAAAATTCTTTGGTTTCGCGGATTGGAATTTTATTAAAGCTGGTACCTCCCTCTGGCTTGAACCGATAAAAACCAATAAACTGTTTTTTTATTTCACCTTTTAAAGTGTCATTTTTTGAATTAATCAGAAAATCCTGCTGGGCCTTAACCTGAGAAAAAAAAGCACATAACACTGCACAGCATAAGATAGAGCATAAATATAATTTCATGGAATGATTTTAAATTAATCAAAAATATCTAAACTTTGGCAAAATAACAATTACTGCTCCTGCCAACGATAACTTTCCTGATCAAAACCTGCCAGATCTAATACCCGGCTAATTACCGTGCCGGCAACTTCTTCTATTGTTTGAGGCAAACTATAAAAAGAAGGATTGGCCGGACAGATGATTCCACCCGCTTCAGTTACGGTTTTCATATTGTTGATATGGATTAAACTGAACGGGGTATCCCTTACTACAGCTATTAATTTCCTGCGTTCTTTTAACACAACATCTGCTGCCCTCGAAATCAAATCGTTCGATATTCCATGTGCTACCCTACCCAAAGTTCCCATAGAACAAGGAATGACAATCATGGTATCGTATTTTGCCGATCCTGAGGCAAAAGGAGCATTAAAATCGTTTTTGTTATAAAAGGTAAAGTCTTTAAAATGGTTATAATCCTGGTTTCCAAGTTCGAATTGCCAAACCGCTTTTGCATTATCGCTCATCACTACACCAACTGTCTCAATCTGATCTTTTAATGTTAATAACCGGTCAAATAAAACCTTTGCATAAATAGATCCGCTGGCACCTGTAACCGCAACAATCACTTTCTTTTTCATCATAGCACAAAAATAGTTTTTCTAAATCCATTAAAACAAAAAAGGGCCAGAACATTGTTCTGACCCTACATCTACCTATGAAAAACATACCCTCGAAAGGGTAAGAACAAATATATATAAATTTTTAAAAAAAATTTAGCAAGAAATGTTAAATCGCTTAAATCAAACATTTAATTTAAAAACAAAACATAAAATACTGATTATCAGACAAATAATTTTACATAAAAAACACATAAAAGCTTTTATTCTACTTAAAAAGACATCATTTTTAACAAATTCTCGCTTAAGATTGTCTTACAAATCAGTCATAATCGACAAGTAAGGTCCTATTTTATAATTAGGCTATTGATTTTTACACTTTTGACTTTACAATTTTTTCATATTGATATAACATAAAATCAATTCGATCGGATAAAAATATTAAGGCCATTTTGCAAATATAATCTCCAATGAGTGCCCTTTCGTAACTGAAGAGCAAACGAAATATTATATACCATTTTTTATAAGCACCATATTAACGATAATAGACCAAGAACTAAATAAGAATAAAAATACTGAACCACAACAACTTACAATCAAACAGAAAAACAGCACACTTACTATTTATACCGTTCTGTATGATAAATATTATATCATCCTTACAAATCGGTTGGTGATTAACTGCTTAACGATTATATTTGAAAAAGTGTCAACTTAAATTTATGATAGATTTAGCCTCTCCATTCTTAAAAGCACTGTTAAAACATTCCAAGAACCCCATAATTATTTTTAAGGTAAAGCCGATATTGGTGGTGGTAGAACATAACGATGCTTACCAAGCTTTAATAGGGCGGGTTGGAGGAAAATTAAAGTTCTATGATATTAACATTATCCCAAATCTCCTGTCTGCTGCTGAAAAGGTACTTCTGATTAAAACAGTTCAGAAAGTAAGTGAGCTTAAAGCAAAAGCTACGCTGGTTATTCATCCCATCTATTCTAACTCGCCAAATGTTAAATGGGAATTGGAATTCTCGCCGGTATTACAAAACGATCGCCCGGTTGAATATATCATCTGTTCATTAAGGGAAATTCCGTTAGACGAAAATGACCTTGAGCATATTTTATTTGAACTTTCAGAAAGTGAAGCACGTTTTAGAGGATTTTTTGAGCAGGCTCCTCTGGGCATGTGCGTATTAAAAGGTCCGGAGCTTATTACAGAATATGCTAACGATAATATATTAAAACTTTGGGGCAAGACAAGGAAAGAAGTAATCGGGATTCCACAAGAAAAGGCACGACCAGAGCTCGAAAAACAACAAGCACTTGTAGCGCATGTTAAAGATATTTTTAAAAACGGCCAACCCTTAACAATCAATGAATTAAAAATTTCGACACCTATTTCAGATGGTTATTTTATAGCTTTTTATGAGCCGTTAAAAAATGATAAAAATGAAGTAAGCAGAATTTTAGTGATTATTAAAGATATTACGGAGCAGGTAAATTTTAAAAAAGAACTACTTAAAGCTAAAGACATTTTAAAAATAGCCATGGATGCATCAGAAATGGGTTCATGGAATATCGATCTGGGAAGCAAACAAATACTTTTATCGGAAAGGGCACAGCAAATTTACGAACTGGAAAATAACAGGCTGGGTATAGAAGAAGCCAAATCACTTATATCTATGGAAGACATCGGGCACCTTACCAGTGGCATCAGACGTGCATTACACCACCGAAATGCTTTTAACATCGAATATCAGATTAATTTGAATGGCATAAGCACTAAAAGCAAATGGTTAAGAACGGCAGGAAAAGCCTATTATAACGAACAAGGAAAAGCCGTTTATATTGCCGGAGCTGTTTTGGATATTACAGAACATAAACAGGACGAAATTAGAAAAAACGACTTTATCGGTATGGTAAGTCACGAGCTTAAAACTCCACTAACATCGTTAAGTGCTTATGTACAACTTTTACAGCATAAATTTAAAGAAACGGATAACGACTTCACTATTCAGATACTTGATAAGATAAATATTCAGCTAAAAAGAATGTCGTTAATGATTGATGGCTTTTTAAATGTATCCTTGCTAGAAGCTGGCAAAATTTTATTGAACAAAACAAATTTTAACCTAGTTCATTTGATTAAAACCATAGCTGAAGAAAATAGAATTGTTTTACCCAGCCATTTCATCCAAGTGATTGGTACGGAAGAAATGATTGTAAATGCCGATATGGAGAAAATCGGCAATGTGATCACTAACCTGATTGGAAATGCAGCGAAATACTCAAAAAAGAACTCTTTAATTGCAATAAAGTGCGAAACACAAAAGGATTATGTAGTTGTTAGTGTGGAAGATGAAGGTATAGGCATTAGGGAAAATGATATACCCAAACTTTTTGACCGTTTTTACCGCGTAGACAGCCCCGACACTAAAACAATTGCAGGATTTGGAGTTGGCCTGTATATTTGTGCCGAAGTAATTGAAAGACATCAGGGAAAAATTTGGGCAGAAAGCAAATTGGGTAAAGGTTCTACATTTTATTTCAGCTTACCCGCTGCAAATGACCTATAAATGTTTAACATTAATTTGCTTTGGGCAAGTGAAACTAACCTCTTATTTCTTCCATTTCCAACTTAACGTTAACCGCTACCAAGCCACGTTTGTGTAATTCTATTTCAAAAATTATTTTCGAATTTATATTAATTTGATCAGATATATTATCTAATTGAAAGTGAATATCCTGGCCATTTTCGTCAATAATGATTCCGTGTCCATATTCAAAGTCAATTTGAGTAACGTCTCCCTTCCTCATATCGCCCATTACAGAATATTTTTTTTTATAAATAATACGCAATTACAGTGATTTTACGTATAATTAAAAATACATAAAATTATTTTTTTGTATAATTATTAATATTTCATATACCTTTTATGATTACTAAAACGAATTAATAGAAGAGAATGAACGATTTTGACTTCATTTTAATTATGATTGAAACGTTATTTTTTTTCAAACAACTGGTTTACAAATTGTTATTATAAATAAAAAAAACTATTTTTATTGAACCAAATCGAGCTTGTGCGTGTTATTAATTGAATTAATCATCCCAATCATGAAAAATCTCATCCAAACCCCGAGCATTAAAGAAGAAATCATCTTATTATCCGAAGAAACAGATCGAAATTATTGGGCTAAGCGTTTAGGCGTAAGTTCTGAAGTTTTGAAATCTGCGGTGAGGGCAACAAGAAGCATTATGTTAAATCAAATTACGGCTTATTTAAACCAGCAAAAGAAAAACATCAGCATTTCCTGATTTTTAAATCGGTATAATGATCTGATTAGAAAATTATATTTCATTTAGCGTATTAACGACGGCCAGTACTTGTTTGCATTTAAATAAGATGGTTTTAAGTCTTTTCATAAATGCAATGGATCGTTATGCAGATATATTTTACCTGCGATAGCGATGCCAAATCCTATACCATTTTTTATTATTAGGATAACTGCGATGCGATGTTCTGTTGTTTATCATTATAGCGACTAACAGTAAAATACTAGCGCCAGATAAAACCGGGCACAGTACGTACAAATAACCTAACGAATGGATTTTAGCTGACCCTATATTCGCTATTAGTGCGGTAGCCCCACCCGGGGGATGCAATGTTTTGGTAATCTGCATCAATACAATAGATAAAGAAACCGACAAGGCAGAAGATAACCACACTTCGCCGGGAATAAGTTTATGAACGGTAACGCCTACCAATGCACAAACCACATGCCCACCGATTAAATTCCTCGGCTGTGCCAATGGGCTGTTTATAATTCCATAAATAAGTACCGATGAGGCACCAAATGAACCGATGAGAAACAGGTTATCGTTGGCGGTAAAGTATTTAGAATGGAGTAAGCCAATAATGCCTATACCTAGAAACGCTCCAATAAATGTCCAAACATGTTCTTTAAAATCGATTAAAGTTTCTTTGTAAACGATGTATTTTGCTGTGCGAAGGTGTTTTCTTATCCGTTTTCTCATAACCCGTACTGGAGCGCGTGCAAAATTAGCAAAATATAAAAGGGAAAAGAGAAAGTTTTACAAATAAAAAAGGGTTGAAAAATTAATTTCAACCCTTTAAAATGATTATTATTTCTGATTTATTTTTGAGACTGTTCAGGCGCTTTTCCGATCAGATCCATAAACTGATCTAACTTAGGTGTAATAATGATCTGTGTACGTCTGTTTTTTGCTTTCCCTCCTGCCGTTGTATTATCAGCAATTGGATTAAATTCACCACGTCCACCTGCGGTTAATCGCTTAGGATCGACAGCATATTTAGTTTGCAATACCTGAACCACTGATGAAGCACGCAAGGCACTTAAATCCCAGTTGTTTCGGATATTGGTTTGAGCGATAGGCACATTATCGGTATTACCTTCAATCAGCACATCGTAAGTATCGTAATCTTTAATGATTTTGGCGATTTTACTCAATGTTTCTCCAGCTTTATCAGAAACCTCATAACTACCAGATTTGTATAACATGTTATCAGCCAAAGAGATATAAACTACACCTTTAAGCACCTGAACATCAACATCTCCAAGTTCTTCTCTGCTTAATGAACGGGTTAAATTATTGGTTAACACCATATTAAGCGAATCGCTTTTATTTTTGGCATTTACCAATTGTTTGATGTATTTATTCGAACTGTTAATTTCATCAACCAGTTTCGAAATGTTAACATTGCCCTGGCTACTAGAATTTAAACATTTGTTCAAAGCATCCTGCAATGCGGTTACATTGGCTTTTTCTGATGCGATCTGCTCTTCCAAACTTTTAACCCTGCTGGTGCTGCCGCTAAGCTCGCGTTGGCTATCCTGATATTTATTACTTAACTCCTGGTTCCTTTCTCTTAGCTTAGAATAGGTATCCTGAAGTTCTGCATATTTCTTATTGCTTACACAACCAGCTGCAAGCGTAATGGCAAAGAGCATTATAGGAATTGATTTGTATAATTTCATAATCTTATTTTTATTTATTGATAATAGGTTAACAAATTCCTTGCCGCAAAGTTCAATACCGGCCTGAACCGATGTTAAAAAGCGTTAATCTTTACCGAATCGAAGCTAGCCAAAGCTTTATACGTTCTTAATCCTATACTACCAGATTGATATTGACTATCTGTTGCAGAAAGAATGGATTTTGCCGACCCGTTTATAAAAACATCAAATTTATCTCCTTTCGCCACTATCTTTAAGGTGTACATTTTGTTTATTTCAACAGGATATTTCCCTGAACTTATAACGGTCCATTTTTGTCCGTTAGCTTTTCCCAACAGTACCGTTCCATTAGACTGATCCAAACCCACATAATACCCTTGGTAAGCATCGGCACCGATTGCCGGGTCAGAAACCCTGAACATTAAACCAGCATCACCGGCAGTATTGATTTTAACATTAGCCTGGTAAGTAAAATCTTTAAAATCTGTTCCATTAGCTACATATTTAGATCCATTTATACCATAACCACCTGAGCCTGCGTTCGATGCCGAATTAACCTGTCCATCTTTCCAAAACCAACCACCTCCATAAAAAACCCAATTATTGGCCATTCCCTGATCAAAATTTTCGACCAAAGCCTTATTTATTTTTTTTGGCTGACCGATTACAGGAAAACAGCTTAGGCGTATATTTTCAGACCCATAAGGTACCAAGGTAATCTCTTCCTGTTTTTCGGTTGAAGAAATTGGACTAAAAGGCACATCAAAAGCAGCTACTTTGTTGTACCCTAGCGTCCAAGACGGAATCTTTTTTGCCTGAACCTTTAATTTAACCGGTGCATTCGCGGCAATAAAAGGATTTTCGGGCATTGTAGCGCTCACCACATTGACGTTGCTTAAATTACCTTTATCTAATACTAAACCATAGTTCCATGCCGATTCCGGACGGATTTCGTAATCTGTAAAGCCAGCAACCGGATGTGTTTTGGTTACCTTATTTGCTGCCTTAATTTCTAATGCATACACAATAGGCCCACGTTCTACACTAACGGAATTGTTTACTTGAGCCTGAGTAGTAATTTGCATCGGGAAATTCAGTTCTAATTGATCCTGATCTTTCCATTCGCGGGGTATGGTAAACATTTCACCGGCTTTTACTCCTTTTAATATAGTTCCATTTAATTTAACACTTGGTTTTACACTCCACGCAGGGATTCTTAAAATCAATGGAAAGGATGTAGAAGTGGTAAGCCCCACTTTTAACCTGATCTGTTCTTCGAAGGGATAATTGGTTTCTTCGGTAATTTTTATTTTTTTATTGTTGGCTACTACAGTTTCTATTTCCATCGGGCCATAAGTAATTACTGCCAAACCTCTCTCGGGGGTAGCCACTACACTGCTTTTTACAAAATAAGGCCAGCCCATGTGCATGTTATAGCGGCAGCAGCCATAACCGGAATAAGGACTAGAAACAATCCCTGAACTATAATCTTGATTAAAGCCATGCTCCCCATGAACGCTTTGAACCTGATTGGGTAATGTATAATAAGAATGGTTTTTAAAATCCCTGCTAAACTGTGCAGGTAAAGCATTAAAGGCTATTTTTTCCAACTGATCACCAATACTGACATCGTGAATAACCTTTGCCGCAGTTTCTAAACTCTGCATCCATTCTACCACAGTACAGGTTTCTACTCCTTCTACGCTGCTTGTACCCGCCAGAAATTCAGTTCCTGAACCTAAACCTTCTGGCTGACCATGGTCGTGCATAATGTGCACTATGCCTTTGGAAAGTGCTTCAAGATTAGAAGCATGATCTTGAAGTTGAGCATAAAGCACTGGGAATTTTAAGGCTTGAGCTACATTAACCATATGTTTTGGCTGAAAATCATCACCAAAAAAGTAAAACCCGTTGTTGCTATAAATATCGATCCAAGGGTATGCCTGTTGTTTTAACTTTTCTACAAGTCGTAATAAATCCTGATCGCCGGTTTTATTGTAAAGCCAAATGGCTATTTCCATATTATCGCCTGCTCTTGATTTACCCCATTCCTTTAATGGATCGCTATCAAGATTAGCCAGTTCATATTTGAAATATTTTGAGAGAAAAGGAATTACCCTTTTATCATTTGTGGCCTCGTAATAGCTTTGCAAAGCGTACATCATTGGCATGCGCGGCCACCAATCTTTCATTTTCGGTGGGCCGAATAATCCGTTGGCTTGTTGATTGTTCAAAGTCCAATCGATGTACTTTTGTGCTTTTGTTTTTAGTATAGGATCATCTAAGGTATAAGCCAATGCTACCAAACCTTTAACATAATATGGTACCCGCTCCCATCCATTCCCATCGCCTCCCAGCCAATCGGAATTTTTGCCCAGATTATCTTTTTCAGGGTATAACTCTTCTGCCATTCCCGTTGCACCATCTCTTTGCTGCTCTAGTTGCTTTAACAACCATCCTTTGGCTTTAATACCCCCTATGGGCAATTGCACATAAACATGCTGTTTTAAGGGTTTTTTATTGAATTCAGTTAAATTCTGGGCATTTAAAGTATGAATAGATAGACAGGAAACCAGAAAATAGATTGAGGTAAATATTATTTTCATAAAAGGATTATTGGTTAGATAATATTTCATAAAACTAATAAATATCAGCGAATATTAAAACGATTTAGTAATCTTATATTCAAACAATTCAAAAAGCAATGTTAAGTTGGTTAAAGCAAACCTAAACGCTGAAAATAATAAATTGAAAGGTAAAAAATTATACAGTTTGCAAGGCCAGAGGTTTACACCAGATTGTGATATATACCTATTTTTAACTCGCCAGGGTAAACATTAGTCTTGTTCTGTCATCAAGCTTTTGGTTGAAACTGAGATTAGTTCTATATTAGATCTAGAGAGCGTTAATTTAGAATCGGGGGATAGCCATTGGTTATTCCCCGTTCTTATTTTTAAGCAAATATTTTATACTGAAATGCTTGTACAACTGGCAGAAATTACTTTCCAATCTTCTCTCACTTTACCCCAAACCCTTAACCATTGATATTTGCCGTTAAGTAAAATATTTGAATAACTTCCCTTAATAAAAAGACTTGCAGAAACAATAACAATAGATTCAAAAACACGTATTTCCCGCTTGGATACATTGATTTTGGTAATTTTGGTCATGCCACTCCGGTAGACATCCAGATCCATCTCTTTATCCAACACATTCCCATACTGATCATGAAAAAGCATTCCATCAGCAAACAATAAATCGAGTATGTTCAGGTCTCTCCTTTTAAATCCATCTAATAATTTTTCTTCTAGGTCGGCAATCAGGAGAATGGTTTCCTGGTCTGATAAAATATTTGGCATAATTTCCGGTTAGCTGGTAAAAATATAAAGTAAGCCACAAAGAATAGCCTAACTTTAAATATTGCCTGCATTACACGGATTTAACCACACACATTGCACAAATTTTCATCCATTATTTCTTTGCAAAGGTAAGGCCTTGCCAGGTATCTGTTCTGAATGGTGATGCCGGCAAGCCATCATTACTAACCAGGTTACACACAGGATTATTTCCCCATGCATAACGAACTGCAACAGGATTTGCCACCTGATCGCTACTTACGATGATCTGATTTCCCTGGATGCTTGCTTTGGCCCAATAAAATTTCTTATCTGCTCCAGCGATGGCAAAACCGGTTAGTGCTGCACCATCAACGGCTTTTAATCCATTTTCTGTATTACCAAAAGTTAAACGGATCTGTTTTCCTTCTACTTTATTTGATTGATAAATGGGACCAGAATAGTTTATTTTCTGCCCATATGTTTTAGCCAGGGCAATTAAGGCTAACCTTCTACCCACCTCTTGTTTGTTTTTAGGGTGAATATCTTTTGCATCACCGATATCAATAATGGTAGCCATGCCTGTATTCGGTAGTGTAAGTGTTTTTTGTTGGGCCTCTCTAAGCTCTGCCCAGGCAGATTCTACAGGAGAATGATCAATCTGCATAAAATTGGCCAGTTGAACGAAATAGAATGGAAAATCTCCCTGCCCCCATTTCTGTCGCCAATCTTTTATCATCGTTGGAAATAATTCGCGGTATTGGTAAGCTCTATCGGCATTACTTTCTCCCTGATACCAAATGGCACCTTTAATTGAAAATTGCAGGTAAGGATGAATCATCGCATTGTACAAAACGGTTGGTCTGTTAGGGCCATTTTCTTCGTAAGGTTTAGCTTCAACATTTTTAAAATCTACACCCACTTTATACTTCCAGTCGCCAGCTAAAGAAATTTTCTCTGTCGTGTTGTTTGTTAAGCTCAAATCTTTGGCATCACCATATATACCGCCGCCGCCTCCACTATCAAAAACCCTAACGGTAATGGTATTCTCGCCTGTTTTAAGCAGGTTTGTAGGTATTGTGTATGTTCTACCAACATTATACCCTATCGTTTCACCTACTTTTACTCCATTTACGAAGGTGATATCGTTATCATCAATTGTACCCAAATTAAGCTTGGTACCATTTGTTTTCCAGTTTTCGGGAATGTTGATCTTTTTTGTAAACCATACAATGCCATCAAAATTTTTAAGTGCTGCATCTTCCCACAAGGTCGGCAAAGTCATGCTTTTCCAGTTTGTGGTTTCTGCCAAAGCCCATTTTATTTCACCGGCCTGGTAACCAGAATCTTTTTCGGTTGTCATTTTAACCCAATTCTGCATTTTTTCTTCGTAAGAAACTGTTGAAGGATTATTGGCTAATTTTTGAATCTTATCAACTGCGGCAGAAAAATCGGTCATTTTTTTAAGCGATTCGGCACTTGTCCAGGCTTCGGCAATTGTTCCTCCCCATGAGGTATGGATTAGGCCAATAGGGATTTTAGTTTTTTCATACACTTCGCGGGCGAAGAAATAGGCTGTAGAAGAAAACTCAGCAATATATTTGGGGTTGCATTCCTGCCAACCACCATTAGTCACTTTGGCGTCGTTAAGTGGAAAACTACTGGTAACATGTTCTGCCTGCAATAAACGGATATTTGGAAATTTAGCATCAGCAATTTCTTTTTCGTAGTTAAGGATTTTCCCCCACCCTGCTAAAGGCATTTCCATATTCGATTGGCCTGAGCAAATCCAAACATCCCCTATTAATACATTGTTTAGCACCAATAGTTCTCCATCGGAAATGGTGATGGAATATGGACCGCCGTAACCTGGCGTTGCCACTTTAATTTTCCAATTGCCACTGGCATCGGCAATAGCCCCATAATTAATTTTATTCCACGAAACCGTTATCTTAACCGCTTTACCAGCTGTGGCTTTACCCCAAATGGCCGCATTTGTTTTTTGCTGCAAAACCATATTGTCGCTAAATACTGATGGCAATAAAATTTTTGACTGTGCCAGTAACGAACTGAAGAGGAATAATGCGATAATGAGTATAGATTTTAACTTAGAGATGCTCATATTTTAACCTATTTTTTGATGATTAGAAAGCGAATGTACATTTTATGTCTGTCAACATCAATATATATGTCTGCTCTTCGCAAATTTATGATAAAAATGAGGCAAAATTCATTTAATTAGTTTGGGTAAGAATATCATTTTGCTTATTTTGCAGGTCTAAAAGAACAATTCTGGATTTAAGCTTGATTTAATCGGATGTTCTCTCAAATTACTGAATTAATGGTTAAGATTTTTATAGGTGGCCTTCCTGACAATATCCAAGAGATGGATTTGGCAATATTGGTTAGCCTTCATGGTAGGGTAGAAACGATTAAAATTGTCCGCGATAGAGCTACTGGCAAGTGTAAAGGCTATGCTTTTTTAGAAATATACAGTTTACCGGATGCTAAAAATATTGTATCTACCTTAAATGGAGAAACTTTTAAAGGCAATGTAATTACAGTTAAAATATCGGAAGAGGAAAGTGGTGTTCAAGCGGCAAAGCCAAAAACCAACCAACCTTTTAAAAGTAAAAGGCCTAGGTTACAGCGCTAAATCACTCTTAATCTATATTTTCATTCTTCCCCTGTAATTTTTCCGTGTTATAAAACGGTATTATCTCGTTTTAGCAATGCATCCATGCTTTCTTTTTTTTATCATTAAGAATTGAAACACATTAAAGTTTTCTGCTTCTAATGAACTGCATTTATCACAGTAGAATTCTAGACATTCCCTCGTTTTATCGATTAATTTATTTCGGCCAGAAACTTTTTAATCCAGTTCTAAACACATATTTTGCAAGTAAGTGTTTCGACTTCTATTAAACGCGTTTTGCAGATATGGAAAATTATGCCATTGTAATATTTATTTTAGCTGTGATGATTGGCCTTTCTGCTGTAGCCGATCGAATTAAGATCCCCTATCCTATTTTATTGATTATAGCTGGAATAGCAGTGGGTTTTGTTCCATCTTTGCCACCAATTGATATTAATCCTGAAATTATATTTTTGATATTCCTACCACCATTGCTTTACGATGCCGCTTTTAATATTTCATTCAAGGAATTTAAAACCAATATCAATACCATATTTACATTGGCCATTACGCTGGTTTTTATCACCGCCATCGGCATTGCTGTAGTTGCCCACTATATGATTCCGGGGATGAGCTGGCCGGTATCTTTTGTATTAGGTGCAATTCTTTCTGCTACTGATGCAGTTGCTGCCATGAGTATTACCAAAGGATTAGGTTTGTCTCACAAAACAAATACCATATTGGAGGGCGAAAGCTTAGTTAACGACGCTTCTGCACTGGTAGCTTATCGTTTTGCAGTTGCCGCGGTAACAGGAACAGCCTTTGTATTTTGGAAAGCATCGCTTGAGTTTGCCCTTTTAATGGCTGGTGGATTCTTAATCGGAATGGTGATGTCGAAAATTCTCGCCTTCATTATTAAAAGAATCCATAGTAACCGTTTGGCTACCATCAGCTTTATGTTGTTGATGCCTTTTGTTACCTATTTAATTGCAGAACAAGTACATGTTTCTGGTGTTATTGCAGTTGTTATTTTAGGATTGGGCATTTCGAGGTTTAGCAACAAAGTATTTCCGGAACAACTTAAAAACCAATCAAAAAACATTTGGGATATTATTATTTTTTTATTGAATGGGCTGATTTTCATTTTAATTGGGCTACAATTCCCTTATGTGTACAAAAACATTAACAGTGCCGATATTTTACCCTACATTGGTTATTCGCTGGTGATCACTATTGTTGCGCTGTTGTTAAGAATGGCCCGTGTTTTCCTACAAAAATTCAATCTTCAAAAAGCCTTTCAGAAAGGAAAACACCGCATTACTGAGGGTGCATTGCTTGATTTCAAGAACAGTTTGATCATTAGCTGGTCGGGCATGCGGGGTATTGTTTCATTGGCCATTGCCATTGGATTACCAGTTACTTTATCGGATGGAAGCGCATTTCCGCAACGTAATGCTATTATATTTATATCTGTGGTAGTGGTATTGTTTACCTTAATCGGACAAGGCCTTACCTTGCCATGGTTGGTAAAGAAACTGGCTACTGAAGAGGATAAAGGACAGACGCTAATCACTTCAGGTGACCATTAACATTAAGAAATGAAGGACATTAGATTTAAATGCGAGCGTCCTCCTGAACTTGTTTCAGGATCTTTTAGGATAGTAAGTTTTATCATTAAGGAATTAGAACATTAAGATTTAAATGTGATCGGATATTTTAAACAAAAAAAGGGATAAAATCTAATGACTTTACCCCTTTCCTATTTTATACAATATCGTTACCAGTATACACTATAAAGTGCAACCAATAATCCGATGATGATTAAAGCTCCTACTGCAAAACTGGTAGAGGTTTTGAACATTTTAGCATCGATAGCCAGTCCTTTAGCTTCTGCCTTAGCTTTGTTGCTTGCTAAACTGATGATCACCATACCAAGGATACAGAATACAAATACAAAGCCCATACGATCCAAGAACGGAATTTCATAAACTCCAGCTGCATTTTTTACAGAGAAGCCCATTCCTGATAACCATGAAAGATCGGTAAGTGTAGGTAAGAATTTAAGTAAAATTGACAAACCGAAACCACCAATGGTTGCGAATAGTGCTGCACTTGAAGTTGTTCTTTTCCAAAAGAAACCTAAAATAAACATGGCAAAAATACCTGGAGAAACAAAACCTGTATACTCCTGGATATATTGGAAACCACCTTTTTTATCGATTCCTAAATGTGGTGCAATTAAAACACCGAGAATCATCGCTACAATGATCGAAATCTTACCCGTGGTTACCAAATTTTTCTCAGTGGCATCGGTCTTTAATACTTTCTTGTAAATATCCAGCGTAAAAATAGTTGCAATGCTATTTGCTTTACCAGCTAAAGACGCTACCACTGCAGCAGTTAATGCAGCAAAAGAAAGTCCTTTTAATCCGGCAGGCAGTAAATTCAACAATACCGGATATGCACGGTCTGGATTTACAGATCCATCTTGTAGCATTTCAGCTTGGAAGGCGCCATCTTTATATAAAACATAAGCTGCAATACCTGGTAACACAACAATAATGGGCATTAATAATTTTAAGAATGCAGCAAAAAGAATACCTCCGCGTGCAGTCTCCAGGTTAGCCCCCAAAGCACGTTGAGTAATGTATTGGTTACAGCCCCAATAATTTAAGTTCACAATCCACATGCCGCCTACAAGCACACTTAAGCCAGGTAAATCGATATAATTTTCGTTATCTGGCTTTAAAATCATGTGAAAATGTTCAGAAGCCTTTGAAGTCATTAAACTATAGCCTTCAAAAACACCTGTCGTTCCATAGTGCGTAGAAACTAAGTTTAAAGCCAAATAGGTAGTGGCCAAACCACCGAGAATTAAGAAAAACACCTGGATAACGTCGGTATATCCAATAACTTTCATTCCACCCAGCGTAATAATAATGGCAAAACCTGCAATGGCGTACATACAGAAACTTAAATCGAAACCAGAAATACTGCTTACTGCTAAAGCGCCTAAGTAAAGGATCGAGGTTAAGTTAACTACAACATAAAGTAATAACCAGAAAACAGCCATTATCATGGCTACCGTTCCGTTATAACGCTGATGTAGGAATTGCGGCATTGTAGCAATTTTATTTTTCAAGTAAACTGGAATAAAGAATACCGCAACAACCACTAAGGTTAATGCGCCCATCCACTCGTAGGTTGCAATGGCCAATCCCATTTTAAAGCCTGATCCGCTCATACCGATAAACTGCTCTGCAGAAATATTAGATGCAATTAACGATGCGCCGATTGCCCACCAGGTTAAAGAGCCTTCAGCAAGAAAATAATCTTTAGAACCTGTAGATTCTGACTTTTTCTTGTTGTAAATGTAGAGCCCATAAGCGGCCACAATAACGAAGTAAATTGCAAATACAATGTAATCCTTCGTGTCTAATAAGTTATTTTTCATTGATTTATTTTGGTTAGTATACCTTGGGTTATTTAAATTTAGCTGTATAAGCTGGTTCCGTTATCAGTTTGAACAGTGTAGGAACCAAGTTTGAGTCCGAACTGTAGTAAGTATTTTGAAGATAACGCTTCAATTAAATCAGCAATTTTTTCTTCCTTAACAATATTGATGGTACAACCACCAAAACCACCGCCCATCATCCTGGCACCTAACACATAATCAAGAGGTTTAACCGCATCAACCAGGAAATCTAATTCTTTACAGCTCACTTCGTAATCTTTGCTTAAACCTTCATGCGTTTCGAACATCAGTTTACCCAAACCTTGCAGGTTACCATTTTCCAGTTGTTCCGCAGCGGTTAATAAGCGACCGATTTCTTTCACTACAAAACTACATTTGGTGTAAACTTCCAGATCTTTTGGCTTAACATGGGTTTCTAACATGGTTAAATCTACATCACGAAGCGTACTTACATTTGGATAATGCTCCTTTACCCAGGCAACGCCTTGTTCACACTGTGATCTTCTTTTGTTGTAGGCAGAATCGGCAAGTGCGTGTTTTACATTCGTATTTAAAAGCAAAAGTTTATATCCATCTAATTTTAATGGGATATAAATGTGCTTCATCGATCTGCAATCGAGCATAATGGCTTGGTCTTTCTTGCCAAATACAGAGGCAAACTGATCCATAATTCCACAGTTAACACCAGCAAAAGTCTGTTCTGCCTTTTGTGCAATCAATGCGATATCCATTTTCGGAACGGAAAGTGAAAAAAGTTGATCGAGCGCAAAGCCGGTAGCACATTCTACAGCAGCAGACGACGATAAACCAGCACCCAAAGGCACGTTGCCATCTATATAAAAATTAAAGCCACCCAACCGATGGCCTCTTTCTTTTAACTGATCGGCAACGCCCAAAATGTAATTGGCCCAACTGTTCTCTGATTTTTTCAGGCTTTTGATCGATGAAATATCGAATTGCTGATAACTCTCTGAAAATAAATGTATTTCATCATCTTCTCTTTTTGATATGGCTACATAAATGGCTTTATCTATAGCAGCAGGCATTACAAAACCGCCGTTATAATCTGTATGCTCGCCAATAATATTGATTCTTCCAGGCGAACGCACTAAAATAGGCTCAGCGTTGAAAAGTTTTTTAAATGTATTTTTTAAATCCTGTGCATTCATTATTTAATATTTAGTCTTCAGTTTTGTTGATTTTATAGTGGAATGCAGACATCTCTTTTAAACGGCTAGCGGCAAATTCAGGGGTAATATCGCGTTGAGGGTTAGCCAACATTTCGTAACCGACCATAAATTTTTTAACTGATGCCGAGCGCAACAACGGTGGGTAAAAATGCATATGCCAGTGCCATTCAGGATAATAGCCGTTGTTTACCGGTGCCTGATGCATGCCGGCTGAATACGGGAAAGAGGTTTCGAACAGGTTATCATATTTGGTTGTTAATACCTTAATGGCTTCAGCTAACGATTTTTTCTCAGCTTCTGTAAACAATTTAATGCTATTTACATGGCGTTTACTGATAATCATGGTTTCGTAAGGCCAAACTGCCCAAAAAGGTACAAGTACCGCAAAATGATCGTTTTCGAATACTATACGCTCTTTTTTCTTTTGCTCCAATTTTAAGTAATCGCCAAGCAAACTTCTTCTGTGAATAGCATAGAACGTTTTCTGACGTTCGGTTTCTTTGGCAATTTCTAATGGAATATCGCTCTGCGACCAGATCTGACCATGTGGGTGTGGATTACTACAGCCCATTATTTCGCCTTTGTTTTCGAAAATCTGAATGTATTTGATCCAATCATTTTCGGCAAGGCTATTAAATTCATTTTGCCAAACATTTACCACAGCAGTTATGGCTTCGACACTCATTTCGGGAAGTGTGAGGTTGTGCTTCGGACTAAAACTGATCACCCGGCAAAGCCCTCTCTGATTATTGGCTACCAATAAATCATCTTCATTCATATTACCAGTAGGCGTATCTTCAAGCAACGCAGCAAAATCATTGTTAAAAACAAAGCTTTCGGTATATTCGGGATTGCTATCGCCATCTGCCCTGCCATTACCAGGACATAAATAACATTTAGGGTCATATTCCGGACGGTTATCTGGCGTTACATCTTCAACTTTACCCTGCCAAGGCCTTTTAGTACGGTGCGGAGAAACTAAAACCCATTCGCCAGTTAATATATTTAACCTGGTGTGTGGATTACTATCGAGTTCGAATGTTTGGTTCATCTTATATTTTCAATTGGTTAGAGAAAAGAAAGCATTTAGCTTAATCTATCTAAGCCGCCAAATTATAAAATTATTATTAATTGTCAAAACGACAATTAATAATAATTTTTATTTTCGTGAAAATTTGAACATATTAAGCCCTTTAAAATCTCGGATAAAAAATGATTGAATATTCTGGGCAGCCACATTATCTGGTTGCTGTTGATTGCATCGTGTTTGGGTTTGACGGTGAACACCTTAAAATTCTGTTGGTTAAGCGGGGTTTAGAACCCGAGATAAACAAATGGAGTTTAATGGGTGGTTTTGTGGGTGCAAATGAAAGTCCGGATGATGCAGCGAACAGGGTACTCAAAAAAATGACGGGTTTGGAAGGTGTTTACCTGGAGCAGATGCAGATTTATGGAGAACCTGACCGTGACCCAATTGAAAGAACACTTTCTGTTGGATATTTTGCCCTTATAGATATCCATAAATATGAAGCACAGTTAAATGATGATTACGAAGCAGAGTGGTTTTTGATCAATGATAGACCCAAACTTATTTTCGATCACAACCAAATGGTTGCTGATGCCCGAAAAAAACTGAGATATAAGGCTGCCCTTCACCCTATTTTGTTCGAGATGCTGCCTAAAAAATTCACCATTCCACAATTACATATACTTTTTGAGGAAGTAAACGATACTAAAATCGATACTAGGAATTTCAGCCGTAAAATTACTTCAACCGGACTATTGATTAAGCTAGCTGAAAAAGACAGGACAGGTTCTAAAAAAGGGGCATTTTATTTTAAATTAGATAAAAAGAAATACCATGCTAATTCGCAGGCGTTCTTAAACTTAATGCCAAATTTAAAGGTTTAAATTAAATTCTTCGATTAGCCTATTGCTCTTCATAATGATAGGTTAATCCTCCATCTACAAAATAAGTTGATCCGGTTACATAAGCAGCATCATCAGAAGCGAGGAAAGCCACTATTGCTGCCACGTCTTCTACCTTACCCATTCGTTTAAAGGGAATGTTTTGAAGTACTTTTTCCAGCTGTTCTTTATTGTTCAATAAATCTTGATTAATCGGTGTTGAAACAGCTCCGGGCGCTACGTTGTTAATCCTGATATTAAATTGAGCTAATTCTGAAGCGAGATTTCTGGTTAACATCTTTAAGCCTCCTTTACTCGCACAGTACGCAGCAAAATGTGGAAATGCGATTTCTTCGTGTACAGAACTCATATTGATTACAGTTCCGGCTACCTTACTTTTTCTACAGTAATTTACAAACGATTGGGTGCTAAAAAAAACACCTTTTAAATTTGTATTCATGACCAGGTCGTAATCTTCTTCAGTAACATCCCAAAAGCTGGCTTTTTTTTCTACGCCCGCATTATTTACCAAAATATCTAAATGGCCAAATGCTGCTACGGCATTGGTTATCAATTTAGCGGCTTCTTTGGCTTTACTTAAATCTGCCTCCAAAAAAGTTGCTTTTCTACCCATGTCTTGTATTTCTGTGATAAGTTTTTCGCCCCTTTCATCAAATTTATGGCCATTTAAGATGATATCACAGCCATCTTTTGCCAACCTTAAGGCACATGCCGCGCCAATTCCCTGACTGCTTCCGGTAATTAAAGCGATTTTGTTTTCAAAACGGTCCATAGTAAAATATTATAATACATAAAGGAAATTGATGTGAATATGTTTGAGTAAAACTGAAGTTAAATTAGACGGATTAACACATTAAATATAACTTCTTCAAAAAAACACCGTTATAGCTGTAATCATTTATTAGTATGTTTGGGCAACAAACACACAGTAAACTTAAATTAATCTTAAAACATGAACATTACCAAAAACCTTTTATTCACTACGCTCCTCGCTTTGTTTACCCTTACAATGTACTCTTGTAAAACAAAAAAACTGGTAGCAAAACCAGCTCCAGCACCTGTTGAAAAGCCAGCACCACCAGTAGAAGAGAAAAAACCAGCGCCTGCCCCTGAGAAAGAAGAAGCTCCGGCTCCAGTTGAAAAACCTAACTTTAATTTAGACAATATCCAGTTTGAATTTAATTCGTTTGTACTTAAAACATCATCATTCGCTATCCTGGATAAAGCAGTAGCGGAAATGAAAAAATCGCCTACCACCAAATTTGTACTTAACGGACATTCATCTGCTGAGGGTACACCCGATCACAATATGCAACTCTCTATCGACCGTGCAAATGCCGTAAAATCGTACTTTATAAACGCAGGTTTAAACGGCAGTAATTTTACTGTTGTTGGTCATGGCGAAAAAGAACCGATCAGCTCGAACGATAGTGAAGAAGGTAGAATGGTGAATAGAAGAACTGAAATAAAAGTTCAGCATTAACCCTTAAAAATATAATAGAAAGCGCCATGGTTTAATTTCCATGGCGCTTTTTATTTAGAGCGCAGTCATCATCCTGAACTTGTTTCAGCCCTTTGACTACGCTACCATTGACGTTATTCTATAAACAACTATTAATCAATATTTTAGCCGCCGTCGAATTTCCATCCAGCTAGGCCATAGCACGGTATCCCCGTTCTACTTAAATCCGGCCTAACAAATTTTTCGGGCTCCACCGACCCAGCCTACCCACTAGCTTTGAAAGAAAAATTTTCAGCCGGTGTTTTTTGTTTCTTTTTGACAGCAAAAAGAAGAGCCCCATCGGCGGCGGCGAGCCGAGGCAAGGATGAGCCTCTGGGCAAAAAAAAGATATGCGTCATTCATATTGATTTTTATACAATAAATTATCCCTCAGGGTGACAATTTCAAAGGCATCTATTTCTGATACACCTTAACGTAATCGATCTCTGGGGTCTCTTTTCAGAAAGCCCCAGAGAATATGCAATTAACCTTAAATACTGTTAAAGTGATTTAAGCATTACTTCTTTTACAATCCAGAATTGGTTTCCTGATGCCGACAGCATCGTGGCAAGAAAGCCTATTGAAACTGTTGTTGATTGTGTTAATGTAAACTGGAACTTATTATTTGCAAAATTGGTATAACCCAATGAAGTTGATACATCGGCTACATCTGGCAGGGTATTACCAGCTGCTGCTACAATGTAAACCGGATCCTTTGCTTCATTTTTAGCCATGGTAATTTCGAAACTATAGCTGCCTGCCGGAAGCGTAAAAGTTTGGTATATTTTACCATTGGTAATTTGTGCAGTGCCATCCCAGCCCATTTCCATTGCCAAACAGCCACCTTGATCCGAGCACCAGCCACCTAAGCCACCATGATTTTTAATATTTGCAGTAACGGTCCAATCGGCAATATTACGCCATCTGCCACCACTTGCAGCAGCTAAGAATGGATTACCTTTATTTTTAAAATAGGTTGAGGTGATATCGGCTCCTACCCGCTGTGTTTGAAAAGCAGTTGAAAATGTATCGATTGAAACGGTATCAGGTAAAAACAACGTACGGTACCTAAGTGTGGTACCTGGCTTAATATCTGAGATAGAAGTTGTTGTCTCATCAATTTTAGCCCTGATCTTTTTAATTACATTACTCAGGTTCGTGTATTCTACTTCAGTAGCAAACACACCTGTTAAACGGTCCATTCCCTGCCAGGTAATTTTAGTTAGCCCACTTGCATCAGTAAAAGCAGATTCTATTGGCCGGTTAAACAAGGATGATTGATACCTCTGGCCATAAGACCTCCCCGTTTTGTATACCGGAATTGATTTATTCCCAACACCATCATAGGTATAGATTTCGAAATTCTGTACACCCTCTTTTACATTTTCTACAAAGTATTTCAACGTATCGATGGGATATTTTTTCTTTACGGGAATAACGACAGAATCGGCTTTATTATTCCAAAAGATTTTACACTGCGTCACTTTTGGATCGGCGAGAAACAATCCACGGATATACACCCTATTATTTCCAGACATTACTTTTACTGAATCCAATTTCCCAGTGTAAGAAATCTCTCCCGTTTCGGTAAATTTTTTATAGTCGTCGGCTTTTGTACAGGCGAGGTAAGCGCCAGCCAACAGGATCATAAAAGCTAGTTTTATGGTTCTTATATTTATTTTTTGATTATTCATCTCTAAAATTCTGTTAAGTTATTGCCTCTATCTTGGGTCTCCATAAAGTTGAACTTCTGATACACTCATAAATGAGTTACCCTGCCAATTATTAATAGATTTTATGCGGATATACCTTACTTTTTTAAGGCCTACGGCAAAATTGTAGCTTATGCCAGCATTTGCAAAAGCATAATCTTCACTTGTTTGTACACCATAAGCACTTTTTGAAGGTTTTTGAGAGCTGTATTTACCCAACATTACCCAGTTATTAAAACTTCCGTCAGCAGGTGGGTTATCGGTACCCCAGATTTCAAAATCTTTTAAATTGCCACCATAATAATAGGTACGGCCAGCGTTAAGGTATTCAGGATAATTCCAAACCACAATACGGCTAAGTGTGGCAATTTTACCCAGATCAAAAGTTACCCATTGCGGCGTTAATACTGTGGTTTTGGTTAAGCATACACTAGGCCAATCGATAATGTTTCCGTCCCACATTTTAGCTACCCCCGTGTTTGAATATTCTTGTGGAGTATCTGTTGGTAAAATCACTTCTTTATAGGTCGATTTAGATAAAACCGTTTCGTAAAGTGGCTTTAATGTGGTAAAAAGCGTATCGCTATAGTTTAACCACCGATCTCTAATGGTTATGGCAAATTTTTGGCTTAAAGTATCTAAGCCCCTAACGGATTGATCGATATCTATAGCGGCGGTATAAATATTTTTTGCTGTTGGTATATATTTACCTTTCGATAAAACCAAAACCTCTATGGCCAGATCGGCTTTTGATGGGTTAGTGCCTTTAAAGTTTAATCCGCCAAAATCAGCAACAGCTTTTAAACTTCTGTAAACACCCCAAATTGGGTTTTCCAGTGGTTTAACCTTAACAATAACAGGTTCTGAAGCGGTTTCACTTCTGTTTACACTATATACTTTTACCTCATGCTCATTGGTATCTCCAAATCCTTCTACCAATAAACTATTGCCATAATAAGAAGTTTTCACTTCCATTTGTTGGCCGTTGGCTAAATTGTATACAGCTTTTATATACAATAAATCTTTATCGCTAGGTAAGCTGAAGGTAATGGTTGCATTGCCTGCACCATTGGTAACGGTAACATTGGACACTTTTCCGGGAGGATTGGTATTTTTTTCCAGCGGAACAATCTCTTCTTCCTTGCAACTCGAAAAGGCTACTGCTAAACCAAACAGCAACACAAGCAGATTTCTATTCATTCTTTTCATATTGAATATTTTTACAAAAATTAATACTACCAACCTGGGTTTTGAACCAGTTTAGGGTTAACTGTTAAATCATAAGTTCTTAGCGGCCACAAATAATCACGTGGTGCTACAAAATTCTGGTTAAATATGGTTCTAACACGGTAATACTCTGAAGCCGTTGGCTGATAAACGCTCCATCCGGTAATGGATTGGTTAAACATTTCTGCAGCTCGTTTCCAACGCTTAATATCCCAGTAGCGGCTACCTTCAAATGCCATCTCAATCAGTCTTTCTTGCTGGATAATTTCGCGCATCCCGTCTTTTGAAGTGTACTTGCCCGGATTGTTGGAATAAGTAGTCCATGAGGTTTGCACCGTTTGTAACCCAGCCCTTGTTCTAATCTTGTTAATGTAATCGTAAACATCAGCAGAAGGGCTGGCCAGTGTTTCGTTTAAAGCTTCGGCATACATTAAATAAAGATCTGCCATTCTTACCTGCGGCCATGGATAATCGCGGTAACTGGCACCGTTGGTACCATTAATCATGTTCCAATCTACCAGTTTCTTGATAAAATAGCCGGTTTCGTTGTACCATCCAAAGTTGTTTGCACCGGCAACCTGATTAGATTTTCCTTCTAAAACAAATGTTCCCTCGTCAGAATTGGTTGGACTATCATATTTGTACCAAACACCACCATCAAAGCCTAAATCGGCATAAAACCTTGGCTCTCTATCAAAATTGATCCTCGCCGTGGTGTAACCTTCTTTAACATAAAACCGCTCACTTTTAACGGCTGTTCTCAGGGTATATTTATTGGTAAAATCGAGGGTTTTATCTTCATTGATCGGCACGCCATTTCTGCTGTAAAACATTTCGGCGATTTTTAATGGTGGCGCCAATTGCTGCCTGGCACTACCAACCACCACAGTTGCAGCTAAACGCGGCATAGCAGCTCTTTGCATGTTAAAGGTTCTGCTGTTCGGATTTGCCCAAACATGCTCCAGGTTTACATTGAAACGCTCAGTTACTGCACCCTTAATGGTTAATTGCCTCAAGGTAGTATCTGATAGTTTAAAGGTGGTACCCGGAAACTGATATAACTTAAATCCTGCTGCTTCTGCACCTTCAATTGCTGCTTTGGCAGCATCGGAAGCTCTTTTCCATTTATTGGCATCGTAAGTGGTATTAAACAACACTACCCCATCCTTATCTCTAAAATTACTATAGTCGGTATTGCCATTAAACAGCGGGCTTGCAGCAGTTAACAGCAGTTTTGCTTTTATAGCAAGTGCTATGGGCTTTGTAATACGTCCAAGTTCAGTGCTTTTATCCGTAATAATTTGAGGTAGGTTAGGAATAGCCTGATCCAATAATCCAACTACATAGTTTACACATTCATCAAAAGGCATTCTTTTAACCCTCACATCTTCTTCAGTAGCACTAATTCCTAAATTGACATCAATAATTGGAATAGGACCGTACATCCTTAAGAGATAAAAATTATAATAAGCTTTTAAAAACTTAACCTCCGCAATCCATCTTTGTCTTTCATCTAAGCTTAAATCTGGTATTTTGCTTACATCCTGTACATTTTCCAGAAAAATATTACAGTTTCTAATGGCTTTGAACATCCCAAAGTTATCACCATTGCCACCACCCTGATAGCGCCCATTCCAGGCATCTAAATATGGGTTTTCGGCGCCCTGGCTACCTCTGGCCATCCGCCAGCCATAAGAAATAAACTCTCTTTCATCTAACGAGGTCCATATTTCATCACTAGCCATGAAACCGGCATTCAGTAATGGATCTCCATCTTTTGGAAGAAAGGAGTAACAGGTAAACAGGTATTTTTCGGCCTCATTTCTTAGTGTAAAGGCATTATCTATTGTAGCTACGTTGTCAGGCACAATATCCAGGTATTTTTTACAAGAACTAATGGATATCACGATAGCGAGTATGGCCAGCATAAGTTTAGCTAAACCTGGCTTTGCCGTATCTTTTCGAAATAAAATATTGTTGATTTTCATATTTATCTTTTTAAGCTCAATCGTTAGAATGAAACATTTAAACCTAAATTATATACTGTTTGTACAGGATAGCCTAAGCCATTTCCGCCCATTTCGGGATCCCAAAGTTTAAAATTGCTAAAACTGGATAGGTTGGTCGCATTTACATAAACCCTGGCACTATTAAGACCAAGTCTTTTTTGCAGTTTGGTTTGCAGATTATAACCAAGTTCTACGCTCTTTAATCTTAAGAAAGACCCGTTACGCATCCACCAGGTTGAGGTACGCGTATTGTTATTTACAAAATTCGGACTTAAACGCGGCCAGAAGGCATAGCTGTCTCTATTTTGCTCAGACCAGTGGCTGTTGGCTATTACCTCTAATAATCCATTTTGTGTAACGTTAGGATTGCCAGTTTCGTTATTGAGTACGAAAGGGGAAATATTACCTGGATTAATGAAAAATGAAGACCTGGCCGAACCTTGTAAAAATGCAGAGATATCGAAGCCTTTAAAACCAAACGTACCTCCAAAACCATAAACGATTTCAGGACTGGTAGGTAAACCAATAGGCACCTGGTCTACATCACTGATAATACCATCGCCATTTACATCTCTATACTTAATATCGCCACCACCATAGTCTAAGCCCGGTACGCCTGCAAATTGCACAGGTGAGTTTTTAGCTTCTGCATCATCAATAAATAAACGTTCGGCAATGTAACCGAATGATTGGGTAGTGGGTAAACCAATATGGTAGCGATAAGCCTCTTTGGTACTAAATGAAGGTTCATCATAAATTAATATCTTATTGGTGGCATAAGTAAAGTTTCCCCTCATTTGTAGGAACATGCCGTTGTGAAATGATTTGTTATAGCTGGCAGAGAAATCGACACCTTTACTTTCGGCTTTATTGGTATTTGCCCGTACAGATGCCTGTAAGCCCATTGAACTTGGAATAAACGTTCTGTCGGTTAAAATGTTCGAACGCTCGTTTTTATAAATATCGAATGTTAAATTCAAGCTGTTAAACAAGGTCATATCTAAACCAATGTTGGTTTGTTTAGATTTTTCCCAGGTAATGAATGGATTAGAATAACGCGAAATCGAAATACCATCTCTATAGTATAAACCATCTTCGCCAAAGCTCGAACCAAATGTTCCGTTGTTCATGTTTACTTCAGAAAGGTAGAAGAAACGATCGGAATCATTTCCGATCTGATCGTTACCCACCAAACCAAAGGTTGCCCTTAACTTTAAACTATTGATTACGCTTGTAAGTGGCTTAAAATAGTTTTCATTAGAAATAATGTATCCTAAACCGAATGAAGGAAAGAAACCAAAACGGGTATTTTCTGCAAAACGTTCAGAACCATTATACCCAAAGTTGAACTCGGCTAAATAACGGTTATCGTATCCATAAGTAGCTCTTCCTGATACTCCCTGATTACGCGATGGTAAAGATAGCTGAAGACTACCCGGATTTGCAGCCAGATAATTTCTCATGGTTGTAATCAACATCACGCCTACTGCATGTTTCTCTTTAAAAGTACGGTTGTAGTTTGCAGAAAACTCGGCATAAAAAGTTGAATTTAAATCCTTTTTACCTTCCGAGTAACCTAGATATTCGGTACCTACCTGACCAATTGATAATGCACCGCCACCATTAATTAAGGTAAGTCCGATTGATTTATCTGGCTGCTCAGTAGATGAATAATAAAAAGGGCTGTAAGCGCGAGAAATATCAAAATAAGAATATCTACGGGCATAACTCATCATCCTGGCGGTTAAGCCTGGTGTAATAAATTTTAAATCCTGCTTAATTTCTATCTGCGTTTGTAGTGTAGAAGCATTTTTATCCTGATAACCTTTTACCATTTCGGCAAAAGGATTCATATATAAACCACCTCTCGGTGAAATCGCATTACCAAATAAAGGGTGGTTGCTAAAAGGCGATAAACTTGCCGGATAAACCGCTGGAAACATTACCGGGTTAGACCAAATTGCCCTGTTAAATGTAGCTCCACCGCCCCCTACCGGACCGGTATAATCGTCAAACTGCCCATAAACACGGATAATTGCTTCGGTGGTGTTGGTTAGGTTAATATTTACATTAGAACGGACAGAATAATTTTTTAACTTGATATTACTGTTAAAGTTATTTAGATCGGCAACTTTTAATACCCCATTATCAATATTGTAAGTGCCTGCAATATAGTAGCTCGCCTTAGTACCCCCTCCAGAGATATTTATGTTATATCTTTGATTCGTGGTATAATCTTTTATCAATTGTTCTATCCAATTGTTGTTTGGGTAAAGCAATTCATTTTCGCCCGCAGCAGTTGCATCAATTTTAGTTTGGAGATATGGTAATATGGCCAACCTGTTACGGGTAAGCGCAGCTTCATTTGCCAGCTTCATATACGTTACATTATCCGCAAACTGGAAGTTTTTAGTATTTGAGGAGAGTGACGACTCGGCCCTGAACCCAAATTTTGTTTGACCTGCAACGCCCGATTTAGTTAAAATAAGTACTACACCATTTGCACCCCTGGCACCATAAACTGCCGACGCTGTTGCATCTTTAAGTACGTTAAAAGAAGAAATATCATCAGGCTGCAAACGTGCCATATCGTTCTGGCTTGATTCGATACCATCGATCAGGATTAAAGGATCTTGTTTACCTGCACCGAAAGTTCCTAAACCACGGATAAAAAACTGGGCATTATCTGCACCAGGCTCACCACTTCTCTGATAAGCAATCATACCAGCTACCCTGCCCGCCATCATAGTAGTTAGGTTACTGGTTGGCCCTTTAAGCTCTTTAGGATTAATGGCGGTGATGGAACTGATTACACTCGTTTTTTTCTGTGTGCCAAAACCCACCACTGCAACTTCTTCTAATGAATTGGCATCTGATGAGAGGGTTACATTAATTACATAAACGCCTTCGGCATTTTTATCGTAATTGGCAATGGCAACATTTTTGGGTTTATAACCCACCAGTGAGAACAACAATTTACCTGTTCTTGGCAATTTGATGGTATACCGGCCAAACTCGTCGGTAGATATTCCACGGTTGGTGCCCGAAACTTTTACGTTTACACCTGGCAAACCGCCCACAGTGTCTTTTACTATCCCCCTAACCGTTACATCTGTTTGTGCAGATACTGTTAAGCTAGAAATTGTAATTACTAAATAGATCAAAAATTTTAAGATTGACCTAAGGGTAATACCCTGCTGGTGTAGCGGGATTTTTTTCGGTAGTTTTTTCTTCATAAAAATGGTTTAAAAATGGTTAGCTATATCAATATCCGGCCAGATAGATTACCATCATCTTGCGCTCGTAGAGGCATTAGGCAGTCATCCAATCGAAATATTCGTCAGTATGGTTTGGGAAATAGCGCAATGCGCTTATCCCTGGCAATTGGTATTGATTAGTGTGCTTTTTATTAAAAAGCACTAATGTTATTTTATTTTGCCGGCGGTTTTAAAAAACGGAATGTTGAGTAGATTTAGCTTTCTTCATAATTTTGGGGTTAAGGATGAATAATTTGTTAAGGGTAATACTGATTTCAAGCAAACCTTCAATCAGCAATTAGTTAGACCGTAATGGGGGTATTTGTTTGTTTGTTTTAATCTTTTCATGATCCGTTAAAGGTTTAGGTTTTTGCTTCTTAAAAAAACAGGATACAGCCGCTCTAAATTTGCTGCATCCATTAATTATTCTAGGTAGTTAATCTGGAATAATCTGGATCGATCTAATATTCTTATACTTGGTTGAAACAAATTAACTATAAAAAAAGCGCTCGTAGTGAGGGGTAATACGGTAATAAGTAGGGGTTAAATTGTTATTTTTAGTCCATTTCCAGTGATTTTAAGACTTTCAATAAAAATTAAACGTTTAATTGACGTTTAATTTAAAACGCCTATTCAGATCACTTTCCCTGTTGGGGTAAAAATTGGCTTGTACGATCTGTTTTAGATCTGTCTTCTGAAGTGCTTATTTTGATTAAGCTGCAGCAATAAACGTTCTATATCGAAGGTTGTGGCGGTATAGCCATTTAGGCTGTTTGTTGTAAGGAGGATTCCGGTTGATGTGTATACTTATTTGTATATAAAACAAAAAACTCTCCTTATCTTTCTTTGCAGAAAGATAAGGAGAGTAGTTAATCATTAAATTCAAATAGGTTAATAGCCAGGGTTTTGAAGCATTGAAGGCATCTTCGAAACTTCCGACTGTGGAATTGGCATTAAATAATGTTGTGGATTAAATACGTGCTGACGGATGGTATTCACCACCTGATACGTATACACATTACCTGTTTTAGTAATATTGATTGCTTTATTAAAACCATTGTTTACATCAACAGCAATTTTCCATCTTCTAATATCATTCCAACGGTGATCTTCATTCATCAGTTCGATGCGGCGTTCGTTCTGAATAACTGCTCTCATTTCATCAACAGACATATTGGCCTTTAAACCATATAAATTATCAGCACCAGCTGTTATACCTGCTCTTTTACGAATGGCTACTAGTTTGGGATATGCCAGTGCTGTTTGTCCGGTTTCGTTAATGGCTTCTGCATAATTCAACAAAATTTCTGCATAGCGGATTAACGGCCAGCCCCTTTCTGTATTGAAAGAACTGTTGCTCGATATATTTTCGTCGCACATTTTGCGGGCATAATAACCCGTTGTTGTTGGTCCTGTCCCGTTTGAAGTATACCCATCAGTTGCAGCACCATTATAGGTATTTACCACAATTTTAGTACTGGTTGTGGTGCTGTAATACAGCGATTGATTGTAGATAATGGAATAACCAAATCTCGGATCGCGGTTTGTGTACGGGTTTGCTGCATCATAGCCAGAAGTAGGGTCGGTAATTGCTTTTCCATTTTTCATTGGGAAAGCTGCTGCCAGTTGCTGTGTTGGTGTAGAATTTTTTGCGCCTCCCCTTGATGGTGGATTATAATAACCTTCAAAATCGCGGTTAGACGGTCGGTTAAAGCTGAAAATATACTCAGAATTAACCCGTTTTAAAAACACATTGTAAAAACCATAACCCGGAGCAGTTACATTATCTTCGAACAAGCTGTAGGTGCCTGTATTAATTAACGTTTCAGCAGCGTCAGCTGCTTTTTGCCAACGTGCCACACTATAACTGGGGTAACTTACAATTGGCTTTACAGCTGCCGATGCCTGGGTTATGGCGCCACCATTAAACAACGGGCTGGCAGCATACAATAAAACCCTCGATTTTAGTGCTAAACAAGCTCCTTTAGTTGCCCTTCCATAATCCTGTTCTGCATAATCAGTGGCAATGGGTAAAATATTTGCTGCAGCATCAAGCTCAGCCGTAATGTAATTAACGGATTCGTCAAATGATGACCGGGGAAGATCGATCACATCGGTAATGCCGTAAACATTATCACCTTCAAGCGGAATTCCACCAAAATTGATCAGCAGCAAGTGATAGTACCATGCCCGCAAAAATTTCAATTCGCCGGTAATACGTTTCTTCTTCGCTTCTGAAAGTGGAATAACGGGCAATTTAGATAACATCAGATTTACCCTACGGATATTGGTATACGGGGTTGTCCAAAAATCAGGCAAACCACCCCCACTCCAAAAGTTGGTTGGCGAAAGTGTCCCGTTGTACATGATCACCGCATTCTGTGTTGGTCCTGAATAGGCATATTCCGCATCATCGGTAGCCATTTCGGTATTTCCGTGGCTGCTAAAACGCCCTTTTGCAAAACTATAAGATGAACTGCTATAAATCTGGGTAAGAAAGCGGATAGATTTTAAACTATCTGAAAACACAGAAGCCTCAGTTTCTCCGGTATCCGCTTTACTATCTAAGAAATCGCTATTTTTTTTACATGCTGCCATTGAAGCACATAAACATATCATTAATACTATTTTTTTCATGTCAATCAATTATCAAAACGTAACACTTAAACCTAAATTGATCATTTTTTGTGGTGGATATTTAATTCTATCCTGCCCTGAATTCGACTCTGGATCGAACTGATAACGTTTATCCAAGCTCGACCAGGTGAGGAGGTTATATCCATTGATGTAGGTACGAATACTCTGTACTTTTAATCTTTCAGTGAGTTTTTGAGGAAAGTTATAACTGAACTCTGCATTCTTTAATCGAAGATAATTTCCCGAAACCATCCAGAATGTTGATGGATAGGCGGAAGGACTGCTTAAACCGGGACTTAAAGAAAGTAATGGATATTGTGCTGCATCTCCCAGTGCTGGTGTCCACGAGTTTTGGTGGATCGAAGTTAAATTAGAGGAAAATGCCTGGATGGCTTCTGCCACCCCACGAACATTAAAGTTGGTTGCGGCCTGAAACAATAAACTTAAACCGAAGTTTTTATAGTTGGCTCGAAGCTCCAAACCGTAGTTTGTATTTGGTAAATTCGGATCTCCATTTATAGACATATCATAACCATCAATTTTACCATCACCATTTAAATCGGCATATTTTAAATCGCCAATTCTTGGTGTGGTTTGAGGAACCGGACTTGAAGCAATTTCAGCTGCCGAAGTATAAAAACCAATCCACTGATAGGTTAAGATCTGGCCGATACTGTTACCTGTAAATGCCTGATAAGGATAAGCAGGAGTAGGTTCGTCGCGGTAAAGAATCTTGTTTTTGGCCAGTGAGTAATTTGCCCTCACAGAGAAATCTACATTGCCAATCTTATCTCTATAGCTGATCTCGATTTCACCACCCTGGTTTTGTACTTTACCCAAATTTACAGGCGGCAGGCCCACACCAAAAATTGATGAAACTGTACCTCTTGAAGTTAAAATATCGCTTCTTACATTGTGGAACAAATCGATTGAACCTGTGATCTTGCTTCCGAAGAGACCAAATTCCATCGCTACGTCTGTTTTCTTTTCCTTTTCCCAGGTTACATCATCATTACCCAATGTACCTTCTGAAATTCCGGTTTGTGTATTGTCTGAATAACCAAAAGATGCATTACCTCCATTGCTGTAATTTTGCTGATAGTAGTAGTTAAAGCCATCGCCGATGCGGTCGTTACCTACAATACCGTAGGAGCCTCTAAACTTTAAAAAATCGATGAACTTTACGTTATCCTTCCAGAATTTCTCGTTCGATACCACCCATCCGGCAGATGCTGCTGGAAAAAAACCATACTTTTTCTTGCTCACAAAACGATCTGAACCATTGTAAGCCGCATTAAACTGAAATAAATATTTATCATCATAATCATAACCTACACGGCCGGTATAACCTTTAAAGTTGTTTGGCACAAAATTGTAAACCGCATTATCATTGTATTTGATTACCGTATTGATATTGGTTAATGCTGTTCCATAAACGTGGTGGCTGTTAAAACTTCTATCGTAATTTAATATGGCCTGAGTAGTTAAATTCCTGACGGTACTACCCGCTCCGTAGCCGATAAAATATCTTCTTACACGATAAATATTCGGATCTCTGGGTTCGTAAGTATTGTTATCTGAATTGTAGATAAAAGATGGAAACTGATCTCTCGTCATACTTCTGGTATAATCGTAGGTACTTGCGTAAGAAAGCACCCCTTTTATCGATAATCCTTTGGTAATAAAATCTAATTTCTGGTTTACATTGGCCACTAAATTCATGTTATTACCGTATTTGCGGTTATAACCATAATGCGTAATCCTCCCTACAATATTATTTTGATTGTAGTTCGGGTTCTCGTCTCTTTGCCACTTGCTATAGCCAAAACTTCCATCGGGATTGTAAACCGGATAATTGAATGGAGCTAGCGAAGCGAAACTTACATAATCGTAAAAGATATCGTTATAACCAAAAGCACTACCGATGTTATTGGTATTGGTTACGCCTAAATTACCATACAAATCGATTCTGATATCCATTGTATTGGTGGCCTTAATATCCAGATTTGAACGGTAATTGTACCGGTTATAGTAGAAGTTAGAGTTTACACCTTGCTCTTCGCCGTAATTCCGCAACATACCATCCTGATATAGGAAACCTGCTGAAACAAAATACTTTACTTTTTCTGTACCCCCCGAGATATCAAAATTACCTTTTACCTGGCTACTGAAATCTTTGAACAGAATCTTTTTCCAGTCGTTGTTAGGATGTCCGTATGGATCAGAACCATCCTGATATTTCTGCAGATCGGTTTCCGTAAATCTTGGGGTTAAACCATCATTTGCCCTGGCCTGGTTATATAACTTTGCCGATTCGTAAGCATCTAAAAACTTTGGCATAACCGTAGGCTGCATTACACTGTATTCACTTCTAAAGGTAATCTGTGGTGTACCCAGTTTACCTCTGCGTGTAGTAACAACCACCACCCCGTTTGCTCCTTTAATACCATAAATTGCTGTGGTTGCAGCGTCTTTAAGGATACTGATGTTTTCTACCTCGTTGGCATCGATGGCTGCAAACTGCTCCGGACTGTATTCAATATCATCTACAATGATTAAAGGTGTGGTAGAACCGCCATTGTACGAACTGATACCCCTGATAAAAAATGTTGCGCCATCTGACCCTGGTGCACCAGAACGTTGTTGAGAAAAGAAACCAGGCAACCTGCCAACCAAGGTGTTTTGTAAACTGGCAGACGGATTTTGACGGATATCAGCCCCGGTTATGGTACTCATAGATCCGGTTAAGGTTATTTTTTTCTGTTTACCGTAGCCGATCACCACAACCTGCTCTAAGCCTTGCACATCGTCTTCTAACTGAACATTAACAGTTTTTCTGTTGCCAACTACAACTTCTTTCGGAGTTGAGCCAACAAATGAAACCACTATGGTACCGCTTGTTCCCTTTAAACGTAGGGTATAATTCCCTTTCCCATCGGTAACTACCCCATTGGTTGCTAAGCCTTTCTCTTTCACAGAAGCGCCTACTATAGGTCCTGTAGCATCGCTAACAGTTCCCGATACGACCTGGTTTTGTGCCATAACCAAATTGGAGGTTAAAAGCACAAGCAACACCAGTAAATATTGATATATATGTTTCATGTTATGATCTTATATTGGATTTTGTACTGATTGTTTACCAACCCTCGTTTTGAAGCAGTTGACTGTTTTTGGTTGTTTCTGCATAAGGTACCGGCATGTGGTAAAGTTTATTGGTAAAAACTGAAGTCACTACCGGAATATTTTCGTATGTGAAAGTGTTGTTGGCATTTTTGGTAATCTTAGTACCGTTCAATGCTCCACTCAATACGGTCGGTGCAATTTTCCACCTTCGGATATCCCAGAAACGGTGTTCTTCAAAAGCAAGTTCTACCCTTCTTTCATTCATAATCAGCGTTCTCATACTCTCCTGAGAGATCCCAACAGGAATGCCATAACGCGTGTTTGTGCCTGCTGTTATTCCTGCTCTGGTACGTAAAAGAATAATCTGCTTAACGGCATCTTCTGTTCTGCCTACCTCGTTTAATGCCTCTGCATAATTGAGAATAATTTCGGCATATCTGAAAATGATAAAATTATGCGATTGGTTGGTGTAAGTACTATTGGTAGCAAAATTCCCCATAAACTTGCGCAGGTAGTAACCTGTACGGGTTTGCACCGTTGTCCCTCCCGGTTTATCCAACCCCCCCTCGAAGGTTTGCACCCCTCGGTTTAACCAGTTTACGCCGTTATAAAAAATGGTATAATCTAACCGAAGGTCTCTGTTGGTATAAGGCGCCGCTGGATTGTAACCAGATGCCGCATCGGTAATCGGCAACCCGCTCCGCATGGTAAATGCATTCACCAAATCGGCCGTCGGACTTGTTCTACCATTACTCAATGCAGGTGCTCCATAACCAGATGGTGCATTGGTGGTTTCTATACCTGTATTTACTGCAGCCTGTTTGCTCAGTATAACTTCAGTATTTTTATTGGTTAAAAATACATTGTTAAATACAGGCTGAAGTTGGTAATAATTTAAAGCATTAAGTTCTACCGCAGCATCAATTACTTTTTGCCAACGGGTAGCATCGGCTGTTGGATAACCTGTTAAGGCTTTTAATGTTCCATTTGATTCTACACCACCACCATTATATAAAGGACTTGCCGCATATAAATAAGCCCTGCATTTTAAAGCAATTGCTGCTCCTTTAGGAATTCTGCCCCAATCCGAAGTGGTATAATTTGCACCTGTTTCTAATCTTAAGCTATCTTTAACTGCATCACATTCACTAATGATATAATTTATGCAATCAGCAAAACTATTTCTTGGCAATTCGAGGTTATCTTCAAGCGTGAAAACTTTATTGCCGATTAATGGAACACCACCATATCTTTTTAATAATTCGAAATATAACAATGCCCTGATGTACCTGGCCTCTGCTCTCCAATATTGTTTGGTAAGCGCAGCAACCGGCACCACATTGATATTGGCCAGAAAAATATTGGCCGCTCTAATGCCATAGTAACTGTTACCCCAATAAGGATCGGGATTGTTTAGCGTACTTATCCTGCCATTTGTAAAATATTCTACCTGAGTGTTGTTTCTTGACGGAATAGCATCTCCTGAAGCTGCATCTAAAAAATCGCCGTCTATCCGGTTAAAACCACTTGGCATGTAGTTGTATACACTGTTTAAAAAGAAACCTGCCACAGTTCCGTTTTTATCCTGATCATCCCAAACTAAATCTGCCTGAATCCAATCGCGAGGTTCGGTTTCTACCTTTTTACATGAAGTAATGGCCATAGCCACCTGAAAACCAAATAGCGCAAGTATGATATATTGTTTAAAATTTTTCATGTGATTAAAGTTTAATGTTGATACCCATGTTGATCGATCGCTGGATTGGATAGTTGCCATTATACACCTCCGGATCTACGCGATCGTAAGCGGCTAGTGTTAGCAAATTGGTAGCATTGCCAAATACCCTGATGCTCTGTAAACCAATTTTCTTGGTCCAATAGTCCGGTATCGTGTAACCTACCTCAACATTTTTTAAGCGTACGTAATTGCCCGAGTGCTGCCAGAAAGTAGAGGCAGCTTCGTTATTGATGTTTGTACCAATCGATAATCTGGGCATAGTAGCGGTAGCTGCTGTTTGAGGAGTCCAACGGTCGAGATTTTGTTCCCAAGCCTGTCCAAAACCGTTGTTTTGAAAGGCCCACTCTGTATTTCCGTTCAGGTAAATGGTGCGGTTCATTGCCCCTTGTATCAACGCACTAAAATCGAATCCTTTAAATTGAAAGCCTAAATTTAAGCCATAGTAAAACAATGGTTTTGCATTACCGATTGCTGTTTGATCCAACTGATTGATGATTCCATCTCCATTCAGGTCGCGGTATTTAATATCACCAGGCTGTGCGGTGTATCCTTCCAATTTGGCACTACTATTTACTTCAGCGTTATTTTGAAATAAGCCGTCAGCAATGTATCCAAAGCGCTGGCCAACGGCCTGTCCGGTTCTGGCCATCCAAGGGAAAGGTTGGTTTACCTCATTTTGATAGAGCACTTTCGATTGTTGCAATCCACCTGTAGCGGCAACATAATAGCTAAAATCATTCACCGTTTGCTGGAAATTCAGTTTGAAATCCCAACCGGTATATCTGCTCTGGCCAATGTTTTCTAATGGGTAGTTCTGTCCGATAAGCGCAGAGTTTTTACCTCTCTGCATCAACAGGTCGTAATATTTATTACGATAATATTCGACAGTAAAACTCAACTTGTTATCTAAAACCGCACCCTGTAAGCCTATATTAAATTTATTTGCTTTTTCCCATGTAATATTAGGATTGGCTAAAGGCTGTTCATAAATACTGGTATTAGAACCTGGAGTAGAACCAAAATAAGTAGCTGTTCCATCAAAATACCTTTGAATGTAAACGAAGTAGCCAGGATTATCGTTTCCGGTTTTACCGTAAGAACCATACAGTTTTAAGCCACTTAACCATTTAGTATCGTTTAAAAAATTTTCTTTATTGATGTTCCAGGCTAAAGCCACGGCAGGAAAAAATCCATATTTATAATCGCCTGATGGCGGATAATAATTTGATCCATTGTATCCAAAAGCCACATCAGCAACATATTTCTCATCGAAATTATACGATGCCTTTCCCGAAATCCCTTGTACCGTATAAGGAAGATCTGAACCTGTAAATGAATTATCGTGGTTGGCGAGTAAAACTGCACTTACACCATGTTTGTTAAAATTGCGGTCGTAACCAAGTGTTAGCTCCTCATAATCTGAGTGCCCCTGGTAATTAATGCCTGTATAATTGTTTTGTGTACCAATGCTACCATATTGCGTATAGACTTTGGTAGTTGGATTATAGAAAAAACTGGCGAACGATTTATTTCTATAGGTATTCTCAGACAATGTTGCATAAATTGAAGCCTTAGCTTTTAGCCAAAGTCCTTTTGTAATTTCATCAAATGTTCTTTTCAAGAATAAATCGGCCGATACATCTCTTTTATATGTTCCGATATAACCTGATGAAATAGCTTGGGCATAAACGTTGTTCTGATAAGTTGAAGTGGTAGCAAAGCTTCCATTTGGATTATAAATTGGGTAGGCATTGCTCGGTGTACTATAAATGGAACCCAATATTGATTGCGAACCATAACCAGGTTCGTTTCCATTGATTAAACGCCCCATCAGATTAATCCCTGCTGATAGTTTCTTGTTAATCTGCAGATCTACATTAGAACGGATGACATAACTTTTGTAATCGTTGTCGGTATTGTAAGTATTAAGATCTGAAGTCCTGAAAAGTCCATTTTGATCTACATGCTCAACAGCGACAAAGTATTTTCCAAAATCATTACCTCCCGATACATTTAAGGTATAATGATTGAAACGCGAAGTGGGTTTAGTTACCAAATCTTTCCAGTTTACATCGGGGTGGCCTTGTGGGTCGCTTCCGGTTTGGTAAGCCTGTAGGTCTGCTGCTGTATAAATTGGTGTTAGGCCATCATTCACCCTAGCCTCGTTGTATAAACTGGCATATTGAAATGAACTTAAGTTCTGTGGGAGTTTAAGTGATTTTTGAAATGCAGTTTGCGCAGTAAATGAAATGGTTTGCTTTGCCTTAGATCCCCTTCTGGTCGTAATTAAAATTGCACCACTTGCTCCTTTTACACCTAACATTGCCGTTGAAACAGCATCTTTTAAAACCGTAATCGACTCGATCTCTTCCATATTAAAAATGGTGAGTTGCCTTGGTATACCGTCGACAATAATTACAGGATTTTGTCCTCTTAGCGACATTGTGACTGCATCAGAACCTAATGATCCAAGTGAAAGTAATGAAGCGGTTCCATCAGTCCGGCCTTCGGAGCCTAACCTGCCCGAATTTTGATTGGTATATAAACCAGCTAAACGTCCGGTAATGGCCGATTTTATAGAAGTTACAGGAGTTTTGGTTAAATCTGTTGTATAAACAGCATCAGTTGCCATGGTAGATAACGATTGTTTAACCGTTTGATCATAGAGTATTCTAACTGGTTTTAATGCTGCAACGCCTGGATTTTTGCTGCTCACCATAATCACATTCTGGTTTTTCCTGATCTCAAGTTTTAGCACCAATGCGTTTGAAGCATAAACTTCAATCAGATCGCCAGTACCATAGCTTAACTCAGCAATACCGTTGAGATCGGTAATGGCACTGGTTTTATTTTTCGTGTTAACAAGCTTAGCGCCTACAAGGGGGAGCTGATTTTCATCAACTAGGTAGAGGGATGGAGCCTTTTGCAGTGTATCAATATTCTGCTTAAAATTCAGGGCAGATTTAGCCTCGTTAGAAGCGTGCACCGGGATGATTTTAAACAGCAATAAAAACACAACCGAAAATTTCAGTAGTAATTTTTTTTGCATACTAAGGGATGTTTGGTTTAAAAAATTCTGCTCAGGTGAGCGGGTTTATTTAATGGTTATTTAAAAAAAGTATTAGTTAAATGCTTTTCGATTTGTAGGGAAAGATGTTAAATAAAATGTCGTTTTTTGCTCATATCTTATTTGTTTGTTACTTGGTCTAACAAAGTAACCATTAAATTACCCCTCAACTGAGGGGTAATACGGTAATAAATAGGGGTTAAATTGTTACTTTTAGGCCTTTTATGCTGTTTTTTCGCTTTTTGGCTAGAAATTAAACGTTAAATAAACGTTTAACTTTAGAGAAGAAAGATTCGATAATCCATATTCTTAAAGGGATATTGATTTAACAGATTAACCGGTTACCTTGCTTAAAACCGGATGGGAACAAAAAATCCCCGAACCTTTCTTTACAGCAAGATCCGGAGAGTGAATTATTTAGGTAACCCGGATGATTTAATAGCCTGGGTTTTGAGTCAACACCGCGTCCTTGTTTAATTGTATTTCACTTAAAGGAATTGGCAATAACAAATTTTTTGTCGTTAAACCTGTAATCGGTTTTGATGCATCGTTCGCGTTTAAACGAAGTGTACGTTCTACTAAAGTTCCGGTTCTCATCAGCGTCATCCTCCTATTTTCTTCGCCAATCAACTCTCTGGCTCTTTCATCAAGAATAAAATCTTTAGTCATTTCAGCTGCGCTAACCTGAGCCGCATTTGCCCTTGTTCTAAGTACATTTATGGTTGTGGCAGCTTCAGCTGTTTTACCTTGAGCAACCTGAGCTTCAGCTAAAAGAAGGTAAGTTTCGCCCAAGCGCATCAAAATAAAATCTTTGATCATCGCATAACCAAAAGTATCATTAGGATCAAAAGCGCCCCATTTGGTTGTACTTGGGCAAATATTGACTAACGTATCAGGACCGGTAAAAGGAACCGGTTTGCCATATCTTGCAGCATATATAGGATTCGGGTCGTTGTAATAATATCTTCTACGGATGTTGTATTGAGAGTTCCTGATATCGTTACCTTTATACAAACCATAAAGTACCCAGTTGCTTAAGCGCAACCTACCAATTGAACGCCCGCCTAACGAATCGGCCAAAGCCATTCCTGCAATGTTGTAATAAGCAGCTCCCCATACCCTTCTTTGCTGTGGATTATCGGTGATACCACCAACTACCGCAGTTGGATTTTCTTGCTCTAACACCCAAATAGCCTCTGTATTGCCCTGAACTCTTCTTTCATTGCCATATTGGAACATATCTGAATAATAATCTCCTGGCTGGCCAGTTTTAACACCATAACGGCTTCTGATAAGGCTAAATTTTCCGCTACTGATAATCGCCTGTGCCTGTTGCTCTGCTAAATCAGGTTTCCCGATCCGGAGATAAACTTCAGCAAGAAGTTGCATAGCCATAAATTTGTTTGCCCTGCCATACATTTTGCCTTTGGAATTGGTTTTAACTGATTCAATATCAGGAAGGTTTGCCGCAGCATACACTAAATCTGAAACGATTAAATTATTTACATCAGCTATAGGTGCCCTTACAAAATCTATTTTTGGCCCTGCTAATGCATGTGTAATCAATGGCACACCACCAAACAAAGTTGCTAAGTTGTTGTAAGCATAAGCCCTGAAAAATTTAGCTTCGGCGCTTACCAGGCTTTTACCTTTTGCACTTAAGCTAGTTACACTTGGGTTTTCAATACCATCTACAATAATGTTAGTTAAGTTTACCATGATGTAGTCTCTATTCCACATGCGGGCTGCACCACCATCAGTAGAGGTTAGCGTAGCATAATTATAGTAAGGAATTTCTACACCTTGCTGGTTATTGGTTGCATTTGCAACATCAGTTCCAACCTGCCAAACGCTTGGCCAGCCCTGCTGATCAGCCCAGGAAAAAATTGTACTTGTATGGTTATACAAACCAATTAACGAGGCTTCGAATCCAAGTGAATCGGTGAGCGTTAATGGTGTATATGATGAAAATGGTTTCTCATCTAAAAATGCTTTTTTGCAGGATGAAAATGCAACAAATAGCACTGATAATGATGCAATTATGGTTATATATTTTTTCATGATGATTGTAAATTAACGTAATGAAACATTTAAACCCAATACGAAAGTTCTTGTTAAAGGATAGTTATTTGTCCAGTCTGCTGCAAATGCCTGTTGATTTGCATTGCCATCGCCTGATCCTCTACTGTAAGTAGTTTGTTCTGGATCCCAGCCTACCCATTTGGTAAAAGTGTGCAGGTTACGACCACTTGCATATACGGTTAAACTACCGAGGTGAAGTTTATCTAACACTGACTGTGCGAAAACATAACTTAACGTCACATCCTTAATTCTGGTGTAGCTTGCGTCTGATGCATAGCCATAACCCAAAGTGTTGTTGTAAGATAATGCTGGCCTGGTTTGGCTCATGTTTTCAGGCGTCCAGTAACCAATTTCAGCAGGCGTATTTCTTCTTCCGGTTTCATCACCATAACCCAGATCAGTATTGTTTCTGGTCATCCCTTGAGCAGTTTGAATGAAAATGCTCAGGTTGATGTTTTTGTAGTGGAAAGTATTGGTTAAACCACCGGTCCATTTTGGATCAATTTGACCTAGAATCGTTCTGTCATCGGCCGTAATTTTACCGTCGCTGGTTAAATCAGCAAATTTCAGGCTTCCTGGTTTTGCTGTTGGGTCTTGTTTAGAAACGTCCTCTCCCGTTTGCCAGACACCTGTCATTTGATAATCATACACTACTCTAATTGGCTTACCTATAAACCATCTGTTTCCTAAATCGTCTTTTCCATCGCCATATAAATTGGTAATTTTATTTTTGTTAGTCGCAAAAACAAACATGGTTTCCCAACGGAAATCTTTACCAGCAATATTTTGTGTATTCAAAGTGATCTCTAAACCTTTATTCGTTGTTTTACCAATATTTTCTAACACTCTTGAGTAACCCGTTATAATGGGTAAAGCTCTGTTTAATAAAAGACCTGATGTTTTATTCTGATATGCTTCTATACTACCATTAATCCTGTTGTTAAGAATACCGAAATCTAAGCCAATATTTGCCGTTTTTGTGGTTTCCCATTGTAATGATGCATTTCCTAAGTTATTTGGAGCAACACCAATCGTACTTATCCCATTAAATGGAGAGCGTAAAGAACCTTCTGTAGTTATGGTTCTGTAAACATCTACAGCCTCATTACCTGTTTTACCGTATGATAATCTTAGTTTCAGGTTATTGAAAAACTTGGCGCTTTTCATAAAGTCTTCGTTAATGATATTCCAGCCAATTGCAGCAGAAGGGAAAACACCGTATTTGGTTGTATTTGCGCCGAAAACTGAAGAACCGTCTCTACGTGCAGTTAAAGTCAGTAAGTATTTGCTGTCATATGAATAAAACAAACGACCCATTTGTGAGTTCAATCCATATCTATCACGGTAAGATCCACTGGTTTGTGTAGCTCCGGCACCCATATTATTCATGCCTAATTCATCATTGATAAAACCAACTGAACCAGCTGTAGTAGAACTGTATTGACGCTCCTGAGCACTGTATAAAGCCGTAAAGTCGAAGTGGTGCTTTTTAATATCTTTAGAATAACTTAAGATATTTTCAATAGTATAACTGTTTGTAGAGGCATTGAAACTACTTGCGGTACCATTTAAATCATTGGCTAAACGGCCAATATAACTTCCTCTTCTTTCCGGAAAATAAGTATAACCTGCGTTTAAACGAAATTTCAAGCCTGTTAACACTCCGGGAAACTTAACTTCGGCATATCCATTTCCATTAATATTGGTTGTTCTTCTGATTTGAGTAGTTGTTAAACCTAACAGTGGATTCGTGTACAATTGCTCCGGACTCATCGGGTAAATTGTATATGTTCCATTTGTATTATATTCCTGACCATAAGGACTCATCGCCGTTGCTAACAACAAGTTTGCCCTTCCACCGTCGAAGTTATTACTGGTTAAAAATAGTGATGTACCTATAGTTAAAAAACTGGTTACATTAACATCCAGGTTAGAACGCAAACCTATACGTTTAAAATCATAACCTTTAATTACACCTTTCTGATTAAGATAATCGCCTGAAATGAAATATTTAACATCCTGTGATCCGCCCGAAATACTAACATTATGATCCTGAATTACCCCTTGTTGGGTTGCTTCTTTAACCAATCGGTTGTGGTACCGGCATTATAAGCAGGAAGTTCACCGATATTTGGAACTGGTCTTTGTTGTACCTGGCCGGTTTGTTTAAGCATATCAGCATATTTTTGAACATAATCTGCACCGCTTCCTGGCTGCAAAATATGTGCAATATTATCGATACCTGCATAACCGCTGTAACGAATAACCGGTTTACCCGTTGTACCTCTTTTTGTTGTGATTAAGATAACACCATTTGAGCCATTGGTACCATAAATTGCGGTAGCACTCGCATCTTTCAGAACCTCTACAGACGCAATATCGTTTGGGTTAATGTCATTTAATGAACCACCGGTTTTGGTCAAAGGCACCCCATCCACAACCACATAAGGCCCAGTAGTTGCGCTTATTGAATTCTGACCTCTGATTAATGCATTCGGCTGACTTCCGGGAACAGATGATGTAGTGCTAACATTTACCCCTGCTACTGCGCCTTCAATTGATTGAAGAACATTTGTTACAGGTAATTGCGACAACCGTGCTTTAGGTACAGAAACAATCGAACCGGTAACATCAGAACGTTTTTGCGTACCATAACCTATTACAACTACATCTTGTAAGTTTTTATCCTTATCCTCTGCAAGGATGATGCTCAGTTGCGTGTCATTAGCTACCAATATGGTATTGGTTACATAACCGACAAAAGTAATCACTAAACTTTCTCCTTTTTGGGCTGATATTTTGAAATTTCCATTGGCATCGCTGGCCACCACCTGAGTAGTTCCCTTAACACTAATGGAGGCACCTGGAATGGGGTTACCTTGAGTATCTTTTACTTTTCCAGAAATTGAGATTTGAGCAGTTTGTGCAATTGAATCGTTTGATTTACCTAAGGATAGGATTAAAGCAAACAAAAACATTACCGCACACTTAGATGTGGCTAGTAGTTTTCTTTTCATTTTTTAAGATTATTTGGTTAGTTAATAATTGAACCGCGAGAGGAATTCAAAAGGGTAGTCTATCAAAATATTTTATTAAATATTAATCAGACCTGATATAGAAATTATGCATGAATGGGGATGGATTGATTACAACAAAGTAACCATAAAATACTAGTGGAGTGAGGGGTAATACGGTAATAAGTAGGGGCTAAATTGTTACTTTTTGTTAGAATTTGGCTTTTTAACCCCTATTTGAAGATTTTTAAACGTTTAGTCTACGTTTAATTTTTTTATTGTATTTAAGATTGGTTGATCAATTGCCTTTAAAATATTCTGCTCAGATTTAATCAGTTCTAAAACCGCGATATCATTCTTACCTTTTTTTAACCATTCTTGAGGGATATATAATGTTTGTTGTGGACCAATTGCCCAGTATTTCCCTAGGTTGTGTCCATTAACCCACACTACCCCTTTTCCCCAATCGGTCATATCTAAATAAGTATCCGCAACTCTCGAAATCTGGAAAGATCCTTTTTGTAATGTTGGTCCGTTTCCACTTTGTTTTGAAGGAGCAGCCTTTGCAGTATAACCAGCAATATTATTAAAAGGGAAGCCGTACATCGACCAGTTTTTAACTTCGGTACCATCGAAAGTTACCTGTTCGGTAATTCCTTTTTTGTTTTCTAACAGATACTTTCCAAAGTTTACCCTGCCCATATTTTCTACAAAAATATCGAGTTGTACTTCGCCTTTCGGGATTGTTAATGCCAAAGTATTTTGGTTTAACCTACGGTCTAAAATTCCTGCCCTTTTCTGGTTGATAAAAATCAGTGCATAATCCCGTAGTTGTTTAATCTGAAGTTCGCCTTTTTTATCTCCCTTAATGGTCGTTCGGTAAAGTACATAGCCATAATCCTGGCTAAGATCCTCGAAAGTTAAAGGCGTGCTATTTTTCACTGCTTTTGGCAGCGCATTAAACAAAGCCACTTTACTTCCCAGTTTAAAAGGCGCAATTGCGATACTTGGTTTAGCAGCTGGAATTGGCGGTAAACTCTGTCCTGCTGGAAGATGTTTTTCGATCACACTTCTAAACGCCCTGAATTTTTCAGTTGCGTTTCCAGCCTCATTTAAAGGCGCATCGTAATCATAACTACTGGTTTGTGGCTCGTAAGGTGAAATATCTTTATAGTTTGCCCCATTCATAAAATCGCGCGTTGTACCGCCATGGAACATGTACATATTGATCGAGATGCCCGCTGCTAAAACAGAATCTAACTTCTTGGTGTATTGCGCTGCCGGAACGGTGTGATGAGGTGTTCCCCACCAATCGAACCATGCAGGATACCACTCAGCTATAAAATATGGGCCTTTTCCATTATGGTTCTCATTTACCAACTGCCTAATTTTTGCCGGATTATCGATTCCGTTTACGGCTGGCAGTAATCCGTCTAAATGTCCATCTTTTACATCTGCAGCCGGATCGCAGGTATAAAGCAATCCATCAAAACCTGCTTCGATAAACATTTTTCTGTTGATATCTAAGTAATTTTTATCAGCAGCGTAAGAGCCGTATTCGTTCTCTACCTGTACCATAATAATATTACCACCATGGTTAATCTGCAATGGTGCCAACTGTTTCCCTACTTCAATAATATACTTCTTATACTCATCTAAATATTGTTTTTCGGTACTTCTCACCACAAGGCCTTTTTCGTTCTGAAGCCAATAGGGATAACCACCGAACTCCCATTCAGCACAAACGTAAGGACTTGGTCTTAAGATAACCCAAAGGCCTTCTTGTTGGGCGATTTTCACAAATTCGGCAATATTATTATTGCCCGAAAAATCGAATTTTCCTTTTTGTGGTTCGTGCAGATTCCAGAATACATAAGTACCGATCGTATTTAGTCCCATTGCTTTGGCCATCTTCATACGGGCCCGCCAGGCCTCTTTTGGTACACGAGGATAATGTAACTCCCCAGAAATTATCTGAAAGGGTTTTTCATCTAATAGAAAGTCTGTTTCTCCTAGCTTAAACGTATGTTTAGCTTGTTGGCCAAAAGCTGATAAGGAGAAACATATCGCCACCAACCATAATAGTTTTGCTTTCATTTTTTAAAGTTGTTTTAAGATGACCCGAATTTTGGGCAAAAAAAAGTCCCATTTGCGCATTTTTACGCAATTCATCATCTAGATTTATATAAAAATTTTGTTTTTTTCTCTACCTTTTAAACACGCTCAGATCCCATTCATCTGCCCAGTTTATCGAAATTTTATCGTTCTCAAATTTGATTGGCAACCACAAGTAACGGCCATCAATGGCATTTTTCGGTTCCCATTTATCAGCCATAAAAATAAATTCTCCTTTTTTGCCTGGTGCCGGCAATACATGCGTACTCTGGCCGCCATAGGTTAGCTTGGCCCCTTCGCCCTGGCATGGATTACCCATATAAGTCCAAGGTCCCCAAATGGAGCTTGCTTTGAACCATCTGGCCGGATTTGGCGCCCAGCCTGTACAGCCCGAACCAACCATATAGTAGGTTCCGTTTTTCTTAAACAAAGCTGGTGCTTCTGTTTGCTGCCCCACATAAATTCTGATAAATTTTCCTGTATGCCCTAAATAATCAGCGGTTAACTCCGCCAAATGCAACGTAAAATTTTCTTCTGAAGAGAATATATGATAGGCTTTTCCATCATCATCGACAAAAACGGTCATATCTCTTGCCATTTGCCCACCGGGAAAATCCCTACAGAAAAAACCATCACTTTTATTGGCCGGTTGCTGGCAATTTACCATATCTTTTTCTGCTGTTCCTGCTGCATAAAAGGGCATTTTCCCCGGATTTGGACGATAACTCTTGATAAAAGTATATGGACCAGTTGGGCGATCGGCTACCGCAACACCCGATCTTGCTGCTGCATAACCTTTGCCTAAAAGTTCTAAGTGAAACCACATCACAAACTTTTTGGTTTTCTTGTTATACACCACTTTTGGGCGCTCCAGGATTGAGCCTTTAGCAATGTCACTTTTCAGATCTTCTGAAACCGGAAGTGCAATACCTTCATCTTTCCAATTGTATAAATCTTTTGATGAGTAGCAATGTACGCCTACCTGTGCCGTATTGCCTTTTTCACCTTCAATCTTATGCTCACCAAACCAATAGTAAATGCCTTTATATTCGACAATGCCTCCGCCATGGGCGTTAATATGAACACCTTTATCATCCTTCCAAAGTTTACCGGGAGTAAAAGAAGTATATGTTTGTTGTGCTGAAACATAACTATTTAGTCCTAAACTGAAGGCAATAAATCCTAAAACAAAACTGATTCTCTTATTCATCATTTTAATTAAATAATTTTTAACGTTACAAAGACGGTAATTACCCACATCTTTTCAATTGTATAGCTATCTGCTATTTATTTTAAACTGGCACTGTGATCGTTTTCAAAATTCTCGCCACTCCAGATCTTTTGCGCACTCCATTTCTCTGCTGGGCTGGTCCAAAATGGGTCTGCTTCTGGCAAACCTAATGGCAAAAAGATATTTGAAGCAATATATGGGCTTCCCTGGTTGTTATAGAAATCGCCAAGATTTGGCTGATCGCCATATAAGCCTATTGTTAACCAACCATTTTTATAGGTTGTAGGGCTCTCTAAAGTTTTTTTGATTACAGCGGTTAAAGCGCACCGTACCTGAGCCGGACTTAACTGTTTTGGCAATGCTTTTCTCCAGGCCATATCGGCCAAATGATGAAATGCAGCACCACGATAAATGATGGAGCGACCTGTTGCCGGGTAAGTGCCATCGGCGTTGATTAATCTTTCCTGAATGATGGCATACCGCTCATTGCGCTTTTTAATCTTCTCGAACATCTCTTTATAACTGTTCGTTTTAGCACCAATGATATTTGCCAAAGTAGCCAGATAAGGGTGAATAACATAACTATTATAATAATCGAATGCAAAGGATGTTCCATCGGTGTACATTCCATCGCCTGTATACCATTGTTCCATTTGTTGCAGCGCATAATCAACACGCATAGGATCCCAGCTGTAACCGAACTTAGCCAGAAAAGCCTCGTTCATGGCAGAAAAAAGTAACCAGTTAGAAAAAACAGGTTTGAATCTTCTGGTGGTAACGATCGATTTCATCATCAGTTCCTGGTTCTTCTTATCCAGATTTTCCCATAACCAAGGTGCACGTACCAAAGCTAATGCAACATAAGAAGCATCTACCAGTTGTTGCCCACCAATATCGAAATTCATAAAATCTTTGGCATTAGAATCTAAAGCATTTTTTAGTCCCTGAATGGCCCACTCCCGGTACTGTTTCCTTAAAGCTACTTCTTCTGTCGAACCTCCCTCTAACTGCAACCATGGCGCAATACCACTTAAAACCCTACCCAAAACTTCTACATATTGTACTTTAATGCGGTGTTCTTTATTATCAATATGGATAGAAGTAACTTTTGGCATCGCAATACGCAGGCTGTCTTTAGCCAGGTTATACAAAACGGGTTTCACCATCTTATCCATCTGTTGCAACCAAAACTGCCGATCGGTTAAAACCGCATTTTTGGTATTCTTGGTTTTCTTTTGCGCAAATGCAGAACCACCAGCCAAGACGATCAATAAACCCGTAATTAAAATATTTTTAAGTCTCATTTTTTCCTATAAAAATTTAGTTTTTGTTTGATAAATGACGATACATCTCACATCCAGCCAATAAAAAGGCCCCTACGCCAAAATTCGCTGTAGAATTTACATCAACCACCTGACCCGGAATGGCTTTCTCTCCTATCGGCTGTACATATCCCAGTTTACCGTTAGGTTGTAATGCGGTTTTAGTTAGATATGTCCATGCTTTTTGTGCTGCAGGTAAATAGTTTTTTTCTTTTAAATAACCGTTGTTTATCCCCCATAACAAACCATAAGTAAAAAAGGCTGTTCCACTGGTTTCTGGTCCAGGGGCATGTTGTGGATCGAGGATACTTCTGGTCCAATAACCTTCTGCCTGCTGGCTTTTAACAATTGCTTTGGCCATATTCTGGTACTTGCTCAGGTATTCGTTCCGATGTGGATCGTTAAGGGGCAGATCTTTTAACACTTTGGCTAAACCTGCAAACACCCAACCATCGCCTCTTGCCCAAAAATCTTTTTTGCCGTTTACACTTTTATGCATCGGATAAACATATTTGGCATCCCGGTAATAAAGTTTTTCCTTTTTATCGTACATAATGCTATTCGAATACATAAAATATTCGTACAGCTTATCGAGGTATTTTTGGTCTCCAGTTACTTTATAAAGTTTGGTCATAACAGGCATTACCATGTACAAACCATCGGCCCACCACCAATAGTCGTTATTGGGTGTGTTCATTTCGTATTGCATTACCTCTTTTGCCCTTGCAATTTTATATTCTTCGGGTTTTAAGTGGTATAAATCGATATAGGTTTGAAAACAGATCTGCCAATCGCCAAACAGCACATGCTCATCTGTTTCGCCATATTTATATTTCCAGTTGGATTTATCAGTTGATTTTGCGCCCATCCATTTGTTATAAACGGCCCAATCTTCTGAATATTTACGGTAAGCTTCGTTCTTGGTAATTCCATAAACCTCCATATTTCCGGTATGGTAAGCAGCATGATCCCAAAAAGCACGTACTTCGGGTTTATTGTTACCTTGCCAATAGGTATTTGCGCGATTGATCATTTCGAGCACTTCCTCTTTTGAAGTTGAAGTTTGTGCATTTACAACTGTGCTGCTAAAAAACAACAATAAGAAAAGCGCCTTATACAATTTTAGTTTCATTAGTGTATTGGTTTAATGCCGTTTATGGTTGGTATCACAGGTTTAATAGTTCCATCAGTATTAAATTCCATTTTATCGATGCAAACTTCGCGGTTGTAGCCTGCAGCACTCCCCATCGAAATTCCTTTTGGTCGGGTAAAACGATGGTAAACCATATACCATTCATCTTTTCCGTTAACTTTGATTACACTGTTGTGCCCTGTTCCGTAAATACCTTGTGCTACATCTTTTGCCAGAATCAGGTTATTTTCCGGAATGGTTATTTTTCCTATAGGCGAATCAGAAAAGCCATAACGTACCCGATAATTTTCGCTCCGTGTATCATCTTCAGACCATAAGAAGTAATACTTTCCATTACGATAAAAAACTTCGGTTCCTTCTCTAAAACCGTTGTTTGGTGTAATAACTTTAATCTCATTGGTATCAATCGAAACCATATCTTCTTTTAATGGTGCAACGGCCATATACCCATTTCCCCAATACAGATAACTTTTGTTGGTTTTGGGATCGTTAAATACATCAGGATCGATCTCTTGCCCGCCTTTTATTCCTTTTGGTCTGCTTGAAATTAAAGCCTTACCACTATCCTTAAACGGTCCAGCTGGATGATCAGCAACAGCAACTCCAATTTTCTGTGCTGCTGTGAAATAATAAAAATACTTATAAACGCCGTTTACTTTCTTTTCGATAATGGTGGGAGCCCAAGCATTCTTTTTCGCCCACGAAACATCTTTTTCAAGGTCTAGTATTTTACCTTCATCTGTCCAGTTAACGAGATCAGTTGATGAAAAACTTTTAAAATAGGTACCACTCCAGTTGTTAAAACCATCGCTGGTTGGATAGATGTAATATTTGCCTGTTTTATTGGAATATAAAATTTCCGGATCTGCGTAATAACCTTTTAAAACAGGATTATTCGCTACAGCTACACTTACCGAATAAATTTTAGGTTGTTGATTGGCAATACCTACCTTAATTTTTACAGCGCCTTTAGTAAAATCTAATTTCCCTTTTGGCGCGATACTGATTTGATTAAAGGTATTAAACTGCGGGTCAAAAGCTTTTAAATCAGTCCCATAATTTACAGGCAGATAAAGTTTTTGGTTCACGCTATCTAAAACAATATTATTTTGGTTGATTGCCTTATTCTTTGCGCTTTGCAAAACAGATTCGACAGTATACCACTGATTGAGCAACCGGTTTAACTCTTTTTGATTAATAGGCAAAATAGTTCCGTGCCTTGGGTGAAAATCCATGGTAATATCTTGATCCACTACACTAAAATTTGCGAGATCTTTACTTTTGGTAAACTGATAGCGGCCTTTCATATATACATCGTACATCAGGATATATTCGTCGCTATGGTTCAGTTTAAAAACACCAGCTCCTTCTACAGCCTCTTTGGTCTGTTGTAAATATTTATCCTGTTGTACATAACCTGTGGTGAGTTGATTAGAAACTGCTTTTTTTATGCCATTGCTATTTCCTTCTGTTTTAAAGAATAAATTGTATTTCCCTTTATCGTAAATAATGTCGCCATCAATACAAGAACCATTGGTTGGGCTAAAAAAGAGCTGTTTTGGAACTGTCTCCAAATCTGTAAAATCTGCATTGGCGTAAGCATAATAAATTTTATCAGGATCATCGCCATGCTTCATTGACCAATAAACCATATATTTTTTGGCTGTTTTATCGTAAATAGTCTGTGGAGCCCAAACACGTAACAGATTTTCATTATTTGGAAAACGTTTTTGAATATTAACAACTGCCGATGTCCAATGGATCAGATCATTTGATTTAAGCAATACCATTGCCCTGTTCGAATTCCAGCCATTGGCCGAAACCATATCGGTAGCCACCATGTAAAAGGTTTTGTCATCTTCGCCCCGCAAAATATGTGGATCGCGTATACCTCCGGTACTGCTGATTTTTTCGGAAGAAATGATTGGAGTATTATTGTTTAAAGCCTTGTAATGGTAAGCATCGGTGCTCACAGCAAAACGGATCGCTTCTTCCGCTTTAGCGTTTCCGGTAAAATAAGCAAATAAATACGCCGTATTTTCTTTGGATACCTTAGCTGTTTTTTTGCTTTGTGCCTCTACCAGATTTAATGATAACAAGAACAAAACAGCAAGTAGAGAAAAGTTATATTTTATAATGGAATGTTTCATTTTAAGGTTAATTCATTATTTATTTTTTGGTTTCCAATCTAGGGCCTGCACTATTGTTGGTGGCTGATTTGCTTTCCCTTCTCCATCAACCTGGGTAACATGCTGCAGAAACAGGCTTAAAATCCCTTTGCTTTTCCAAAGTTCGGTATCGTAACTGGGTTCCCAATCGCCTATACTTGTTTTAGTAAGGTCTTTAATTCTCCAATTTCCTGATCCGAGCTCACCATTCAAAGCAATTGAAACCTTACTACCTCGTTCAGCATCCCTAAACAACAATCCCGCAGCATAATATTTTCCATTTGGCCAAACGATAATCTGTGGCCGCGAAATCGGAATCTGTTTAGTACCTCCTCCACTTAAACTAAAAGCCGTTTTTCTAAAATTAAGGTTGCTTACTTTCCAATGGTCGTCTGTTTTAAAAACCAGGTGATATTGTGGTATGGTTTCGTTCGTATCACGCCAATAACCGGCAATAAACACCTTGCCTTTGGCATCTGCAAACATCGATGTCTGGTTAATCAGCTCGCTTTTTTGCGGAATTTTAAGTGCATATTCTGCGTTGCCAGCAGTAATGGGAAGACTATATTTTTCATTGGTAGATTTTAACCAGTTTAAACCTCCATCGGTTGATTTGGCATAACATAAATCATGGTTACTGGCTACATCGGGGCTTTCGCGCCACACCCACGATAAATGGATGGTTCCAACCTGATCTATAGCTACCTGCCAATATGCATTTCGTTGTCCTTCACCATCAATCATCCCATCCTGCACACGTGTCCATTTTTTAGTCTTCAGGCTATAACGGTTAATCATCAGGTTTCCGTTTCCAGAGCCACCATCACGGTAAAAAAATAAGAGATCGCCGTTTGCCAGCTTATAAAACTCAGGATAACTGACTTTATTTTCCTTTACAGAAAGCATAACTTCTTTATTCCCTAAGGTTAATGAACCTGCTGAAACTGATTTGGCATAGTTTAGACTGTTATTATGCTGGCCCCAGGCAATATGAAGGAAACCATCACCATCTACCATAATGCTAATTGATTTATGAGCGTCGGTAGCATCACCTTTATAAGGCGTAGTAACTAATAACCAACGGGTTGAGCCGATTTTGCGTTTAGCCAATACCACATGTTGTTCGTGATTATAATAGGCAGCATACTGGCTATCTTTAAAACTGATTAACGAATTTTTACGGAAAATAACAGTATTTACCGAGTTGTTTGCCCAGCCGTTACTGGCAATTGTACTCAGTTGTGTTTCTTGTGCAACACTCATCAGGTTGATACCGATGAATGTACAGATTAGAAATATACTTTTATTTAGGGATTGATACATTATACGTTTTAGGCTGCTCGGTTTCTTACATTTGGTGAAGCCGAAGTACCGAAATTTTTAAGCTTTACACAGGGGGTTAAATCATACTTTGCAGGGGGCGTTTTAAGATAAACGCATTTAAAAACCAAAATAGCGTAACTTTTATGTTGTGGCATTAATATTATAGTATTTATGAAAACTTTTGCGGTGTTTCTTTATAAATTCTGACGGCGTTAATTTAAACAGCTTCTGAAACTGTTCTCTAAAGTATTTACTATCATTTATACCTACCCGAAAGGCAGCTTCGTTAATATTTAAATTGGTATTGATTAACAATTCGGCTGCCTTTCTGAGTCTGATAAAACGAATAAAACCATTTATAGACTGACCTGAAGTGGCCTTGATCCTTTTGTAGAGATTAGAATGGCTCATTCCAAGATCAGATGCCAGTGTTTTTACGTTAAAACTGTCTTCCATCAGGTTTTCTTCTATAATGGTAATGCACTTTTGAAGAAAGCCCTTATCCTCATGAGATACTTTATGGGCATCACTCTTCAAGGTTATTTCATTGTAGAAATAAGACTGAAGATTGGTCCTGTTTTTAATAATGCTATTAATTTTGGCTGTAAAAAGCTCTTTATCGAAGGGTTTACTGATAAAATCGTAGGCACCAACTTCGATTCCCTTAAGTTTTACCTCCGGACTAGGGTCGCCGGTTAATAGAATTACCGGGATATGGCTCAAGGCAGAATCCTCTTTAATCGCCTTACAGAGTTCGATACCGTTAAGGCCATCCATGTTTACGTCAGATATTACGATATCAGGCAAATATTCTTTACAGAGTTTTAATCCATCTGTACCATTTTCGGCCTTGTAAATTTTGAAGTTATCCTGAAAAATATGCTTGATGTAATCAATAATTTCGGGGTTGTCATCAATAACCAAAATCGAGTGTAAATCTGAAATGAGCAATTCAAGGTTGCCCACATTCTCGGCATCGTTATTTTCTGCTTCTTCCTCCTGCGCAATGAGCTCGTTTACATAAGTCAATTCGTTTTGGAAAACACCACTTTGCTGCAAGTTTGGCTCCCCAACCGGAATATCGATCAAAAAGATGGTACCCATTCCCTGATTGGAACGGAATGAAATTTTCCCTTTATGCAATTCTACAAAGTTTTTGGCCAGGTAAAGCCCAATACCGAAACCCATCTTCAGCGATTCGTTCGACATTACTTTATAAAATTTATCGAATAATTTTTCACCTACATGCGCCGGTATGCCCGGACCACTATCGCTCACCTCGATCTGCACCCGCATACCTAGGGTTTTAACACTAAATTTCACAAAACCGCCTTTTGGTGTAAATTTAAGCGCGTTAGAGAGCAGGTTAAAGAAAACGATTTCGAGCTTGTCTTTATCTGCATAAATATCAAGTTCTTCCTCCTCGCACTCAAAAGTATATTCTATATGGTTCTGCTTTGCCAAATAATTAAAGCAGAGGAAAATCTCGTTTGTAAATTTGTAGAGGTTGATCCTTACAATCTTCAATGCATCGTTCTCACTTTCTGTTTTTCTAAACAGTAATAACTGATCTACCAGGCTTAACAAACGCCTCGAATTGCGGTAAACAACATTTAAATCGTTCTTCTCTTGCCCTGGGTCTTTCTTATGGATAATGTCTTTAATCGGATTAACAATTAAGGTCAATGGCGTTCTCAGCTCGTGCGAAATATTGGTAAAGAAATTCAGTTTTTTCTCATTAAGGTCTTTTTCACGCTCCATTTTAAGGTTGGTAATCTCTACCTCGTGTTTTAATCTTCTCTGGCGGTTGCGATAGGTCTGAAAAAGATAAAACAGGGAAGACCCTATAATAAGGTAAATGGTATAGGCCCACCAGGTGCGGTACCAAGGGGGTAAAATCCTAATCATTACAATCTTTTCGTTGTTGCTCCAGGCACCTTCGGTATCGGTACTTTTAATGTGCAGTTTATACTCACCTTCATTTAACCTGGAATAATAGGCTGTGCTTAATTTGTTTACATAATTCCAGTCTCTATCCCAACCTTCCAGGTAATAGGCATAAGAAATCTGATCCTGAAAAGAGAATTCTATTGCCGCATAATCGATAGAAATCACCGCAGCACTATATGGGATTTCTATGCGTGCTAAATTAACAACAGAGATATCGTTATAACCCGAATCCTGATCGAGCGGAATATTATTGATCCTAAAATCGGTCAGCACCATTTTGGGTATCCTTTTATTTTTCTTAATGCTATCGGGCGAAAACAAATTGAAGCCACCAATTCCACCAAACAAAAAGTTACCGTTTGCAAGTTTTAATGCAGCATTATAATTAAACTGATTGCTTTGTAAGCCATCGGTAGCATAATAGTTTTTAAAGCTTTGGTGTGTAACATCAAATTTTGATAAACCGTTATAAGTACTACACCACAAATTACCTTGGGCATCCTGAAGGATATTGAGCACCGAATTACTTGGTAGCCCATCGCTCTGGATGTACCGCTTTATTTTTTTGGTTTCGGGATCAAAAAGCAGTAAACCTCCACCTTCGGTGCCGATCCATATTTGATGATTAAAATCTTCCTGAATGGCCCTGATGGCAAAATTGATCTTCGTATAGCTATGTTTTTTGTTTATCGGATCAATTTCGATCAGTTCGGTATAATTCCCTGCCCAGAGTCTTCCTTTCGAATCCTGGAACAAGCTGTGGATATCCTTTAGATTATGGTCGAAAAGTTCAAACTTATCGGCAATTTTATTGTAACGATACAATGCACCACCTTTTGTAGTGCCTACCCAAATATTTTGTTGTTTGTCTTGATAAAGCTTCCAAATGTTAATGTCATCAACGCCTTTATAGGTATTGTAACAGTTATAGTGAACAAATTTTCCTGTTGTTTTATTAAAACGATCTATCCCGCCGCTAAAACTGGCCACCCAAACGTTGTGGTTTGCATCGTTTAAAATACTGGTAACAAAATTACTGGTTAAAGCGTTTGGATCGCTGGTTTTGGCATAATTGGTAAAAGTATTTTGCTTTCTGTTCCAAACACTTAAACCACCTCCATCAGTCCCGATCCAAATGTTTTTGTTTTCATCTTCGCTAAAAGAGAGTACAAAATTGTTAATTAAGGAATTGTTTTTTAATGGATTATGTTTAATGGTGGTAAACTGCTCATTTTCTGGATCGATGATATTAACCCCACCACGTAAGGTTGCGATCCACTTTCTAGATTCGCGGTCTTCGTAAACCTGGGCGACAGAATTACTGCTCAGTAAGCCTTTTTCTTTTCCTGCGGATAGGTAATTTGTTTTTTGATTTTTTGTATTGTAAACAGCAATTCCTCCCCCATCAGTTGAAATCCAGAGTTTTTGTTGCCGATCAAACAACAAACTCATAATATTCTCATTGCTTAAATGCTGGTTAAACTTGGTGAGGCTACTATTGACTTTATCAAATTGAAAAAGTCCGTGCTCTGTTCCAACCCAGAGTGTTTGGTTAGTGCCTTTGGTAATGCATGTTACTGAACGTACGGCAGCAGTTACTAAACGAAGTCTATGTTTATCATTATCGTATCTGCAAAGCCCCACATCTTTTATAAAAAGCCATAGGGTTTGTTGTTCATCAACATATAAAGCTTTTACAGTGAAATCGAAATTTTTGCCATATGGGATCCGTTTTGCAATGCTGCTATTCTTTTCGAGCATAAACAGGCCTTTTTCTTCAGTAGCTACATAAACAGCTAAAGCCTTACTTATTGCAATGGAATTAATAGCATAACTTACTTCATTTTTTCTTCCCTTGTCTAGATAAATCAATTGATGAAACTTGGAATCGGCATAATCATAATAAGAAACGCCCTTTTGCGTACCTACCCAAACCTTGTTTTTCGCATCACCATTAAGTACCGTAATGTGGTTATTTACTAATGAATGTTCATCTCCCCAGCCATTTCTAAAAACCTTAAAGTGATAGCCATCGTAACGGTTTAATCCATCATAGGTACCCATCCACATAAACCCAAAATGATCTAGATACAAAGAGTTTACCACATTATTAGACAGGCCATTTTCTACCCCCAGATATTTAAGGCGAATAGTTGTAGACTGGGCAAAACAAATAACTGCGCCCATCCATAAAAAAAATATGGAGCAAGCAGTTTTTTTCTGAATAAGGAACATAGAGAAACCGTACCGTGGTATGCATGGCAGGAAACGAATATACATATTTTCCTAAAACTCAGCTATCGGCTATTATCTAGGATTAAACAGTAAAAATTGTAAGATTTATCCTACATTAAAGACGGCTCTGTTCGATCTTGATGCTGTTCCACCTACACTTTAATGATTCAACAACACCTACCATTTACAGACAGACACCGTATGATTTATGATTACACATAAACGTGAAATGTATATTTTGAAACAAAAGTCCCATCTAAAAAAAATATATTGGCTTATTTTTGTTACTATGATACTTATTGATGCATTGACGCCCATCCATAGGCTGGAACAACTGAAAGTTGGTGATCTTATTTCTGACACATGGGGCAGTTCTGGCGCCATTAAAACTATTGAAGTTTTAAAAGGAAGAACTTCTTTAACCTACTATTTCAGAATCAAATCAGGCAAACTGATCCTGGCGTTAAGATAACAATTTACTAAAACCCTGTTCTCGACATGAAATAATCATATAGTCTCCCACTATTCGATCATTACTTAGATTCCTAAACTTAAATGTTCGCTATTTAACATCAGAGTGGCCAAGGTTCATGGCTGGATTCACTTCATCACGGATAAGCTGTTTTAGTTCTTTAATTTCAGGAAAGCGTTGCATCTGTTTTCTATCAAAAATTAGTTTCTCACCAACATGAACAGTAAAAACGCCCGATGTTTCACTCGGAATTAAAGTTACCCCCTTTAGCTCGTCTACAAAAGTGGTTAAAATTTCTTGCGCCATATACGCCGACCGTAGCATCCAGCCACATTTAGGGCAATAGGTTATATTGACAAGCGGTTTCTCCATTTCTATTTTTTTTACAAGGGTACAAAAAATATGGAGGGATGGAAAATGGAGATGTTAAATGGATGTTGAAATCAAGTAATCATCTGCAGCATGTTTTCTGTTTTGTTCTTTGTTGTAAATACTTTGCACGGATTCTGCCAAGCAACACTGAATAAAATGAACTAAACAAGTTCGCTGCTTAAAATGTTGTTAAAAGAGAAAAGGGTAACCACATCCATGTTTACCCCTTTCAAATTACTCCCGTGTTAGAGGAATTATAACTACACCAATGAAGCAGTTTTTGTTTGCTTCATCTAGATAATCATACAGCATTAGTCTTAAAACAGGCATTGACTCTACGATTTATCTTTTAATGGAATTTTAAACCAGAATATCGAACCTTCGCCTTCTTGGCTATTTACACCGATTTCGCCTCCGTGGCGTTCAACAATTTCGGCTGAAATATATAAGCCGAGCCCAAGCCCCGAAAAGTTATATGAAGAAGCTTCTACACGGAAAAACCTGTCGAAAACAAATTCTGCTTTATCGTTGGGTATTCCAATCCCAAAATCCTGTACCGAAACCAACAGGTAATCGCCTTCTGCTTTAGACTGCACTATAATTTTATCTGCATTAGGCGAATATTTGATTGCATTGGAAATAAAATTGCTTAAAACCTGTTCAATACGGTTACGATCAGCATACACCTGAACATCAGTTATATCCTGTATAATGCGATGTTCATTCATGCTTTCCTGTAAACCATCAATAGCATCCTCAATAACGCCAGCGATGTTGAATTCAGAGAAATTGAAAGTCATTTTACCAGCTTGTATCTTGGTTACATCCAATAAATCTTCTACAAGTGCAGTCAATTTTCCAATCTGACGGTTCGCCTTATCTACAAACTCATAAATTTTCTCAAACTTCTGCTGTTCGGCCATCCTCAGTGCAAACTGTAAAAAGCCTTTAATACTGGTAATCGGTGTTTTTAACTCGTGACTGGCAATACTCATAAACTCATCTTTTCGGTGCATAAGCTCTTTGGTAGCCTGTTGGGCTTTCATTAAATCGGTTACTTCGAAACCGAAGAAAGCAATGCCATCAATTAGCCCTTGATCAGAAAAAACTGGATTTAGGATAATATCAAACCACTTTTCAACCGAATCTCCTGTAGCGCGGTTTAACTGCTCGATCTTATAGGCGCTGGCTATATAAGTTTCGCCTGTTTTCATCACATTTTTCTCTATTTCGAGCAATTCTGGTGATTCGAACTTAGAACCATTTCCAATCCTTGAGCGGCCAATATAATCGGTTCCGCCATCGAAAGTTTTAAAAGCTTCGTTTACAAATTCGTATTTGAGGGCTTTACCCCTACGGATGGTGATTAAAGCTGGTGCATTTTTAAAAATACTGTAAAACTCGTCTTGCTGTTTCTTGATCAGCTTTTGAAGTTCGCTACGTTTTTTCTCGGTATGTTTCTGCTTGCTGATATCGATAACGTAAGTAATTGCCCCGTTCTGAACATCTTCGTCTAACAAGGCCGAACCAACCAAAACATCTACCGGAATGCCTGCTTTGTTAAGGTACTGTTTTTCGAAGGGTGGGCAGAAGCCTTTTTCTTTTAATAATTTATGCGATATTTTGCTGATCGGCAGAAAAGCTTCCGGTGTAATCTCCATCCAATTAATATTTCCATTTTCGAAATCAGATCGCGAATAACCTAAAAGTTTTAAAAAGATATCGTTAGCGTCTTCTATCCGTCCGGTTTCAATATCGCTGAACAAAATTCCGATTACATTCGAGTCGAAAATCTTTCTGAATTTACGTTCTGTTGAGTTTAACCTCACCTCAGTATCCACTAGTTTTGATATATCTACCATGGAACCAACCATGCGATAAGGCGTGTTCAGATTATCTAACAGGATACTTCCCCGGTCGAGCAATGTAGCATAGCTGCCATCTGCTTTTTCTAAACGATACTGAGCAGTCCACTGGGTTTCGTTGTGGTTAATGGCTTCATAAACACTTGCTTTAACCCGCTCACGATCATCGGGATGGATTTTATCGAACCAAAATGCAATATTTTCAGTGTGTGCATCTTTCTGATAACCGAACATAGACGTGAAGTTATCACTCCGCCACATGGTGTTGTGGGCCAGATTCCAGTCCCAAATGGTATCGTTTGTGGCATGCGACACCAGATTGAAACGTTCTTCACTCTCTGAAAGTTTCATGGTGCGCTCTTTCACTTTCAGTTCGAGATCGGTATTGAGTTGACGTAGGTTCTCGCGCGTGCCTAAAAGTTCGTTATAATTCTTTTTCAGCTTGTGCTCAGCCAATTTTTGCTGACTGATATCGGTTAATGTAGCTACAAAACCATCAGACATTTTTACGGCAATTAGCTGTAACCATTGTTCTTTAGAAAACTGAAGTTCTGTTTCGAGTACCTTCCCGTTTTCTACCACGCCTACATATTTATTAAAAAGATTGCTTACCGTAAGTTCAGGAATCATTTTCATCAATCTGGCACCGGTTAGCTCCGATTTGTTCTTCTTTAAAATACTTAGTGCCGAATCGTTATAGGTGCTGCACTCAAAATCTACAATAAAATGTTTGGCATCTCTCACGGCTTTAAACGCCAGAATCCCATTAAGGCTCGCATTAAAAACACCGCTGATGATATTGTTCAATTCGGTAATTTTAGAAATATCTACAAAAGAGATTACCACACCATCTGCCCGCTTATCCTTCCTTAAATAAGGCATTACACGCATCAGGCATCGGGTATTATTTTTCAGTTGTACTTCCTTTTCGATTACATGCCCATTCAGCAGCACCTTTTTAATATCGCTGATTAGGTTTTCTGCCTTAATATTGTTAGAAATGTGTTCTATAGACCTGCCAACATCTGATTCGATAAGATTCACCATGCTTACTGCCGCGGGATTAAATTTGCGGATAAACATTTCGGCGTCGAGAAAAATCTGACCAATATCGGTACTCCTGAAATAATTATCCAGATCATCATTTAGTTCGATCAGTTCTTTGATCTTTAACTGATGTTCGGTATTTAGGGTATGGAGTTCTTCGTTTAATGATTGAAGTTCCTCGTTGCTGGATTGCAGTTCTTCATTGGCTGAAAGGAGTTCTTCGTTGCTCGATTGGAGTTCTTCATTGGTGGTTTCCATTTCTTCTACAGCCAGCTGCAGGTTCGAGCGGGTTTCGTTCAGTTCGGCCTCCAGTTCAAACACATATTCAGATTGGTTAGCATCATGAAAACCTGGAAAAACAGTTTCGTCCTTATCTGCAACTATTTCTGAAACATGTTCTACAATAACGACCATGGTAAAACCATTGGTATGAGCCGGGGATGCTGGTAAAATGGAAATATCTACAAAAATATCTTTCGTAACCTGTTTAAAACGGATCTTCTTTAATTCGATCTTTTTATTTTCTTTCCAGGCTTTGCGTAACCCGGTATTGAGTACGATAGATACCTCCCGCGGTACCATCTTTAAAATATTGAGTTCGATACTTTGCTCAGGAAGCGACAAATATTGACGGTAATCGCCAACGGCATCCTGCATGATGTACGCCTTATCAATAAACACGGCAACATAGCCCAGATCTGATGAAAGGAAATCGGCCAAACGTTTTTCTAACGGGCTTTGTAGCATCTCGGTGTTACCGCCTTTTTTACGTTCCTGACCAATTGTTGCCTTAGCACCCGTATTATAGGTATTGTAAGTCGAATAATTGATTTTTCCGGTTTTCTTATAAATTTTCGATTTACCAGAGACTTCTGTTAAACCAGCTTTCATAGAAGAAGCAGTTTCGCTCGATCCCAAAAACAGATATCCATTTGGCAGCAGGGAGAAGTGGAATATGGAAAGAATTTTTTCCTGAAGAATGCTGTTTACATAAATGAGCATGTTTCTACAGGTAACCAGGTCGTTCTTAATAAAAGGAGGCGATTTAATTACGTCATGTTTCGCAAAAACAACCTGTTTACGCAAGCTTGCAATTACTTTAACGTGCTTCCCCTCCTGTACGAAATACTTCTTAAAAAGTTTAGCTGGTATTTCTTTTTTTACCAACATCGGGTATTCGCCGCGAGAGGCAATCTCAATACTTTTTTCATCAATATCAGAAGCGAATATTTTAATCTCGATCTTTTTGCCCGACCGATCTACGCAATCATCTACGAGTGCCGCAATGGAGTATGCCTCCTGCCCGGTACTACAGGCACAAACCCAAATTTTAATTACATCGCCGTTTTCTTTCCGATTAACGATATCCTGGATGGCGAACTCATTAAGTTGTACGAAAGCCTGCTCATCCCTGAAAAATTTAGTAACCCCAATCAGAAAATCCTGCGCTAAAATCTTTACTTCATCAGTATTGCTCTGCAAAAAATCGACATAACGGTCGAGTTTTTTTATACCTCTTTCGTTCATTCTCCGGCCAATGCGCCTGATAATAGTAGGGGTTTTATACAGGTTAAAATCATTACCACTAATGTTGTGTACAAGTTTAAACACTTCATCGAGCAGTTCTTCATTAACCTTACCATTTTCGAGCACTTTAACAGGCTCTTCATTTACATAGCTAAAAAGTTCTTCCTGCATTTTCGAAGGAACCATGATATGATCTGCATTGCCAGATGCGATGGCCGAATTGGGCATACCATCAAATTTAGCAGACCCCGGATCTTGAACAATAACCATCCCACCGTTTTCTTTTATGCTTTGTATGCCTTTAGTACCATCGGTGCCGGTTCCTGAAAGGATAATCGCAATTGCTTTCTCTTTTTTATCTTTCGCCAGGGTATGTAAAAAATGATCGATTGCGGTATTAGGTGCCTTAATCTGCGATTTATCAGCGAGCTTAAGTCTCCCCCGAACCAAGGTCATAAGTTTATTATTAGGAATAATATATACACAATCTTGTTGGATGGCCATATCATTCGCCGCTTCGAACACTTTCATATGGGTGTGCTTTCCTACAAGCTCTACCAATAAACTTTTATAATCGGAAGAGAGGTGCTGGATCACGACAAAAGAAAAACTTGAGTTTGCCGGCATGTGATCAAAGAATTCATGAATGGCTTCCAAACCACCGGCAGATGCACCAATGGCAACAATGTATTTATCGTAACGCTTATTCAATACCGATTCCTGCCTTTTTTCCATTAAGCTAATTGTAAAGTTGCTTTGTTCTAAATTCAAATATAAAATTCCTTAAGGATTCGGCTATTTCCAGTTCATTATTGTTCCAGGCCAACGATTGCCCATAAACGGTTTGGAGCCAAAGCTTAAACGAATTTCGCGGGTGATAGTTTTTACCATCTTTATCAAATTTGATCACCTGCTCAGGATCGCCACCCCATTTGATCTGCTGTATAACTTCAGGCCTGAAACAGATTATATAATCGCCGTTCCGGCCGTCAATCGGGATAACCAAAATTCCGCTTCCCAATTTTTCATATGCTTTCGCTTCCTCATATACCCCACTCAAATGATCGCTGGTATAAACCTTTTCAACTTCTTTTCCCTCAAGCCATAACATCAGGTTATACACTTCACTTTTATCAGGTACATTTCCACGCGATTCGACTCTGTTACCCATCTTCACCACCACTCCGCCTGCATTAAACAAAGAAAGAATGTTTAAGTTTTCATCTTCGAGCAAACCTTCAATAACGTCATCTTTCGAATAAATAAGATCAGCGATTATGGTTCGTTTTTCGAGTCTGAAAGCCGACTGCTGATAATCTTCCTGACTTAATATAGCGGTGATGCGATTGGATATTTCTACCGAAAGCCATTCGAAAATATAGCGCATGTCTACATTTGGATGTTTTGGTTCGATATGATGGCATGAAATCAGCCCCCAGAGTTTGTCGTGATGTAATACCCTGATAGACATAGATGCACTGACGTTCATATTCTGCATATATTCCAGGTGTACAGCTGCAACACCCCGTAAATTACAATCAGATAGATCGATAAAGGCGTTGGTTAAAGGATTGATAACCGGAAACAACCTAACAGGTTTATATGCACGGTTAGAAATAAGCCTGAAAGGATTTTTGAGATAAAGTGCCCTTGCTTGTTTAGGTACGTCAGAAGCCGGAAAAGTTTGTCCAAGATAACTTTCCAATGCCCCCGAAATTTCCTCGGCAATTACAGTCCCGTTCCAGGCAGAATCGAACTGGTACATCCTTACTCCATCGAAACCTGAAATCCGACGTAGTTGCTTAATGGCAACATTACATACTTCTTCCAGCGTGGAGGCATGCTCCATGGCCGAAATAAACTGCCTTACTTCCTGAAAAACGTCTGAAAAACTTTTCTGACCATCCTTTAAAGCAATTTCAAATTCCAACAAGGTATAGTCATTTTTAACATGAACCAAACCATTAAAATGCATCTTTTTATCATCATTTTTAAATGTCAGATTAACTGGAATTCTGTCTTTCGCATCTCCTTTAATCAGTTTGGTAATATTAGCTATGTCTTGTTGGCTAAACCACAATGATAAATGTTTATTTATCAGCTGTGCTGGTACCTCATTGGTAATTGCACTTAAGTTTTCGCTGATTTGAATAACGTTCAAGGTTTTATTATCCAATACGATTAAATATCCATAATCTTGAATGGAATTAATGTGGTGAATTGGTAAGTTTCCGCAGAATTCTGCATCATAGTTTGGTTTATCTGACATTTCGACTATTTATTTTTGGAAAAACCTAATGCTTAGGAAAAGCAAAAGATTTCATTCTTAACAATTATAAGGCCAATTAAATCCTCATTTAGGTTTAATTTCCTCAAATTGGACCATCAAGCGCATCGTGCAACTAAAATATAGATTAAGGACTTTATTGAAAGAAAAACAATAAAAATAATACTGACCATACAACCCAGAGGAATGTTATTTTATATTAAGGCTTAATCGAAAAAATATTGCATATCAACAAATTACCCAAATAACCTCTTATTTGTCTTCAATGGCCACCTAAAGGTAGGCCTGGAACAGTTAATTTAGGACATAATTTAGCCTATATGAACAAGAATGCTTTAACTGCCAGCGTTGAAATACACCAGCCTATTAGCCTGATCTGGAAAATCTGGAATGAGCCTGAACATATTGCCAAGTGGAATGCGCCATCAGCCGAATGGATCAACAAGAAAATTGAAAATAACCTGATAGAAGGAGGTGGGTTTTTATACGTTATGGCTAAAAAAGACGGAACCGAAAACTTTGACTTTAGCGGAACTTACACCGAAATTATTGAGCATGAGCGAATTGCTTATACATTAGATGATGAGCGGAAAAGCCTGATCACTTTTACTGGAAATAACCCAGTTACACTGACCGAAATCTTTGAACCCGTTCCAGGCCTTGATGTGACCATGCAACAGGAATTCTGTCAATCGGGACTAAACCAGCTTAAAGCATATGCAGAGCAATTTAATAAATGACTTTAAGTTTTAATACAGAACTGGTCTCACTGCGACTTGGATTTCGATTTACCTTGAGGTCAGAATGGGTTTAGCTTTCCTGGGCTTTTTCCTTTTCTTCCACCAGATGATAAAACCAGTAATCGGCAAACTCGCTGCAACCAAAGCCGCTAAAAAAGAAAGAATTTTATTCGGAAGGCCTAAAAGCCTGCCCGTGTGGAGATCGTAATTGGTGGCTTCTATTAAATCGGCCCCGTTAAAATTTTTATATAGTTTAGCCCTAGTCATTACGCCTGTAGCTTCCTCATAAAAAAAGGTATTCTGGTTGCGTGCCCATCGGTAGGGATAAATCATCCTTAACCGCAGTTCACCTTTACCACGCAGCGAAAAACTAGTGGAAATAGCTCCAGGGTATTTAATTTTAGCTTCAGTATAAATTTTATTGTAACGTACAGGTAGCGAATCGATCTGCGTAGGTTTGGTTAAAACGATGGATTTGCCTTGTCCTAATTTGCTCCCGGTAAAAAAACTAGCCGCATTTTTCACCTCTTTAAAAGCAAAATACAAACCACTCAAAGCAGTAACCAATAACACAACTGATGCATAAAAGCCCAATACGTTGTGTAAATCGTAATTTAACCGTTTAAACGATGCTTTTCTTTTAATGGTTAAAGATTGTTTTAATAACCGCATCTGACCAGGAAACCAGAGCACGAGTCCTGTAATCAGCATTAGCACGAAAATAACCACCGACCATTGCATGATAAACTTTCCTGTTTTTCCCAGCAACAGGGAGGTATGGATATGCTCTACAACCTGAAGCCAATCTTCGCCACCTTTTTTTACCAAGGCGGCATTGTAAGGATTAAAATAGTAAACAGTCCCCTTTTTAGTGGTAATTTCTACCGTTGCATTTGAAAACCCGTCTTCAATTCTGATCAGCCTTAACGGGTCTTTGGGTGATAATTTTTCGAAGTTTGAAATAATATGATCCAAACCTACAAAAGGTTTCTCTTGAAGCGCTACGTAGCGAAAATCTTTTTGTGTAAAATCTCTGATTTCTTCTTCAAAGATATACAGCGCACCAGTTAAGCTAATAATAAATACCACCAGGCCAGTCGCCAGGCCGAGCCAGAGATGAATGTTCCTGATGGTATTTTTAATATTCCTGTTCTTCATTGTCTAAAAAGCGTAGCCTAGTGATAGGTTAAATCTGCGCCCATTCCCTCTCACATAATTTACATTGCTACCATAAAACTGAGAAATGGCAGGATAATAAACTTTGTTCAATAAATTCTCTACACCTACCGATAGTTTTAGCGGCTGTGTAACCTGATATACAGCTGCAACATTAAATAAGTTGAACGCTTTTACCGGGCCTTCGCCAATTAAATATTTACCTGCCGCATTGGTTTTAAAGCGGTCGCGATTTCCTACACGCATCCAGTTTACATCTAAACTTAAGTTTTTAATACCTGAATATTTAAGGTAAACGGTGGTTTTTGATGGCGGGATACGGGTTGTGTTTAAATACACATCTTTCTCTCCGTTAAAATTGCCATCATCATCTACATCGCCTTTTCCTTCTACCTGTGCGTAATTACCACCAATGCTCAAATCGCGTAGAACCTGATAATCTGCCTGGATTTCAAATCCATATACACGCTCTGGAATACGTTGAGAGATGTAAGTTCCATTAACCTCTAAAAGATTGGCGCCCAGTTTAGACGTGCTGTAATAATAAGCAGCACTGAAATTAAGTTTACCTACGGTACTGCTAAAACCAGCTTCGTAATTGTTTACAATGATTGGTTTAGTTTCTAACTGCGATAAGGTATTGCTTTTTGCTGCCCTTAGCACCCTACCCAGCTCGAACACCGAGAAAGATTGTGCATAACTGATAAAAGGGTTAAAAAACTTGAATTTCGAATAACGTGCGCCAGCATTAAACACCAAAGCATTATAATTTAACTTACCGCCCTGCACCGCTATACTTCCTGCTCCGTTTGCACCGGTAGCCAGGGTATTAAAATCGTCTACATCAATGTTAATATTTTCCACCCTTAAGCCTCCCTTTATGGTTAAATCATTAATAAAAGTTGCAGAAGCCTGTAAGTAAGGTGCAAAGTTCACCATATTCATATTAGGCACCCATAAACGGCCATCTGTTAAGCTTTGAGCAGTTTTATCGTTCATTAAATCCAAACCATAGTTCAATTGCATTGGTACCTGATCTGCAATGTTAAAAGGTGTGTTCAGGTTTACCCTTGCACCCTTTTTTGTTGAAGTAATAGCCGATTGGCCACTACCGAAAAATGACGCTGAGTTAGAATAAATGGTATAAAAGTCCTGATAATATAAATTGGCCGTTAAATCTGTTTTACCGAAAATCTGCTGATTGGTGTATTGTAAATTAGCATTATGGTTAAACCTTGTTCCTTCATCTTCACCCAGTCTTTTTCCATAAATACCGATAGCCGGCGATTGACCATAAACACCTTCCTTGGTTAAATATTTAGAATGCTGTCTGGAGCTGAAGTAATTATACATCACCTGCAAACGCTGTTTTGGAGTAAAGTTATATCCCAGTTTTACAAAGCCATTGTAAGATTTAGTCTCGCCTAAACCATACTCAGGCGAAATTACCAAGCCTTCAGCATCGCGGAAAACGCCAGTTTTTTCGAACATACCACTTACCAGATAATCGAACTTACCTGTTTTGCCGTAAAGCTGTTGCGAAAAGCGGTATCCTATGGTGCTATCGCCTTTTAAGTTTCCTGTAATTCCGGCTTGAGAATAACCTCCGAATGATTTTCCTTTATCGGCTTTTTTAGTAATATAATTAATCAAACCGCCTTCTGCACCATTGCCATAAATGGCGGTGGCACCTTTAATCACTTCAACACGCTCTATAACTGAAGGATCGATACTGCGGATATCCCTTCCTCCTGCTCTTAACGGAGTTGATTGCGGAATACCATCAATTAATACCAAAACATTTCTACCGCGCAAAGTCTGACCAGAGTTACCCGTTTGGTTGGTAGAAAAACCCAATCCAGGTACGCTGTATGAAAGGATATTAGCTAAATTCGGACTAATTGCAGATTGTGTATTCAATTCTTTTGCTGTAAGCACCGTTACCGATGAGGGTGTTTGCGACAAAGATTCAGGTCGTCTACTTGCCGAAACAATTACATCGTTAAGTTCTGAGCGCTGCTCTTTTAAAACAATATTTACCTGAATTGTATCGTTTGCAATAACCGATACCACCTGTTCAAATTGGTCGTAGCCTGTAATCGAAACCTTGATCTGCTGATTTCCTGCAGGAACATCCGTTAACTTAAATGCACCGGTTTTGCCAGAAGTGGTTTTAAGATTTTGTTTTTTAACCTGGATGTTGGCAAAGGGTATGCTGTTCCCTAACGAGTCGACAACATTTCCACTAATTGTGCCCTTTCCTGTTTGTGCAAAGAGGGTAACTGTAGATAATATGATAAGCGCAGTGCCGAAAAATTTTATGTAATGGTGTTTCATGCAATAACTAAATTTCGGCAAAGCTAGCATTATTTAGACTTGTTAAAAATAATAACTCAAAAAAGATATCTATTTGGTGTTTAATCATTCATCATTTTAAAATAAATAAGGCATAAGATTTAATTTATTTGATATTTGCGTTAAACCGTTTGGAGTAAAAAAATGTTGGAAACAAAGATGAAGTACGCGCTGATAACCGGAGCCAGTAAAGGTATAGGAAGATCTATGGCCATTGCGCTGGCCAGGAGAAAAATCAACCTGTTGCTTATTGCCCGTTCGGTTAATGAATTGATTTCTTTACAAACGGAGATCAAAAACCAATATAACGTTGAAGTAGATATCTTGTCAATTGATCTTAGCCAGGCTCAAGCCCCAAAAACAGTATTCGACTGGATAACAGGAAGGAATTACGCCATTAATATCCTGATTAATAATGCAGGTTATGGATTGTGGGGGAAATTTGAAGAACTGGATTTAAGTGCCCAGTTAGAAATGTGTCAATTAAATATGATTACGGTAACTTCATTGTGCCATTTATTGCTTCCAATCCTTTCAACAGAAAAAAAGGCTTATATACTTAACGTTTGCAGTACTGCAGCCTACCAGGCGGTTCCAACCCTGGCCATTTATTCGGCAACTAAGGCTTTTGTTTTATCTTTTACCAGGGCTTTGAGGTTCGAGCTTAAAGATGGTCCGGTTTCTGTAAGTTGCTTGAGTCCAGGCCCTGTTGATACTGGTTTTGCCCATCGAGCAGGTTTAGATGCCTTTAACAAAATGGCCGAAAAGTTTAATATGAGGCCTGATGAGGTGGCTGAAATCGCATTGAAAGGGATGTTTGCCAAAAAATCTGAAATTATTCCGGGTTTTACTAATATCATCAGTGTATATGCCAACAGGATCCTACCAAAGGGATTTATCGAAAAAATGGCCGCAGGGATTTATAAGACTTAAAGGTCGGAGGTCCGAAGTCTGGGGCGTAACGGCATATAAGCTCATGGTTGTGCAGTCGGATGTTACCAGATCGTATAGTTTGTTTTTACGAATTATCATGATTGGTTTATGCGTGTCGGATGGTGACATTCAACACCACGGATAAATAGGCATAGCTTGTAAATTGATTTGAAAATGAGCAGTTCTGCATGCTTGGCAGCTTCAGTCCCGCATTCCATTCCAAGTCCGCACTCATTCTTCGTTTACGGGCTTTTCATTACATTCGGGTTTAGGAACAAAGGTGGGTACACGATACAACCCTAAAAATGAAATACTGTTTAGGCCATCTAGCCCCGGGTGCAGCGTTACCCTGCAGCAAGGAGGTACGACGAAGCAAAGCGTAAAGCGAAACACGGGAACAAAGAAACCTATGATTACTGCAATTGCGCTCCAATAATAAAAAATATTTCAATTTGATAACGGATCTGAGTGTCGGATGGTAACATCCAACACCACGATAAATACAACAAAATGGCTCCAGTAGTCTTTATTTACACACCTCTACCCTAGCGCAACTCCTTTCAAAAAAAAAATATTTAAAAAAATTCAAATAAAATTCTTTGGAATATTAAAAATATGTTACGTTTGCATTAAATACTACTAATTCCATAGACTATGTCGAATAAAACAAATTTGTTTTATTTTCCTCCAGTACCGAACCACTCGCCAATGCGAATGTGCTGTTGCTGCGCATAACGCTATCTCCAATTTATCCTTTTCCTAAATCGTTTAAATTTTTACACATGGCCACATCGTATCCAACCTTTACCTTATCTGAACAATTAACACCAGAACAGCTTGATTTTTTTAATACACATGGGTTTATCCATTTCAAGAATTTCATCAAACCCGAAACGGTTTCTTCCATTATCGATGCTTCTAAACAAGTAGAACAAAAATGGATACAGCAAGATATTAAAAAAATAAATGGCGTGCCGATTAAATACGGAAAAGATCTTGATGGCTCAGCAATTGTACAACGGTTTGCTTTTATTAACCAACAGCATCAAACATTAAGCGGACTGTTATTAGACCCACGCTTTAATGCCCTACTGCAATTGGCTGGCGATGGTGCACGCCTGGGCACTGAAGAGAAAGACGGCATGGTGTTTAACCATTACATTAACGGACCAGAAAGCAAATTCAGTAAAATGGGCTGGCATACAGATGGTTTAAGGGACATTTTTTATGGTGCTAAACTAAACCCGATGCTGAATGTAGGCATCCACCTGAGTACCTTAAAACCGGAAAATGGCGGATTAAAAATTATCCCTGGCACCCATAAACAAAGTATTTACCAGATGCTTTTTCGAAAAAAATATTTCCTGGATAATAAACCAGATGCCGAAGAAGTATCGATATTGCCTGAAGCAGGAGATTTAACCATCCATGATGGAAGACTGTGGCACAGGGTAGCAGAATCGGCCATACGTGGCGAGGAAAGCAGAAGACGTGTAATCTACATTCCAATTATTGCTGGTAAATACGCGCCAAAAAATGAGAATAGTCCAACAGTATTTTATCAGCGCTTCGCCGGAATTGTAAAATAAATTTATGTTATTTGCCCTATTGTTTACTTACCTGGTCAGATCGGGGAAGCTAAAGCGAATAACTGATTATTCTAAAGGTATTCCAAAGAAGATCAGTTTAAAATTTTACCGGCCAGAAACAGCCATTCTCTTTGGCGTAATTTTGGCTGGCACTTAAATTGGAGGCTACTATTAAACTAAAAGAAGACCATTTAGATGGCAAAAGGGTATTTGCAGACCGCGAAAGGACAAATATTTTAAGAAAAAGCGAACAAGGGCTGATCCTTTTTTTGCTTCCAAGGGTACCTAAGTGGATTACGCCCAATATGATGACAGGGATTGGCATGTTTGGATCGCTGATTGTGTTTTTAAGCTTTATTTTGGCTGGTTTTTATGCAAAAAGCTATTTGCTGATCGGAATTTTAGGTTTTATGATCAACTGGCTTGGCGATTCGCTCGATGGCCGATTGGCATATTTCCGCAAAATACCGCGCAAGTGGTATGGCTTTGCGCTCGATATTGTGATGGATTGGCTCAGCATTATCCTGATCGGTTTGGGCTATTATTATTACGCTGATGGTGGCACACAGATTTTCGCATTTCTTTTTGTGGTATTGTACGGTTGGTCTATGATTATTTCTCAACTGCGTTATAAAATTACCGGTTTTTATCAGATCGATTCTGGCTATTTAGGCCCGACGGAATTACGCGTAATTATTTCGCTTATCTTAATTGCCGAAACCTTATTTACAGGTGCCATTACGTATTTCGCAATTGCGATGGTATCGCTGTTATTGGTGATCAATATTATCGATACGTTTAAACTCTTGAAAGCGGGCGACGCTAAAGATGAGGAGGAGAAGATATAATGACCTGGGCATCTGTTAAACTTTTCCTCAAAGCACAGGTATCTGCCTTTTCTGGTGGTGTTACCGATTATGGGCTAATGATACTGCTAACCGAATGGCTGCATATCCATTTTACCATTTCGATCTTGATTTCTGGCACCATGGGCGGGATTGTTAACTTTTGCATTAACCGTTTCTGGGCATTTAAAAGCAACGATGGTTATTGCAGTTCTACAAGCGGACAGCTAATCCGTTTTTTTACTGTGGTTTTAGGGAGTATTTCATTAAAATCAGCTGGCACCTACTTGTTGCATCGAAGTTTAAATCTGGATTATAAACTTGGCAGGCTTTTAATTGATAGTATTGTTTCTTATGGCTTTAACTATCCGCTGATGAAGTATTGGGTATTTAGAACCAATCAAATAAGCGATTATGAAATAGACGAAGAAGATTATTTTGAAAAACTTGGCGAAGAACAAAGAGCTTAATGGCATGTTTCTACCCTTTTCGCAACAGATGTGTTTAACCCATCAAACGTTTGCGCTTTATTTGTTATGAAATAATATTTTGAGCAATTAGTTCGAAATTATTTTTCCCGCTCTATGCCGCGGAGGCATTGTAGTTTTTCGCAGGTCATGTATTTTTATTTGTGCTCAAGAATGCTGGCGCATTTTGGAGCGCCAAAGTACCCAAAACGCTTTGTCAATCCGGCAAGGTGGCTTCTCACCACCCACGCTTATCAAAAAAACAGCAGCACTTTGTTTAATCAGTTTTTGTCTGTGTTTTCTTTGGGCTGATTGAGCCCTTCAGGGTTTGTGTTCAATACCCTTAAAAGCTTTAATTCAACGCGAATGAACACAAAACCACTGCGTTAAGGCTTGGTAGTACTATTTGTTCTTTTCTGCACCTGTTTTTTTGATTTCCAGCCACTTGGGATTGACGGCGTTCTTCGGTATAAGAAGTGGTTTATTAAAGGAAGCTAGCAAAACGCCTAAAACTATTCTTAAAAGATGTGTCCACATGATAGATTTGCGCTGGAAAGATGACCACTTATTACATCATACCATTGGCGCTTACCAAAGGTAAAAAGGATGTCCAGCCCAAACGATGAAGCATAAAAACTGAACACCTTGTCTCTACCTTATTAATTTAATATTGTTTTTGCGTCATTTATTCTACTTTCATTAATTTTCTTGATAATCTCTTCAAATTTCGATTCTTTGGCGACGTACTTATTCAATAAATCGATCTGATTTAAGCCCCTCACCAAGTTGTGCTCGGGATAATTTGTTTTATAGTAAATATCGCCGTTTAAGAAATCGGCTATAAATCTTACCGCTTGCATGTAAATCATAAATTTACCCGAATAAATAAAGAACTGTTTTTCGGTAAAGGCCAAAACCTGGTCCATTTCTTCCATATAACCTTTATGTATTGCAGCAAAAACGTCTTCTCTAATCGCTATTTTACTGAAATCCTTTTCCTCTTCATTGGCTTCTGAGAGATAAGTACGCATCATATCGCCCACATCGCTGATAAAGTATCCGGGCATTACGGTATCTAAATCGATTACACATAAACCCACGCCAGTTTCGGCCTGTAACAGTACATTGCTAATTTTGGTATCGTGGTGTACAACGCGTAAATTAAGTGCACCGCTATCTACCATATGTACATACTGCTCTTCTATATCGTAATGTCTGATAATCTCTTCAATAGCGAACTTTGCCTCACCAATCCTTTCATCGCTGGCTTGTTCTAAAGCCTTTTTAAACTGCTCTACACGTAAAGGCAGGTTATGAAAATCTTCTATAGTGGGCTTTAATTTTTGTACGTTGAAGGCACAAAGCATCCTGGTAAATTTACCAAACTGCTTAGCAGCGTGATAAGCCTGCTCAGGCTCCTGTACGAAATCAACAGAGCAAGAATTTTCTACAAATGGAAAAATCCTGTAAAAATGATCGTCAATAACCACGAAATCATCTCCATTTGTGGCCGTAATTGGTGCAACAAATAAATATTTAGGGGCTGTTTGATCAAGATATTTTTTTATTGTCTCAATATTCTGAGCAATATTTTGAGGCTGGCGAAAAACCTCCGTATTCACCTCTTGCAAGATATAGGCTAATTTTTCACTATAAACTTTCCAGGTATGGTTAATTAAGCCCGAGCCGAAAGGTTCAATTTTAAATTTTTCTGCGTTAAGTCCATAAGCACCTAATACTGCTTGAAACATAAGATGGTAATATATATTTGAATAAAAATTGTTCCAGGCAAACCATTTGATCAACCTGAATAAAGTTGCTTATTAAATTATGCGGGTAAGCCAATATGGCATTACCCGCAAACGAGACTAAAAGCCGCTATCGTCTAAAGCGAAAGTATTTTTTCGATCTTTCCATTTTCCTTTTGTAAAATCAGGGAATTTTTGTGGCATATTTCCTTCTTTTAACGATTTGGTAGAAAGTGGCATAATTACACTCATTGTAACTGAATCATAAACGTCAATAGGTGTTTGTTTCTTCTGTTTTACCGCCTGGATAAATCCATTAAATACAAACCAATCCATACCACCGTGACCTGCGCCCACAGCTTCTGCTTCATATTTTTTCCAAAGCGGGTGATCGTATTTAGCAAACCATTCGTCAGCTTTATCCCAGGCATGATCTTTCGATTTATGCTCAATGTGCACTGATTTGTTTACATCCATCCAAAGCCCCTTTGTTCCCTGCACCCTGAAACCGATAGAATATGGTCTAGGCAAGTGGGTATCGTGACTTAACAGTACCGTTTCGCCATTTGCACAGTTGATCATTGTAGTGGTAACATCGCCATTTTTATAGTTAATTTTAGCATTAGGGTGGCCTGGAGAAACCTCTTCTACATAAGCGGCCAAACCTCTGGCTTTAGAACTGAACGATACCAGGCTGGTAAAGCTGTTTCCCCTGTTAATGTTAGCATATTGCATTAAAGGGCCAACACCATGGGTTGGATATAAATCGCCATCCTGATCGATGTTGAACTGCGTACGCCATTGTGCCTCACTTAATGCTTTTGGCCCGTACTCTACCCCACCACCGTAATAATCTTTACCGTTGTTAAAAAGTACGTTTCGCAAGTTATGCTGGTAACCACCTTCAAGGTGCACCAGTTCGCCAAAAAGGCCCTGTCTAACCATGTTTAAAGCCGCCATTACATCTCTACGGTAACAAACGTTTTCTAAGGTCATGTAAGGCATGCCTGTTTTTTCTGAAGTGTTTACAATATCCCAGTGATCTTGAACACTTAAACCTGCAATTACCTCGCAGCCTACATATTTACCAGCTTTCATGGCATCAACTGCCTGGTCGCGGTGAAACTGCCATGGTGTTGCAATAATTACGGCATCAATATCTTTACGGTCTAAAAGTTTTTTATAAGCATCTAAGCCACCAGTGTACTCTGTTGCTGCTGGTCTGCCTTTTTTGGCAATAAAATTACGACAGATTTTAAGTGAACTTTCCTGGGTATCGCAAATTGCAACAATTTCTACATCGTCTCTTAAGGCACCTTCAGAAATATGGCTCATACCACGTGCACCCACACCGATATAACCTACTCTTACTTTTCCACTGTCTGATGATGCAAATAAACTTCCGGTTGGCAGGATGGTTAAACCAGCAGCCGTAAATGCACCATTTTTGATAAAATCTCTACGTTCCATTTGTGTTATTTAATATTTATTGTTTAGTTTTTTAATTGATCCGGTTAATACTGAACAAACGTTTTACTAGCTATTCTTTCGCACTTTTACACATCAAAACCCGCTTACTTACAGCGCATTAATGGGCTAAATATTTTTAAAAAGTTTTTGCCCCAGATAAACTGATCGGCTGTTTTTCTTGCATATTCCAAATAAGTAAGCACAAACCGTGTTTAAGACCTTTGCTTTGGCCAATTGCGAACGATGTTTCCCATCGCCTTTTGGCATATGGGCAAAATCCATTTCGCCACAGCGTATTATATGTGGCTTGCCATTAAGCTTAAAAAATTTGGCACCTATTGCATAGGTGTTTTCTTTTTGGGCCCAGCTATTAATAGATAAGCTTATTAACAGCCCTGAAACAAGTGGTTTTGTAAGCAAATGGATAGGCATTTGTGCTGGTTCTTTACGGTTTTGTTGCTTTGTATTCTTTAAAAGTAGAACAAGCAAATGAGCATTACAACATAAATATCAGCGCAAACGATTGACTAATTTTTGCAATACCAATTATTTAGGCCCAAAGCAAATGATCTATTTACTTCGCTTATTTTAAGCTATGCTGCAATGCCTTTGCAACAATTGCCCATTGCCAAGGCAAATGGTAATTAAAGCTTTTCGCCTCCCCCCTTTACCGCTGTTTTAAAGGCTTTACATTTTAAAGGCCATACTGTAGAAATAATAAAAAAATATGAGGAAGTATTTCCACACAGGCAGCGCAAAATGGGGAAACAGCTCAAACCAAACTGGTTCCGTTTACGCTATAAAAAGTATACTTATTTTTTTTCAACAAAGCATATTGCTTAAAAACAAGTGTCAAAACTACTCAAAATGGCCTTTTCCATATAAAAATGGTGGAGCAACAAGCGCTTCCCCGTCAAACATTAACTCAACGTTAAAATTTGGTTAAACTTTTGCCTAACAAGTTGTGAACGGGTACCATCAGCAATAAAAACAAGATGAGCATTCGTGATAAGTTATTGTTTTTCTAATAGCCCTCATATGGAAAGAAAACTCATCACCGAAATCAATATAGAAGACAAAGCCATACCACACTTTGATTCATTCGATCTGGAGCAACAATTTAACGGGCATCATTATTTCGAACTTCGGTTTAAGCAGAATCATTTTGGCCTGCCCAGTTTGATCAACCTTGATGATAGCCGCGATTTTGTTGGTAAAACACTTACAGCCTCATTCGGATATCAGGTTAATGGACTACAAGAATTTGCTGGTTTGGTTACCAAGATAGAACTCGCACAGAACCATGGCTACCATGGCATTTTAATTGTAAGTGGCTATAGTCCTACCATTTTAATAGACCGTGGTCCAGATTTGGGTTCTTACTTAGATAAAGATCTAAACGAAATTGTAGCCCTAGCCACAAAAGATACCTCTGCAAACGATCTTAAAATTATATGCAATGCCAGCAGGAAAAAAACTGTCGATTATCTTATTCAATACAAAGAAAGTGATTTTGAATTCCTGAACCGCTTATCAGGCGAATATCATGAATGGTTTTTCTACGATGGCAAACAGCTCAACTTTGGCAAACCAGATGAGCAGAAAGAAGTTGTGCTTTTTTATGGCCGAGATGTACAGAATCTTCAGTACGCCATGGAAATTTCACCGATCAAGCATAAACGCTTTGCATATAACCCTAAAGAGGATGAAATGCTACACAGCGAAAGTACAGGCATAACAAACGACATACTCGATCTTGCTCATGCTATACAGGCTTCGAACCGCACTTATAGTAAAACATTTAACCAGCCTTCGCTCATCCGCGTAGAAAACAGTAACGACATTAAAAGCCATGTAGAGAATGAAGAAAAAGCCACCATATCAGAACTTCTAAAAATCAGTGCTACAGGAGATAATGCCGAATTAAGTATTGGCAATATTGCTGAAATTACTATGAGTGTTAGGCAGGGAAATGCTTTTATAACCGAAAGCATAGGTAAATTCCTCATTACCAACATTCATCACCATATAGATGTTGCAGGAAAATACCAAAATACCTTTACAGGCTTGACAGCCGCCACCGAACGCATTTTGGTAGAGAATTATAAAAAGCCAAATCCAGATATACTGTTAGCAGATGTAATGGACAACAATGACCCCGAAGGGCAAGGCCGGATCAAAGTAAAGTTTAAATGGGAATGCCTAACGAATGATATCACCGAATGGCTGAGGGTAATTGCCCCAGATGCGGGAAGTAGTGAGCAAGTAAATACAAACAGGGGTTTTGTTTTTATACCTGAGGTTGGAGATCAGGTTGCCGTAACTTTTGAAGAAGGAAATATCGCCAGACCAATTGTATTAGGAAGTGTTTTCCATGGCATTAACGGCGCCGGTGGTTACGAGAATAATCATTTAAAAGCTATTGCAACCAGAAGTGGTCATTTACTAGAATTTAATGATGCCGCTGGTGCTGAAACAATTACCATTACAGATAAAAACCGAAATATTATACGCTTTGATACGAGTACATCGAGTATTGAGATTTCTGCTCCCGAGAATATCAGTATCCGGGCTAAAAACATAGATATCAATGCAGAACAAAATATATCGATATCTGCTGGAGAACATATCTATAATAACGCAGGTGGAAATATAAGCAGCAATGCTGGTGAAAATCATTCATTAATGGCCGAAAATATTACAATGATAGCTAATGATAGTATTAATAAAACTGCTATACATATCGAAAAAACAGCAGAACAGATTAATTTGAATAGTACCCAAGAGAATATTGAATTTCATAGTGCCAAAGAGATTGTAAATAAGAGTGGTAGCAAGGTTAAATTATTTTAAGATGGGAACAATTAAATACATCAGCAAAACCATTACCGAAAATATAAGAAGTGCTAAATGGTTTTCTACCCAAGGAGCTATAAATTTCAATGCGACAAAAGAAGTAATTCTGCAAAGTAGATACAAGATAAAGTATGATCGATATGTGCCTTCAAAACAAACAGGGTAAACCGATCTTGCTGTATTAATTAAGAACAATGTATACCCATGAATAAAATTGATTATAAATCTTTGGAAAAGCCTTTAAATATGCTTTTCAAGGTAGAAATCGCTGAAAAAACAGCATTCAAAGATGAGTATACCTTTAAACTTTTTGATATAGACATTTTACCAGATAAAACATCGTTTTGGTCTGGCCATCAGAATATCGAAATTCTACGCAAACAAAGTTTGATCGATGCGTTACCTGATAACGATGTTGATTTATTCGTACAGCAGATTTCTACAGCATTACATCAATTGACCTTAAAAATAGGTTTTAACGGAATGCCAGTAAGTGTTGAAAAACAAAATGAGCTATGGCAAAAATGGTTGGTCATTAGAGAAAATTTGACTAATACTTACACTGGAGATTGGATCGATTCGACCTTAATAGCGGTTGACAAAAAAATGTTACCTAGTGAAACATTAACCGAATATATCAAGCAAGACTTATTTCTTAATGAATATTTCAGAGGAGTTTATGATGCAAATTTTGTAGAAAACAATTTTAGTCGAAAAAGAGAAGTGTACGGTTTATGTCCGTTCCCGATCTGGTTTAATGAAAAGTGGACACTTCAAACATCAGAGAATCAAAAACTGATTAAATTTTCTGGGAACTGGACCAAGAATGTTGATCAACCAAGATTTGATAGCTGGTTAAAAACGAAGACAGATAATGATATGACAGAAGTAAGTGTCGAAGGGTTTTATCAGATAGATCCAATTACTGGTTGGTGCAACGCCTTACAAAGCACTTATTCATTAATAGCAAATAGTAGCTATTTAAAAACACTAAAGATTATTTTAACAACCAATTAAATTAGCCAAAATGGATTGGAGTACTGATGCTGAACCAACAAATAACGAAGAAAACCTAACGGATGATAAGATTACAGATAACCTAACTGTATCCATAGCATCAGACAGGCAAGTAATAGATGAACCTAAACAAAATGTAAAAGTTATGGAACTATTGATATGTCATGGGGCTAAATGCACCTGCGATCAAGCGGTAGATCCCGCTCCGAAAAAGTTGAACGTACTTAGCCATAACAAATATGTGATTAACGATAGTGGTGAAAGTAAATTTATTGCAACCACCTTAGAAAACAAAGTGTTTAACCTAAACTTTGGGCAATGCAAAGTACCGGCCCCAAGTAGGCCTGTACCCTGTACTGCCAAATTGCAATGGAAAGATTATTATGAAAAAGTAGAATTGCCAAACGGTGCTTATGTATTGACAAACAAAAGCACAGCTATTTGTACTGCGAAAGGTGGAAATGTAAAAATAGTTCAACATGGCCAGCAAGCAAATATTACTGCACAAGAATTAGAAAATGCCAAAGCTGGCAGTTGGGCCGCTGATGGTCCACTGCTTACCGAAGAACTGATTCATACCGAACAAGCGGCAAAAAATGAAGATGAAGATGGAGCAACAGTAAAATCGATAATACCTTTATCTTACGGCGATCAACAACCGCTCGACACGCCTATTACTTTTAAAGCCGATTTTGCTGGCAAAGCAACCGATGCAGATAAGCAAGGCGTAAACTGGATAGTCTATGATACAAATGGTATTCCCTTGCAATTGCGAAACGATGCAGGCGAAACCCTCACCATTACCTTTAAAAAAGTCGGCACCTATTTAATTGAAGCTTATGGCAAAACCAATGGTGATAAAAGAATAACCAGGCCTTATACCATTAAAAAAAACGAGATTGAAACCGTGACCACAGTCGACGGAAGCACAAAAGTAAGAATAAATGTACCTGTCACCTTTAGGCTCCAAAGCCTTTTTCAATCCGCGGCCCTACCAGGCGACATCAGTACTATTACCTGGGAGGTAACCAAAACAGGAGGAATTGGCATCCCTACGCTATTAACCCAGACAGGGAACATCACTCAGGTATTCTGTAGCGAAGAATGCAGCTATGTGGTGTCAGCATGTTTTAATGGTATTCCAAAACAATCAAAACAGATACAAGCTTTAAGAAATGGGATTACTTCAGTTACCGCTTCCAGCGATAGCACAAGAATAAAAGAAGAGATAACTTTTAGCGTAAAAGACCATTTTAAAATATTGCCCACGTTACCGCAGGAAATTGCTTCTGTAAAATGGATATGCAAAGATATTGATGGTAAACCAGTTGAAGCTTTTAAATCAAAAATAGGTAAAACCATAACCCATCAATTTGACGAACCTGGTGAGTATACCGTACAGGCATATATGGTACAACCAAGCGCAAAAGTAGCGGTTAAAATAACAGTTGCCCAGCCTGAAATTATATTGGCACAATGGGAATATCCCGAAGGTGGTAGAAAAACAAAAACGGGCTGGGGTGAACCAAACCATGCCTACATTAAATTTAAAGCGGCAGAAGGTTTAATTGTAGATTTAGAATATGGTTATTTAGATCACAGCGGCAAATCGAGAGCCATCCATTTGATTACAGGCTTCAGAGTCTCTCAAAATCAAATATTAGATTTAGAGAAATACAATTTCATCCCCAATGCAGATAAGTATAAAAAACTGCTAAAAGAAGGAACGGAATTTTACTTCAAAGTATACTCGACTGATAAAAACTATGAAATCTTAAATGGAAATATTCCTCAACCGCTGCAAAAACTAAAACTAGTTAGCAAAGAAGAAATTGTAAGCATCGAATTTTTAACCGACAACAAACCAGTTATTCAAGCACTATACGGCAGCAAAATGAAATGCCGCATCCGCACGCGTAACCTAAGCGCAAAAAATGTATCTGTTAAAATTTACCGAAAAGAAAGCCGCCTTGGGCTAGACAATTTAAGGAAAGATACACTTGTACATCATAAACAATACCCTTTAAATGATAATGGCATGATTGAGTTTGATTTTATATTGGCCAAAAGCTGGGAGAAAAGTTATAGTGAAAAACTGCATCGTTTTTATGCCATAATAGAAGAAATGGAATTTTTAGGCACAAGCAATACTTTAGTAGCCTTTAAGAATGATGTACCAGCAAATGGAGGAAAATCATTGGTGGGCGTGGGGAATCAGGAAGGCAATAGTCATAGTGATTGCCCCAGATGTAATAAAGACATTACTGCTGCAGAACTAAAACAAATATTTAAAGATGCTGATGGTGCTATGCTCAAAACAGTTGCCAGCACCTACAACAAATATATGGCAGATCTTGGCATGAATACCTGCTGGGTTAAAGCACATTTTTTTGCCCAAATCAGGGTAGAATCAGGAACTAAACTGCATGTAAAAAGCGGAGAAAACATGAATTACAGTGCAGATACGCTGATCAACGGTAACTTAAATAAAAAAACAGGCAATCGGGATAGTCCACCATTTTCATATTTCGCCAAACATAAAGAAGATGCCTATAAATATGGAAGAACCAAAGATCATGAAGCAAATCCGCAAATGATTGCGAATCTGGCTTATGCGGATAAAAATAGAAATGTAAACAATAGAATTGGTAATACACAGGGAGGAGACGGCTGGAATTTTAGGGGGAAGGGCTTGATACAACTAACAGGAAGAGAAAATTATTGTAAAGCAAACACTTATACTTTAAAATATGAGCAGGTGGATATCCTTAAAAATTCAGATATTGTAGCTAAGGACATTAAAATTGCGGTATTAACTTCAATGGCGTTTTATAAATGGAATGGGTTGATTGCAAAATCAAATGGCGCACTTAGAAATAAATTAATATCTGAAAAAGTAGGCAACAATGTTGGAGATAGCCATGCTGAAAAACAAAAAGCATTTAACTACTTCACTTCAAAAATATTTAAAACAAGCAAATGTGACTGGAAGGAAATTGAGATTAAAATAATTGGAAACAGAGCACCTTGGATGGAAACTGCACTAGCAGAAGCTAAAGCAATGAAAGGTTGTGATGAAGGAGAAGAACCAATGTACACTAAAGCTAAATCATACTTAGTTTATTGTAATAATAACGCTAAACCAACAGACGGATTTAAGGGACCTTGGTGTGCCGCCTACATGAACTGGTGTATTAGTAAGACAAAAAACGCTAAGAATAAAAATGAGCCATATAGTCATCTTAATTCGGCAGGATCCCTTGCTCCTGTTAATCATGAGGAATACAAAAATATACCGGAAGCTATTTACGGATGTTTAGTTGTCTACGAAGCTACCAATGGTTCAGGAAAAGGACATACCGGGTTTTTGTATGGCAAAACCAGAGAAGGTTGGTTTATTCTTCTAGGCGGAAACCAGGGAGACTCTATTCGCTTCAGCGGTTATGGAAAATCATTCACTTACGAAGGGATTACTAAAACATTTAAAGGCTTTTATATTCCTAGTGATTATGAAGTTAAAGATGCTGACAAATTAAAAGATAGTGATATCTATGAAAGTTCTGCAGCAGTAAACAAAAAATATGGTATTAAACCAGCACCAAAAAAAGAAAATAAATCGAATTAAATCAATAAATACAAAAAATGAAAAGAAATAGGATATTGTTTTTTTGCATTATGTTACTAGCATTAAGCAGCTGTAAAAACAAAACGAAGCAAAATAGTTCAATAGCAAATCAAGAAATACAAAAACCAATGATACCTATAAAAATAATAGAAGAAATAAAACAGCATTTGGAAGATCAAAAAAGGGTGGACGGTGAAGAAGGGTCCTTTGACAATCCATATCATTTAACTGCAAGAGATCTGAAACTTGCTTCTATAATAATCTTAGAAGGATTAAAAAATCATGGATTTAAAACTATTAGTGATGAGTTATTTAATAATAGAATTAAGGAAGTATTTGCGATTGATGATTTTAAAAATCCTCATTATAAAATCCATGTTGCAGACAATCATATTACACTTTTTGGTCAACAAAAAGAGGATTATAAATTCTTAGTAAGAAATGAATTTGGGGGGTTTGCTGATACTGAAAACTACTTCTTATTGAGAAAGGAACATCTGTTTTTCGAATTTCAAACGTTGGATTACTTAATCAAAATCAATAAAGATAATACTTATAAGGTTACAATTGAACCTTATCTTATCCATAGAAATAAATATTTATTTAATAATGACAAGGTAAGTTTAGCCTGGCTTTTTAATAATGACAAACATTTTTTAAGTATGCTCTTAGAAAGATATGGATATGATAAAGAGCCAAAAATAAATAAAATGATGTTGGACTCCATATACAATCGAAATCCTCAACGTGGAGAGTTAATTGCAAATTTGATTTTTATAAAGGATAGTTTTAACAAATTACAGATCAGAAAAGACTTATTAAAATATATAGAAGAGCATACGAGTGCCGCAGATAATCATTTTATTTATGCTTTGGGTAGTTTTATGAGTTTACTATATTCTGATGATTTAGATAAAATCTTCTTAAAAGAACCCTCCAAAAAATTCACTTCTATAGAAAAAGCAGAAATAGTAGCCAACATTGCCAATATCGAAAACCCAGCTATAGAAAAATATAAATCTCCAGAATCATCACTAGTATGGAATAATGCTGGTTCTTCATTATATAATCTTTCGGTTTCGCACCCCGAGGTGATTAAAATAATAGAAGCGCACAATTATTTTGGCTTACCTAAAATGAAAGAGATTATGGCAAAACTACAGGAAGAAGCACCACCTACAGGTGCCGACCCGGAATAGGTAAATTATTAACGAGAATATCCATATGCATGTTTATGAGTTTATTCTTTTTTATGCTTCTTACACCTAATTGTGTCGAGCATAGACGAATATACCTCCATAAAGCATCTAACTACAAACAGAAGCTTACATACAAAAACCTGCCCCAATAATAGCTAAAATGACTGTTTTTAAGCTCAAATATCAACAAACTCCGAGTTGAGGAATATTTATTTGTATAAGTCCGAAATTATCTGCAGCCAAAATATTTAATTCAATACACATTTTGGCTGCAGATAATTTATTAACAAGGCGGGTTATTTGGCCAAGCACCACAGCCCCATTCATCAATAAACCCGGTAGCAACGGAAATCCTTTTTATTGCATAAGAGCCATCCCTCCTATTCTTGCTGCTGGTTGCGTAAAATCTGCAATAAAAAGATTGGAGTGAATAACGGGGCTGCAGCACCCACGGAGGTATGCATGTTCGTTTTCAAATGAAAATCCACGAACTAATTGTAGACTAGCCCAAACCTGCCGATGAAAATCGGAACATGTAATAGAAGGTATTTTTAATAGTCGAAACAAAAAACGTTTATCCTTCGACAAGCTATCAATGATAGGTTCCAAAGAATGGTCGTCATTGCGAGGAACGAGGATAACCAAACGAATTGAGCTCATGAATGCCTTTAAAAACAACTACAAAAATGAATAATCTTAATGCGCTCGCAGGTAGCGATCGTTGTAAGATTGCTTCGTCGGCTGAAAAAGCCTTCTCGCCATGACGATTCTTCGCATCCAATCGCCACAAAGAATGCATTTGTCATCTATTTTGATGTTTATACAATAAATACCCTTCAGGATAACAATGTTTTTTGTTCCTTCTAATTGCAACCCCCAACCCCAAAATTAGGAGTGAGTTGGAGGCTACAAATAAGGTCTTCGACAAGCTTAGGCTAACATTTTTTAAAAAACCAACTAAAAGCCAAAACCCTCTGATACAACTTCCTGTACCTTACTTTTCCTGAACTCTTTCATCGATTGTGGTTCTTTGGCCTCAAGCGTGGCAAAATCTACCACACCTGTTCTTTTTGCCCAATCGAAATAGGCTACCGATAGCCTGCTCACCACATCGTGGTTTTGCCTGGCTACGTTGGTGGTTTCGCCGCGGTCGGTTTCTAAATTGTATAGCTCCCAATTGTAGCCTGGCCAGGTAGATACCAGTTTCCATTTGCCAGCACGCACTGCGCGGTTGCCTGCACGTTCCCAAAATAGCGGTTCATCGCGTTTCAGTTCGTTGTCGCTACCAAACAATACCGGCAACAAGCTTTTACCGGCCAATGCATTCGGCGTAATGCCCTGATAGCTTTTTGGATAGGCAGCCCCGGCCAGATCGTAAAAAGTTGGGGCAATGTCGATAATATGCCCAGTGCCTTTTTTAACGGTACCGGGTTTAATTTTAGCTGGATACCAGGCAATAAACGGCGAGCTGATGCCGCCTTCGTACATATAATCTTTAAAGGCTTTTAATGGCGAATTTGAAGCGTACGACCAGTTTTTACTTTGCGATTCGTACGAACCGATGGTACCTACAGGGCCCGAATTGCGCACGGCACCTTTGTACCATTTTACCAGATCTTCTGCAGGGGCACCGTTATCAGAAATAAACAGGATGATGGTATTTTTATCGGCTCCGGTTGCTTTTAACTTATTTAAAACCTGGCCAATGCCCTGATCTAAACGATCGACCATGGCTGCAAAAATCTCCATCTTTTTGGCCCACTGGCTGCGCTGATCGAACGATAGTTTGTTCCAGTTGTAGATATCGGCATCTTTTTCGGAGATGGTAGAATTGCCATCAATAATACCCAGTTCTTTTTGTTTTTTAATTCTTTCGGCCCGGAGTACATCCCAGCCTTTATCGTAGCGGCCTTTGTATTTGGCAATATCTTCTGGCAGTGCATGCAGGGGCCAGTGCGGCGCGGTATAGGCTAAATACAGGAAAAAGGGTTTGTCTTTAGCACTCTGATCTAAAAAGTTTACGGCATTCTGGGTAATTACATCGGTTTGGTAAAATTTACCCGCTTCTAACGGGTAAGGTTTTCCATCGATGGTATATGCACGCTTTTTACCTCCTTCGTAATCGCCCTGATCGAAATAACTTCCATTTTCTGACATCATTACGTGATCGAAACCACGTTGCCAGGGAAAACTCACATCTTTACCTGCAACATGCCATTTGCCCGACATTAAAGTATTGTAACCCTGGGTTTTTAAAACCTCGGCCAGGGTAAGCGATTCTTTATTAAGGTAACCCTGATAGGCCGGAAGCCCCAGATCGTTGGCGAAATACCCCACCCCTGCTGTATGCTGGTACTGCCCGGTTAATAAGGAGGCACGGGTTGGCGCACAAATGGAATTATTATAAAATTCTTTTAGCCGAAGGCCCTCGTTGGCGAGGCGATCTAAATTAGGTGTTTTAATTTCTGAGCCGTAGGCGCCAAGATCTGAATAACCCAGATCATCAGCCAGGATAAGGATAATATTAGGCTTTGCCGGCCTGGCATTTTGCGCAAAACCCTGGAAGGCAAATAATGCACCTACGCATGTTAATATAACTTTGTTCATCTTTTTCTTTATTTAATACTAAAAATTCTGATTGTCCCTATTATTTCCTTGTGCCGGCCGGGCGGGTGCGGTTTTAAGCAATTCGTAATCTACTACCCCATTTTCTGCAGCCCACTTTACATAAGCGGCTTTTAACTGCGCCACTATTTCGGGGTGTTGAGCGGCCACATCGGCATTTTCGGCCCTATCTTTTTCGATATCGAAAAGCTCATATTTTTCGGTTAAACCTGCCGGAGAAACGAGTTTCCATTTGCCCCAGCGTACGGCTTTGTTACCACCACGTTCCCAAAACAAAGGTACAGCGCGCTGAACGGTATCTGTTGAGCCGCTAAGCAATGGCAACAAACTTTTACCAGCGAGGGCATTACTGGTTATGCCGTTTAACTGTTTTGGATAATTAATACCCGCCAATTCGTAAAAAGTTGGGGCAAGGTCGATCAGGTGACCTGTGCCTTTGGCAATTGTTCCCGCTTTAATTTTATTCGGAAACCAGGCGATAAAGGGTGCACTAATGCCACCCTCGTACGGAGCGCCTTTATAATTACGGAGCGGTGAGTTACCTGTTTGCGACCAATTGCTGTTCTGTGTTTCGTAAGATCCGGCTGTACCAACAGGCCCTGTGGTGCGTTGCGTATAAGGTCTGGTGCCATTGCCGCCCTGAGCACCATTATCTGAAATAAAAATGATGAGGGTATTTTCGTCCTGTTTAAGTTCCTTTAATTTAGCAAGCAAACGGCCAACACCCTGATCTACATGATCGATCATGGCGGCGTAAACTTCCTGGCGGCTTTGCCAATATTCCTGTTCATCATAAGTTAACTTGTTCCAGGGTTTTACCTGGTCATCGTGCACGCCAATTTTCTGATCACTACCGATAAGGCCTTTTTTAATGGCATTGCGGTAACGCTGTACACGTAGCGAATCCCAGCCCAATTTATATTTGCCCTTATATTTGGCAATATCGGCAGGAAGTGCCTGAAGTGGCCAATGCGGTGCATTATAGGCCAGGTATAAAAAGAAAGGCTTTTTAGCTTTTTGCTGATCGTCTAAGAAACCCAATGCATTATTGGTAATTTCTTCGGTTAAATATTTACCTGGTTCCAGAAAATATGGTTCGTTATCTTTAACCAAGGGTACAGTTTCAGTTCCTTTTCCTCCGATTTCGTAATAATTGCTGGCGCCACCAATAAAGCCAAAGAAATGATCGAAACCGCGTTGGTTTGGCCATTGGTTCCGATCGTCGCCCACATGCCATTTACCTGCCATGAGTGTGGTATAACCACCTGATTTAAGCACCTCGGCCAGGGTGAGCGATTCGCGGTTCAGAAAACCCTGATAGGCCGCCAGCCCAAGGTTATTGTTAAAAAAGCCAACACCCGCCTTATGCTGGTACTGCCCGGTAAGTAGCGATGCCCTGGTTGGTGCACAGATCGAATTGTTGTAAAATTCTTTCAGCCTTAAACCACCTGCAGCCAGTTTATCTAAATTGGGTGTTTCTATTTCAGTTGCGCCGTAAGGACCGGTATCTGAAAAGCCAAGATCATCTACCAATACCAGCACGATATTGGGCTTTTGCTTTTTCTGCGCCGAAGCAACCTGCACAGCCAATAAGCCAAAAGCCAACAGGCATGCTTTTGCTATGGGCAAAGTGGAATGTTTTTGTTTAAAATTCATGCGATTAAATTTATTATCCGAGTAAGATGATTAATAGTTTACCCAATCTGGGTTCTGTTTTAATTTAGGGTTAAGGTTAAGCTCGCGTTGCGGAATAGGGAAATGAATGTGGCGCTTAGCCGCTAAAGTTTTTCCGGCTGCTTTGAGTGTAGCCACATAATAATCTGCTCCTCTTCTGGCCAAGTCGAACCAGCGCTGGTATTCGAAAACCAATTCCTTTCTGCGCTCCTGAAAAACAGCATCCCTAAACTGATCTACAGTTAATGCCGGAGAAATATCGGCCAGTTTGGCTATGCCCGCACGCTGGCGTACTTCATCTATTGTGGCATAGGCCGCTGCATTTGGCCCATTATTTACTTCGTTTAAGGCTTCAGCATAAATCAAAAGCACTTCTGCATAACGGATAATGGGTAAATTTTTAGAAGACTGCGATTGATTCCCTACCACGGCCGGATCGTAATATTTATTAAACTGTGGCGAAAAGGTGTATAACTGACCATTTGTAGGGCTCACCATCTGCGTAACAAAGGTGATGGCCTTTCGGGTATCGTTATCGGCAAAACTGTTATACAAACCGCCAGCGGTATGCAGGGCATCAGCATAATCGCCATTAATGCCGGGTACATCTGCCGGGGCCGAACGGCTGGCCAAACTATTGCCCTGAAAGCCAGCGTTACCTACAAACTGTGCCGAGAAGATATGTTCTTTACCATTTTTGGTGGCTACATTAAACACATCGGCAAAGTTTGCAAACAGCGAATAGTATTTGCTATCGATTACCTCTTTACTTTTTTGTACTGCATTTGCCCATTCTTTATGGGTAAGGTATACTTTTGCCAACAGACTTTTGGCTGCGCCTGAAGTTGCCCTTCCTAAATCTTTGCTGCTATATTCTGCAGGTGCAGGTAGCGATTCTGCATCTTTTAAATCCTGAATGATCTGTGCATATACCGCAGCCTCGGGCGCGTTGGGTACATATAGATCGTCGGGCGCTAAAGAAGTATTTTCGTGCAGTACAATGGGTACATCGCCAAACCAGCGTACCAGATTAAAGTAATGTAAAGCCCTTAAAAACTTCGATTCGTTGATTAAACGTTTTCTAATGGCCGACCCAATCTTGCCCTCATCAATCAAAGCAATTTTATCGATGGCAATATTCGAAGCGTTAATGGCATCGTAACTTTGTTTCCACAGCTGCTCCATCCTATCGTTAGATGAGTCGTGGGTTAAGCCAGATATGGCCCTAACGTGTGCATTTCTGGCCCTTGGGCCTGCTTCATAATCGTCGGTAGCCATTTCTACCCCAATCTGCATCAAACTGTTGTAAAGCGATTGGCCACTTTCGTAAAGTTTACGGTAATTGGCTGTAACAGCAGAAACCGCCTGACCTTCGTTTTGGTAAAACTGTGCAGTAACAAGCACAGCATCGGGATCTTCTTCTAGCTTGGAGCAGGCCGAGAGTGCTACGGCTAAAATGGATGCATATATTAAGTTTATCTTTTTCATTGCGATATAGATTAAAATGTTAACCTTAAACCAGCCCTAACCGATCTGGCGATGGGATAAATCCCGGCATCAGTTCCTGGCGATACATTACTTCCAGAGGTAATTTCGGGATCGAAGCCTGAATAATTTGTCCAGGTAAGCAAATTCTGCCCGGCTACATAGAAATATACATTTGATAACTTTGCCTTAGCAGCGATCTTTTTTGGCAAAGTGTAACCCAGTGATACATCTTTTAACCTTAAGAAAGAACCGCTTTCGATAAAACGATCGGAAAATACAGGTGCAGGATCTAATTTGGCCCTTGGAATGGTCTGACTGGGATTACTTGGTGTCCACCGGTTTAAAGCGGTAGCCGAGGCATTTTGCTGCCCGGTAAACAGCTCCAGGGTTTGCATATTCGAGTTCAAAATACTGTTGCCATACGAGCCTTGTATAAATATTAACAGATCGAAACCTTTGTACTCGAAATTGTTGGTTATGCCAAAAATAAAATCGGGTTGTGCATTGCCGATAATGGCTTTATCTGCAGCTGTGGTAAATAAACCATCTCCATTAATATCCTTGTACAATCTATCGCCAGGTTTTGGCACGGCACTCCCCGTATATTTACCTTTAGTCGCTTCTTCCCCGGTTTGTAAAATTCCATCGGTTACATTGCCATAAAAGCTGCCTAAGGGTTCGCCAACTTTTACAATGTAGTTTCCGCTGATATACGATTGCGCGCCGTTACCAATGCTCAACACTTCATTCCGGTTAACAGAAAAGTTTAAATTGGTATTCCAGATAAATGCGCCGGTGAGGTTGCGGGTATTCAGGCCAATTTCGAATCCTTTATTTAATACCGATCCATAATTCTGTAGCGATGTACCATAACCTGTTGTCCAGGGGATCTCTACATTTAACAATAAATCTTTGGTCTTCTTGTAATAACCATCTAACGTTAATTGGATGCGGTTGTTAAAAAAGCCAACATCTAAGCCAGCATCGTATTGATGGGTAGTTTCCCAGCCCAGTTTATCGTTCGCAATGCGGTTAGGTGCAAAACCCGTGGCGGTAGTGCCTCCAAAAACATAGTTGAGACTGTACAGGGTTGCCAAAGACTGGTATTGACCAATCTCCAGGTTTCCTGTTGTACCGAAACTGGCACGTACCTTTAACTCATTGATTGTTTTTTGTACGGACTCGAAAAATTTCTCGTTACTGATTTTCCATGAAGCCGCTGCCGAAGGGAAGTACCCCCATTTGTTTCCTTTCCCAAAACGGGAAGAACCATCGGCACGGATACTCGAGGTTAGGAAATAACGGTTATCGAAACTGTAATTTACCCTGGCCAGGTAAGAGTGTAACACCCATCTGGTGGCATCAGAATAAGGCGCTACCAAAGTTGCACCGCTTTGCAGGCTGTTAAAGGTTAAATCGTCGGTTACAAACTTCTGGGCATTTGCCCTGGTGGTTTCACTGGAAAACTCCTGTTGTGTAAAACCGATTACAGCATCCAAAGCATGTTTACCAAAAGCTTTATTGTACGAAAGGGTATTCTCATTTAACCAGGAATAAGAATTATAAGTTCCCTTTCCGGCAGAACCACCAATGGTACTTCCTTCATAAATGGTTGATGGAATATAATTCTTTTCATTCACACTGTTTACATCAGCACCAAGCAATACTTTTAAATTCAGTCCTTCAATAATAGTGTATTCTCCAAAGGCCGTTCCCAAAAATTTATTGGTGGTTGATTTATTGATCTGCTCTTTTAATGAGGCAATTGGGTTGGCAAATATATTTTCGAAAGGATTACGAAGCGTATAAGCACCAGAAGCATCGTAAATAGAAGCGGTAGCTGGCATAATCAACAGGCCATTAATGATCCCCGAGGGAGATACATTGGCATCGGCCTTGCTTCCGGTAATACTTGCACTTACTTTAAATTTTTCGAAAGGCTGGGCATCTACATTGGCCCTGATACTGATCCTCGAATAATCGGTGTTCTTTAAAATACCATCCTGATCAAAGTAGTTCCCCGAAATGAGGTAACGTGTTTTTGGGTTACCACCACTTATGGTGAGTTGATGGTTCTGCGTTGGTGCACGTTCGAATGCTTCAGCCTGCCAGTCTGTTCCTGCTCCTAACTGGCCAATCTGTGCCTGACTCAAATACTGGAAACGGCCTTTGGCTGGATCGGTATCGTACAAAGCATCGTTCCGGAGCAAAGCAAAATCGTGTGCATTTAGGAGGTCTAACTTCTTTCTTAACGATTGCGTGCCATAACTTCCTTCATAGGTAACCGCACTACGATCTGCTTTTCCTTTTTTAGTGGTGATGATCACGACGCCATTGGCTCCCCTCGATCCATAAATCGCCGTTGCAGAAGCATCTTTTAGAATATCAACCGTTTCAATATCGGAAGGGTTGATACTGGCTAATGGATTAAGTGGCGTACCACTCAAGGTACCTGCCGAAGCCGAACTGTTGTACAAAGGAAATCCATCAAGCACATATAAAGGCTCATTTCCACCTTGTACAGAACTTCCGCCCCTTACACGGATACTTACACCACCACCCGGCTGACCAGATGTTTGGGTAACCTGCACACCTGCAGCAGCACCTTTTAACAATTGATCTATTGAACTTAAGGGTTGTTTCAATGCCGATTTAGAAATGGAAGAAACAGAACCTGTAATGTCGCTTCGCTTCTGCGTGCCATAACCCACTACCACCACATTATCGAGTTGGTTGGCAGCTTCTTCTAGTTTAATTTCAATCGGACTTCCGCTTGCTATGATTTCGATGGTTTTATAACCAATGTAACTTACGGTTAAGGTGTAAGGAAACTTCTGTCCGGTTACGAACCTAAATTTACCCTCATTATCGGTTGCAGCAGAGTGGGTAGTTCCGTTAATGCGGACCACTACACCTGGGATGGGCTCTTTAGTTTTCGAATCGGTAACCAAACCGCTGAGGGTAGAGTTAATGAGCGGTACGGTTTGTGCTTTAACCGCAATTGAAAAAATAAATTGAGCAATAATCAACATTCCTAAATGGCCCAAGGCGCGTAAGGAACGGACTGATAATCTGGGCCGAACAGGCTTTTCCTGTCCGAAAACTGGTAACGAGACTTGCGAAGCCGACCCATAGGGCCACCTGACTTCTTCAAATTTTTGCATACTTTTGTTTAGGGTTAAGTGGTAAATTGATTCAGGTGCCAACGCCAATTGAAGACCTGTTTCGATGATTTAATCCAGGGGAGATACATTTGTGTTTCCCCGTTTTTATATAGTTTATAAAATTCTTATATGCTATCCTCCTATTGTTTAATGGTTTGTTTTTCCTTTATCAATACCATGCCTGCTCATTTCTTTCCAAATGAATTTTGTACTGCGTATCTGTTAAGTAATATCGGATCTGGCTTGAAAAACCAGATAAAGCAATGATTACAAGAGATGTCCTGTAAAATAAGGCAAGGTTCATAATAAGGGTGTAAATTTGGTTTTTGACTAGTTAAGTCAAAGCTTTATTGTTGAGCGTTTGGCCATTTAGAAAGCCATTGAGTTATAATTACGCGCAACAACAACGCATTCGCATTGATTCATGGTCATTCGAACAATGGATAGCGTAGGTAGAAAATGAAAGAAAGTAAAATTTATTCATATCGTTATTTGCAGGTGGCAGGCAAATATAATATTTAATTCTATAAATCCTATAGAATTTATAGATTAATAAATCAATTATCCCCTCCATAGATATAAGTAAAGATTAATTATCAAAAAGCTTAACCAATAGTCAATGCTTCTCTTTACTATTTATAAATTCTCCTGATCAAACTTGGTAAAGCAATGAGCAGTAAAGGCATGGCCACTATAAAACCACCAATAACAGCAATGGCTAACGGTTGATGCAATTGTGCACCAGCTCCTATACCTAAAGCCAAAGGCATTAAGGCGATAATTGCCCCAAGAGCAGTCATTAATTTTGGCCGTAAGCGGGTGGAAATAGCAAAGGTTATGGCGTCATCAACACTTTGTTTGGCAAGGGATTTTTTAAACTGTAAAAAAGTAAATATGGCATTCTCGCCGATAATACCCACAATCATGATTAACCCGGTGTAACTGCCCACATTGAGTGGTGTATGGGTTAAAAACAAGGCTAAATAACTCCCTGAAATGCCCAGCACCGAGATCAATAAAATGAGAAAGGCAATTTTAAAATCTTTGAATAGAAATAAGATTACACTAAACACCAACAAACTCGATGCAATAAGAATGGTGAGCAGTTCGGAGAACGATTGTTGCTGTTCTTTATATGCACCGCCATATTCGATATGATAACCCGAAGGCAGGTTTACGTTGGTATTTACGGTTTTCTGAAGGTCTTTCATTACACTACCAAGATCGCGGTTATCGAGCCTTGCAGTAACTACCCCAATGGTTTGCAGGTTTTCTCTTGCTACTTCGGCAATTCCTGCTTTAAGATCAACCCTGGCCATTTGCTGAATGGGCACCGCTGTTCCATCAGGCAAGAAAATTTTAAGCTTGTTGATATCGGCCACGCTGAAAGTTCTGCTTCCGGGGTAAACCATGCGGATGGGTGAAAGCTGTTGTTTATCGTATAAATCGCCAATTAAAGTTCCCTGCATTGCGGTTTGGACCTGCGATTGAAAAGATACCGGACTAACACCATATTGCGCCAGCATAGTAAAATTGGGTTGAATATTTACCGTTGGCCCGGAGCGTACAATACCATCAAACACATCTGCTGTACCACCTACGTGCGAGACCAGATCAGCTACCTTTTTAGATAAAACCTGCAGTTTTTCCTGATCATTGCCAAAAATTTTCACCTCGACGGGTTGTGTGGAACTCATTAGATCGCCTAACATATCACCAATTACCTGCCCGAAGTCGATTACCAATGCAGGTTGCGTATTTTCGATATGCGTGCGGATCTCCGAGATCACTTCTTCTGTACTTTTTGTCCTATTATGCTTTAGCTGGATCAGGTAATCGCCAGTATTTGGTTCGGTAATAAAAAAACCCATCTGTGTTCCCGTTCTTCGCGAATACGCCTGAACATCTGGAATTTTAACAATCTCCTTTTCTACCTGTTTAAGCATCCTGTCGGTTTCTTCAAGCGACGTACCTGGAGGTGAAGCATAATCCAAAACAATACTACCTTCATCCATTTCAGGGAGAAATCCGGTTTCTAAACGTGGGAAAACGAGCAGAATCGATGCGATCAGCCCGAGCATAAATATGATCGAGATATAAGGTCGTTGTATAAAATAACGCACCCAGTTTTGCGGTTTAACCTCATGTACGACTACTTTTTTGCTGGTTGCTGCATGACTGCCCCCTTTACGGGTAAGCAAAAGATAAATCACAGGTAAACCTATCCAGGTAACAAAGAAGGAACAGACCAGGGTAATGATCATGGTATTGGTCATCACCTGAAAATAAGAACCTGCAACACCCGTCATCAGTACAAAGGGGACGAATATCACGATGGTACTGATGGAGGAACCTAACATGGCCGGAAAAAGATAACTCACCGCCTTGCTCAATAACCTCATGGTCAATTCTTCGGGGTGTTCTTCGTGTGTGCGATGGATCTGCTCTACCACCACTATAGCATCATCTATAATTAAACCTATGGCTGCTGCAATGGCGCCAAGGGTCATGATATTGAGCGAATACCCAATAAAATATAGTGCAATTATGGTTAAACAAAGCGTAACCGGGATGGTGATTAAAATGGTAACACTTGCTTTGAACGATCTCAGAAAAACAATAGCCACCAAAATGGCCAATGCCAAACCGATTAATAAACTGTCGCGTACACTTTTTACCGATTCGTTTACAAAATCGGCCTGTACGTAATAAGGTTTAACGCTCACGCCTGCTGGTAGGATGCGTTTCAATTGTTCTACTTTGATAAACATCTCGTTAGAAAGATCAACCAGATTGGCATTGGGCTGTTTAATTACTGCAATCAGGATTCCATCTTTCCCGTTGGCATTGATGCGCGTATATTCTACACTCTGCTGAATATTTACCTTAGCAACATCCATTACCTTAATAATCCGGTTACCCTTTCTGCTCAACACCAGATTTTCCAGATCGTTTTTGTTTTTTACAGTAGCATCGGTTACAGATAGGTACAGGTAATTGTGATCGGTGAGGTAGCCGTTAGATTTTATAAAATTGGTTTGGCTGAGTGCATTGCTTATCTGATCTGGGGTAATGCCCAGCGCCTGCATTTTCTGTACATCTAACTCCAGCCAGTACTCTTTGCTCTTACCGCCAATTACGCGAATCTCAGAAACGCCATCAACCTGCGAAAGAAAGGGTTTTACGGTATAGGTTGCAATTTTTTTCAGTTCAGCAGATGAGTAATTGTGGCTTTCTAAACTGTAGCCACTTACCGGAAGGATAGACGGATTCATCTTCTCTACCGAAATATTAACCCCAGTCGGCAACGAAGCACTAATTTTGGCAATCTGCGATTCTATGCGCTGCTGACTCAGATCGATATCGGCACCGGGGTTCATAAATGCTGAAAGCTCGCAACTGCCCCTACTGGTAGTACTTCTAACCAATTGAAGATCGGGTACCTGTTTTACCGCATTTTCTAAAGGCCGCGTTACCGTAACCACCATCTTATCAACCGGCTGTAATTCTGCATCGGCAATAATTTTGATCTTTGGAAAAGTAATTTCTGGAAAAAGCCCTGTTTTTAGCTGACTGAAAGCATATACTCCGCCAACCATTATAATGAGCAATACCGCTAGGATTGGGTTTTTATGAGAAATGAAAAACTTGTTCATGGCTACTTCTGGATTTTAACTTTGGCGGTATCGGCTATTCCATAATTGCCAGCCGTAATAATCCGGTCGGTTTTCGAAAATTTAGGATCGAGCACTTCAATTGTATTTTGGTTTTCGATGCCTTTTTTCACTTTTATCCTTACCGCTGTTGAATCGTTGATCAGCTTCATTACCCAAAACTCATCTTCGGTCTCGTTGGCCAATACCGCCGATTTTGGCAATATTTGGGCCCGTGCATGGTTTACTTTCGTTAACCTCACTTTCGCAATCAAACCTTCAGGAATATCTTTACCTGCTCCCACTTTAAGGATATAACGTTGGGTCTGTGCAGATGAATCTACAGCAGGCATTGTTCCTGAAACTGTTCCGGTCATTTTGGTTCCATCCGGTAGGAGGATAACCAGGCTTCTATTCTGATTAATCAGCTGATTGTATTCGTAAGGCAGATCGAGCAGAAAAACAAGACTATTGCCGTTGCTGATGGTAGCCAAAGCTTCCCCATCCTGCACATAATCTCCTTTCTGATGATTTACCTGGATAATTGTTCCGGCCTGATCTGCCCTGATATTGGATATACCAGAAAATTTAAACCCGGCATCTAGCTTATTTACGCTATTGCCAATCGATTTTGCTTCTTTGGTGATTAAACTAAACAACAGTTGATGGCTCCCCACCTGCTTGCCCAATATGGCCTGGGTACTTTCTACATAACCGTTGATATTTGCCTTTACAAAACTTTTCTCCAGATAGGCCGAAACCGCCGAAAGTTCCACAAATTCTGAAAGAGAACTATCTCGAACAGTAGTCACCTGAACAGGTGTAATTGGCGAAGGCTCATCTACAGTTTCTGCAGGGGCCGAATGATTACATCCCGAAAAAACAAACAGCGTGGCAATACCACTACACATTAATTTTAGATAGCTATTCATGATTATCGGTTCCAGTAATTAAATTGGTTGATCAGTTTTAAACGGTTAATATTGGTTTGGCGCAATAAATTTTGAGCTGCCATATAGTTATTGATTGCAATAACAAAATCGGCCACTTTTAAATCGCCGGTATGCATCAATTTACTGTCTACCTCGATCAAACCCTTGCTAAAACGGATCTGCTCATCAATTTTTGGAAAGAGTGCCTCAGTCTGGTTAATCTGCTGACGGATCAGGTTTAGCTGTTGTTGTTGCTGGCGGACAAAAAAATCGCGATAACCGGATATGGTTTTAGCAGAAAGACTGAGTTTATTATACTGCATTTTTTTCTGATGGCCATCGTAAATCGGAACAGAAAAAGTAAAGCCAATACTTGCCCCAAAATTTTTATATGGCTGCAATACAAATGAAGAATTATAACCCCCATTTGCGTACACCCCAAGTTTGGGCTTATAGTTGAAGTTGATCGCGTTTTTTTGATTGCTGTTTTTTAAACTATCGATATCAAAACGTTTGTTAAAAAAGCCTCGATCCATTGAGGTGCTAGCGGTCTGTAATTGGGGATCGGCTAACTTAACCTGTGTGGTATCGGCAATGCCTGCTAAATAGTTTAACGTGGCATAATCATTTTTAAACTGCAGTTCGGCCTGTTTTACTACCAGTTGCTGTTGTTGTAAGGTAACCAGAAAAGTTAAATACTCTGATTGTTTGTAAATATTGCTTCTGGTTAATTTTTTAAGCAGTGCTTCTTCTTGTTGGAGCAGCGTAACCACTTCCCGATTAAAATCTACCTGCTCTTGACTGGCATAGGCTAGAATATATTGATCGGCAATAGATCTTTGCAAATCATATAGTGAAAGTTGCCCTGCATATTTAATGGAATCGCTTTGGATTTTAATCCCCTCGAGCTGGTTATTGATCCGTTTTCTGTTCAACAGGTCGTAATTTACGTTTAGCAAAGCCTCCAGCGCCTGTCCATTGGTAAGCACTTCATCGTAACCATAACCATGCACAATTGGCGCATACATCCCCGTAGAACTGGCTGTAACCTGCGGCCCTCCGGTAGCCCGAACAATCAAACTATCTATCCCTGCAGAACGTTGTTGGTTCTGAAAATCTTTAAGTACCGGACTTGTAAATTCAGCCTGTTTTAAATAATAATCGAGACTTTTTGACGGGACTTGGGCTGCTGCTCCCATTACCCAAAAAGTAAACAGGCATAAAATCAGGTATTTAAACTTTATATTCATTTTTGGATGATTTCAACTCAAAAAATATGGCACAATACTAAAATCTGCCCGAAAGCATTAAACCCGTGCTACCTTGTTGATGGAAAGGCATAAACGTAAAATTCCCATCTTTTTTTGTGGTAAAAAGGCTTTTGATATATGGATAAACAAGGTAGGATATCTTTGTAGAAGCAATCCCAAATCCAGCACCTGCCACCACATCACTAAACCAGTGTTTGTTGTTGTACATCCGCAATGTTCCGGTGGCGGTGGCGACAAAATAACCGGCATAGCCAATCCATGGGTTAACCTCTTTATACTCCTGGTGTAGAAATTCTGCCGCCATAAATGCAGATGCGGTATGCCCGGAGGGAAAAGAATTTTCTCCATTTCCATTTGGTCGCGCTCTACCTACGCCCTGTTTTACAAAATGAGTAGAAACACCCATAATTGCAGCGGAGGTGACATATAACATCGAAGCATCAAATAAGTTATGCTTGCCTTTTATACCCGACAAATTAAGTGCGTATACTGCAGCAGCAGGTGCAAATTGGATATAGTCATCAACATGAGCTGCAAATAAAGGATGGTCTTCCTGTAATTCTGCTTTGGTACTTACATCAAGTTGTTTTAATGCACCATGATCGTAAACAGCGGCAAAACCATAACCAGCAAGTAAAACTGGTGCAATAAATGCCGCCGCCTGAAACTTTCTTTTTGGAATCGGATGACCAGTGTACCATCGCCCTAGAGAATCTGTAGGGATATTTTTAACCGAATCTATATTTTGAGTGTACTTAATATCTGTAGCAGCATAAGTTTGACTTTTGTAACTACCCATTATCAACAGCACCCCTAAAAACCTTTTCATAGTTTAAATTTTAATCAAAACTATAATCGAATTGTGGAGGAATCCTGAAGTTATGAGTGAATGAAATTATTTTTTTTAAAATGGATGCTTGTATGAAGTAATCAATAGCGAAAGGTGGTAATACGCATCACACCTAAAGGTCTTCGGGAATCTTCTCAAATCTGCGGGCAATAAAAAAATATGACAAAATGCTTCATCTTAAGCCTCCCGCAGATAGCGCTGATCTACGCAGAAAATGTTAGGCGCTGTAGGATTGCTTCACCTCCTTTATCTTATCCCCTTTCTTCAGTAATGACTTTCTGTATGGGTAATCGATAGTGACAGGTGGTAACACCCATTAACACAGTGAAACAATTTCAATATGACGATGCAAAAAAAATGAGCTGGTTAATCACCAAAATAAACAGTAAAAACATGTTCATCACTTTCTTCGTGATAATCAATACAAAAGCCATAAAGGTTACAGATCTGTTTGGTTATGGCTAACCCAAGCCCCATGCCTTCAGACTCCACAGATTTTGAAAAACGATCGAATATTTTGGTTTGCAGATGACCAGGGTTTCCTGAATTGGAAATGGTTAAGCCCTGCTGATTGAGTTTAATAAGAATGTGCCCACCACTTACATTGTGCCGTACGGCATTGCTAAAGAGATTGTTTAGCAAAACATCAGCAAGGTATCGACTCATTTTAACCTCAACCGGGGCAAGATCTTTTGTCAGGATCAGTCTGTCTTTTTCCAATAATTCCTGAAACTGGCGAGTCTTTGCCTCTACCATTTCTTTGAGTTCGATGTTCTGAAAATCGGGAATCAGGTTGTTTTCAATTTTGGCCAACAATAACAGTGATTGATGCAATCTTGATAGTCTGCCTGTAGCATGATAAATATCTTCCAATAATGCACCCTGCTGCTCGGTAAACGACTCTGTTTGCAGCAAAGAATCTAATTTAGAATTAATTACAGCTAATGGAGTCATCATTTCGTGCGAGGCGTTATCGGTAAAGCTTTTAAGTTCCTTATAGTCTTGCCGTACCCTTTCGGCCATTGCATTTACAGACTTATTAAGCTCGTTAAACTCATCAATTTTAGTTGGCTCTTGTTCAATAGTATCCATTCGGCTTACTTCGAAAGCTTTCATCCGATTCAAAATAGAATAAAAGGGACGCCAAAGGCTGCTCAGTACAAATCGGTTAATCAGCAATAAGGATAAAAGTAAAACAACCGTAATTCCGAGTGTTATCAAAAGAATGATTCTAATAAGGTCTTCTGATTCTACCCTCGATTTAGTTATGGTTACCTCAATGGTCTTACCCCCTAAGTGTACAACCGTAATCAGACTTCTCCCAGGTTCGTTTTCACGTTCTTTTGGGTTAAAATAAATTGTATTTAGAAATTCTCTTTCAGAAATAATCCCACTTAGTGTTTTATAAGATATCTGTTGATCGAGATAACTTGCAGGCAGCGGAAGTTTATGAAAAGTGTTTACATACTGGTTAATTTCATTTTCTTCAACAGCTAAATCGCGATCTAATTTTTCGGTTAAAATAAAATGGATTACGACATAATAAATAATCCCTGTAATGATTAATACAACAATAGAGGTCAAAATATTTGCCTTGTTGTAACGGTTGGAGAGTTTCATATATCGCCAAATTTATAGCCAATTCCATAAACAGAACGAAGATAGTCAGCTGATCCAGCTTCGAGTAGTTTTTTACGGAGATTCTTTACATGAGTATAAATAAAATCAAAATCATCCGATAAATCCATTTCATCACCCCAGAGATGCTCGGCCATAGCATTTTTAGTAACCACTTTATTGCGGTTAGAAAGAAAATATACCAGCAGATCGAACTCTTTTTTGGTGAGTATTACCTGATTGCCTTTTACATTAATTTTCATTGCTGAAACATCTACAGTGATCTCGTTGAAATGAATAACATTGTCACCATCAAAATTTTTCCTGCGGATAATAGCACTTACACGTGCTTTAAGTTCTGACAAATGAAAAGGCTTAACCAAATAATCGTCAGCACCAAGATCGAGCCCTGCAAGTTTGTCATCTAAAGAATGGCGCGCGGAAATAATGAGTACACCATCTCTTTTTTTCAGTTGTTTAAGCTTGGTTAATAATTCCAGTCCTTCGCCACCAGGCAAGCCCAAATCTAATAGAATACAATCGTAACTATAAAGTGATATTTTCTCGTTGGCAGCAGCAAAATCTGAAACATGCTCGCAAATGTTGCCTTCTCCAGTAAAATAGGCAAGTATACTCTCTAGTAAAGCCTGTTCATCTTCAATGACTAAAATTTTCATTGCTTAATCATTTTGTTATTTAGTTGGACATAAAGTAATCATTAAAACCGGAAAATTAAAAATGCCTTTCCAAACCAGTTAGGTAAAACCGCTGTATCAATTTTTCTATGTTCAGATTTTTTTTCTTCTGCAATGTCTGTTTACCAAAGGTGGTAAAGTATTCATGCCCTACAAGCATTTTGAGATTGATGGCATCCCATTCCATGTCACTATATACCAAACGAAGGTTTTCTTCCCATTCTCTTTTCAACCTGGCGGCAAAAGCGATATAGTTTGGAAGGGAAAAATGATAGAAATCGGCATCGCATATAATTTTCTCCAAATCGTTGTTTGGTAGTTGGGGATATTTTGTAGCGAGAATACAGTTGCTTACCACTTCTATCTGATCGCGTTTAAGACCACTTTCCAGTAAAAATTCATAAGCAATTTTGACACTGGCCAGTTCATGGCCGGTATATTGTTTAGTATAGCCCACATCATGTAAAAAGGCAGCCAAAATAAGCGTCAGCAATTCATTTTCACTCACACCATTTTGCTTACCAATAATTTTAACGCCCTTTACCACTAACAAGGTATGCTCAAAGCTATGAAAGTACATGCTTTTTGGCAGCTCCTTTTCAAAAAGTTCTTTAACAAAGGCTTCAACCTTTTTTAGCAATATTTCCTGCTCTCTTTCCATTTATCAATCTTATAAATAGTACAATGGTATTTATCAATTCTGAAGAAAAACTGTAGCATGAATTTCTGTTACCAAGACCTGGAAACCTGTTTATTTCCATTATATTAATAAATTGTTAACTGTAATACTTAAATGATACCTTTAGGCACTAACCAAACCTTCAGAATTCCTTCAGAATTGAAACCTACATTCGCCAACTACAAAGTTTGGCAAGTTAATTTCAAACTCTGGAATCATCATTAATATGAGCATTAAAGAAAAAACAAATAAATTACTCCGTCATAGATTTGGAACAGTTCTTTTAGTCACTGCGCTATTGTGCAGCATATCGTTGATTACGAGACTTGCTTTATTAATTTATAGCGCATCTGGTGTTGATTGGTCGATACTGAATCTCCTTAAAATCCTGGTTATTGGTCTGTTTTATGACCTTGCTGCTGCATCTTTTGCGGTAATTCCGATTGTAATTTACCTATGGTTGCTTCCTTCTAAATGGTATGCCAGCAAATTCAATAAAGTATTATTGTTCATTTATTTTTTCTTTGTTGTTTTCACGCTGATTTTCAATGCCATTTCAGAATGGTTCTTCTGGGAAGAATTTTCAGTGCGTTATAACTTTATAGCTGTCGACTACCTGGTGTATACCACAGAAGTTATTGGAAATATTCGCCAATCGTACCCGATCAACAGCATTATGGTAGGCTTGGTCATCATCACAGCATTAATCGTTTATCTTTTAAGAAAACCTATCACAACATCTGCCGCCAATAAAATCAGTTTCGGCAAACGAACCATAATTGCCTTGATTCTTTTGTGCCTGCCTGTTCTTACTTATTTTGGGGTGAGCCATAGATGGAAATACCACAGTAAAAATCAATATGTAAATGAGCTTTCGGGCAATGGCATGTACGATTTTGGATTTGCATTTTGGAACAATCAGCTCGATTACAATACTTTTTACAAAATCCTCCCGATTAAAAATGCCGAATCTATTCTGAGCAATTTGCTTCAACAAGATTCTACTGCCAAAAACGGAGCATTTAAAAATACATCCAGAACCATCAATAATGCAGGCATTGAAAACAAAATGAATGTTGTGCTGATTAGCGTAGAGAGCTTAAGCGCTGAATTCTTATCTGCATTTGGCAATACACAGCATATTACGCCCCAACTCGATTCGCTTGCAAAAGAAGGCTTGCTCTTTAACAATTTATACGCTTCGGGAACGCGTACGGTGCGCGGTTTAGAAGCACTTTCACTTTGCATCCCACCTACCCCTGGGCAATCGATCGTTAAACGTCCGGATAATAAAAACTTATTCACTTTAGGTAGCATATTTCGTTCGAAAGGCTACAATAGCAGGTTTATTTATGGCGGTTATGGGTATTTCGATAATATGAACGAGTTCTTTTCCAACAACGGTTACCAGGTAACGGACAGGAGCTCCCTTCAGGATTCAGAAATCCATTATTCAAATATCTGGGGTGTTGCTGATGAAGATTTATTTACACTTTCGTTACGCGAACTGGATAAAGATTATAAAGACAAAAAAACCTTCTTCGCACAGATTATGACGGTTTCGAACCACCGTCCGTACACTTACCCCGAGGGGAGGATTGATATTCCATCACACACCGGCAGAGAAGGCGCAGTTAAATATACCGATTACGCTATTGGTAAGTTTATACGGGAAGCAAAACAGAAACCTTGGTTTTCGAACACCTTATTTGTTATTGTTGCTGATCATTGTGCTTCGAGTGCCGGTAAAGTACAGTTACCGGTAGATAAATATCATATCCCAATGATTTTTTATAGCCCAGGGCATATTGCACCAGGCAAATTTGAAAAACTTACCGCACAGATTGATATCGGCCCAACCATTTTGGGTTACCTGAATTTCAGTTACGACAGTAAGTTTTTCGGTCAGGATGTATTTAAAATGAGAGATAGCGAAGAAAGGGCATTTATAAGCACCTACCAGAGTTTAGGCTACATTAAAAATAATAAACTGGTTATTCTCGATCCGAATAAAAAAGCAACTACTTACAAACCCGATTTTACTAACGGAAATGCTGTAGCCATACCAGCAGATCAGAAATTGATTAATGAGGCTATATCCAATTACCAGATGGCATCGTACCTCTACCAAAATGGCTTGTACGGTTTTGCTTCTAAAAAGAAACCCTAATAAATTTAACCATGGGCATAAATATTGGGTTACTGGTCTGGAAAGAGATGAAAGCAAAATCGATGAGTAGAGACCAACTTGCCGAAAAAATAAGTGTTAGCAAACACCGGGTAGATACTTTACTTAAATCGACCTCGGTAGATACCAATTTATTAACAAGGACCTCTATTGCGCTTGGTATTAATTTTTTCGAATACTACCGCAAAGATGAAGACCTGGCTCAATTTGAAATCGATATCCTTGCCCAAAGTGATGAGGAGCTTAATGAGCTTAAAAATTTAATCAAAGAAAAAAATAAATTGCTCGAACTTTACGAAGAAACCATTAAAAGCCAAAAGAAGATTATTGGCACACTAGAAAATCTTCGGAAACACTAACAATAAATTTAATTTAGCTTTTAACTTCTGCCAGTTCAGTTTTGATGAACTGGCAGAAGTTATTATCAGGCTTCCAGTTTCCACTTTTTTGCCAATTCGGTATTAAATCCGTCATTTTCCTTAGGATTTGGCTCTCCCTTTCCTGTAGTAATCAACTTATACAAGCTTTCTTTTATGTAGTTAGTCCAGGCTTCCCTGCAAATTTCATAACATTCGTACTGCGGTACCAAGCCCTCGTGTGTAAATGTTACAGCGGTTTGTTCGCCTCTTTTAGTAATATCAAAAACCAACTTCGTACCAATCCATTCGCTTTTATCGGTTGTAAACTTAAAATAGTTATCCAATATCAGCCATACTACTTTTTGATCTGGAATAATTTCTATTAATTTCATTTTACAGTAATGAATATCTCTATAATGATAAACGGATTCGGCGTTAATGATATCGGTAGCTCCTTCAATGGCTTCCGACCACCATCCGCTAACATTGGTAATTGCATTAAATGCTTCATTCGGACTTTGATCTACCAAAATGGTGGCTGTAAAATCTTGCTTTTCCATGGTTCTGCTATTGTTTAATTTAAGATTGATTAATATAAAACAAAGTTAACTGCAATATGCATTGCAAACAGGGTGTAAAATAGACATTGTAGCGGGTTGATTTGGACAGCTTTAAGTTTTATCTTTATAAGAAAAATAGATTGATTTAAAACGATTAAGATGAAACACATTACCATCCTTGTACCCGACGGCCCGAACAACTTAAGTAGTATTGTTGGTTCGTACAAAATACTAAGCAGGGCTAATGCCTATTGGCAGGAAAACGGCAAAACACAGTTATTCAAAATTGAGTTGGCAGGTATTTCCAAAGCCGTCGATTTTTATGATGGTTTGTTTTCGGTGAAACCGCACAGACATATTTCAACTATAACCAAAACCGACCTTGTGATTATCCCCTCTTTAAATCACAACTACCAACAGGCAATGGAAGGAAACAAAGAACTAATCGGATGGATTGCCGCGCAGTATAAAAACGGCGCCGAAATAGCGAGCGTTTGCACCGGTGCATACCTATTGGCATCAACTGGTTTATTAGACGGAAAAACCTGTTCTACTCATTGGATTGTAGCTGATAATTTTAGTAAAATGTTTCCAAAGGTAAATTTACAGCCTGATAAACTGATTACTGATGAAAATGGCATTTATACCAATGGAGGAGCATATTCTTTCTTAAACCTCCTTCTTTATCTGGTTGAAAAATACTTCGACAGACAAACAGCCATTTTCTGTTCAAAGGTTTTCCAAATTGAGATGGACAGGCAAAGCCAATCGACCTTTATTATTTTTAAAGGGCAAAAACTGCATGGCGATGAAATGGTAAAAGAAGCACAATATTATATCGAAAACCACCTGCAACAAAAAATATCTGTAGAAGACTTATCTACCAAGTTTGCGGTTGGCAGGAGAAGTTTTGATAGAAGATTTATCAAGGCAACGGGAAATACACCAATAGAATATTTGCAACGCGCTAAAATAGAATCGGCTAAAAAGGCTTTAGAAAGCACCAGAAAAACCGTTAATGAAGTAATGTATGAGGTGGGTTATGCGGATGTAAAAGCTTTTAGAGAGGTATTTCGCAAAATTACAGGAGTTTCTCCATTGGAATATCGAAATCGGTACAACAAGGAAATGGTAATGTAAAATCATCAGGTAATACGCTCTTGCTACCTGATGATTAATTAATTGATATATACTTATAAATTATCCAATATAAAAGGTTAAAAAGCTTATCCTGCATAAATCAACATCATGCTTTTTTTCTTTTTTTTCGATACCTTTAATAAGTGCCCTCCCATTTGCCAAGCAATAAAGCTTTAATGACCATCTAAATAAACCAAACTAACCTTTATTAATACATGGCTACTGCAATTAATAAGTATAAATCCTTATACCTATGGATGCTTATACCAATGATTTTCATGCAACTTGGTATTTTTAAAGACTACTGGGGCGATTTCTCAGACAATGCCTGGTCAGTTCACATCCATTATTGGACAGGCACCATCTGGTATCTTTATTTAATACTCCAACCGTATTATGCAACGCATGGACAAATCAGCAGGCATAGAACAAACGGAATCATAGGTATGTTCATCGCTGGTGGTGTATGTTTAACTGCCTTAAGTATGATGAACAGGGATATAGTAACGACAGAAAAAGCATTGGCATTACCGGAACGATTTGGACCATTTCAACAATGGTTCTTCTTTGGAGTAGCAGCGGTTGAAATTGTAATGATGACTGCATTCGCCTTTGCGATTATTAAAAGCATTATTCATAGAAAAGATATCGAAAACCATGCTTGGTGGCTAATAACTACCGTATTCCTCATCATGATGCCCGCCCTTGGGCGTGGAATACAAGGCGTATATATTGGTATTCATATGAAGGAATGGCCCAATATAAATATCATGACTCCCATTTATTATACCCAAATATTAATCATCGGTATGCTGTTATTGGGCGCCTGGAAGTATGAAAAACTTAAACATCCAGCTACCTGGCTCGCCGTAGGGGTGAATTTATTCATTTTCCTTTTAGAACCGCTCGGAAGGTCTGAAGCGATGCAAACGTTTTTAAAAGCGTTGATAAAAGGATAAATAAAGCTTTGCCTTGATGCGCCAGCCTTTCAACAGTCTGTCAAAATAATTGTTTATAAGACTTCAATTCTTCTTCATTTGATATAATCGGCAAACGGATTAGTGCAAATTTGGCTTTTTCTACAAGCAAAAAACATACAATCATTTGATTTACTAGCCAGAGTGTCCGTAATTATCTAAACTACGCTACACATTTATTGGAAAGTGGAACTTATTTGCGGAATACACAATATTGTTAAGGACTAGCGGTAGCAAAACGACAAAAATTGGCACACGAGTACCAAAATTATGAATAAATAAAAAAATCCTTACGATGATCTACAATTTAATATATTAGCAATGCAAAACCAGCAAATCTATAGCTCCTATACAAAACTTATAGCTTCATTGGAGAATGTTTATGGTTGATATAAGAATGTTTAGGGCATCATAAAACAACAACAACTTGACAAGAAAAATCAAAATATCAAACATAATCTACGGATTAATAGTTGCTGTTTTTCTGTTGGACGAATTGACCAGTTTTGACATTAAAAGTCAAGCCATAAAGTCGTTCATTTATCTTGGACTTTTAGTTGGAACACCTTTGGTATTAGTAGGAAACTCCCTTTTCCTTAAGACCAAAGTTCAAAAAATTATTGGAACGATATTTCCGGCAACTATTTTTATCTTAATTATGATTGTTGGTCCCATGAAATTTATATCTCTACCAGCTAGTGCTTGGCGAACGCAGACAGTCTTATATCAAAATAGGCATCTAGGTTTTAAGACTGTAGAATTTCAAATGCTAGACGTTGGATCTTTTGGTTACAACAAGCGGACCGTTGAAGTTCTCTATTTGACACCATTCTTTATGATTGTAAGTGAGGTTCCAAACGACATAGAAAAAAGAGTTGAGTGGATAAAGATAAACAAGGAAGTTAACGAACTTGAACTTAAATATTAATAACGCCCTATAACAGCACCTTGGCAATAGAGGTGGAGAATTCTTCTACAATCTTTCAAACCTTTTGGTCGTTTTATCGAAACCGCCACCATGTGTTCGATAGGTTTGACACGAAAGGATTCTAACAGGAAATGTTTTTTTATTTAATTATAAGCATAGCAGAATTACAGTATAACAGAAAACCACCTCTATGCTAAATAAAGATGGTTTTGGATTTCTGTGATCGCTGGGATTCGAACTTGGTTCAAAAACCTGCATTTATTCAATATCCGGGCTGGTTTTATAATCCGAATTCCCGAATAACACACCTTTTTTCATAATACTTTTTAGCTGCAATGCTATTATTAAATACATATACGAAACAATAGTTTTTAATACCATTTCAACTCCAAGATCTTTGCCGGACTTTGCCACAATTCTATCATTCTTCATGCGCTCATATGCGCACCAGCGAGGGCCTGTGAGATATCTAAAACAACAGATACTAAAGTTTTTGGTGATGCTTTTTTATATAATTATAAAAACTATCGTCGGTATTGACAATAATAGTCCCTTCTTCTGTTCTGCCCTCATTAACATAAAAAATTACTTTCTTTTTGGTATCAATTTTTATAGTATCTCCCAATGACATAGCGCGGACGTGAATGTCATATATTTCGGCCCTATCATTCTTAAGCATACAATAATAATATTCATTTTTTGAGCGTGGGTCATACATTTTAACGTTAGATTTTAACACCCTCAAATTTGCAACACCAAAACCATTATAACCTTTAACCTTATCAATTTTATATACAACCCCTATGACTTGCAAATTCAAGTTTTCAAAAGCTAATCTATTTAACCTATTTCTATTCCAATTAAAATAAAACAATCCGATTGATACAAATATTAGTCCTGCTAAAAAATAGATTATGTTTTTCATAGCGTTATTTTAAAAGGTAATTAACCAGACCAGAGGTAATGGGATATTGATCATTCATATATCTGCCGGCCAAGCTTCTCTTTGCTGTTGGTGTCTAATTATTGAGCAATACGGAACTAAAATGGCCTTTAAAAACTGAACCAGCATTCACACTTTTCCTAACAATAGCTTTAAAATCTATAGATACCCCTAGCAATTCAAGTGAACAAATATAGCAGGAAGGGCAACAATTATGAATATGCGTGCTCCAATCCAATAAAAGAAATTAATATTTTCATGAGTAAATGTTGATAATCCATAAGGAAAAACTAAACAAATTATTATTGCCAAAATTGCTGTTTAAATATTCCCATTACATCTTATCTGCCCCCAATTGTAGCGTTTATAATTGATTGAACAAATTTATTCTATTGTCCATTCATTAGTTATAATAGTTTGTTTCGATATGTCATATGCAAATTCAGCTGATCTCTGCTTGTGGAAGGGAAAGTGTTTAATTTATAATTTGGCCTTAGCAAGACGCTAAGGCCAAATTAGGGGTATTTATTATTCTCCGAAATCAAGCTGTTGCGCCTATTGGATGGAGCATCCTAAATAAGCAAAGCCCAACATTTCTACTTGGCTTTGCTACAATTTTATTCATTTCTCACACCACAGACATGCGCCAGCGAGGGGATAGTGTCTAATTTATAAATTTAAGACGTTAAGACAAGTTGGTTAATCTATCAGCAATCTCTTTTTCAAAATAATCAACTATAATAAGGACATACTTTTCACCATCACTTAATTTGATAGCTCTATTTTTAAGGTCAAAAATTTTGGTCACTGGATATGATGTCTTATTAATTTTAAAATCGTTCATACTAAAAGAAAATCTCTTAGAATCTCTATTAATCCAAAAAGGGACATAAAAAGGAAATGTTTCTACAACAATTTCCTTCTCTCCAAACATTATATTTTTGGCAGTAATGTTGATCAGATTTCCGTTAGGTACTATTTGAGAATATTGTAAGCATAACAGAATAATCAGGATAATTATTTCGCAAAAAACAAAAACTAGATCAAAAACTTTCCCAGCTACTAAAAAGCCATAAATTGCGCTTATCAAAAATAAGATTATACCAAAGAACAATCCGCGTTTTAATCTTTTTTTCTCATCTAAAATCAAGCTATTTAATGCAATATTAGATTCGTAAATCATATTATTTCTTTGGTTTTAAGAATTCATTTGTATAATAATCCATTGTATATGCCTCAGTGATACGCTCGCGACTGCAGCAGTTGCACTCAATGTGGTTGCGCTCCAATTTGTTCCCGTAAAATACATTGTTAAAGAGTCATTTCCTAAACCTAAATACGTAAGGCAAAAAAGATATCACAAGCAGACCTGGCTAAGGAGGCGAGCGTTTCCCGCGAGATTATCGGGCGCTATGAGCGCAACGCGGTTTCACCGTCTGTTGATGTGGCTAAAAAGATCGCTGATGCTTTAGAAGTATCTTTGGATTACTTCGCTGGGGGTAGTGATAAGACCGCTTTTGACAAACAGACCTTAAAACTGATTGATGAGATCGAGGAACTCGAACCCGCTGTTAAAGATAAACTCATTTTCCTGGCTAACGCCATTATCCGCGATGCTAAAACCGGTAAGGCTTACGCTCATTAAACAACAAAAGCCCGGCGCATGGCCAGGCTTTGCTTTCTACAGTAATTCCCTTATTTCGGCCAAGCGGAATGCTTAGCCGGGAGGTGACACTAACACTCTACTCAATTTGTTCTTTAAAGGAATAGAATCCTGAGTATCCTGAATAATAAGCTATGTAATAGTTGTCAACCATTATTTTAATCACAGTATTATTCACACTTGGGTCGGATGTGGTATTCCTCCACTCGTTGCCTATTCGCTTTAGGTATTTCCGCTTAATGTGACTAAGTCCATATTTTTGATATTCTTTCATTATGAGTACGTTTCCCTTAATAAAAGAGCTATAATCTTTTGAAGTCAAATTACTATATGATATTTTCTTTTCAATTAGCTTATAAATAAAATCCCTATAGCTTAAAGCATTTTTATTTTTTAAGTAATATCGATACAGTTCATTATTTGTAGCTAAATAATAATCGTAAGGATTTTGATTTTTTTGAGTAGGTATTACTATATAAAATCGAGCCTTAGGATTAGCATACAATGCTTTAACGAAACTTTCCTTTGAAGGGTTTTGAGTATGAACATTGCATATAAGCCATGAAAATAGAAGTAAATATTTCATTTATTTGTTTTTTATTGGCACTCCGCCATAAGTGGTTCTTTCTTTTTTACCCTCTTCCTTCCTTATCTTATTTTCAAATTTAACAGCTCGTATTTCTCCTTTTTTTGAAGCGGAAGACTTTGTATTCGCCTCACCTTTATTATTTCCTTTTAAATTATCATATGCATGAGACAACTCGTGGCCTACAAGAATTTCGGATTCTACAGTCTTTCCATCTTCTCCTTTAACAGTATAATCTAAAGAAATAATTGACCCTGTGCTTTTACCTTCGTTTACAGCTGAAGGATCTTCGGGATATGTTATACCCCCATCATACCCCGCTTCAAAGGAAACCTTCTCTTTACTTGTTTCAAGCGTCTTTAAGACCGACTTCACTGTAGGATCTTTCAACTTGCTTAATGTCTGTAATGCACTTAATGTTTTTGTAACAAACGCATCTTTTCCTTTGTATACTTTACCATTTTCTTGATACAACTGACCATTTCTGTAAGTCAAATCACCTTTCATCGTTGGAATAACAATTTCGCGCCCATCTTCATCAATGAACCTTAATGGATTATTCGCAACGTAAGCGTATGGTGATAAAAGTTGATACTTCTCCGCCAGCGGATCAACACTTGTCCACCTGGCAATTTCAGGATCATAGAACCTTGCCGCGCAATCGTATTTTCCCAGTTGTTCCTGCAACTCCCTGCCGTTGTAAAGATGTTTATTATTGTTTGCCCCTGCAAGTCCTGTTTTACGGAGCCCAAATGCATAATAGTCATCACGTTGCAGTACCTCCAACTGGTTTGTTGTTGGGTTTTTATAAAAAGTAGCCCGCACATTGCCTAAATGATCACTAAGGTTATATTCGTAGCTGTAACTGCCATTACTGTTACGCGCAATTCCCTCTTCTGTCTGGATAAAATCGATGCTTCCATTGGTATATTGAATACCATCCACATAATCGGTAGCAGTTCCTCCGCTCTGTTTTTTCCTACTGCACTGTAAGTATAGCTCAGATTCTGGCTTCCACTTACTGTTTGTGGCAGGTTGAGGAAATTGTAACCTAAGGTAATATTCTTTTGACTGTCACTTTTCAGGTTGCCATTGGCATCATAATCATAACTGCTATTGGTAAAACCGCTTATTGCTTTCAACCCCATTATGGTTGAGATTATTCAATATGTGGTCACTTGCCATTGATCTGCGGCAAGATATCATATAAATTTGGTCTTAGTGAGACGATAAAACCAGGTAGGATTCTCCAGGCTTTAGCCGCCGGCACCGACCCTATAACGGGAAAAGTGTTTTCTGCAGATAGCCCATACAACCAGCCCGAAATCATCAGGGCATTATTCTTCGCCATTGATCAACTCGAAGCCCTAGCCAAAAAAGGAAACCAGGGTTTAGCCTGGAGTGTAGAAGAAGATGCATTGCTGGCGCAACGTTTCAACGATGGCATCAAGATTACACAACTTGCCAAACTACATTAACGGACTTATGGAGCCATTAAAGATAGACTTCTCAAACTTGGACTACTCAAGAAATAGCAAAGCCCGGCAATTTTTACAATGTAAAAATTGCCGGGCTTTGCTTTACTATAACGAAGGTTATTCCGGAACTTTAGAAACCCGATAATATGTATTGTTTTGAAGTTTCATACATTCTATGGCACCGCTTGCTTTACATTTTTCAATTGTTATTTCAACAGGCTCTTTTGAAGTTTGAGGAACTTTAATACTCTTCCCCCCCTCCAGTACAAGTTCCTCTTTTTGAAAGCCCATAGCCCCTTGAACCAAACTACCTCCAATAATTTCTGTTCTAGATTGTATGTATAGATATAGCCTATTCCCTAATAATTTATAAGTACCCTCGACACTTAATATCCTCGTCCTATCGTCGTATCCATCAAATTTATAAATAAACTTTCCATTGGAAAAAAAATTATAATTAGCCAACAAAGCTGATCCTGTTTTAGGCGTTGAAACTTGCCAAACGCCAATTATTGTCTTGTTAGTAATTTTTTGCGAAAAAGCATCGCTAACAAAAACACTAAAAAACGATAATACTACATAAAAAATATTTTTTTTCATCTGTTAATAATTAAAATCCACTTGGTGGCCATGTCCCAAACTGATTCTGATTTTTCAGTTGTGGTTGGATATTTGGATTTAAGATAAAATATTTTACTGGCTTATTTCCAAAAACTTCTTTAATGGATTTAAACCCATTACTCACACCAACATTTGCAACCTCTCCTTTAGCCAAATTATCCCCTACACTTAGCGTTACCACATGTCCACTATGCCCCGCTTTGGGATTTATATAAGAGATAACAGCCAACCCTCCATTTTTAGCTACGTCCATTGCAAATGATTTATCTGTTGCTACATAAGCACCTGAAGCATCTAATTTCGGTGCCATATCATTAGCTCTGCCAGTTATTAACTGATCATTGTTCATTTTTATACTAAACCCAGGGTCTGTTGCCGAAGCAACAGATTTCATAATATTTTGTGTCGCAAAATTACAGTAAGTAGGTTTTGAATTAGGGCCAGGCTCTAACGCAGAATTAGAATTATTTAGGTTTTGTCCTTCTTGAATCAATGTCTGCAAATTTGGGGAAGCATCTGGATCATTTTCAGAGCCATTGACACCTATAAACTCATAATATTTTCCTGTTCCTGTTCCTGCAATCTGATAAATAGCGTTTGATCCATCTTCAACACGTTTAATAAGGTTAAATTTTTCATCGTAAAAATCAGATGGCGGTACTGCCATCATTCCATCAGGGTCCACAAACCTTATGGGGTTGTTGAAACCATAATTATAAGGGGAATGTCTCCGCATCTTCTCCGCCAAAGGATCCACCACATTCCACCTACCTATTACCGGATCATAGAACCTAGCGCCGTAATCGTACTGCCCTAACTCCTCCTGCAACTCCTTGCCATTATAAAGATACTTGTTAAGCCCCGCTTTTGCAACTGGGTCTTTTCTCAGTCCAAATGCATAGTAGTCGTCGCGTTGCAGTACCTCTAATTGTCCAGTATTGGGGTTTTTATAGAAAGTAGCCCTCACATTGCCCAGATGGTCGCTCAGGTTATATTCATAACTGTAACTTCCTGTGCTATTGCGCGCAATCCCCTCTTCCGTCTGGATAAAATCTATATTTCCATTGGTGTACTGGATGCCCCCAACATAATCAGTAGTAGTTGCTCCATTCTGTTTTTTCAGTTTTGCACCAGCTGCACTGTAGGTATAATTCAGGTTCTGGCTTCCGCTTACTGTTTGTGGCAGGTTGAGGAAATTGTAACCTAAAGTAATATTCTTTTGACTGTCACTCTTCAGGTTGCCGTTGGCATCATAATCATAATTGCTATTGGTAAAACCGCTGATCGTTTTAAGCCTGTTGCCTTCGTAAACCGTATAATTATTCGTGCCAAAATTATCTCGGGTCAAACTGGTAATATTGCCCATTACATCATAAGCAATAGCTTCTCCGAGATTATTTCCTGCTGTAGCATTTGTCAGTCTGTTCAGCTTATCGTAGCTATAACTGAAAGCATTTGATGCACCGTTGGTATAACTCTGACCGGAAATATTGCCATTGAACTGTGGTAAAGTGCCATCGTTATATTTCAGTTCCATATTGAACTGATCGGATGTACTGTTCTTCATCCAGCCGCGCTCATTATAAGCAAAAGTAGTCGCCTGGGTATCGTTATGCAGGTTCTTTTTGTTCAGCTGCCCGATCTCGTTGTATTCCAGGTGGTTCAGCGCCACCTCTCCCTGGCTGTTGATGTTTTCAAAAGTAGCGATTTTACGGCCCATATGGTCGTATTCGTAACGGTTGCCTATTGTTGTTGCCGTTCCGTTTGCGGTATGCGTGCGGGTACTCGCGGTAA
>NZ_CAKKMW010000006.1:0-413801 GCF_918698255.1 Pedobacter sp. Bi27
GATAAAAGAAGATACGGTTATATCTTCAACTGGCAAAATGCATTCAGATTTGTCAGGAACAGCCTAATTGAGTTAGTAATGGGATCAAAACTGAAAACAATAATTAAACAGCTAATAGAGCAAATTTCTAAAACTGTAGTTGCGGTAAAGCCAACAAGAAGCTTTCCCAGAATTAAAGTTCGGCAAAATAAAAGCAGGTTGCACCAAGCATATAAATAGCTTAACTTAATAGCATTGGGGACGCTACAACTATAAAAGACGCTACAGCTAGAAAATTTTGGGTTAAAGATTCTTCATTGTGCTCAGAATGACATCCTATAAAAAAAACAATGAATTAATGACAACTGACAAATTAACTACCCAGTACCTTCAAAATTGCACTGGCTTTCAACAAACACTCTTCGTATTCTAAAATGGCATTGCTTTGGTAGGTAATGGCTCCCCCAACCTGAAAGGACAAATAACCAGATTCAGCATTGTACAAAATACTACGGATAACCACGTTAAAATCGAAATCACCATCTGGACTGATGCAGCCAAAGGAACCGGAATAAATACCTCTTTTGGTTACTTCATATTCTTCAATTAATTTCATTGCTTTTACCTTTGGCGCACCTGTCATAGAGCCCATTGGAAATGCATTTTTAATGGCGTCGATAAAGTGAACCGCTGGATTTAGTTTACAGCTAATGGTAGAAATCATTTGATGGACCTGTGGGAAGCTGTAGATGCCAAATAATTCATCAACAGTAACAGAACCCTTAACGGCCGATTTAGTGAGGTCGTGGCGTACCAGATCAACAATCATTACATTTTCTGCCTGCTCTTTAATATCATTCCTGAGTTGCAGCTTTATGGCTTCATCTTCTGCCAGATCAGAACTTCGTTTTGCAGTGCCTTTTATTGGTTGTGAAGTGAGTTTCGATCCACGTTTGCACAAAAAACGTTCTGGCGTAGCAGATAAAATATATTTACCCTGAACTTTAAAATAACCAGCAAATGGGGTAGGAGAAACCTGGTTTAACACCTCGAAAGTTTGAACGGGATCTATTTCTATATTTTCAGCAAAAAACTCCTGACAGAAGTTAACTTCATAAATGTCGCCACGAATAATATGATCTCTTAAAGCCTCGACCTTATGGATATATTGATTTTTTGATAATCTTTGTGCTATTGTTATCGCTTTCGATTGATTTTTTACCTGAAGCTGAAAGGATTCGATATCTGCTAAAATGGAAGGATGACCAAGCAAAACCTCCGCCTTGCCATCTTTAAAGGCGATTAAATATTTTGGAACAAAAAAGTAAAGATCAGGGAAGTCTAAGTTGTCAGAATTATTAGAATTTAACTCTTCAATTTCGTTTTTTAAATCGTAGCTGAAAAAGCCAAAAATCCACTGTTTATGCGTAGCATAAAAGCTTTTTAGTTGATCAAACGCATTACCTACCGCGCATTTTAGTTCATGATGTGCATCAGCTGCGATAATGAAATCGTAGGCCGAGTAGGCATCTTTGTAGTTATTTGAATCTAAAAAGCAGCAAACCTCGAACTTGTTGGCCCAATGCAAAGCTTTTTGTTTAAAATTGGATATGTTTTGTGTGGTTTTCAAGCTGCGGCAAAGGTAAAAATAGCGTTGATAATTGTAAGAAATTAATTTTTATCTTGAATGATAATTATGTTATGAAAGTAAAGTATCTGTTTTGTCTATGTATCAGTTTATTAATATTGGGATGCTCGAGGATTGAGCATAGAAAAATTCATTTGTACGAACTCCAGAAGGCAAAAGTAAAAATGGATATGACGGATGATTCATGTGCTATAGTAGATATTATAGAATATTTTCCAAACACACAAAAGGATGAGACAAATAAACAATTAGCAAACTTATATTTATGCAGACAACAATCTACTGGAGATACGCTTTATGTCTTCGCTGATTGTGATCCCGAGAAAAGTATTCCTTTTGACAATAATGTTTGCATTATGAAAAGCGATATTAAAACTAGCATTCCAAAAGAGATTGTTGTTTCTGTTCCTCGGGATCTTGTAATTCCGAAAGGAGCTAAATATGTTTTCTCCAATTTATTTTGGCTATTAGATTAGTGAGAAAAGCAATGTTACCACTTAATCCATTAATCACATTAAAAATGTGGACCTCCTGTATCATCGTTAAAAACGAAGACGATCGTAAAGAGCAATAGGCGACGTAAACAAAAAAAGCAACCCGATTGTGGGTTGCTTTTCTTTTATGAACCGTCAACCTGAATTTATTTCTAGACGACGGAATCTTATGTTTTAACGTAACTCCAAAGTTTGTGCTCTATCTGGTCCTACTGAAAGGAATTTGATCGGCACTTCTAATTCTTTTTCTAAGAACGCTATATAATCAGTTAATTTAGCTGGGATTTCATCTACAGAAGTAATTTTAGTTACATCAGTAGCCCAACCATCAATTGCTTTCAATACTGGTTTTGGTTCGATTGAAATGATGTCGTATGGCATGTAATCGATCGTTTCGCCATTGTATTCGTAGTGCGTACAAGCATAAATGGTATCGAAAGTATCCAAAACATCAGCTTTCATCATAATTAATTCGGTTACCCCGTTTAACATGATGGCATATTTTAATGCAGGAAGATCGATCCAGCCACAACGACGGGCACGACCTGTAGTTGCGCCAAATTCGTGACCTAAAGCGCGTAAATTTTCGCCAACTTCGTTATCTAATTCAGTAGGGAAAGGGCCGCCACCAACACGTGTGCAATATGCTTTGAAGATACCATAAACAGCACCTACTTTATTTGGTGCAATACCTAAACCAGTACAGGCACCTGCAGTTGTGGTGTTACTAGAAGTTACAAAAGGATATGAACCAAAATCTACGTCTAATAACGTTCCCTGGGCACCTTCTGCTAAAACAGCTTTTCCTTCTTTTAAGAAACCGTTCACATAATGTTCGCTATCAACATGAGGGATGGTTTTTAAGAATTCGATTGCTTCAAAGAATGATGCTTCTTTCTCAGCCAATTCATATTCGAAACCTTCGTAATGAGAAAGGATTTCAGTATGTTTTTCTACCAATTTGGCATAACGTTCTTTGAAATCAGGTAGAGTAGTATCACCAACGCGTAAACCGTTACGGCCAGTTTTATCCATATAAGTCGGACCAATACCTTTTAGGGTTGATCCAATTTTATTTTTACCCATGCGCGCTTCGTTTGCAGCATCCAATAATTGGTGGGTTGGTAAAATTAAGTGCGCTTTACGGGCAATCACCAATTTACCATCGGCAACAGGATCATGACCAGCTTTTTTTAAATTATCTAACTCTCTTTTTAGGATAATAGGGTCGATTACTACACCATTACCAATAAGATTCATGGTTTTTTCGTTAAAAATTCCTGAAGGGATTGTGTTTAAAACGAATTTTTTGCCATCGAACTCTAAAGTATGTCCGGCATTTGGGCCACCCTGAAAACGGGCAATAAGATCATATTTTGGACTTAGTACATCAACGATTTTTCCCTTTCCTTCATCACCCCATTGCAGGCCGAGAAGTACATCTACTTGCGTCATTATTTAATAAATTAAGCTGGTTTTATTTGTATTTTGATTTAATTTTGTACAATTTTTGCGGCTGTTACTGCGCTTTCGTTTACTTTTCTGGCCATACTGCAATCAGAGCAGAAACCATAAAGATTTAACGAATGGTGTTTTACATCAAATTTTAAAAGATCACCAACCATGGTTTGGATCTGGTGGATGCGTGGATCGCAGAATTCTACTACTTTACCACATTCGATACAGATTACGTGATCGTGCTGGCGGTAACCATAAGATTTTTCGAATTGTGCCATATTTTTACCAAACTGATGTTTGGTAACTAAATCGCATGAAACCAGTAACTCCAATGTGTTATAAACCGTAGCACGACTTACGCGGTACTTTTGGTTTTTCATGTGGATATAAAGGGTTTCTACATCAAAGTGGTCGTTTCTTGAATATATTTCTTCCAATATAGCGAAACGCTCTGGTGTTTTACGTAGATTTTTGTTTTCTAAATAAGCCTCAAAAATCTTGCGAACGAGCTCATTTGTTTTTTGTTCAGACATAGTTTTTAAACTCCATTCAAAGGTAGGTAAATTGTTTTGAAAAACGATTACACCGATGAAATGATTACATAGATTTGGTAATTTTTGATTGTTGTAATAAGCTGGAGTTATGGAGTTCAATCTGCAAATAGCGTGTAACTTAGCATCTAGACTTCTAGCTCCGGACTTCCGACTTTCGGACTAATTAGGCGTCAAACCTCGTTACTCCTGTAACACCTCTAACTTTTAATAAATTTTTAATCAGATTTTCCAGGTGTTCGGTATCATTTACGAAAATCATAATCGAACCATCAAAAATCCCTTCATTGGTATCAACAGTAATCGATCTCATATTTACTTTAAAGTCGGTAGAAATAACCCTGGTAATGTTATTGATCAAACCTACATCATCAATGCCTACAATGCGTAAGCCAGTTAAGAAAGTTAATTCCTGCTGTTTGTTCCATTTAGCTTTCACCACGCGATAACCATAATTAGCCATTAGCTGTGCTGCGTTAGGGCAGTTGGTACGGTGTATTTTAATACCTTCACTCACGGTAATAAAGCCAAAAACATCATCACCGGGAATCGGGTTACAACAGGCAGCCAGGGTATAATCAATGCGCTGCATGTCTTCGCCAATCAATAAAATATCAGATTCACCGCCTTTAATTTTACTCTTGATTCCGTCAACTGAAAGATTTTCAGGACGTTCTGGTCCGCGGTTTTCAACTTCTTTCTCACTCGATAGATACTCTTTTATATCTTTCAGTTCGATTTTTCCTAAAGCAACATTAACGAAAAGCTCTTGTGTAGAAGGCAGTTTAAAGAAATAACTTAGCTTTTGTAGATTGTCGGTATTGTAGGTGATTTTTAACGATTTTAGCTTCCTTTCTAAGATTTCCTTCCCATTTTCGGCAATTTTCCGCTTTTCTTCTTTTAAAGATGATTTAATTTTCGATTTAGCCTTGGCAGTAACCACCACATTTAGCCAATCTTCTTTAGGTGTTTGTTTGCTTGAGGTGATAATCTCCACCTGATCGCCATTTTGAAGCTTATACGAAATAGGAACCAGTTTGTGATTTACTTTAGCGCCTATACAGGTTGCACCTACATCGGTATGGATCTCAAAAGCAAAATCTAACGCGGTAGCACCTAAAGGCAGCTGAATCAAGGCGCCTTTTGGCGTGAAAATAAAAATCTCATCCGAGAAAAGGTTCATCTTGAAATCGTCAAGGAAATCTAAAGCATTGGCTTCCGGGTTGCTCAGCATTTCGCGGACTTTCTGGATCCACTGATCCAGACCGTTATCATTACTCGATTCTTTGTATTTCCAGTGTGCAGCAAAACCTTTCTCTGCAATTTCGTTCATGCGTTGTGTACGGATCTGTACCTCAACCCATTGTCCGCGTGGTCCCATTACCGTAGTATGCAAACTTTCGTAGCCATTTCCTTTTGGAGAGGAAACCCAATCGCGTAAACGATCAGGATTTGGACGATATAAATCGGTAACAATAGAATACGCTTTCCAGCAATCGGCCTTTTCATTTTCAGGTGCCGAGTCCAAAATAATCCGGATGGCAAAAAGATCGTAAACCTCTTCGAAAGGAATATTTTTCTTTTTCATCTTGTTCCAGATGGAGTGGATTGATTTGGGTCTGCCGTAAACATCGGCCACTAATCCTTGTTCGTGAACAATTTCATCAATCGGTTCGACGAATTTTTTGATGAAAAGCGCACGTTCAGCTTTTTTCTCGTTTAATTTTTTTGCAATGAATTTGTAAGTGTCAGGGTCGAGATATTTCATCGAAAGATCTTCCAACTCTGATTTTATGGCATATAAACCCAATCTATGGGCTAATGGTGCATATAAATAAATGGTTTCTGAAGCGATTTTAAGCTGCTTGTGGCGGGGCATAAAATCCATTGTACGCATGTTATGCAAACGATCGGCAAGTTTGATCAGGATTACCCTCACATCATCTGCCAGGGTAAGCAACATTTTACGGAAATTCTCAGCCTGTAAAGAGCTATTGGTGTCGAAAACGCCAGATATTTTGGTTAAACCGTCGATAATTTTAGCGGTTTTCTTGCCAAATTCTCGTTCAATATCTTCTAAAGTGATATCGGTATCTTCTACCACATCGTGCAATAAGGCACATACAATAGAGGTTGTTCCTAAGCCAATTTCTTCAGCAGCAATCTGCGCTACAGCAATAGGGTGATAGATATAAGGTTCGCCAGACTTTCGGCGCATATCTTTATGGCTTTCCAGTGCCATATCGAAAGCTTTCCTGATTTCTTTTTTATCGCCCTTTTGTAAAGTAGATTTACTTGCCCGTAGTAATGCCCTATATCTTTTTAGAATCTCTTGCTTTTCCGCCTCTAAATCAATCACTAACTCTGTTTTCATTTGTATTTTTTGCGTAAAAATTGCGTCTTATTTATGAATAAAACTTATATTAGTTTTGTGAAACACCTAATATATGAAATAACACCTAACTTTGTAAAAGTATAAATTTATGAAAATTAAAGGGCTCTTTTTTCTTTGTATTGTAATGATTTGTAGCATTTCGCTACGGGCTCAGGATCCTGCTGCGCCAATATTCCCTAAATTGGGTAAAAGCGATACAATAAGAGTAGCCTCAACAAATGATAATGGTGTAATGATTCCATGGATGCAGCTTAACGAAGTATCTATTTACGCGGCTAGAATCTGGAAATCGCCGGCAGAACAGGCCGCATATAACCGATTAAGGTATAATGTATTAAAAGTAATGCCCTACGCCTTATTTGCAAAGCGCAGATATGAGCAATTAGAGCAGGATATTGCCCGTACGCCGGAGAAAAAGGAACAAAAACAACTGGTTAAACAATGTGATAAAGAAATTAAAGATATGTTTAACCGCGAAATTAAAGAATTAACCATTACTCAAGGTCAGATTTTGACGAAACTGATCGATCGTGAAGTGGGCAGAACAACATATGATATTGTAAAGCAGACCAAAGGCGGTTTCGCTGCGTTTTCTTATCAGATTGTGGCCCGAGTGGTAGGACATAATTTAAAAAGCACTTACGATCCGAACGAGGATAGGGATATAGAATCTATTATCCGTACCTCAGGATTTTATCAATAACATATAATGCAGGAACGCATTCCGAATATTTATTCATTTAAGGTTAAAAAAATTAATGGCGAAGAGCAGCCATTATCAGCCTACCGCAACAAAGTTGTTTTAATTGTAAATACCGCATCAGAGTGTGGTTTTACGCCACAATTGAAAGAATTACAACAGTTAAAAGACGAGATTAATAGCCCTGATTTTGAAATTTTGGGCTTTCCGACCAACGATTTTGGAAAGCAGGAACCGCTTAATGGATCCGATATTGCATCTTTCTGTGAGATTAACCATGGTGTAAAATTTCCGGTTTTTGATAAGATTATGGTACGTGGTGCACATGCCCACCCGCTTTATCAATTTCTGAGCGATAAAAAACAAAACTCAAAATTAAGTTCGAAACCCCGTTGGAACTTTCATAAATATATCGTGAACAAAAATGGCGAGTTGGAAGATTATTTCTTACCCTTCACCAAGCCATTGAGTTCGAAAATTAAAAAGAAAATTCAGCAACTGCTGAGCCAAAATACCCAATAATTACATCATGAAGTTAGATATTTTAGTTATAGCCGTGCATCCTGATGATGCAGAGCTTTGCTGTTCAGGTACTATTTTAAAACATATTGCCCTTGGTAAAAAAGTTGGAATAGTAGATTTAACGAGAGGCGAGCTGGGTACGCGTGGCACTGCAGAAACAAGGGATGAAGAGGCCGCAGACTCTGCAAAAATTTTAGGTTTACATGTTCGCGAGAATTTGAGAATGAGGGATGGCTTTTTTCAGAATGATGAATTTCACCGTTTAGAAGTAATTAAAGCCATCAGGAAATACCAACCAGAAATTATTTTAAGCAATGCGCTGGAAGACCGTCACCCTGATCATGGACGTGCAGGCGATTTGGTGTACGATTCGGTTTTTTTATCAGGCTTGCCAAAAATAGAAACATCGATAGATGGCGTTAAACAAGAAGCGCACCGCCCAAGGTTATTATTGCAATATATTCAAGACAGGTACTTAAAACCTGATATCATTGTGGATATATCTGACCATATGGATAAGAAAATTGAATCGATCAAAGCTTTTAAAACACAATTTTATAATCCTGATGTAGATGGCTTGCAAACCTATATTTCTTCACCAGAGTTTTTCGAAAGCGTAATTGGCCGTTCGAGGGAATTTGGTAAAAGCATTGGTACCACTTTTGGCGAAGGTTTTACCTCAAGGAAATTATTGGGTGTTGATAGTTTGTTTGATTTAAGGTAACTTTTTTTAACCGCAAAGAAAAGAAGTGTTCCGCAGAGTACGCAAAGCTGTAGGGATTTGTCTTACTAAGATTTCTCTTTCTTTTCCTTAGCGAAAAACTTAGCGCCCTTTGCGGTTATTTTGACAGTCCAACAAAACCGCTCTTCGTTTGTTATTCTCAAAACGAATAATAATGGCGAATATATTCTCTTCTCTCAAAAATGCGTACAACCTTTTCAAACATATAGATTTCGGTAAGTTAGAAGCTTTATCGAAAAAAGTCGATTTACCCAAAATGGTCGAAACCATATCCAATCTGGATGATAAACAGATTCAGGGAATGATGAAAATGATGGGTGGACCGGGTAAAAAGAGAGAATTACCACCAATTGAAGGTGATTTTTACCATTTAGGCGACGAAGCGCTCAACGATGAGGATCGCGAACTCCAGTTAAAAGTGCGTGTTTTTTTAGAAAAAGAAGTAAAACCCATTGTAAACCATTACTGGAACAAAGCCGAATTTCCTTTCGAAATTATTCCAAAACTTGCTGAACTTAATATCTGTGGTTTAACCTATAAAGGTTATGGCTGTCCGGGGAAATCGAATTTGATGGAAGGGATTTTAGCGATGGAAATGGCGCGGATAGATACCTCAATTTCTACTTTTTTTGGTGTACAGAGTGGTTTGGCAATGGGATCGATCTATTTATGTGGATCGGAAGAACAAAAACAGCAATGGTTGCCATTGATGCAGCAATTTAAAATTATCGGTGCATTTGGACTAACTGAACCGGAAGTGGGCTCTGCTGCTGCTGGAGGACTCACTACAACCTGCAAAAAAGTAGATGGCAAATGGATATTAAATGGTCAGAAAAAATGGATCGGTAATGCCACTTTTGCCGATATCTTAATTATTTGGGCGCGAGATGAAGAGAGTGGAGAAGTGAAGGGCTTTATTGTAAAAAAGGATAATCCGGGTTTTGCGGTAGAAAAAATGCAGGATAAAATGGCCCTCAGGATTGTGCAGAATGGAATTATCACTTTAACCAATTGTGAAGTAGAAGAAGCCGATCGCTTACAAAATGCAAACTCATTTAAAGATACAGCAAAGGTATTGCAAATGACAAGGGCAGGGGTGGCCTGGCAGGCTGTTGGCTGCGCACGTGGCGCTTACGAAAATGCATTGGATTATACCCGCACCCGAAAACAGTTTGGTAAACCTATTGCATCTTTTCAATTGATTCAAAACCATTTGGTTGAGATGTTGTCTAATTTAACAGCAATGCAAACATTATGTTTTAGGTTGTCACAATTACAGGATCAGGGCTTGTTGAAAGACGAACACGCTTCGTTAGCCAAGGTATTCTGTTCGTTACGTACACGTGATGTGGTGAGTAAGGCCCGTGAGGTAATGGGTGGAAACGGCATTTTATTGGAATATAATGTAGCACGTTTTGTGGCCGATGCTGAAGCAATTTATTCATATGAGGGTACAAAAGAAATTAATACGCTGATTGTAGGTAGAGCCATAACGGGTTTCTCTGCATTTGTTTAGGTGGAGGGAACTCATGAAGTTTGAAAGGGTAAGAGCAGCTTGGGAAACTTCGTGAGTTTTGAGTTGGAGTAATTAGTTGCTTGCCAGTCTGTGCGTAGTCGAAGGCTGATATAGTAAGATAAATAGCAGGATTTTTTAGGTTAGGAAATGAATGTCAGCATTTCATGGGTGCTGTAGTCCTGCCATTCGCTGTAGTCCCGACGAGAAGTCGGGAGCTGCCGCTGCTGTCAGGTTTATTGAACAAAAGTTAGTGGCCCCTGCAACCTCAAAAATGAAATACTGTTTTGGCCATTTAGCCCTGTTTGAAGCGATACCCTGCAGCAACGAGGTACGAGGCAGCGAAGCGTATAAGCGTAAAACGGGAAGGAACTTAATGTTTTGCACAGGCATAGCGCTACAAGAAAAAGTATTTTAGAATTGGAATAGCGTATTGTAGCCTTGCTTCACTTCATTAAATCGCTTTTAACACCCAGGTTTCTCGGATTCTCCCAATTTTATCCGCCTGCTCTTTCATTTTTTTTAATAATTCAATATCAATATATTTTAGCGAGGAAAGTTGATGCCAAACTGAAGTTGCTTTAGTTGTCAATTTGAAACCTTGTTCAAGAAAGAAATGTTCTGCCTGTTCAAAGCTATCGAACTTATTATCTTCTACATGATGTGCTTCCAGAAACTGAGAAAAATGATCATTGGTTTCATTTTTAAGTGCTGCTCGTTTAACATATACATCAGCAGTGATCCAATAACCACCTCTTTGTTTTAATGATTTATGGATGGTTTTACATAGTGATATCTTTTCTTCATTATTTAAGTATACCAATAAACCTTCATTTATAATACTAATCGGGCCGAGAGGCATTTGATTTATAACATTTGAAAAGGCGTCTTCATCCAAAGCATTTAAAGCTTCGATTTTGAGTTTACCCTTTAGTTGTAATTTCTCATCAATAATTAGCCGATCGACCAAATCTTTTTTGATATCGATTACGCCTTGTAAATCAGTATCCAAATAATAGATAGTCGGATGCCTTAAAACCAGATCCAAGCCTCTGAAAGAATAACCAGAAGAAATTTCTATAATATTTAAAGAGCCTGATGCAAAAAGTAAGCTATCCAGAGATAAATATCTACTCTCAAAATGCACCAAGCGTTTTAAAAATACCTCATCAAAATCTTTATCATATAATTTTTCAAGGGCGTCGTTACCGTAAATTAACTTAACAGCATCAGCAACAAAGGGAATATCCGTTAAACTTTTGGCAAGTAAAAGCGATTTTGCTGATGGACTTATCGAACTATAATCACGATTCATTTGTAATTATACAAAAAAAATCTATGTCTAAAACGGATACTTATTAAATGCTACCTGGCTCATTGCACTTTTTTCGAATAGCGCTATACAGGATTTATTATATTGAGAATCGAAGTTTACTTCTCCAGGCTCCAAAGTTTTCGGAACATTGGCATTTTCCATAAAGAAGTAAACTTTTGTATTGCCGTATTTGGTATGGGGCATTAAATTGCCATAATCTTCCATTTCTTTCCATACCGAATCTTTAACCGTAACTACATAAATGCGCTGTACCGGACCAGTATTGTTTGCATTTCTATACTTGGCAACTTCTTTAAAACCGGCTTTCATGTCCTCAATCCCAGGCTGATCAAAAACAGCCTTAACCATGAAAAAGATCACTACTAAAATGCCTGCAACTAAGAAATAAACTAACCATTTTCTATTCATGCCTACAATAAAGGCAATATTTTTTCCATAACCGTCAAGCCTTCGTCAATATGCTTTTGCTCAATGCAAAGTGCCGGACGAAAGCGTATTGTTTTTTCACCACAGCCCAAAAACATCACATTGTTTTCCAATCCTTTCCCAATAAATGCATTACGCATTTCTTTTGTCGGGAAATCGAAAGAACACAACAAACCTCTTCCACGAACATTTGTCATTTGATCAAATTTATTCGATAGGTTTTCCAGTTGATCTCTTAAGTACACACCTACTTTTGCTGCATTTTCACAAAGCTGATCTTCTTCTACAATTTGTAAGATCTGCGTAGAACGAACCATATCAACCAAATTGCCTCCCCAAGTTGAGTTAATGCGGCTTGGCACTTTAAATACATTGGTTTCAATTTCGTCTACCTTATTGCCGACAAGGATACCGCAAACCTGCATTTTTTTTCCAAAAGCGATGATGTCTGGCCGAGCTTTTTCACTAAAATGTTGATGGCACCAGAATTTGCCGGTTAACCCAACGCCAGTTTGTACTTCATCATAAATCAAAAAGGCATCATTTTCATCGGCTAAGGCCTTAAGTTGGATCAAAAATTCTTCACGTAAGTGGTTATCTCCACCTTCAGATTGGATTGGTTCTACAATTATCGCGCAGATATCGTCTTCATTATCTGCAAAAACCTTTTTGATCTGCGCTAAAGATGTTTCTTCGGTCTGAATGGCATGACTTAAATTATTTCCAGAAAGTGGAAATTTAACTTCCGGAACAGCCACCCTTGGCCAATCGAATTTGGCAAACCACTTCGTTTTATCGGGTAGGGTATTGGTTAAGCTTAAAGTATAACCCGTTCTACCGTGAAAAGCCCTTTCAAAGTGTAAAACCTTAAAACCTTTTTCTTCAGTATATCCCTTCGTAAAATTTTTCTGAACTTTCCAATCCATGGCTACCTTAATTGCATTTTCTACTGCTAAGCCACCACCGGCAATAAAAAAAGCATGTGGCAGATAATCAGGAATACCGACTTTGGAAAATGTTTCAACAAACTGTGCATACTGCTGGGTGTAAACATCAGAGTTCGATGGATTGGCTAATGCAGCGAGGAGAAGATTTTTTTTAAACGCTTCATCGTTGATCATTTTAGGATGGTTATAACCTAAAGGGACGGAAGCAAAACAAGTGAAAAAATCGAGTAAAGTTCTGTTGTGTTTAGCATCGTAAATGTAAGCACCATGACTTTTTTCCATATCATAAGTCAGGTCGAAACCATCGGCCAAAATGTGCTTACTTAACGATTCGTTAACGCGATCTGCAGGTACTGTTAATTGATACATAAACTTGGTTTTGGTATAATCCAAATTTAGTTAAATGTGCCTAAAATCAAAATTTAAGCACTTTTTGTACGCTTTACATAAAAAATAGGTTTAAACAGTTTAAAGTATGATTATAGACAAAATCGCGTTTTGGACTTCACAGATGTGGAAAACTTTTTTCGAAAATTCTTACTACAGCGCAAATTAAATCTAAATAAATATGAACTATCTATGGGTTTTAAGCCTGATATTGTAAAACCTTATGAAAGAACTTCTCCATCAGCATATTTCCAACCATGTAACTATTCCGGAAGAGGAAAGAGATAGATTCTGTAACCTGTTCAAACATCAATTGGTTAAAAGAAAGCGTTTTTTACTGCAGGCGGGTGAAACCTGTAAATTTGAAGGTTTTGTAATCAAAGGACTTTTCCGCGTCTATCATGTCGACCAAAATGGTTTCGAAAACATATTGTATTTTGCCATTGAAAACTGGTGGATTACCGATATTGATAGTTTCACCAATAACACGCCTTCCCAGCTCTATATAGAGGCTCTTGAAGATAGTGAAGTACTGCTCATTTCTAAGAAGGACAAAGAATTTGCTTACATCAATCTTCCTCAAATTGAGAAACTATTCAGGATAATGACCCAAAAAACCCATGTTGCCCTACAAAGGAGGATGATCGATAATTTGAGTAAAACTGCAGACCAGCGCTATCTTGATTTTATTAAAAAATATCCGCAGCTCCAACAACGATTGACCAACCTTCAGATTGCAGCTTATTTAGGCATTAGTCATGAATTTTTGAGTAAGATCAGAAAGAAAATTGTAACCGGTAGCTAGCTTACCTGTATTTATTGAACTTGTTCAATCTTTTTGTCTTGGTGTCCTGTGCATCTTTGTGTTATCAAATAACATAAAGACATGAAATCAATTATTTCAACATTATTTCTAACTATTCTAATCTTATTAAAAATGGAAGCAAATGCACAAGGTTTCAAAACAATTGAAACAGCTAATTTAAAACTCGAAGTTTATAACGCATCAGAGAATGCTTTTGGCGTGGCATCCGTAATCATTTCGGGCAAAACAGATGCCGTTTTAATTGATGCACAATTTACTTTGGATGATGCCGAAAAGGTTGCCAGCCAAATCAAAAAGTCTGGTAAAAAATTAACTGTAATTTATGTTTCCCATGCCGATCCTGATTATTACTTCGGATTGGAAGTTTTTAAGAAATATTTCCCGGAAGTAACGGCTTTTGCCTCACCGGCAACTGTGGAAGCTATCAAAGGCTCTGCACAGAAAAAACTGGATGTTTGGGGGGAAAGATTAGGCAAGGCCATTACTTCTAATGTCGTATTACCACAGGTTATAAAGGGAAATAGCATTGATTTGGAAGGTCAGAAACTTGAAGTTGTTGGCTTGGAAGAATTTCCTGCAAAAACATTTGTTTGGGTTCCTTCAATCAAAGCAGTAATAGGTGGTATCAATATTTTCGGAACTACATTTAACCTATGGATGGCAGATGCACAAACGCCGGAAGCCCGTAAAAATTGGATTGCTGTTTTAGACAAAATCGAAGCCTTAAATCCTTCAATCGTTATTCCTGCACATGCCAACAATGCAAGCCCATTTGACGTTAGTGCAATAAAACATACCAAAAGTTATATCCAGTTTTATGAAGAGGCTTTAAAAACCAACAGAACTTCTGAAGAGTTGATCAAAGCAATTAAAGCACAATATCCAACCTTAACTTTCGAAACCGCCTTGCAGATTGGAGCAAAAGTAAATACCGGCGAAATGAAATGGTAGAATTAAAATTGCCAGGAATAAATTTTAAGTTAATTTATTCGTGGCGATCTTAAAGACAAAAAAACTTTTAAATCATTATTTCTCCTTGGGATTGTTTTTTTGCAAAAGCACAGCAGAAAAGAAATGAAAACAATTACATCCAGTTTGTTGGTCGCAGGTATGTTGCTGACAAGCTGTTTCTCAAATTCCAATAAAATGACAAATCTAGAAATTATAAAAAGCACCTATGAAGGAAAAACTTCGGAAGAAAATGGGGGAAACTTAGCAAAATATGTTGCTGAAGATATCTCTTGGACAGAAGCAGAAGGATTTCCGTGCGCAGGAACTTATATAGGCTTGGAAAACATTAAAAAAAATGTTTTTGCAAGACTAGGAAGCGAATGGATTGACTATAAATTTACGCCTGAAGATTATGTTGCCAATGAAGACAAAGTGGTAGCGTATGGAACTTATTCTGGTACCTATAAAAAGACAAATAAGCCTTTTACGGCAAGAGTGGCCCACATATGGAAACTGAAAGACCGTAAAATCATAAGTTTTGAGCAGTTTGTGGATAGTAAGCCAGTAAATGATGTCATGCAATGAAGATATTAGCTTTATTGTTGAGAAGGCCTTTTTGCATCATCTGATTCCCGCTTATATTCATTAAGTAAATACAGAATTTCGTCTGCCTTTCTGTCAAGATGTGATACCGGAATTTTTGCAGAAGTGCCACCCTTTAATAATAGGGTGATGTAATTTTTATATATACTCCCGGCATTATCACGTCCTACTTCTTCTATGCTGAATGCAAAACCCTCTATGTTTTCCCAATTGTAAAAATCACGGTCTTTAATGATTAGTTCGTCTTTCGTAAAAGTAATATGAGGTGTTTTTTTGATCAGCTCGCGAAGTGCATAAATAAAAAGCCATATAGGGAATATACTAAAAACAGCTATCATGCCTACTGTTACAATTGAAAATTCACCATAAAATATATAAATAAAAAAGGGTACCGATATTATGGACAGCACTAATATAACATAAAGGTTTAAAGGTGCTTTTCTGATAATAAGGGGTTCCATTGAAATATTTTAAGGTTGAGAAACTTTCTTCACGTATAAAAACTTATCTAAAGCACTAATATATATACTATCTGATTGATTTAGAATAAAATTCTGTTACAGGTTAATTGTGTAAAAATTATTCCTATTACAGCTCAAGTTGATTGCTTGTGCTTTTTTGATACTTTAAATCATTTATCTCTTGCGGTAGGTTGAAATACATAAATCAGGATTCGATTATAATATATTGAATATAAGTGTTTAAGTTGTTTTGTCGATTAAAAATTAGAATGCCGAACGCGTTCCTCCACCATCCACCACCGAAACCGTTCCTGTTATATATTTAGCACGTGGAGAAACCAGGAAAACGGCCATGTTCGCCATATCTTGCACTTCACCAAAATCTTGCAAAGGTATTTCACTTTCAGCATACTTACGGCGCTCATCGCCAGGGAAATAAGGCCGGATGTTTTCAGTATCAATAAGTCCCGGCTGTAAACAGTTCACCCTGATTCCATATTTGCCCAATTGACCTGCAAGCTGTTTAGACCACATTGCCATTGCGGCCTTGGCAATAGCAGAAACATTTAACGAGCGTAATTCGTAAGTACTGGTTAAATTGAGTATTGTACCTTCTTTCCTGGCAATGAAATGTGGCAATAGCGCTTGAGTGAGCAACCTGGGGCGCTCAAAATCTAAGGCCATCGATCTAGTCCAAGGTTCTTCTGGCCCTGCAACATCTACAGGCTGACTTTGCCCCGCGTTGTTGATGAGGATGTCGATATGGCCAAGTGCAGCTAAGGCCGCAGTAGCAATTTCGTGAGGCGCGTTAGGTGCTAGCAAGTCCTGTGCAAAAACAATAGGAGCAAGGTTGCCTTCAGCAACGATCTCACTAGAAAGATTATCTAATGATTGCTGGTTACGGCCCGTTACAAAAACTTTTACACCTTCCCTTGCCAACTCTTTTGCTATTGCGCTACCTATTCCTTTAGAGGCCCCGGTTACCAATGCCGTTTTTCCGGTTAAATATAAGTCCATATTTTCTTGTGATTAAAATGACCTTGCAATAATAACCTGTACCGCGTATTTTTATAGCATGTACTACCATTTGTATGGTACAAACAAATTTGTAAGTAATGACGGCACGAAAAGAAAATTCGACTTATACCCTCAACGAAAAATTTATAACGGATTGCGATCTGACTTATGCGGCCAACAAAATAGGAGGGAGATGGAAAATTGTAATATTGGATAAACTTGGAGACCGAAAACTGAGGTTTAGCGAACTGAAAAAGGAATTTCCATATATATCAGAACGGATGCTAACCTTACAGTTGCGTGCACTGGAACAGGATGAACTGGTTAAAAGAACCGTTTATGCAGCGGTTCCCCCGAGGGTAGAATATGAACTGACTTCGATAGCACTAGAGTTTCTTCCGATTTTTTGTCAATTAAGTGCTTGGGGCAAGAAGAATAAAGCGCTAAAGAAGAGTAGATCATAAAACCGTTAATTATGATTATACATAAATCAGCAGATATTGGTTACCTTTAATTGATTTGGCAGCTATTTGCTGCATCAGTTGATTAGCAAATTTTAAAATTATATCGAGTTAATTATTATGGCAGAAGTTAAATTAAATATCCAAAAAGAAGAACCTAGTGCATTCGAACTTTATGATGAGGGAGAAAAATATGGAGAAATGGTTTTTGATATTCAGGGAGAAAATTTAACGGTTTATCATACCGAAATTGATCCCGAAAAAGAAGGCAAAGGTTACGCAAAACTATTGCTGGATGCCATGGTAAATTATGTCCGTACAAATAACCTGAAGGTAATTCCACTGTGCCCTTATGTGCATCTTCAATTTAAACGCCATGAGGAACTTTACAGAGATATCTGGAACAAAGTGCGCGAAAACGATTAATCGATAGAATAATACTAGAATTAAATTCAGGAAAGCTAAATTGATACTTCATGGTTGTGGAAAACCAATTTTCCAGCGCTTCTGGTAAGAAAGCCGCCGGAAAATTGTAAATGAGTTAATTGAACCTGTAAAAAAGAACTAAAAGCCGGTTGTTTTGGAGGGTTTATTGTTCAATGTGTATAGATCGTGCATCTTCATCTATTATTTAGCGGGCTTGCTCTATTTTTATTTCATTCGAAAGAAAGTAGCGATACTTTTACCATAAGAATCAAATCAACGGGACGATTTAGAGATCTTATTGGGGTTCCTCAGCGATGAGGGCCCTTTTTTTATTCAGGGCCCATAATGTTGAGCATATAGCTAATTGCATCTGTAGAATGAAGTGCCATTGTAGATTGCATTGTAATATCTGCAGTTTCCGAAGCTCTTTTTAGCATTTGTTTTTCGTAGGCTGCTATCGCTTCCTTAGGTGTATTAAAGCAGTTGTCCTTAAAGCATTGGCTTAGCTCTAAAGCATCGAGCATAGCCATATTTACACCCTCGCCAGCATAAGGAGGCATTAAATGGGCTGCGTCGCCTAGCATGGTTAAATTGGAGACGGCTTCCCAGCGCTGATCTAAAGGCATGCAATATTGAGGCCGGGGAATAAAAGCTGTTGATGCATTTTCAAATAATTCCAACCACATTGAGTCCCAAGTGGAGAATTCATTCTTGAACCAGTCGATCACTTGGTTTTTATTTGCAAAATCAATACCCGACGCTTTTGCCCAGTTTTCTTGCGTATGACAACCAGTATAAAATACCAAACTGCCATCACCTTTTGAACTTACGATCAGTGATTTTTCATCACCCATAGCGAATATTTTGCCGCCGTTTAAAAGCGCATGCATTTTCGGACAAGCAGTTGCCGATGAATAAATGGCACCTTCAACAATGCTAATCCCCGAATAGAAAGGTTTAATGGGTGTAATGTATGGACGGATTTTTGAATTAGCCCCGTCTGCGGCAATTACAATATCGGCCTGCGCTAAAGTTCCATTTTTAAATCCGATCAGCCATGAACCGTCGTTGGGGGTTACTGCTTCAAAATGGCTATCCCAAATTACAGTATCTTTTACCAGCGAATCTAAAAGGATCTTTTGTAATGGACCGCGGTCTATTTCAGGCCGGAAAGCTTCTCTGTTTTGTATGTCGCTATCTTCAAAAACGATATTGCCGTGCTGATCAATAATACGTGTACGATCTGCACCTGGACGATAGTTTGCTATAAAAGCATCCATGAGTTTGGCTTTACGTAAGGCAGCTAAACCAGATTCCTCATGTAGGTCTAATGTAGCACCTTTCGGTCGTGCATTTTCATCAGTGTCGCGTTCGTAAACTTTTACCTTGAAGCCATCCATTTGCAAAAGCCTGGCTAGGGTTAAACCTCCCGGGCCAGCACCAATGATGGCGATTTTTTTATCTTTAATATTGTTCATTATTTTTTATTTAAGGATGCCTTTAATTACGATTTCGCAGGAGGTTAAAATAACTTCCTCAGTAATAATTTGTAAGGGCCGATTTAAATGGTCTAAATATTCAGCTACCAGATCTTGGATGGGCGAAAATAGGAGCGCGCTGAGTACATCATGAGGTAAATCTGCAATCAATCCCGTTTGAACATTTGTTTTTAAAAAGGTATGAATGGGTGCGAAAAATGCACCTTGTTGTATGTTTTTCTCTTGAAAAGCCTTATTCAGCAAAGGAGAAGATTTTCCATATCGGATTAAAGAGAAAGCAGGTTTATTATTTTTAAGGTAATGAAAGGTATTTAGCCATAACCTTTTCATACCATCAGCAAAAGCCATTTTTGGATCAAAATTTTCCAATATCGCTTTTTCATAATTGCCCAATACTTCTTCGATAAAAAGTTTTATCAATAGATCTTCTTTATTTTCATACTTGATATAAATGGTACGCGGCGATATATTGGCTGCTTTTGCCAGTTTCTGCATACTCAGGTTTTCCAATCCTTCTTCAGAAATAATCTGTAGGGCGATCGATCTGATGGCTTCTTCTTTGACTAAATTTTTGGGCCGCATAACTCGTTTAATTAATATGATTCAAAAGTAAGTAAACGTTTGTTTACTTTTAAATTTTGTTTGAATTATTGATTTATTCTGACAAATTGAGCTGGGTTTTATCTTATGCTACTTCATGGTCCCGAAGCTTAGGGATCAGCATCAATCCGGAAATAATAGAAGATAGTTCAGATTAAAATTAGAAGGGGAGAATCTTTACATGTGGATTATCCGCATATCTTAATTAAGTTTTAGGAAATATTAAAATTTATCCTTCATGCCAAAAATGCCCATTAGCCCTCCGGTATGGATGGCCAATACTTTTTCATCTTTACCAATAATTCCTTGTTTTTCCAGATCTTGAATGGCATAAAACATTTTCGCCGTATAAACAGGGTCTAGTAACAATCCGGTTTTTGCAGTAAAGGTTTTGATAAAGCTGATCAGTTCAGGGGTGGTTTTTGCATAACCTCCAAAATGATAATCAAGATAAAGTTCGAGGTGGCTCGATATGGGGGTATAATGTGCTATTTCTGCTTTGATAAATGAAGCACCCTTTAAAACGGGGATGATATGTAACTTTGTATTTAACTGTTGTTGCTGAATTCCTCTCAACAAACCTGCAGCTGTGGTTCCTGTTCCGGCAGCGCAAAAAATGTGGTCGTATGGTTCTGTTAATTCGCTGATTACCTCTGCACAACCAATAGTGGCTTCAGGTGATGCACCCCCTTCGTTTATAAAATAGGCTTGCGCATCAGACGCAAAATATTGATCAAACAATTGGTGTTTATCCCGATAACTATCACGGTCGGTAAAAATGAGTTTCATTCCAAATAAACTGCACAACAGCAACATCTCATTTTTTACTTCTTCTCCACGTACAAAAGCAGTAGCGGTTAAGCCCGATCTTGATGCTGCGGCGGCAGTTGCCACAAGGTGATTGGAATAAGCACCGCCAAAAGTGACCAGATGCGTTTTGTGATCAGCTTTAGCCTTGGCTAAAATATATTTGAGCTTACGCCATTTGTTGCCGGAAATATAAGGATCGATAAGATCATCCCTTTTAACAAACAGGTTGTTTAAAGGAGAAAAAGCTATTTTTTGTATTGGACTATATATTTCTTCGAGCACGTGTAAAAATAAAAAACACCTGAGTATTTCAGGTGTTTTAAGCATTATTATATTCGAAAATTAATTATTTGCCGATGCCAAGGCCTATACCTGCATTAACCATACTGTATTTTGCCTGAGTATATGAGCCGTAAAATTTAAAGAAACCAAATTTCAGTTGAAAGCCTAAACTACCTCTTACGCCGTCAATATCGGTTTGTTTCACCGAGATTGGATCTACATAAGTTGCATTGCTTGCACCATCTTCAAATTTATAAGTACCAAGCGCTTTTAAATTGGTGTTCGAGGTTTGGTAACCGATGCTGGCAAAAGGCGTGAAAAACATAATTTTCTTAGAAACAATGGCATCAAAATTTACGCCATTGAATTTAGCATCAATACGTTGATCTGAATTGGAAGTATTATTGATATTCAAAGGCAAATTATATTTATACTGCGTAAAACCACCGGCAATGGCAATGTCTACAGGAATCAGTTTTTCTGTTGTCGAACCCATAAATAAGGGTAAAAGTTCAACTTTTGCACCGAAGCCGATCATCGATAAGCTTCCCAGGTCGTTACCTAATTTAATCTTCGGCATTGCTCTCAAAGTAACATCAATGTTTTTGGGTAAACCCAAAGTGGCCTGTATCTGCGCAGAAGGCACTACATGAAACCCCACTCCCTGAGGTAAGTTGAAAAATTTACCTGTAGGAACGCCACTGCTTGTATAAATTTGCATTTTACCACCTTCATGGTCATCGCCAAATGCAGTAGGGCCTATCGATGATGCACCAGGTGCAGGTTTGATATTACTTAAGCCCAAGGTATTTACATCATAACTTCTGGCCGATTGTGGAACAAAAGCCCCGGAGACCGAAACCCTGACATCAAATTTTAAAAAACCTTTTGATTGAGCAGTGTTAGACCACCCATCGGTTAAACCCAGACCTAAACCTTTGTACAAAGGATCAAAATAGGCATTAACCAGTTTGGTCGCATCTGCTGGCCCGCCCACAAACAAGTCTCCAACATCTTGTTGGGCACTTGCTTTTTGAGCCATCACCAATAAAAATAAGGCACACAGGGCCTTTAAAGCGTAGCATTTTTTCATATAAAAAATTTAGAAAGTTTTGATTGTGAGTAAAGATAAGGCTGTTTTTTCGAAAACTGCAATCATTGAAAAATTCTTGAAGTTAAAAGTTTATTTTTGCGCCATGGAAAATGTGGTCGAATTGCAGGAATCAGAAGAGCAGGAATTATATGAACATTTAAAAATTATTGTTGATAAGGGGCAATCGCTGCTTCGTATTGATAAATTTTTGATGGTGCGTGTAGAAAATGCCTCCCGAAACCGTATTCAAAATGCAATTGATGCAGGTAATGTATTGGTTAACCAGAAACAGATAAAAGCGAGTTACAAGGTTAAACCTTATGATGAAATATCTATTGTTTTACCTCACCCACCACGCGATACCGAAGTTTATCCTGAAGATTTACCGCTTGATATCATTTACGAGGATAGTGATCTTTTGATCGTAAATAAAGCTGCGGGAATGGTTGTACACCCTGGTTTTAATAATTATACCGGAACTTTGGTTAATGCTTTGGCATTCCATTTTGAGCAACTGCCTCAGTTACCTGGCAATGATGGCCGACCAGGTTTGGTGCACCGCATTGATAAGGATACCTCAGGTTTATTGCTGATCAGTAAAAATGAAAAGTCGATTACGCACCTTGCACGTCAGTTTTTCGACCACAGCATTACTCGTAGATATATTGCACTGGTTTGGGGCGATATCGAAAATGATGGAACGGTAACCGGTTACATTGGCCGAAGTGTGAAAGACCGCCGTGTGATGGATATTTACGATGATGAAGAAAAAGGGAAATGGTCTGTAACACACTATAAAGTATTAAAGCGTTTAGGTTATGTTACTTTGATCAGTTGTGAGTTAGAAACGGGTCGTACGCACCAGATCAGGGCGCATATGCAACATATTGGTCATCCACTTTTTAACGATGCAATGTATGGTGGTGATAAGATTTTAAAAGGGACTACGTTTAATAAGTACAAACAGTTTGTAGATAATTGTTTTGAATTACTGCCCCGTCAGGCTTTACACGCGCAAAGTTTGGGTTTTATCCACCCTACTACTAAAGAGTATATGTATTTTGAATCGCCATTGCCACCCGATTTTAAAGCTGGCTTAACCAAATGGGAAAATTATATCGCTACATCATAAAATATGCTTCAGGAGTACCTTTTGTTTAATGATGAATTTCAGGCGGTAGATGCCCCGATTTTAACGGCTTCGAACAGAAGCTTTAAATTTGGCGATGGACTGTTCGAAAGCATGCGAATGATTAATAATAAGCTGCAATTTGCCGATTTACATGCCGATAGATTAACGGCTGGCATGAAAGCGCTTAAAATCGACGGTCATGCTTTAATGGACGATTATTTTCTGCGCCAAAAAACTGCCGATCTGGCCAAAAGGAACAAGTGGAATGGCAATGTCCGTTTTCGCCTTTCTGTATACAGGGGTGGAGCTGGCGTTTATACACCCGAAATTAATAAAGCAGGCTACATTTTAGAAGGTATTCCTTTAAAAGCATCCACATACGAGTTGAACAGCAAAGGTTTAATCATCGATGTTTTTGGAGAAATAACTAAACCGGTTAATAAACTCTCGAATTTTAAAACAGCCAATGCGCTGCTTTATGTCATGGCCGGAATTTTTAAAAGCCAAAACCGTTTGGATGAGGCAATGATCCTGAACCAATATGGTTTTCTTTGCGAAAGTATCAGTGCCAATGTTTTTGTCGTATATAACAAACAGATTTATACGCCGTCGCTAGCTGAAGGTTGTATAAGTGGTGTAATGCGTACAGCCATTATGCAGTTGTGCAAAATGAACGATATGCCTTTAATCGAAGCGCAGATCAATCCCGAAATATTAAAAGAAGCCGAAGAAGTGTTTATTACCAACGCCACACAAGGCATTCAATGGGTAATGGGTTACGGCAGGAAGCGTTATTTTAACGAGATATCGAAGTTTTTGATTGAGAAATTGAATAATTTATAGTGCTATCACACGATTTGTAGTGCACGGTTTACCTTGGTCGTCATGCTGATCCGATAGTTATCGGATTTAGTTCAGCATCTATCATGTCCTTAAAAACTGTTCAATTTTTTGGAAAGCAATACCTGTGCTAATCGGTTAGGGCCGGTCCCGCCCTTGGCTTAATCCCGATAAATTTGCTTCACAAGACAAAGAGTTCTTAATCGGGATAACGCTGTCGGTCGGGTTTATTTAACCCTAAACAGCAGCACTTCTGTGGCCACCTAAACCCGATCAAAGCGGGATGCCAATTTCCTTCTAATTGGCAGAAGCGGGAGCGGGGGCTGAAATAACCCAAAAGCTACTGCAAATGTTTTCCGAAAAAGAATAACTTAAGTCGATCGTCATCCCGACTGAAGTGCAACGGAATGGAGGGATCTTTGAAGTTGATTCATATCCGATACAGCTAAATAGATTTCTCGACTTCGTTGCACTCCGCTCGAAATGACGTATCTTTTGTCAGTTGTCATCCCGACTGGAGTGCAACGGAATGGAGAGATCTGTATTAATTATTACAACCGCATTCCCCTTAAAAAGTCTTCGATCAGCATTCGTTTTTTTCCTTCGTACTGGATGTCTAGAAGCTTGATAAACCCATCTTTCGCCGCAAATTTTAAATAAGTTTTACCATCGGTTAAAAAACCGCCAGCAACTATACCTGGCTCTTTATCTTCTATTTCGGCCTTAAATACCTTTAAATTTTTCTCATTGAGTAAGGTAAAAGCAGTTGGGTAAGGGCTTAAACCGCGGATTAAATTATGGATGGTTTGCACCGGGCTGTTCCAGTCGATTTTGCAATCTTCCTTAAAAATCTTCGGCGCATGTTTTAAATCGTCATTTTGCGGTTGCGGCTGTTCGGTTACATTATTGGCTTCGATAGCACGTAGTGTTTTTACCAGAAGATTTGCGCCAACAACCATCAGTTTATCATGCAACTCACCCGCAGTTTCGTCGTCGGCAATGGGCACACTATCGCTAAGAATAATATCACCGGTATCAATTTCCTGTTTAAGGAAAAACGTAGTTACACCACTTTCTTTCTCGCCATTTATAATAGCATGGTTAATGGGGGCTGCACCACGGTATTGCGGTAACAACGAACCATGTAAATTGATGGTTCCTTTAGCCGGCATAGTCCAAACTATCTCTGGTAGCATCCTAAAAGCCACTACCACTTGTAAATCGGCATGGTAAGATCTTAGTTCTTCAATAAATTCAGGATTTTTTAACTTTTCAGGCTGTAAAACAGGAATACCTTTCTCTACGGCATATTTTTTTACTGCACTTTCATTCAATTTTTGGCCACGGCCTGCAGGTTTATCTGGTGCAGTAACTACTGCAACTACATCGAAATTGGCTTGTACCAGGGCATCTAAAGAGGCTACCGCAAAATCGGGCGTACCCATAAAAACTATTTTCATAAAGAAAGTGTTGTGTTTCTAAAAATAACGTGGCTACCCACGTTTAAGTTTTGCAAAATAACTAAAAATAAACCCATACTTAAGGCAAAAAATGGTACAAGGCAAAGATGTTGTTCAGGCAAGTGGATTGGTGTACGTAACTGATACCATGCCTGGCATTTACCGTAAAGGAAAACCTGGTAAATTTTATTATGAAGATAAAGAGGGCAACAAAATTACCGAAGAGAAACACCTCGACCGGATAAAGGCCTTAGTTATCCCACCCGCATGGCAAAATGTGTGGATTGCCAGTAAGCCAAATGCATATTTACAGGTTACGGGTATTGATGCTGCAGGCAGGAAACAATATAAATACCACGCAAAGTGGACCAGCCGCCGATCGGAGGCTAAATATTTCCGTTTATTGGAATTTGGAAAAGCATTGCCCAATGCACGGAAAAACCTGGAAAAAGACCTCCGCAGAAAAGATTTCGATGAACGCAAAGTATTGGCCATTTCTGTAGATGTACTGCAAAAAACACTAATCCGTGTGGGTAACGAAAGTTATAAACAGCTTTACGGCTCTTTTGGCTTAACTACCCTTCGCGATAAGCATGTTAAGATCGAAGGAAGTAAAATTACCATGGATTTTGTTGGGAAAAAAGGTGTTCGGCAAAAAGTAGAGTTAAATGATCGGTCGCTGGCAAAACTAGTTAAGAAATGCAGGGACATTCCCGGACAGGAATTATTTCAGTTTTATTCGAACGGGAAAGAACATAAAAGTATCGATTCTGGCAAAATAAACGCTTACATTAAAGAAATTACAGGCGATGATTTTACGGCAAAGGATTTTAGAACCTGGGGCGGTACTTTAGAAGCGTTGCGCCAATTTTCGAAGTGCAGCGCTGATGAGGGTTTTAACTTAAACTCCAAAAAAACAATTGTAACGGTTTTAGATTGTGTAGCGAAAAAATTAGGCAATACCAGGGCTGTTTGCAAGAGTTCTTATGTATATCCGTTATTGCTCACCGCTTACGAAAACAATGAGCTTGGTAAATACATGAAAAAAATGAATAATAACAAAACAACCGGTAAATTAGGTTTAGCACACGATGAGAAAGTTTTATTGTCGTTTTTAAAAGCAAGTAGTAAATAGACAAATTGATATAAAAAATCGTCGTTTCGAGCGGACCCGATAGCTATCGGGTCCGCTCGAAAAATCTGTTTTAAACGACCGTATTAAGCTATACTCCAGTTACAATAGCCCTTTGAAAGTTATTCTTTAGGGGCCTTTTTTATCGGATGAACGGGTTGCTCTTCAAGCTCGCGCTGTTTAGCAGGGTTATTCGTTTTTGGTGCTTTATTAGGTGTGCTGTCGTTTTTATGCCTCACCGTTTTATGGTCAACAGGCTCCCTGCCTTTGGGCACTTCTTCCTGGTAATTGCTTCCTGGTTTATCACTTTTAATTTTTGGACCGCTCATAGCTAAAATGATTGAATTAGTGAATGTTTGGATGAATGAATTTTGAATAGCACATTGCCTATCAATTATCTAATAATAACAAATCGCTATCTGTTAAGTTTGAAAATAATTGCAAGGGGCAATCCAATCATTCAGTCATTCAATCCATCATTCCATCATTCAATAATCAATTGTATAGCAAATATTTCTTCCGCATGGTTTTGTACGCACTTAGTCCTGGTTCCCAGCTCGCCCTAATTTCTGCTTCACTTTTTCCGTCGATTACCTGTTGTCTGAAATCTGCCACACCAACTAACCTTTCGATAGTACCCATTTCTTTACTCAGCTTGGTGTTAAAGAAATCTTCTTTTCTTGGCGATGCCTTGTACAGTTCAATTAACCAGCTAATGTTTACCTGTTTCGATTTTACCAGTTTCGAAGTATCATAGGTTCTTAAATCTAAGCCATAACAAACCTGATCCTGAAACAATGGTGTTTCAGACATTCCTTTTATACTTTTCGGCGTAAAACTGAAATCGAATTTCCCTTTAAGGTAGGGTGCCCCAACAACAGTAAAAGGAAACATTGTTCCGCGGCCGTGGTTTAGATAGGTGCCCTCAAATAAGCAGGTAGATGGGTAAAGTAAAATAGATTGCTGCGTATTCAGGTTAGGAGAGGGTTTAACTGGTAAAATATACTCCATATCATGATGGTAATTGGCATTTTTGATAATCGTAATCTTGCATTTCACCTTATCTTTCAACCAGCCTTCGCCATTTAACATCTGTGCATATTCGCCAACCGTCAAGCCATGTGCAATAGGGATAGGTTGCACGCCAATGCCTGATTTAAATTTCGGGTCTAAAATCGGCCCATCAATTAAATAACCATTTGGATTGGGGCGATCTAAAATCAACAACGTTTTATTGTTTGCTGCACAAGCTTCCATAACGTGCTGTAAGGTATTGATATAAGTATAAAAACGAACACCAACATCTTGGATGTCAAACACCATAATGTCGATATCTGCTAAATCTTCAGCCGTTGGTGTACTGTGTTTGCCATAAAGCGAGATGGCTTTTATACCTGTTTTGGTATCAACATCATCATTAACTGTAACACCAGCGCTGGCATTGCCTCTAAAACCGTGCTCAGGACCAAATATCTTCTGAATTTTAACACCTCGTTTCAGCAGGCTATCAACCGAAGTCTGTGTACCGATAATCGATGTGGGGTTAACCACCATACCCACACGTTTTCCTTTTAAAAGCGGGAGGTATTTTTCGGTCTGTTCCGCACCGGTTTTAATTGTCGATGGCAGTTTAACATTCCTGATCATCAGTTTTCTGTTTTCAGGGCTTTTCTTTCCAAGAACTTCCTGTTCAAGTGGTTTGGGTTGTCCGCAGGCCGATAATGCAATTAAACTGGTTAAAGCAAAGCTGATGTAATTTTTCATTTTGAGTATTATTCTAATCTTCCGGTATTATAACAAAACAATTTACAATATATTTCAATTATGCTATTGGTATTTTCTTGTTACAACTTAAAAATTGATGTTTAAAGTTGGTTATTTATTTTCGAAAATGCCATTTTTAAAAAGGAATTGAGCATTTTTGTTAATACAAATTGATTAAATTGAATTTCGAATATTTCATAGCTGGGCGGATAGCCATTAAATCTGAGCGTACTTTTTCAAAACTTATCGTCCGTATTGCAATAGCAGGCGTGATGTTGAGTTTGGCTGTTATGATTCTCTCTATAGCCATTATTAAAGGCTTTAAAACTGAAATTCAGGATAAAGTAAGGGGCTATTTGGGCGATGTGCAGATTACCCGTTACGATCTGAATAATTCTTTTGAGCATTCTCCCTTCGTACTAGATGGAGAAACAAAAAAAATGCTCAAAAGCAATCCAGATATTGAATATTATTATCCTTTTGCTACAAAACCCGCTATCCTTTCGGCCAATAATGAAATTGAAGGCATTAATTTTAAAGGGATAGACAAAAACTATAAGTGGGATTACATTAAACAGCATATTATCAGCGGAACCATTATCGATTTTTCTGACAGTACGGCTGCCATGCAAGAACTGCTCATCTCGAATTATACAGCTAATCGTTTAAAACTCAAAACCGGTGATGATTTTATCATGTATTTTGTTCAAAACCAGTTGCGACCGCGTAAATTTAAAATAGTAGGCATTTACGATATTGGTGTAGAAGATATAGATAAGGGTTTTGTGCTGGGCAACCTGAATATCATTAAACGCCTGAATAACTGGGAGGCCAACGAAATTGGTGGTATAGAAATTAGGATCAATGATTTTAACAGACTTAAGCCTATTGCCAATAATATTTATGAAAAGCTTCCACGCAATTTGCGCTCGTATTCTATCGAAGAAAATTTTCCTAATATATTTACCTGGTTAGGTCTTCTTGATGTGAACACCAATGTGCTGTTAATCCTGATGTTAATTGTAGGTGTAATTAACATGGTTACGGCACTGTTAATTATGATTTTGGAGAAGACAAATATGATCGGGATGCTAAAATCGTTCGGGGCCAGCAACTGGAGCATTATGAAAATTTTCCTTTACAATGCGGCTTATTTAATTGGTATTGGCTTATTACTGGGGAATATTCTGGGCTTAGGACTTGGTTTTTTACAGCAGGCAACTCACATTTTCAAGCTTAACCAGGCCTCTTACTTTTTAGCTTATGCACCAATAGAATTTCATTTTATTGATGTGCTGCTCCTTAATATCGTTACGGTAGTGGTATGTTTAACGGTCTTGATTATCCCTTCGCTATTGATCAGCAAGGTTTCTCCGCTTAAAGCCATTAGATTTAAGTAAGGAAAAAACTTGGGTCACCGGACAGATCATTTTCCGATGCCCAAGCAAACCTAAACTTAAGCTCTTGTCAACTCAACTTTTACAGTTTGTGTGTTATCACTTTTCTGAAGCTGAGGGTATGGTGTGATGTCAATTAATTTGAGTGAATAATCTATGCCGTTAATTTTAAGGTTTGCTACACCGGCTAAGGTGCCACAATCTCCTTTGCATAAGATAATTTCCTGATCAATGTTATTAGATGTTAATTTGAAAAAAGCTTTTGCACCACCAGCGCCAATACAATCAGCATTTATTGGGCAACGGCTATCGCTAATCGATTTTAATACTAATGTAGATGCACCGATTGATTTTGACGTATTGATTTCAAATTCGTAATTCGTCGTTTTTGTTTCAGATTTTTTCTCACATCCAAAAACAAAAATAGATAAGACAATAAAGAAGAATGTTAAATTTTTCATTTAGATGAGGATTAATTGCTTCTTTTTAAAATGTATTCATAATCTACGGTAGCATAAGAGGTAGCCGGCGAAAGATCTGTTTGAGGCTTAAACCTTTTTCTAAGGGTTAAATCTACTCCGCTGCTTCTAATATCGTATTCACCGTTTAAAATCATATTCCAATCAAAATCTGCTGTCCAAACGACCTCATCGGTAAAATATCCGATCCCGTTCTTAAAATTATAGGTTCCCTTACCTCCCGATGGTTTTAGGTTAGCATCATTACTTGGAGTAATGATGAATTTTCCATCCTGTAACGAGATTGAAATTGGTCTGGTTATCGGCACAGACCTAGCACTATTCGTTATTACCAACACACCTGTATAGTTGCCATCCAATAAAACATCCACGGTTGTAGATTTTTTACAGCCTAATGATAGGATCAGGGCAAAAAGGAAAATACAGATTTGAACTTTCATACCCCTTAAACGGAGTTCAAAATGAAAACGCTACAATTAAATTGAAATCCAGTCTATACCTTGTGTATTATGGATAAATTCAGTCCGTGGTTCGAGGTTTAAATATGGATAAGTGACTTTCGAAAGGTATAAGCCTGTTGGGTGAGCGGGCAATGATAGTTTTGAGGATTGCAGGGTAATCAGTCCGCTTTCAAATTCATCAAAGCTGAGTTCTCCTTTGCCAACCATGAGCATTTTACCCATAATAATGCGGATCATTTTGCCCAAAAAGCGGTTGCTGGCAATATGAAACCTGAGCCTGTCGCCTTTTGGATTTACAAATAAATCAGCTTCCATTACATTGCAGATGGTATGCTCATATTTATCAGGATGCGTACAAAAAGCCCTGTAATCTTTGTATTGGGGTAATAATTTTACAACGGCTTTCATTTTATCAAAATCTAAATTGTTTAATTGATAAAAGGAACTTTGGGTGCTTAAAAAAGGATCTTTATAGGTATGGATAAAATAATCATATTTCCGTTGTACAGCATCGAACCGGGCATGCGGTTTCCCCTCCATTTTAATAATGTCGAATACTGCGATATTATAAGGTAAGGCTTTATTCAGGATGTAAAGCAGATCGAAATCAATCTCTTTTTCAATATCGGTATGAAAAAAAAACTGACTGGCATGTACATGCGCATCTGTTCGCCCACAGCCGTTAATCGCAATCGGCGATTTTAGAATCTTCGATAGGGTTTGTTCAATAACTTCCTGAACGCTTTTTACCCCAGGCTGTTTTTGCCATCCACTAAAGTACTGGCCTTGATAGGCAATGTGAAAGAAATACCTCATTTTTCAGCTGCAATTTTACGGAAATTTTAGCAGCAGGAATATTAAATCATACTTTTGTGTGGTAAATTTAATTATGGATTTAATAAACTGTCCTTGCGGGAGTGGAGCTGCGTTTAGCCATTGTTGCCAGCCTTATCATTTAAAAGTGAAGGTAGCATCAACTGCAGAGGCCTTAATGCGTTCCAGATATTCGGCTTTTGTAGTAGCTGATGCTGCTTATCTTTATGACACCATGCATAGCAGTAAAAGAAAAGGGCATTCGAAAAATGCTTATCTAAGCAGTGCAAAAAACACCAAATGGCTAAAACTCGAAATTATTTTTTCTGATTTTGATGTCGTTGAGTTTAAGGCCTATTATCTGAATAAAAAGTTCCAAACAGAAGTATTGCATGAAAAATCGAATTTCAGGTTAGAAGATGGGAAATGGTATTATGTGGATGGAGAATTTTATGAATAAGAACGAAATCGCAAAATTCATACAAAATTTGCGATTCCATTCGCAGAATTAATATAAAATTTGCGATTTTACTCCTTATGGCTATATTTTCTTTGCCTCATTCCAATATACATCCATCTCTGCTAGTGTCATATCAGCCAGGGCTTTTCCATCTTCTTTTGCTTTGGTTTCGAGATACTGAAAACGTTTGATAAATTTTTTATTGGTTTTCTCCAATGCATTTTCAGGATTGATGTTAATGAAACGTGCATAATTGATCAAAGAGAAAAGTACATCGCCAAATTCTGATTCTGCTTTTTCAATATCGATGGCCGTATTATCGGCAACGTTAAATTCAGTTTTAAACTCCTGTAATTCTTCTTCTACTTTTTCCCAAACCTGATTTTTATCTTCCCAATCGAAGCCTACGCCGCGGGCCTTTTCCTGAATGCGGGCAGCCTTAACCAAAGCTGGTAACGAAGATGGAACACCGGCCAGAACCGATTTGTTGCCTTCTTTGAGTTTAATCTGCTCCCAGTTGCGTTTTACATCTTCTTCGTTCTGCACCTCAACATCGCCATAAATATGTGGATGTCGGTTTACCAGTTTATCGCAAACCCCGTTTAAAACATCTGTAATATTAAAATCATTGGTTTCGGAAGCAATTCTAGAATAAAAAACCAAATGCATCATCACATCGCCAAGTTCCTTTTTAATTTCGTCTAAATCGCCCTCTAAAATAGCATCGCTCAACTCATAAGTTTCCTCTATCGTTAAATGGCGCAATGTTTCCATGGTCTGTTTTTTATCCCAGGGACATTGTGTACGCAGCGTATCTAAAACAGTGAGTAAACGTGTAAAAGCATCAGCTGGATTATTGGCACTGGCAGGAATTGGATTGTTAGGCATATTTATGGTTGAGCTATATTTATCGAACGCTAAAGTACCAAACCCAAGCGATTAAGAAAAGCTGAAAGGGTATTCTAAACCATAAATATTTTGGTCCCGGCCCTGGCTTATGCAAATCTTCGTAATTGATGCGGTGTTTGGCAGCGTAAATATTGGCAGGTAAAATAGCAATGTAAAAAATAATAAGGGCTATCCCGGTAAAATACCTGGTGCTTTCAATAGCCAGGCCAATGGCAAATAAGATTTCCAAGACACCTGTTAAAAGCACAATTTCTACTTTTTTAGGAATAAACAGGGGAACCATAGCAGCCATGCTGGTTTTAAACTTGAAATGCCCTATAGCGGTAAAAAGTAACATCACGCCCATGGCGATATTGCCTGCAAAAATATTTCCTTTATCAAATGTGGTATGGCCGCCAAAAGCTAATAGGGCGATATAAACGATAAGTAATACAAATAAAGGTTTCATTTATTATAATTTTTACTTACTTGATCAAATTAAAGGCTATTAAAATCGTTGCTATGAATAAGATAACCAAGCCTGATAGAAAGACAAAATCGGCAACTTTTTCTAACTTTTGACTTGTGTTTCTTTCTCTTCTCATAGAGATAAAAGATAAGATACAGCTGGTCATAAAAAACATTACGGCAGCTACGGCAAATTCATCAATTATGGAACCATCGGTAAGTGCGAGTTTTTTTAAAGAAGTAAGCACAATAAAGCAGATGCCCAACAGATTGGCAGAAGTGCTTAAAATATGAGGCGATCTATTTTCGGCCATACTAATCCTTTTCTTCTAATTTAATTTTTTTCGTAATGCGGTAAACGCGTTTCTTTTTGTCGGGCTTATGCTCTTCTCCCATTAAAATGCCCCAAGGTTTTAAATTATCCACTCTATCGAAGATTATTTTTAATATGGCCAGATAAGGGATACATAAAAACATGCCCGATATCCCCCAGATCATTTCGCCAACTACAATACCAATAAAGGCAAAGAGTGCATTAATTTTTACTTTCGAACCCACTACCAGCGGCATTAGCACATTTCCATCTATCGCATGTACGCCAACAAAAACAATCAAAACCAGAAGTACTTTACCTGCCCCTGCTGTTGCAAAAGTAATCAGGCAGCTTATTAACAGCGCAAAAAATATCCCCAAATAAGGAACCACGTTAAAAATACCGGCCACCAGGCCTAACAGAACCGCATATTTAACACCTAATAAGCTCAGTACGGTAATCATTAATACCGTAACAATAAGCATCTGCAGAAATAAACCGATGATGTATTTTTTAATGATATATTGAATCTGACTAACAATTTCAGAAACTTTTTCTTTGTGTTCTTCTTTAAAAACAGCCGTTAAGAAAGTGAATAAAACACGGCGGTAATTTAAAATGAAGAAGGTGAACAAAAGTGTGAAACCCAAAAATAATAGGGTAGAAGATAGTGTGGCCAAGGTTGTAGCAACAATTGCAGCACTGGTAGCCAAAGCTTTTTCGGTACTATCATTTAAATAATCGAGTTGTTTCTGCGAATTTACACCAAAGGTATGCGAAATCCATTTCTGCAGTTCGTGGTACGAAACATTGGCTTTCTCTTTTAACAATGGCCAATCGGCCCATAAATCGCTCAACTGATTGCCGAAAAAATATATAATTCCACCAATTACAGCGATCATTAGCACTACTGAAACAAGCGTGGATAAACTTCGTTTAAACTTAAATTTCTGCTCTAAAAAATTGCCCACGGGCAACAATAAAATTGCCATTAAAAAAGAGAAAAGCAGCGGTGCCAACAACGATTGCCCTAAAATGGCGATATAGGTTAAGCTTATTAAACAGAAAAGAACCAAGGCAAGCTTGGGGAGGAACGATAATTTGTCTTTCATATAATTTTAAATCCTGTTTAATACAAAATGCCCGATTAATTGTTTCACCAATCGGGCATTTAAATATAAGAGATTATTTTTAATAGATACTCGCTTTGTCTAAAAGTGAAATATCTTCTGGCGATAATTTCAAATTCGCTGCATCCGTAAAAGACTTCAACTGGCTTAAATCCGTAACGCTTGCAATCGGCGCTGTAATTGAGGGATGATAAATTAACCAGGCTAGGGCTACCGAAGCCGGCTCAACATGGTGTTTTTCAGCAACCTCATCCAATGCCGCTAAAATTTTAAAGCCACGTTCATTCAGAAATTTTTTAACGCCGCCGCCACGCTGGCTTTTATTTAAATCATCTTCGCTGCGGTATTTTCCTGTTAAAAATCCGCTGGCCAATGAATAATAGGTTACTACGCCCAAGCCATAATCCAGACAGATTTTTTCGTGCTCCTGTTCAAAGTTTTCTCTATCATAGAGGTTGTATCCTGGTTGGTAAACTTCGTAACGAGGCAGACCGTGTTCAGTAGCATAAATCAAAGATTCTTTTAACCGCTCAGCAGAAAAGTTTGATGCGCCGATCCACCGTACTTTGCCTGCTTTAATTAAAGTTTCGTAAGCACTTAAGGTTTCTTCGACTGGGGTATTTTCATCATCGTAATGAGAGAAATAGAGGTCGATATAATCTGTCTGAAGTCGCGCTAAAGAATGTTCTACTTCGTTTATAATATAATCTCTCTTTAACGATTTACCCTGGCCCATATCAGAACCTACCTTTGTTGCAATAATTACGTCGTGGCGTTTGTTGTGTTGTTTAAGCCAATTGCCGATGATTGTTTCTGATTCTCCACCTTTATTTCCGGGTGCCCAACGCGAATATACATCGGCAGTATCGATAAAGTTAAATCCATTTTCTACAAACTGGTTTAATATTTCAAACGATTTTTGCTCATCGATTGTCCAGCCAAATACGTTTCCTCCAAATATAATGGGTGCAATATTTAAATCGGTTTTTCCTAAGATTCTTTTTTCCATGATATGAATGTTAATATTATGCTAACAAATTATATGGACTGAGGTTTGGTGCAGAAGTCTGAATTATGTCAGTAGTTTTTTGGAAAGCAGTCAACCACCAATTTTAAAGTTATTTCTTTAGGTCGGTTTATTTTAGTCAGTTCATTGCCGAGGCAGGATAAGCGCGAGCCGAAGCAATCTTTTTCCATAGATTAAAATGTGTTCTTTTTTAGAAAAGCAAGGGCTGTAGTGCTTCGGTTAAACCCGTCCCGCCCTTTGCTTAATCCCGATAGATAAACCAATAAATAAAATAATACTTAAATCGGGATAACGCTGTCGGTCGGGTTTATTTTACCACAGATAGTAGCACTGTTTTAGCCACCTAAACCCGATCGAAGCGAGATGCCGATATTTCATCGGCAGAAGCGGGAGCGGGACTGCAGAGAGCCAATAGCTTCTATTAAGCTTTCCACAAAAAGAACCTTAAGTTAGGGTATGTTTTAGCTTTTTAAACAACAAATCATTATCCGACGGCTATCGGATGCGAGGCTGGACAAGGGCGTGCCGAACCTTATGCCCTCAACCTTTTAACCTTCAACCTTTGGTGGCCCTAAGCATTTCCCTTTTCCCTGGAGCGCCAGGTAATTTTTCGATGGTAAATCCGCAGGCTTTAACGGCTCTTTTCAGCTTTCCGGTAATGGCGTAGGTTACAAAAACTCCGCCTGGTTTTAAGAAACTGCAGGCATGTGCAATAATTTCATCACTCCACATTTCGGGTTGGTGCTGCACAGAAAAGGCATCATAATAAATCACATCAAATTTTTGGTCGCTCTGGTATTCGGCCAATGTAGTATGCGGAATTTCTAAGGTGCAAAGCGAAGTTAATTTTTGAGGTGTTTTTAACGCTTCAGGGTAATTTGATATAAAATCGGCCCATATTATTTCGGGAACATATGCAGCGTAACCTGTTTGCTCAATTACTGCTGTAGTGAGCGGAAAGGCTTCGATACTGGTATAGTTAAGTTTAATGTTATTTGCAGCACAATATTCGAAACTTAAAATAAAGTTCAGTCCCGTGCCGAAACCAACTTCCAAAATGGAAAGTTCAGTTAAATTAGTTGAAGCGAATTTTAATCCTGCATCAATAAATACGTGTCTGCTTTCCTGTAATGCGCCATGTTTACTGTGGTAATGTTCGCCTATAGTTTCATTGTAAAGTGTATTCGAACCATCAGCAGTAGGCGTTATAATGTTCATGAGCTAGGATTTTAAGGATTGTTGGATTTAAAGATTATGATGCAAATATAGATATAGGATTAATGTGATTTTTGGATTTCAAGATCATGATGTAAATATAGATACAGGATTAATATGATTCTTGGATTTCAAGATCGTAGTGCAAATATAGATATAGGATTAATATGATTTTTGGATTTCAGGATCATGGTGTAGACATGAATGCAGCATTTAAACGATTTCTGGATTTAGGGATAAATTAGCCAGAGATAGGAGGTGAAGTTAAACCGCTTTAGTCCTTAGTTTTTTAGTTTTAGTCTTCGTACCCCGACTTCTGAATTTTCTCTTTGTCCTTTCAGCTTTAATCTTTTGTTCTTAGCTTTGGTCTTACCCTAAACCCTAAACCCTAAACCCTAAACCCTAAACCCTAAAAATGGATATTGAATCTTTCAGAGAATATTGTTTGAATTTACCTGGTACAACCGAGGGAATGAAATGGGGCCATTTGTGCTTCATGATTGAAGAAAAAATGTATTTCATTATCGCTATTGATGAAGATAACAGTTTCTCTATAAAGTGTGATCCCGAAGAGTTTGATGCATTAACGGCCAGAGATGGCATACAACAGGCACACCATATGGCTAAACGACAATGGATCCGTGTTGATAATCTGGAGGTGTTTAACGAAACAGAACTGAAAAAAAGGGTGGCCGATTCGAGGGCGATGGTTTTAGCTAAATTACCTAAAAAAACACAGGCAAAGTACGCTTAAGTTCTGCCATAGAAGCATTAAAGCAGCGGATATCTTCAATGTAAGATTTTTATACAAGTTTCTTTAAGGCCATGATGTAGCCGATGTGCATACCCTCGTGGAAAGGGATAAAGTTTATTGCATCTTCTATTGAGTTTAATTTCATGCCATAACGTTTATCCCAAGGGTCGAATTTTAGAAAAATATCACTCGAATAATCAGATGCTAAACGATCCATACTGTTTAAGAGTGCGTCGAAAATAGAATTGATCTCTTCCTGTCCAATAAACTTTTCAGGCTTTGTTCCGCTTAAAAAAGGGCTGAAATATTTTTCCTCAACAGTTATCTCAAGTCCAGATCTTATATAACACATGTTTTGTTGCGTTGCAGTTAAATGCGCAATATTCCAGATAATATTATTGTTAAAACCTGTAGGGATTTTATTTAACTGTTCAGTGCTCAAATCTTTTACCAGTTCCAATATGAAAGCCCTGGTATTTTTAATCTGGGTGATGGTGGCAAGTGTATTAGGCATTAATTATTTTATAGACAGTAACTTACTGCTCGTTTTTGGTTTCTTCTTTGGTTTCTTTCTTTTGTGTATCATCTTTTTTTATGCCTTTATCTGCATTCAGTTCTTTCGACTTCATGATATTAAAACGGTACATGTCTTCAATGCCTACCAGTTTTCTGGTACACTTTTCAATATCTGTTCCTTCTTGCCATAAATATGGACGGAAACTATAAGTCTTGGTGCCATCTAAATTCGCAATAAACTGGCTCCAATTGCTCCATCGCAAACCTTTGTAAAATTTAGAAAGATCACTATCAAAACAGAAAACAAGAAATTCTCCATATCCCGCACCAAGTGGTTGCCAGGTTAAGGTATTTGGTTCTAGGTAATACACGTTTTTAATGTCTTTACCCAAGCCACCATAATTAATGGCAAAGAAACCACCTACAGCGTCATCAGCAATTAATAGGTAGGGAATGTTATCGCCATATTCTTTTATGGTTTTTCCTTTGTTCCATTCGGCAATATTTCGGCTTAATCTTTCGCTGCCCGAACCTAAAATTCTAATCCAGCCATTATCAACCATAATGCCTCCGGTATTGTAAATTACCGAACCAAGTGTAGCATAGGTAGTCATTTGCGAGTGATATAAAACTTCTTTTGCTTTTGCAGAATCAACTGGCAAAATCTCCACCTTATTTTTGGCAGAATCGATCCACTTTTTTACCAACGGCCAGGCCGGATCGGTTTTATTTACCAGTGCTTCGAGACTGATTAACTTATTCTCTTGAGCAAAGGTTATTGAAGAGAATAAAGTTAAACTTAGGATAAGAATTGTTTTGAATGCGCTTCTCATGAAATAGGGGCTTATGTTTTTCCAAAGATAGAATGATAATTAAGAATTGTTGAAAGGAGATTGATTAATTTTTTGAATTGGAAGAAATATTGAGCTTGGTTTAATTGTTGGTTTGTGGAGACACAAACCAAGGAGTGTGAGCAATCGTGCAGTCGGATGGTAACATCCAACTAATTTATTCAATATCTACAAAGAATTGATTAATTCGGTGAATTGAATTGATAATTTCAGCCAGTGTCAGATGGCTACATCTGATACCACGCTAATAAAACAAAACGCCCCAATGAAATCGGGGCGCTTGTAATATAGGGATGATAAATAATTGATTTTAAACTATTGAGTGGAAAAACCTTACACCTTCTGCCTTCCAGCCCTCCACCTTAAAACTACCACATTCTAATTCTGTCTTCTGGCTTTTTATATAATTTATCGCCAGGTTTAACATCAAAAGCATTGTACCATGCATCCATATTTACAGGTGCACCGATAGTACGGTACGGGCCTGGCGAATGTGGGTCGGTTTTAATTAGCTGAGCGGCACTTTCTGGTAAAATATTACCTCTCCACACCTGCGCCCAGGCAAGGAAGAAACGCTGATCTGGTGTAAAACCATCAATTTTCTCATTGCTTTGACCTTGTTTAGTCATTTTAAAAGCAGTATAAGCCGCGTTTAAGCCCCCTAAATCGCCTATGTTTTCGCCCATAGTCAATTTACCGATTACATGAACCGTATCCAATACGGTATAGCCATCAAACTGCTCACCTAAAGCTTTTGTTTTAGCATCAAATTTAGCTTTGTCTTCAGCTGTCCACCAGTTTTTTAAATTACCAGCAGCATCGTACTGACTTCCGCTGTCATCAAAACCATGGCTCATTTCGTGACCGATTACCGCACCGATACCTCCATAGTTAACGGCATCATCGGCATTTGGATCGAAGAAAGGAAACTGTAAAATACCTGCAGGGAAAACAATTTCGTTCAGGGTAGGGCTGTAGTAAGCATTAACTGTTGGAGGAGTCATACCAAAACGTTTGCGATCTACAGGTTTACCTAACTGACCAACCATTTCATTGTAACCCCAAACGCTTGCATTACGTAAGTTTTGGAAGTAGGTATCTTTATTAATTACTAAACCATCGTAGTTTTTCCATTTTTCCGGATAACCCACTTTTGGTGTAAATGCATTGAGCTTAGCCAAAGCTTTTTGTTTGGTTTCAGGACTCATCCACTCTAAACCATTGATTCTGATTTCGAATGCTTTCCGCAAATTCACAATCATCTGGTTCATGCGTTCTTTAGCTTCTGGCTTAAAATACTTGGCTACATAAAGCTGGCCTAGTAATTCGCCAATAGTGCCATCAGTTAAAGATGACATCCTTTGCCAACGTGGTGTTTGTACTTTCTGGCCAGTTTGTGCCTGTGTGAAAGCGAAACTTGCCTTAACAAATGGAGAACTTAAACTAGAGGCAGAACCTTTTAAAATGTTCCACTCCAGATAAGTTTGCCAATCTGTAACCGGAACCGATTTCAACATCCCGTCCAGGCTTGCCATAAATTTAGGCGATGAAACCAGAACAGTATCTTGATTTTTGATTTTGAATTTAGGTAAATAGGTTGTCCAGTTAATGTCTGGCGTTTTTTTGTTCAGTTCTGCAACAGTAAGTTTGTTGTAGGTGGCGTAAGGATCACGCATTTCTAAACGGCTCATCTGCGCTTCGGCAAATTGCTTTTCAATTTTATAAACGATTGCTGCTTTTTGTTTTGCTTCTTCAGGGGTACTTCCTGTTAAGGTAAATAGCGTAACCATATAGGTGTTGTAAGCCTCGCGGATTTTAACACTGCGGGTATCATCTTTCAGATAATAATCACGATCGGGAAGTGTTGTGCCACCCTGACCAATATTCACCATATACTTGTTTACATTCTTGCGGTCTTGACCAACACCCAGGCCGAACATTCCACCGCCCAAACCATTGGTTCGCATGTAAGCCACCTGATCGAGCACACCTTGAATGGTTTTAATCTGTTTGATTTTCTCTAAATCGGCTTTTATTGGCATATAGCCTAGTTTTTCTATGGTTGCACTATCCATGGCAGCCGTATAAAAATCGCCAACTCTACGCTTGACCGAACCTGCAGGAGCAGATTTATCAGCAGCTGCATCTTCTACTAAAGATTTAACAGCATTGATGTTGAAATCGCGAAGTTCGTTAAATGAACCCCAACGCGTTTCTTTAGCAGGAACAGGATTGTTTTTTATCCACGTGCCACTTGCGTAGGTGTAGAAATCGTCGCCTGGCTTAACGGAAAGATCCATGTTAGCAGGGTCGATAAATTTTTTGGTTTGTGCATTTGCAGAAAAGCCTGCAGCGACTATACCTAGCGCCGCAAAACATCTTTTCAAATTTTGGTATTTCATTCGCTTAATAAGTTAGTAATTATGCGAAATTTATGAAATACTAATTAATACTGGTGTTATATATTAAGAATATTACTTGTTAAACCAGTAGTAAATTTTTGCTAAACCAAGTCGCCTGATAAGTTCGGACGCTGAAAAAGAAATTTTAATAGATTTCATGATTTTAAATCTTTTATACACTATTAACATTTTTTAACAGAATTTATTGTGCGCTTGTAAAAATTATTGCTATCAAGAACGATTCAGGATAAAGCATTTTATTTTCCATAAATTTGAAAACGGTTATCTAAACCTGCGAGGTTTTATCGATAATAAATAAAAATGATGTTTAGCATACAATAGATATAATGAGCCACTCACACGATAAAGAAGATAGCTGTTGCAGCAGTAAAGTACATTCCACTCCAAAACATAACCACGATCATGCACACGAAGAAGGCGACGAACACGACCACGACCATGGTGGAGATCCGTCGGCCTTTCAAACTTATCTGCCAGCCATTGTAACATTGGTTATGCTGCTGATCGGAATTGCATTTGATAATCTATTTACAGTTCCTGCATTTCAGATCATCAGGCCTTATTGGTATGTAGTAGCTTATTTACCTGTGGGTATTCCGGTTTTACGTGAGGTTTGGGAAACTTTTAAAGCCAAAGATTTCTTTACCGAATTCTCTTTAATGTCTATCGCTACTATTGGTGCGTTTGCCATTGGCGAATATCCGGAAGGCGTAACGGTAATGCTTTTTTATACCATTGGCGAGTTGTTTCAAATGGCTGCAGTAAACCGTGCCAAAAGGAATATTAAAGCATTGCTCGATGTTCGCGCAGATGTAGCACATGTATTCCGTAATGAGAAATACGAAGATGTTAATCCTGAAAAGGTAGAAATTGGCGAAATGATACAAGTAAAGGCTGGTGAGAAAATCCCCCTGGATGGAGAACTGGTCAGCGATAAAAGCAGTTTTAATACCGCTGCTTTAACGGGCGAAAGTAAACCGCGTACAATTATTAAGGGCGAATCGATTTTGGCGGGGATGCTTAATCTCGATAAAGTAATCGAAGTAAAAGTAACCAAGGCTTTTGCCGATAGTACATTGTCGCGCATTTTGGAAATGGTTCAGAATGCCACTACACGTAAAGCTAAAACCGAGCTCTTTATCCGCAAGTTTGCTAAAATATATACACCAATTGTTTTCTTTTTAGCCCTTGCGCTGGTTACTGTCCCGATCTTTGTTTTAGGAAGCGAATATCATTTCCAAACCTGGTTGTATCGTTCACTGGTTTTCCTGGTAATATCTTGCCCTTGTGCACTGGTGATTTCTATTCCATTAGGATACTTTGGAGGCATTGGTGCTGCATCGGCAAATGGAATTCTTTTTAAAGGCTCTAACTTCCTCGATTTAATTACCAAGCTGAATACTGTTGTAATGGATAAGACTGGAACCCTGACAAAAGGTGTTTTTAAGGTTCAGAAAGTAGAAAGTAGTATCGATGAAGCAACATTTTTGAATTTATTAACTGCTGTTGAAGCAAAATCAACCCATCCAATTGCCAAGGCCATTGTAGAATACGCAGGCCAGAAAGAAATTCATCCAGCCGAAAATATTGAGGAAATTGCTGGAATGGGCTTAAAGGGATCTGTAAATGGCAAAGCGGTTTTGGCAGGGAACACAAGGCTTTTAGAGAAATTTAATATTGCCTTTGATGTCAAGATTACAGCTATTGAAGAAAGTATTGTGGTTGTTGCCGTTGACGAAAAATATGTAGGGTATGTTTTAATTGCCGATGAAATAAAAGAAGACGCCGCAGAGGCCATCAAGCAGCTCCACGAAAATGGAATAAAACAGGTCGTGATGCTGAGCGGTGATAAAACTTCAATTGTTAAAAAAGTAGCAACAGGTTTAGGTATTGATGCTTACTTTGGTGATTTATTACCTGAAGATAAAGTAGACAGGCTTGAAGAAATTAAAAGTGACAGAAGCAAGGTAGTGGCTTTTGTTGGCGATGGAATAAATGATACGCCTGTATTGGCCATTAGCGACATTGGTATTGCCATGGGGGCAATGGGGAGCGATGCTGCTATTGAAACAGCCGATGTAGTTATCCAAACCGATCAGCCTTCTAAAATTGCAACTGCTATTAAAATCGGAAAGGCAACCAAAAAGGTGGTGATCCAGAATATAGTATTGGCATTCGCGGTAAAAGCATTGGTTTTAATCTTAGGTGCAGGTGGTATTGCCACCATGTGGGAAGCCGTTTTTGCCGATGTTGGCGTTGCACTTTTGGCCATTTTAAATGCGGTGAGGATACAGAAAATGAAGTTTCCTTAGTTGGTTAATTGTTTAAATTGGTTAGTAGGTTAACTGAACTTGGAGTAGCGACTTTAGATTAAAATATTGATTTACGCTTCATTAGTCCAATGATAACTGCCAATTGCCAACTGAAAACTTCTTGATAGTAAGCAAGATATGTTGAGAAATAGAAAGGCAGAATACTATAAAAATTAGTATATTCGTTTATGTCTAAGCCTATTCCATATCCGGTTTTAAACGATGATGAACCCGTAAGGCAATTCAATGAACTTGATGCGTCATTAACTTATAGCTACTCTAATTATTTAAACTGGCTTTTTCCTGAAAGAGTAGAACTGATTAAAGGTAAAATCTTTAAAATGAGTCCTGCACCTTCAAGGGTACATCAGGAAGTTTCTATCAATTTATTAAATCCTATAGTCAATTTTTTAAAGGGTAAACCCTGCAAAGTTTATTCAGCTCCATTTGATGTCCGTTTTCCAAAAGAAAGTAAAGCTGATAAGGATGTATATACGGTATTACAGCCCGATATTTGTGTTGTTTGTGATAAAAGCAAACTAGATGCCCGCGGTTGTATTGGTGCTCCCGATCTTGTTATAGAAATTTTATCTCCTGGCAATACCAAAATGGAATTGCTTAATAAATACCGCGTTTACGAAGAATTTGGTGTTAAAGAATATTGGGTGGTTAGCCAAAGCGATCAAAGCATCCTCATTTACACCCTTAATGATTCGGGCAAATTTCAGCCTTCCAAAATATTTACCCATAGCGAAAAAATCACTTCATCGGTACTACCAGGTTTTGAATTGGAATTAGATGATGTTTTTGATGATATCGATTAACTTATTTTTTCGCTTTTGATTTTTGGATAATACCATTTGGATCAGCATTAAAGAGTATAATGGCGGTTAATACGCCTATGAGCACAAAATTAAATGGTATGCAGCACTTGCTTTCCAAAAAATAAACCCCGTCCTACGGACACCCTTCTAAAAGAGGGGAATAATTAAACGCATAAGGATACGTTTCGGCTTACGCTGCTTTGGTCTTTCAGCTTAATTAGCTATTTTTGGACTTTTAATATCATTCATGAGCATATCCACCAAGTACAATCCTGCAGAAACAGAAGATAAATGGTATAGCTATTGGCTATCGAAGAAATTTTTCCACTCCGAACCCGATGAACGCGAACCTTACACCATCGTCATTCCGCCTCCAAACGTCACCGGTGTGCTGCACATGGGGCATATGCTTAACAATACCATTCAGGATGTTTTAATTCGTAAAGCCCGTATGCAAGGTAAAAATGCATGTTGGGTACCTGGAACCGACCATGCCTCTATTGCTACTGAAGCAAAAGTTGTGGCGATGTTGAAGGAGCAGGGGATTAATAAAAAAGATCTTTCACGGGAAGAATTTTTGAAGTATGCCTGGGAATGGAAAGAGAAATACGGCGGCATTATTTTAGAACAGTTAAAGAAACTGGGTGCAAGTTGCGATTGGGACCGTACCCGTTTTACGATGGAAGAAGATCTTTCTGAAGCGGTGATCGATTCATTTATCCACTTGTACAAAAAAGGCTGGATTTACCGTGGTATCCGTATGGTAAATTGGGATCCAGCCGGTAAAACTGCGGTTTCTGACGAAGAAGTAATCCGTAAGGAAGTAAATCAAAAACTATATTATATTAGATATACCATTGTAGGCAATACGACTTCGGACTCCGGACTTCAGACTCCTGACTATCTTGTTGTAGCTACAACCCGTCCGGAAACGATTATGGCCGATGCAGCAATCTGTATCAACCCGAACGACGAGCGTTTTACACATTTAAAAGGTAAAAAGGTTTTTGTGCCTTTGATTAATCATGAAATTCCGGTTATTGAGGATGAGTACGTTGATATTGAGTTTGGTACAGGTTGTTTAAAGGTTACACCAGCGCACGATCTGAATGATTATGAGTTGGGGGTTAAGCACAATTTACCAGTTACAGATATCTTAAACGATGACGGAACTTTAAATGAATTAGCGGTTATTTTAGTGGGCGAAGACAGGTTTGTTGCCCGTAAAAAAATCGCCAAAATGCTGGAAGAAGCTGGGCATTTGGACAAAGTTGAAGATTATAAATCGCAGGTTGGTTTTTCTGAACGTACAGATGCCGCTATCGAACCAAAACTTTCCATGCAATGGTTTGTGAAGATGAAAGAAATGGCACAACCAGCTTTGGATGATGTATTAAATGGAGAAGTAAACCTGATTCCAAATAAATTTGAAAATACGTACCGCCATTGGATGGAGAATGTCCGCGATTGGAACATTAGTCGCCAGCTGTGGTGGGGACAGCGGATCCCGGCCTGGTACGATGATAAAGGAAATTGGGTGGTTGCCAAAACTAAAGATGAAGCATTAGAAGAATTCTGGAAGAAAAAACATTTGGATGAAAGCTGTTCAGAAACAGAAAAAGCTGGATTCAAACATCAGTTAGAGCCGTTTCTAAGACAGGACGACGATGTGATGGATACCTGGTTTTCGTCATGGTTATGGCCGATTTCAGTTTTCGATGGCTTTAAAAATCCTGAAAATAAAGACATCAATTATTATTATCCAACCAACGATCTGGTTACGGCGCCTGAAATTTTATTCTTCTGGGTGGCCCGTATGATTATGGCTGGACATGAGTTTATGGGTAAAAAACCATTTACAAATGTATACTTAACAGGTATTGTACGCGATAAATTAGGTCGTAAAATGTCTAAATCGTTGGGTAACTCACCTGATCCAATTGGATTGATCGAAAAATATGGTGCCGATGCGGTACGTGTGGGGATGTTAATGTCGTCACCTGCCGGAAACGATTTAATGTTCGATGAAAGTTATTGCGAACAGGGGCGTAATTTCGCCAGCAAAATCTGGAATGCTTTCCGTTTGGTAAAAGGATGGGAAGTTGACGAAAACTTAGCAAACCCAAATACCCAGGCCATATCCTGGTTCGAAAACCGCTTTAACGAAGCTTTGGTAGAAATTGAAGCTAACTTTAAACAATACCGCCTTTCAGAAGCATTAATGATCACTTACAAACTGGTTTGGGATGATTTCTGTGCCTGGTACTTAGAAATGGTTAAGCCAGCTTATCAGCAACCGATTGATGCGGAGAGTTTTAAAGCTACAGTCGGTTTCTTCGAAAATATCATCAAATTATTGCACCCGAACATGCCTTTCTTAACTGAAGAGCTGTGGCATGACGATCTGTTTGCCGAACGTGGAGAAATGGACTGTTGTATTGTTGCCGAATTCCCGAAAGGCGGGGCTTTTGATGTGCAATTATTGAAAGATGCGGAGGTAATTAAAACCGTGGTAGCCGAAATTAGAAATGTAAGGAACCAGAAGCAAATTTCTCCTAAAGAAGCTTTGCCTTTAAGTATCAAAATAAATTCTGATCTTGATTATGAAAAATGGTTGAATATTGTTTTCAAATTGGCCAATGTATTAGAAGCCGAAATTGTAAACGACAAAATTGTTGGCGCAACTGCTTTTATGGCGGGCAAAGATGAATTTTTCATCCCGCTGACCGAAAATATTGATGTGGAAGCAGAACGTGAGCGTTTAAATGCCGATTTAGCATATTTACAGGGCTTTTTAAAGTCGGTAGATGCTAAATTGAGCAACGAACGCTTTGTACAGAATGCAAAACCGGAAATTATTGCAAACGAGCGGAATAAAAAAGCCGACGCTGAAGCTAAAATCAAAATTATTGAAGAAAGCTTAGCGGTTTTAGGATAATAACCGTAACAGATCTATAAGGCTTTAAAAGCCTTGTAGGTCTTTAATTAAAAATATGATGTGCTCTCGAAATTTATTATGCATCTTTTCCTGCCTGTTATTATTTATTGTTTCCTGTAAAAAAGAAAGCGATAAGGAAGAAGAACTGAAATATCCGATTTCCTTAAATTATAAATCTTATAGTAGGGGGAAAATGAGGATGTGGACCAGAGATGGTGAAGTTTTGGACCAACCGAAAATTGCTAATTTCGCGGGAAATGCCTTTGTTAATTCTTTTGATGCAGATTTTTATCAGATAAAATTTACCAAACCCGATTCTGCTGAAATTAGATATCCAGGCGCATTAGAAGGATTTTGGACTTATAAAGTAAAAGATTCTGCAAATATTGATTTTAAGGGAGATGTTCATCTATTTCCTGGGAATGTGTTCGGAAACCAGGCATCACTAGACCGGTCTTTTTTAATATATAGAACGAGTATTTATACCCAGCCTGTGAGGGTAATCAGTCAGCCAACATCAATGCCTTCCGTTATTTACAGGGCAGATTTAGGATTTAAAGCTACTGGGAACAAAAAGGCCCTTACTATCCCTGGTTATCTTTATAAATTGCGCTTGTATAATAGAGCTGCCCTTTCTAGCGGTCATCTGTTTGGCGATTTCAATGATCGTTTCTTAAATGAGCTACAAGACCGTGATACTTTGCTTATTCAAACAACAACGAATAACTGGAGGCTATAAAAGCCCTTCAGTTAATTTTTTAATATTCCGGTAAGTTACCTGAATAAATTATTTCAAACGTTTTCCTACATATTTATAAAAGTATGCTATTCACTTAAATAATGGTTTTCTGGCCATTTATTTAAGGTTAATATGATTGTAAGCCATTATTTCAAGATAAGGTTTCAAAAATATTACTTTCGAATATTTAAGGTTTGTTTTTATTAACCATATTTTAGATTTTGTTAAAACGATCTGTCAGATCGTACACTATTTAAGCGTTAATCTAACCTAATATCCTCAAATGGAAAATTCCAGAAGAAAATTTATTAAGCAATCGGCAATATTTGCTGCAGCAACCTATGCAGGTGCCATGGGCATGAGCGCCAAAAGTTATGGACGTATCATCGGTGCAAATGATAGGGTACGCGTGGGCGTTGTTGGATTTTCTGATCGCTTTAAAGACACCCTTTTGCCTTGTTTCCTGAACCACAACAAGGAACTCAATTTCGATATCGTTGGTCTTTCTGATTTATGGAACTACCGGAGAGATTTAGGAATTGCCCATTTAAAAGCAAAGTTTGGTCACGATATTAAAGCCTGCCGTAACAACGATGAGCTTTATGCCACAAAAGATCTTGATGCGGTGATTATCAGTACCGCCGATTTTCAGCATGCACTTCACACCATCGAGGCCGTAAAAGCCAGCTGTGATGCTTATGTAGAAAAACCCTTTGCCGAAACCATGGACGATGCCAAAGCTGCATTTAAAGCCGTTAAAGCAAGTAAACAGATTGTACAGATTGGTTCGCAAAGAAGGAGTGGAGAGAATTATACCAATGCAGCAAAATTTATTCAGGATGGAAAATTTGGGCCGATAACTGCTGTAGATTTAGTATGGAATGTAAACCAGCCAGGCCGATGGCGCAGACCAGATTTAGTAGCCAAATTAAAAGAAGAAGATATCGATTGGAAAAGATTCTTATTGAACCGACCAAACGAAGCCTTCGATCCAAGAAAATATTTAGAATACCGCTTGTTCTGGCCATATTCTTCAGGTATGCCAGGGCAATGGATGTCGCACCAGATTGATACCGTACATTGGTTTACTAATTTAAAACATCCGCGAAGTGTAGTGGCAAACGGAGGTATTTACACCTGGAAAGATGGCCGTAGAAACTGGGATTCGATGGTTGCCGTATTCGATTATGGTCAGCCCGATACAACAGATGGTTTCCAGGTTACTTTTACCTCAAGAATGCAGAATAGTGTAGGCGATGTGGGCGAGGTTTACTATTCTAACGGTGGCGAGCTGAATTTAATCACCAATAAAGTATCGCCAAAAGGTGGTTTAAAGGAGAGAGAGGCTGCAGCCATGGGCTTAAAAGCCAATCTTTTGCCTGAATTTGATTTAAGTAAAACTGAAATTAAAGCGGCTACAGGAGCCAATATGGGTGGCGATGCGTTAACCTCTGGACATATGCGCAACTGGATGGAATGTGTGCGTAGCCGTAAAACACCAAATGCGCCCGTTGAAGCTGGTTATTCACACTCTATTGCCAATATCATGACCAATGCTGCGGTACGAACAGGTGCAAAAGCAATTTTCGATGAAAGCAGACAAGAAGTACTCGCAAACGGAAAAGTATTTAAATATTAATCACAGCATATCGTTATTACGAGGAATGAAGAAGTCTACTTAAAAAAAAAGATTGCTTCGTCATTCTTCCTCACAATGACAGCAAGACAAAACCAATCATGTTAAATTTTAAAAAGTATAGTATTCTAGCCCTTTCGCTAATCAGTTTATCAGCCGCTGCCCAAAAAGCAAAACCATTATTTGATGGTAAAACCTTAACCGGTTGGAAAGCAGTTGCAGGAGCCGCGCCATACAAAGTTGAAGACGGAATGATTATCGGAACGATGACCAAAGGAACACCAAATTCATTCTTAATCACTGAAAAAGAATATGGCGACTTCATTTTAGAACTCGATGTGAAGCTGGAAGGTGAAACCACCAACTCCGGCGTACAAACACGCAGTCATATTAAACCAGAAGGAAACAACGGTAAAGGATTGGTTTTTGGCAGGCAGGTAGAAATAGACCCTACACCAAGGGCATGGACAGGTGGGATTTACGACGAGGCCAGAAGATTATGGCTATATCCTTTAGAACTTAACCCATCGGCAAAATCACTGTATAAAAAGAATGAGTTTAACCATTACAAAATAGAATGTATTGGTAACGAAACCAAAACCTGGGTAAATGGAACACCTGTTGCCTACGTGATCGATACTTTGGATAAATCAGGATTTATCGGTTTGCAGGTTCATGGCATTGGCAATAACCTCGATAATGATGGCAAGAAAGTTTATTTCAAAAACATTAACATTCAAACAGCCGGCTTAAAAGCCAAAGCTTTTCCAAAAGGAATTTATACGGTTAATTTAACACCCAATACCTTATCTGCTTACGAAAAATCGGAAGGTTATAAACTTTTGTTCGATGGTAAAAGCAATGCAGGTTGGGTTGGTGCTTATAAAACTACTTTTCCTGCCAAAGGATGGAAGATTGCCGATGGCATTATCAGTGTAGAGCCATCGGGTGGTGCAGAATCGACCAACGGCGGCGATATTGTAACCAAGGATGAATATGCCGCTTTTGATTTGTCGTTCGAGTTTAAGCTTACCCCAGGTGCCAACAGTGGCGTAAAATATTTTGTTACCCTGAGCGAAAAAAATACAGGTTCTGCTATTGGTCTAGAGTATCAGGTTTTAGATGATGTTTTACATCCAGATGCAAAATTAGGTAGAGATGGAAACAGAACTTTAGCTTCGTTATACGATTTAATGACTTCGAAAAAAGAAGCGCGTTATTTACGCCCAATTGGAAGCTGGAACAATGGCCGTTTGGTGGTGTATCCAAATAACAAAGTAGAGCATTATTTAAATGGCGTTAAAGTTTTAGAATATACCCGCGGCTCTGAAGAATTTAAAAAACTGGTTGCCATTAGTAAATATAAAGACTGGAAAAACTTTGGTGAAGCACCAAAAGGACATATCCTCCTTCAGGATCATGGTAACAAAGTAGATTTCAGGACGATTAAAATTAAAACATTATAGATGCAGCGCAGATCGTTTGTTAAAACATCAGCTTTGTTAGGCTCTGGTTTACTTTTGGGTAACCAGGGCTTTGCTAATTTAGTGGCTGATGAAGTTATTAATGTGGCAATGATTGGTTGTGGCGATCGTGGCAAAGGTGTTTTGTCGGTAATTAAATCAATGCCTGCAAAGTATAAAATTAAAGCCTATTGCGATTTACTCGATTTTAGGCTTAAGGAAACCGAAAAGTATGTTCCTGCAGATGCAAAGGCCATAAAAGATTATCACAAAGTTTTAGACGATAAAACAATCAACGCGGTTTTTATTGCCACACCTTTAAGTGAACATTTCAGAATTGCCAAAGATGCAGTACTGGCTGGCAAACATGTGTATGTAGAAAAAACCATGACATACAATATTGCCCAGGCACTCGAACTTAAAAAACTGGTGAAACAATATCCCAATCAGGTTTTTCAGGTGGGTTATCAGTACCGTTATTCGCCTTTGTATTTTAAGGTGAAGGATATGATCCAAAGTGGTTATTTGGGCAAGGTTAGCCAGATCGATTGCCGTTGGGACCGTAATGGCAACTGGCGTAGGGCAGTGCCAGATCCGGCTTTAGAACGTAAGATCAACTGGCGGATGTATAAAGAGTATTCTGGCGGATTAGCCGCCGAACTTTTATCGCACCAGATTGATTTTATCAATTGGGCTTTCGAAACGCAGCCTGATGAAATTATGGGATCTGGTGGGATAGATGTATTTAAAGACGGGCGCGAAACCTACGATAATATTCAGGCTATTCTCCGTTATAACGAAAAAGGCATGATCGGCAATTTTGGAGCTACTTGCGGCAATGCGCATGATGGTTACCTGTTTAAGATTAAGGGTACCAAAGGTTCAGTTTCTTTGCTTACCAATACCGGCTTGTTTTATCCTGAAGAAAGTGCTAAAAAAAAATTAGGTATTGTTGATGGCGTAACTGGGGCCACAAAAATTGTGGTAAATAAAGATGGTGGAATCCCGATTTTGGATAAAGCCACCATTGATGGTACAAATTATGCCTTGGATGAATTTTATAAATCGATAACAACCAAGAAAGAACCAGCATCAAATATCAATACCGGAACGCAAGCGGCTATTTGTGTGGCCATGTGTAACGAGGCCATTTATAGCGGGAATAAACAGGTTTGGAAGACGGAATATAGTGTTTAGGTAATCTGTCATCTGCACAAAATCGTCATTGCGAGAGGGCTTTTTCAGCCGACGAAGCAATCTAAAAGATAGATTAATAGCGATCGTTGTAAGATTGCTTCGTCGTTCCTCCTCGCGATTGACGGAAAATGAAAGGATTTTTAATGCTCCTAATTTTTTTTGGAAAGCAATTGCAGTAGATCTTTTTAAAGTTAGCCCTGCTTTCTGCTACAATCTTTTTTGCCCTTCGACTACGCTCGGGGTGACAAAAAAGGATTTTCGCGTCAATCAGGTTTAAAATCGGAAGGTTTTTGCTACTATTGAAGATTGCATAGCATGATTCAGAAAACGCAATTAAAGTGATTGTTACCTTAAGGATCAGTTTTTGAAAAAAAACGCGGTGGGATGACAGGTTAAGATAAATCGTCATTTCGACCGCAGTGGAGAAATCTTTGAACTATGTTTGTTGAATAGTTCAAAGATTTCTCCATTTCGCTGCGCTTCAGTCGAAATGACGACCGATTTCTACAATCTGTCAATTATAGATATGAAGGACCTTTCTATTGGTTGGTGTCACACCGACCAAGAAGATAATTATTCTACTTTCATTTTATTATGGAAAGCAATTGCAGTGGATCTTTTTAACCTCCGTCCTGCTTTTTGCTCCAATCTTTTTTGCCCTTCGACTACGCTACCATTGACAGAATCCATCAGTACGGTCGTCATTCTCGCGCAGGCGGGAACCACGGAGTGCTCAGCGAAGCTAATCTTAAAGCGCTTGCATTACGATTATTCATAAGCTTTCCTTTTATTTAGAGGCATTCATGAGCACTACGTGGTTCCCAATCAAGTTGTTCCAAAGGAACTCCCTTGGAGGGAATGACGATTCCTCGCAGCCTATGATTTGCAAAAAAAAACTGTCATTAATATTGATTTTTATACAATAGATTAACCCTTAGGGTGACAAAAAAAGATTTTTCTATTGGTTGGTGTCACACCGACCAAGAAGAACTGTGATTCTACTTTCGTTTTGTGGATGCCGATTAAGTTTCGGTCGGTGGGACACCAACCGATAGATGGATAACATTATTTAAAACTGGAGTAATTCTATTCTGTGATTTTCCGTGTTTCCGTGGCAAAAAGCTACAGCCCCAAATATTCAGGCATTTCCTGTACGAAGTTAAACTTACCTTTTTCAAGGTCCATCTTCGCATAAACATGTTGCAAACCATTGGTTAGCACAATCCATTTGGCTTGGTGTATAGAATTGTATCGTGATGCCTGATCGAAAACCGATTGCGTAATCTTTACTTTGGGTGCCTTACATTCAATTAACATCAGCTTTTCGCCAGCCGTATTATACACTAAAATGTCACTCCGCTTTTGTAATTGGTTTAGCACCAAACCACCTTCAATCTGGATCAACGTGCGTGGGAATTTCTTTTCCAAAATCAGGTTCTGTATAAAATGCTGACGGACCCATTCCTCAGGTGTAAGTACGAGGTGCTTTTTCCTCAACTCATCGAAAATAAAAACCAGATCATCTTTTTGGGTAATTTTAAATGGATAGGGCGGTAGGTTAAGCGGAGTAGGGGTAAACATTTTCTCAGTTGGTGGTTATCAGTTTGCAATTGGCAGTTAACCATGCAACAATAAACAATTTATCAATTATTACGGCTTCAAAGTTAGTTTAATTTTAGATATGTAATCAAATCTCAAATCTAGTGTCTCATGTCTCACATCTAGTATTCAAATCTCACATCTCTTAAATTATAAACATTTATCCAAATCGTTAAACCTAAATCGTAATTTTACGGGCAATGACTGCTGCCGAAATTATTAAAGATATCAAAGCCCGAAAATTCAAACCTGTATACCTGTTACATGGAGAAGAATCTTATTATATCGATCAAGTAACAGATTATATTGAAGATAAGTTATTGAACGATGCCGAAAAAGGTTTCAATCAAACGGTTTTGTATGGTAAAGATACCGATATGGCTACGGTTTTGGGTGCTGCAAAGCGATACCCGATGATGTCGGATTATCAGGTGGTAATTGTTAAGGAAGCACAGGATTTAAAGTGGGGCAAAGAAGATTCGAGTAGTAAAGAGGGCGAATTTGTGCTCAATTATTTTGAAAAACCTTTGCCAAGTACCATTTTGGTATTGGCTTTTAAATATGCCAATTTCGATAAGCGTAAAAAAATCTACAAGGCCATTAATAAAAGTGGATTGATTTTTCAGTCAGATCCTGTACGCGATTATAAACTGGTACCCTGGATTGAAGAATTTATTAAAGATAAAGGTTACAAGATCGATCAGCAGGCATCGGCTTTAATGGCCGAATATTTAGGAACTGACCTTTCTAAAATTGCCAACGAGATCGAAAAATTAATGCTTAATGTTCCGAAAGAGACAACCATTAATACCGATCTGGTTCAGAAAAATATAGGCATTAGTAAAGAATATAATGTTTTCGAATTACAGAAAGCACTGGCCATCCGCGATGTGCTGAAATGCAATAAAATTATCAATTACTTCGCCAGCAACCCTAAAGCCAATCCAACAGTAATGGTTCTGGCCAATTTAGGTGGTTACTTTACTAAACTTCTAAAATACCATTATATCCCAAATAAGGCCGATGCGGCATCAGCGTTGGGCGTGCCTCCATTCTTTGTTAAAGATTATGAGGTAGCTGCAAGAAATTACAACACCGGAAAAGTTTTCCAGGTGATCGGTTTACTCCGCGAATACGATTTAAAAAGCAAAGGTTTAGATAGTACGGGAAATGTTGAAGATGGAGAACTCTTAAAAGAACTCGTTTTCAAAATTGTACACTAATCTTTTTTTCGCAATTGCCTGTTTTATATTACCCATCAAACGTTTGCGCAAATTTTAGCGGTTTTATTGTAATTTAATATCATTATTTTAGAAATTGATACGCTACCACAGGCGCTAACCATTTCTAAACACAAATGAAAACTAAAATCTTTTTACTGTTATTGCTTCAATGCATTGGGAGCTTTATTTATGCCCAATCATTAAAACCTTATAATCTTTCCTTTCCTAAACTCGCTAACAGGTGGGATGAAGCTATGCCCTTGGGAAATGGTATGTTAGGTGTTTTAATATGGAAAAAAAACAATAAACTACGTCTTTCTTTAGATCGTGCAGATCTGTGGGACGAACGTAAGTCGCTTGATATCTCGAAGCTTAATTTTAAATGGGTAGAAGAGCAGGTTCATCAAAATAACTACGCTGCCGTTCAAAAAATAGGCGATGAACCTTATGATAACAGTCCATATCCAACCAAATTGCCTGCAGCGGCAATGGAATTTGATATCGCTAAACTAGGTAAAGTAGTATCGAATGAATTGGATATCGAAACAGCCTTAAACACGGTAAAATTTGAAAATGGTACTGTTTTTAACTGTTACATTCATGCAAAGCGGCAACGGGGATATTTTAGTTTCGAAAATCTTAAATCTACGGCAATCGTGCCTAACTTGATTGTGCATAATTACGCCAATAATCTGATAGAAAAAGGCGATAATAGCCATGCAGGTGAGGGTTTGCAAAAACTGGGTTATGCAAAAGGAACAGTTACCAATACGATGAATAGTGTCCGTTATCGTCAGCCTACTTATGATGGACATTATTATGAAGTGTTGGTTAAATGGAAAACAATGGCTAATGGCAATGTAATCGGTTCCTGGACCATTAGTAATGATAAAGCTGCAAAATTACCTGGTATTTCTTCAACAGCGAAAGAGCCAACGGGCTGGGATGCTCATACCAAATGGTGGAAAGATTTCTGGAATAAATCGAATATCGCTGTACCGGATCAGCTTATTCAAAAACAATACTATTTAGAAATGTATAAATTAGGGTGTGTAGCCAGAAAGGGGGCACCTGCCATAACTTTACAAGCCGTTTGGACCGCCGATAACGGTAGCTTGCCACCCTGGAAAGGCGATTTCCACAATGATTTAAATACCCAATTGAGTTATTGGCCAACATATAGCGCTAACCATTTAGCTGAAGGTGCCACTTTTACAGATTGGCTATGGAAAATCAGAAAAAATAACCTTATTTATACCAAACAGTATTTTGGTGTTGAAGGCTTAAATGTTCCTGGTGTAGTTACTTTAAATGGCGATCCGATGGGCGGATGGATCCAGTATTCGCTTTCGCCAACTGTAAGCGCATGGACTTCGCAACATTTTTATTGGCAGTGGAAATATAGCATGGATGATAGGTTTCTTAAAAGGAGAGCCTATCCATATATTCATGAAGCTGCAACCTACCTGGAGAACATTACCAGGTTGAAAGAAGGCAAACGTTCACTGCCTTTAAGCTCTAGTCCTGAATTTAACGATAACAGTATTAAAGCCTGGTTCTTAAACTGGACCAACTATGATTTATCGTTAGCTAAATTTTTATTTAAAGCTGCGGCCGAAGTAAGCAAGGCAAAAGGCAAGACAGATGAAAGCAAACATTGGACGGAAATGCTGAATCAGTTACCGGGTTATGAAATAAATGAAACCGGTTTTACTATTGCCCCTGGATCTGATTTAACGAGCTCTCATAGGCATTTTTCGCAGTATATGGCCATATATCCGCTCGATTTATTGGATGTTAACAACAAGCAAGACAAAACCATTATTGATAATTCCTTAAAACGGTTAGAAGAAATTGGTACAAGGGCATGGTGTGGTTACTCTTTTAGCTGGATGGCCTCTTTATATGCAAGGGCTTACCAGGCCGATAAGGCGGTAAAACAACTGGAAATTTTTGCATCCAATTTCTGTTCGTCCAACAGTTTTCATTTAAATGGCGATCAAAAAGGAGGGCAGTATTCTGGTTTTACCTACCGCCCTTTTACTTTAGAAGGCAATTTTGCCTTTGCACAGGGTGTTCAGGAACTTTTATTGCAAAGCAGAAATGGTTATATACAGGCATTCCCAGCTGTACCACAAAGCTGGAAAGATGTAGCTTTTAATGATTTACGTGCTGAAGGCGGCTTTTTAGTAAGCGGGAATAAGGAAAACGGTGTGCCAACAAAAGTAAAAGTATATGCAGAAAAAGCGCGCGTACTTAGAATTAAACTGCCTTTTAAAACCTATGTAGTAAGAGATATACCTGCTGGAAGTGTAAAAATGGGCGATGATGGAATTGCCGAAGTGAGCCTGAAAAAACGGCAGACCATCGTTTTTGAAAATGGATATGAATAATATCCTTAACTAGAATGATGAATTAACCGCAAAGAACGCTAAGGGTTTCGCAAAGTAAGCAAAGGACTAAGCTGATGTTATTAAGCGTGAGGGATAGAAGCGAAAAGCCCACAGCGAGGCAACGAGCGAGGACTTGCAGCGCATAGCCCGACCCCTTGCTCAGCTTGGGGGCACGCCAAAATACACGATGCATCAGTATAAATTAAAGTATATTTTGTACCACACGTTACAGTACCTGGAGATGCAAAGAAGATCATTTTTAAGCAACATAACGATAAATTAATCATAACTGTTAGGGTAGATAGTAAATTCCGTTTTACCAAAGTATATAAAATAACAGGCATTTTGTAAATTTACGGGTATACGGCACGCATCATACCCAGCTTTAGCAAGAAGCTAAAAACGTTAATGATAAGCCTTTTATATACGATTCATATCAAAATCATCAATGAGAAAAATAATATTAATCACTGCGCTGCTATGCTGCAAAATAGGCTATGCCCAGCAAAAACCCAATATTGTAATCATCATTTCTGATGATCATGCTTTTCAGGCAATAAGCAGTTATGGTAGTAAATTAACGCAAACACCCAATATCGATCGTATTGCCCGGTCGGGGGTAACTTTTAACAAAGCTTATGTAACCAATTCTATTTGCGGACCAAGCAGGGCCGTTATATTAACAGGTTTGTATAGCCATAAAAATGGCTTTAAAGATAATGAAACCTCCCATTTTGATCATGGACAGGATAATTTTGCCAAACACCTTCAGTCTGGCGGATATCAAACCGCCTGGATAGGTAAGTTGCACTTGGGCGATAAACCTCAGGGATTTGATTATTACAGCATTCTGCCAGATCAGGGGCAGTATTACAACCCCGATTTTATCGGCATGGATGGTAAAACCGTGCATAAAGAAGGTTATGTAACCAATCTGATTGAAGATGCCTCCGAGCAGTGGTTAGATAATAGAGACCAATCGAAGCCGTTCTGTTTGGTTATTGGGCACAAAGCTACGCACCGCACCTGGCTTCCGGATACGGCTGATATGGGGAAATTTGATAAAGTGAAATTCCCTTTGCCTAAAAATTTTTACGACAATTATGTAAACCGGGAAGCGGCAAAAGCACAGGATATGACCATTGATAAAACCATGTTAATGGGCTACGACCTGAAAATGCTTTCTTATAGCAAAAATGGAGAGGGGAGCGTTAACCGCATGAACTTAGCACAAAGAGCAAGGTTCGATGCCTACTACAAGCCAATCGAAGCAGATTTAAAAAACGGGAATTTAACAGGCAAAGCTTTGGTAGAGTGGAAATATGAACGTTATATGCGCGATTATTTAAGCACAGCAGCATCGCTCGACCGGAATATTGGCCGTACGCTTGATTACCTTGAAAAACACAATCTTACCAAAAATACCATTGTAATCTACCTTTCAGATCAAGGTTTTTATTTAGGCGAGCATGGTTGGTTTGATAAACGTTTTATGTATGAAGAATCTTTCAGAACACCAATGATCATGCGTTACCCTGGGGTAATTAAGCCAGGAAGTCAAAACGGAACATTTGTAATGAATCTCGATCTTGCGCCAACCTTGCTTGACGCCGCAAAGCTTAAAATACCAAAAGCTATGCAAGGGAAATCGATGCTGCCTTTGTTTCAATCAAAAAAAGTAGCATTCAGGGATGCTATGTTTTATCATTATTATGAAAATGGTGAACATTCGGTATCTCCTCATTTTGGTGTTAGAACCGAACGATATAAATTAATCCGCTTTTACAAACGCGTGAATACCTGGGAATTGTACGATCTAAAAAATGATCCCTCAGAAGAAAATAATTTATATGGCAAAATAGGATATGCAGGTATTGTTGCGCAATTAAAAGGCAAATTAAACAAGCTTATCGATCAATATGACGACCAGGATGCCAAAAGTATTATGGCAGAACTTTAAATATCTGCTGAGGTTGTTGCCAATAATTTAATGTCGAAGGCCAATGCGCTATTGAGCGCATTTGGCTGTTTTGTGTTTTTATTGGCTATATATAGAGCCTTCAATAATGCAATTTTTCAAAATCCTGTGTCCAGTTTTTTAAGGAAAATGTTTTGTTAAATTTAACCAGATCATCCACTATTTCCGTCCAGACACTACGATAAACGGTTTGCTGATTTCCTTTCCGTTTTGATCCATTACCATTTCCATCATTTTTTTTACTTCGATATTCGCAAATCCCGATAGTTCGAAAAACGATTTTACTTCATCAATCTCATAAAATGTAAAATCGAGCTGTGTCCAGGGCAGGTCGCCACCAGAGTTTTTTTCAACAAAGGCAAGGTCCGTTTTTCCCCCTGGTTTTAACACACGGTAGCTTTCAGCTAAGTATTTTAGCGGATCCGGCCAAAAATAAATGGTATTCGCCGTAAAACAATAATCGAAGAAATTATCCTGAAAATTGAGTTTGTTATCCGTTGTTTTAATGAACTCTGCAGCGTTACCATCCGCCTTGTAAGTTAAAGAGGCTTCTTTCATCGCAGATTCAGTAGGGTAAGTACCAGAATAACTAATGTTTTTTGCTTTTTGAAACAAATAAGAGAGGTGTTCGGTGCCGGCTGGGCCGATTTCCAATACTTTTTCCTCCGCTTTTAACGGTAAATCTTGTAAGAGTTTAAAAATTAGGGTGTTTTTGGGTGGGAGAACGTCTGTTTTTTGATCTTGCGTTAATGTGTTCAGGTCTTCTTGCTCCTCCATGGTATCGTGATTAGTCTCTTGCGGTGCATTTCGCAATTGGGCAAAATTGAAAAATAGCAGGCGTACGCTTTTACATCAAAAGGATTTTCTTTTACAAAAAACCGAATTGTGGATAACGCCATTACTGTAGTTCGGCTTTTTTTGTGATAATTGCCTTTATGGGAATCAATGTTGGTAAGGATTATGGCGCCTGGAAAAAGGTAGGAGGCAGCTTTGGTGATCTTCCTGCCCGGGGAGGATTGGTAACAGAAAGAAAGGAGAAATACAGTTTTTCGTTTAGCGATGCCGAATTGGTACAGATCAATATCCCCGGTATTTACATCGTGTATGGCGATATCAGGTTTAAACAGCAACAGATGTATTTCAGGCCCACTTACGATGTCCCGGATATGGTTAAACTGCGTTTTACGCTCTCCGGCAATGGCACTATCTTTAACCGGGTAAATAACAAACAGTACATCTTTAATTCCAACCAGCAGAATATTATTTACATGCCTGAACTTGATGGTACAGGCGAATATGACACCCGCCATAACTACTGTTTTTTTGAGGTACATTTTGCTAAGGAGAAGTTTTTGCAACTGGCAGAACATTCCACCAAAGCATTGCAGGTTTTGGCAGATTATGCCGATACCGGTCGCTATACGGAACTGGCTGAACAAAACCTTCCTATTTCATGGGCCATGCAGCACTGCATCCGCGAAATTCTCGATTGTGGTTACCCCGAGGGCCTGAAACGTATGTTTATCGAATCGAAATGCATTGAACTGCTGGTACTCCAGGCCGAAGCTTTTGAACGTTCCATTAGCCAAAAACAGCCTGCAGTTTTACATTCTGCCTACGATAGGGATTGTCTTTATCAGGCAAGGGATTACCTTATTGCCAATATCCACCAGCCGCCATCGGTTGCAGAACTGGCTAAAGTATGTGGTATTAACGAATTTAAACTTAAACAGGGCTTTAAAGGACTGTTTGATAACAGCATATTCGGTTATTTGAGTGATTACAGGCTTAACCATGCAAAAGAGCTGCTGCTTGAGGGGCTATCCATAAAATCGGTGGCATTTATGCTTGGTTATTCATCTGTACAGCACTTCAGCAATGCTTTCAGAAAGAAATTTGCAGTTACGCCGGGTAAGTTGAAGGCTTAAGATGGGAATTGATTAATGTGGTACAGGGTGGATTCTTCTTCCGCTCTATGCCGCGGGGCATGGTACTTTGGAGCGCCAAAGTACCCAAAGCGCTTCGTCAATCCAGCAATGAGCCTTTTGCACAATCCTATGCGCATCAAAAAAACAGCGGCACTTCGTTTTGTGTTCAATATTTTTTAAAATTAAATCATCGCTATGAACACAAAACCACTGCGTTTCAGGTTTGTTAGTGCCAATTTACCTGAACTGCACCTGTTTTTTTGATTTCCCCGGCTCTTGGGATTGACGGGCGTGCTTCGGTGAGGGTTGAGTTATTTCAAAGCAAGCTAGCATAACGCCTAAACTTTCCTTAAAAGAGAATTGTCCACACAGTAGGATTTAATATTAAGATTGGGATTGACTGGCGTGCTTCGGTAAAGATTGTGTTTTTTCGAAGTAAGCTGGCATGAGGCTCCAAACAATTTTTACTATGTGAGTTTTCAAGATAGACTTAAGGCCCAAAAAAAATAATTGTTAATTTTAGGTGATATCTGTTCAAAAATAGCCACATACTGTATAAAGCATAGTAATCATGATAGCAACAGCCACTAAAGGGCAGCCCAGCCAGCGCGAAGCACTTTTTATGAAACTCTACAAAGAAGCTTTTCCTTTGGTGGCAAGGCACGTAAGTAAGATGGGAGGATCATTTGAGGAGGCGAAAGATATTTTTCAGGATGCGCTGGTGGTGTACTACGAGAAAGTACAGGTTTCGGGGCTGAGGCTGAAGTATCAGGAGAAAGCCTATTTATTTGGGATTGCCAAATATTTATGGATCAAACGTTATAAAGAAAGCGACAAGAATGTTTCCTTTAATCAGCTTGACCTTATTCTTAATGAAGAGATCGATTTGGCAGATATCGGATATGAGGAAGTTTCTTCGGGGAAACTGATGCATTTACTGGAGCAGGCCGGGCAGAAATGTATGCGGTTGCTCAGTGCTTTTTATTACGAAAAACTGGATATGGAAACACTCGCACAGCGCTTTGGCTTTTCGGGTGCACGTTCTGCAACCGCTCAGAAATTTAAATGCCTCGAAAAAGTAAAAGAAACAGTTAAAGCAAAATCCTTAAAATATGAAGACATCGTTGAATGAGCTCCGTTTGATAGAGCATTACCTGCTGTCGGACGATAAGGATGGAGAAAGTTTCCTGCTCGAAGCCAAAATGATCCTACAGCCTGATCTCAAGCAGCAGGTTTACTGGCAAGACAAAACCTATCAAATGGTGCGTAATTACGGCCGGAAGCAGCTGAAAAATGAAATCGAAAACATACACCAAACGTTGTTTAATACCGATGCGCACCAAAGCTTCAGGCAAAAGGTAATGCGTTTGTTCAGCAAATAAACAATCAATTTAATTTATCAATCATGCCCTATTATCGGGGTAGGGGCATTGTTATGCCTAAAATTTAAAATCAATATGATGGATATCAACAAAGAATTCCGCCTTTATGCGGTAAAACACCAGGGCTTAAACGGCCTTTATGTAGATCAGTATATGGGCAGAACAGCTGCTCATGCCATGCCTGTTGCCATGACGCCCTATATTACCGAAGAGCGCCAGCTGAATGTGGCACAGATGGATGTTTTTTCACGGTTAATGATGGACCGGATTATTTTTTTAGGGGAAGCCGTTGATGAGCGGAATGCAAATGTGATACAGGCACAATTGCTTTTTTTGCAGTCGGTTGATACCAAAAGCGACATCCAATTGTATATCAATTCGCCTGGTGGATCGGTGTATGCTGGCTTTGGTATTTATGATACCATGCAGTATATCGCGCCTGATGTGGCCACCATTTGTACTGGCATTGCACTTTCTATGGGTTCGGTATTGTTGTGCGCGGGAGCTGCCGGTAAACGTTCGGCCCTGCAGCACTCGAGGGTGATGATTCATCAAACTTCGGGTGGGGCAGAGGGAACCGCCATTGATATGGATATCAGGATCAGAGAGGTGTTAAAAGTCCAGTCGGATCTGTACCATATTTTGGCGAAACATAGCGGACAAAGTTATGAGCGAATAAATGAAATTGCCAGTCGCGATTATTGGATGACCGCCATTGAAGCAAAGGAATTTGGAATGATAGATGAGGTGTTAACGCGTGGGGAATAGGGTTTTGTTTGATTTGAAATGTGTATTAAACTTATCTCGTACAAGTCTTAGCGCCCCCTGGGCAAAGTATAGGCTTGACTTGTGTTTTAAACCATCAATTAAATCTCTGCTAAGCACAAGCCATCCAGCCCACTAGCGTAGGCGCTAAGACATGCGCTGGTAATGAACATAGTTTAACCACAGATAAAAAAGATGCACACAGATATAAAAATCCGTGTTTATCTGTGTACATCTGTGGTTAAAAACCCTAACTTAATAACATAGGGCTTGGGCTAGCAATGGTGTAACCACCCCGCCCCTTTGGGCACCTCTCCTAAATCAGGAGGGGAGTTTTCCCTCATAGCTGTATAAGGTAAATGGCCAATTAAACTTTTTACGTTTATAGTGTAGCTGCTAAACCGATAGTTTCATTATATTCATAACACTCAACAGCATTACACCAGGCATCGCAGTCTGACAGCCAATCATAAATCATTTTATAGGCAGCAGTAATTTCGGCAGAAAATTTTAAGGTTGCGCCTTCAAAATCATCCTCCTGAAAGATATAGGCATTTAATCCAACATATAATAGTTCAGATAGATGCTCTACATCAAATTGGCCAACAGCTTGTAGGTTATAACCCAGGTTTATGGCATAATGTTGAAAGGTTTCTTCATTGGCCAAAAGTTTTGTTTTGGTAAGCAGGCTGATGATATTGTTTACATCATAAAGGGCGTTGGCAATGGTAATGGGTTTGTGCTTGCCAGAGCGCGGATCGGGCCCGATAGCTGCGCTAAGCATTTCAGTAAGGAATTGATTCACATCAGATAAACCAATCATATCGAAATAGGCTTCAATCAGTTTCCGGAATGCTGTTACAGCTGCTACCTGATCTGGGAGCTGTGTGTTTGGGTTTTTACAATTGTTAGTCTGCATAACATTAAAATTAAAGTTCCTGGACGCTGCAGACTAACAAATAACTCTTTTCAGAGAAATTAGAAAATGCGTTTCTAAAACGCTCGTCCAGGAATATTTTTAAAATTTAATTGTGAAAATTGATCTCTCTTAGCTAGGTGAAAAAATATGTTATTTATTAATCTGCACCACTAAGATAAATACAATAAAATAATTAACGAAATCTTTTCGAATAATAACGCGTAAATGGAGGCAGTTCCATACTTGCAGCTAGTAGTTCTGTACTTGCAGTTGATAGTTCAGATGTTGCAGTCGATAGTTCAGGCTTTGCAGTCGGTAGTTCAGATGGCGCAGTTGATAGTTCAGGCTTTGCAGTCGGTAGTTCAGACCTTGCAGTCGACAGTTCAGGCTTTGCAGTCGGTAGTTCAGACCTTGCAGGCGATAGTTCAGACCTTGCAGTTCATAGTTCTGTACTTGCAGTTGATAGTTTTGAACTTGCAGTTTATAGTTCTATACTTTCAGTTCGCAGTTCTATACTTGCAGTTGATAGTTCAGACTTCGCGGTCGATAGTTCAGACTTTGCAGTTGGTAGTTCAGACTTTGCAAACCACTATTAGTTGTTCTTTGCTATAGTTAAATTTCATTTCTCCCTGTTTTTGTATTCTTAAGTTTTTACAGTTTTTGGGTTCGTAACTGTTAGTATGTATTTCTTCTTTCAAACTATTGGTCTATTTGGTTTGTTAGTTTTTTGTTTATTTTATTTATTTCGTTTATTTCGTTTGTTTTTTTGTTTAACTTCGTAGAAAATTGCAGCATGATTTCAACTGATCAAACACGCCGTCCTTCCAAAGCAGAGCAGAAGATGGCCATAGAATCTTTACCAGCTTTATCATCGATACTCTCCAACATCCATTCTGAACAGACTGAGATTGAGATTGAGGAGACGGGCGACCGAATTAAGATACCTGCCAGGGCTTTGGTATTTCTTGGCGATATTTTAAAGGCTATGGGTGAAGGTAAGCCTGTTTCTATAGTTCCGGTGGCAACAGAGGTAACTACCCAAAAGGCAGCCGAGATATTGGGATGTTCAAGACCATATTTAGTAAAATTACTAGAAGAGGGAGCTATTGAGTTTATCAAGGTGGGTAAGCACCGGAGGATAAAATTCGAGGATGTTGTGGCTTACAGGGAAAAAATGAAAGTGCAGCAGAAGAACAATATTATCGACATCATGGGCGCTGATGAGGAACTCGGATTGTATGATTCATAGTGTAAGGTTTAAGGCAGTACTGGATACCAATGTCATCTATCCAGTTGTGATCAGAGACCTGCTTTTCTGGTTTGCGCATTATGATCTTTATACGCCAAAGTGGGGTACTAATATTTTCTGTGAGTGGAAAGAAGTGATGCTCAGGCATGGCGTGGAAGAGAGCGAAGCTGAAAAGCGGGTGCAAAAGGCAAACCAGGCTTTCCCGGATGCTTTGGTGGGTAATTATGAAGGTCTTATTTCGCAGCTTCAGCTACCGGATGAGGATGACCGTCATGTGCTTGCGGCTGCAATTAAAACGAACGCAAATGTGATCGTTACTAATAACCTCAAGGATTTTCCAGAGGAATATCTGGACACTTTCGGTCTAAAGGCCAAAAGTGCCGATGATTTTCTTACCGATATTATCGATCTGAATCAGGAGCAGGCAATTAAGGCTTTCCGCGAGATGGTACTGAACCGGAAGAATCCTGCAATGGATGAATATCAAGTGCTGGAAAGCCTGCGTAGGAATGGACTTATCGATACTGCAAATTATTTGCATGCGCTATTGTAAAATCCTAGTAACATCCTTATTAATTAAAGCACAAGTCATCCGGCCCGCTTGCCAGGACACTAAGACTTGCGCTAGTAATGGAGTCATTCTAAATCCTCCAGTTTATAATCACATTCTGCTTCTAAACCTAAATCATAAAGTCTCTTAAGTAATCCTTTATCTTTACCGCCATATCTAATACCTGCAATACAAGACACTTGCATTGCATTAATTGCTCGGTCTAATTCGTCAGCAGTAGTAGGTTGTTTCTTAAAGTAGCAATGTCCATATTCAAGTTTAGAATGTTCTATTAAGTCTGGTGCTTCTGCTTCAGGTGCACCACAAGTAATACAAACCTGGTTCTCTACATAAAAATCTCCAATAGAATTTTCAGGATACCGTTCTGGTAACGGCATATCGTTATCTTTTATCTTTGTTGAAAATATCTTTTTCAGGAATTCCATTTAATATTATGATTTTTGTCACTGCCAAAACTTCCACCAAGGCTTATTCTCGTCAATCGTCTCTTGCTTCTGTTGTTTAAATTGTTCAAGTTCCTTTTTCATTTCGTCGTTTGAACTTATCTGTTATTTCAGTCCACCAATTTTTGGTTTCGCTATTCCCTATCACTCCTGTTGTTGTTTCTTTTAGCTTTTGTTTGTTGTCAGTTGTAGAAGGTATTATTCCAAAATTGCCTATTTTATCATTGTTTGCATAAACGGCGTCCCAACCACGTTTTCCGTTCGCTAAAAAATTTTCTAATTCTACAGCTTGATGAGTTGGAGTTAAGATTTCAAATTCGTCAAACCAAATTCTTATGTCTATATGCCTGTTACCTCCTTCTTGGAACAGGTCAATTGTGTTTGTTAAGCCACTTTCATTTCCTGATGAATAATCAAAACTTAGCCTATCTTTCCAAGTGTCAAAATCATTGTCGCCACAGTTGATAAAGTCCCATCCGTAAATTGAAAGTTCTTCAAAACATTGAACTATTTCTGAAATTTTTTCTGGCTCAAATTTTTCAACTTCTGCTGTTTTGTTGTCCCAATGTCCGTTTCGGTATGAAGCTGCAAATCGTCCAATCGATTTAAAGATAAACAAGACTCGGTTGTCTTGGGGAACATTGCCGTCCTTGGCGATAGCAACCAATGAAAATGAACAGGCTACCAAGTTTTTCTCTCTGTCAAATTCAACTCCAAGTAATGTTGCTTCATTGAGTGAAAGTCCAATTCTATGCCTTAATTCCTCATCTATTTTCATTTGTCAGGGTTCGGTTGTTCTAAAAATGGTGCATCGCTCCTAAATATACACATCTAGCGCAAGTCTTAGCGCCCAAGCTGGTGCGAGCTTGAAGCTCGTATCCAAATTAAATCAATTTCTAATAAGCCCTTTTCTCCAGAAAAATCTATTGCACTACTATACTTCAAATGGTAATCTTCTGTTATAAACCTGCATCAACTGCTTTTGTTGTGAATATATTATGCCTCGAAAATTATGAAAGTTTGGGATTGCGACTTTCTAAATTTTAGAATTTATATTAGTACGAGTTAAAAACTCGCACTAGCACAAGCATCGCTCCTAAATATACGCATCCAGCGTAAGTCTTAGCGCGCCTGGGTCAAGTATAGGCCCGACTTGTGTTAAAAATCCGTCAATTAAATCTCTGCTAAGCACAAGTCATCCAACCCACTAGCATAGACGCTAAGACTTGCGCTAGTAATGGACCGCTGGAATTACGAGCTCTTTGATAAAAGTAGTGAATTGTTGTAATATATTACACACATGGTCGTGTAAGCCTCCGAGGGTTTAATACTGTACACGTGCGGGATTTAATGAATAAAAACTTCGTAAGGCGTATTGGCATTTAAAGCAAGTTCTAATACAACTTTTAAACGACCTAAAAAAGCAACAATTGAGCTTGGTATATCAAAATAAAATTCATCATCATTTAATCCCAATGCAATTAAATAACCAGGATTAGTATAGAAAAGTTTATAAAAATTATCTCTACCACCATATTTTTCAATTAGATTCAAAGTTTCATTATTAAGTGCTGGTATAAGTTCATTATCTATAAAAATAATAGTCTCGCGTATCTCTTTAGGGATAAAATGTACTTCCAAATCGTCAATTGCATCTAAATCCCCTTCAGGCAAATCATGTTCAACCCTATAATTCCATTCAGATATGGTAGCATTAAAAAAAATTTCGGCTTTCGTTGAATTTAATTGTTTAGCATAGTACATCATTAAAGCATAAGTACCAAAATCTACATCTTTGTATACATCGCCGTGTGTAAATTCTACCTTTCTTGTCCTGCCCATGTTATTTTAATTTATTTTTAAATGAATGATATAAACTTTCAAATAAAGCTTCTTTGGTTGTTCCTAAGGTTTCAGGATCAAATTTAGAAAAATCAGCTATGCTATAGGAATCTTTTATTTTCAATTTGAAAATAGATGGATCAATTAATCATTAGTAGAAGTATTTAATACGATTATTTGCTTCATAGAATAGAGAATGGTTTATTTTAGTGTGGTCCCTTTGTTGGTCAATTTTATACAGTGTTCTTATTTCATAGCCAATTTGCTGGTTTAACTCATTAAGTTGTTTCTGTTTCCACCAAACCATATAATAATCGGCATCTTGGCTGAAAATCATGTATTCCTTATCCAAAACAAATTTTGCTGGCGCATGGTTAAAATAGTCCACAATTAGATCTCTTAAGGTATTAGGTAAATTAAATGGATCTATGCAACTTAATTCGTTATTAAAGCTTTTGCCAAGTTCCATACTATTAAATTTTGGCATATAATGTCTGGAAATAATGTGTACATAGCTGTATGGATTTATTACAAAACTTTTTCCCATTTCATCAACCTGTACCCAGTTTTGTTTATTGTTCTTGAAAAAGGACTTTGTTATAAAGTATTTGTAAAAAGCCGCTACTTTTTGCTCTAATATTCGACGTTCATACAACCTGCGTCCGAAATAGAGTTGTTTAAATTGATCGCTAAGAATTTTCAATTTTCTATGATATTCAATTCTGACTTCATGTAGGTAGATGTTACTAGAAACTGTACGTAGCTTTATATCCCAGTTTGCAAGTAATTCATTAAATTTTAGTCTGTCCCTTAAAATTTCCTCGACAGTTAAATCTCTATGGCCAATGGAAACGGGCTTTAGGAAGTCGAGATTATCTAAATAAACAAGCACTAGCCTTTTAAATAGTGCTTCACCTAGAAAATCAAATTGATATACGTCATGAGCTGGCTTGGTGACATCCTTATCTAAATAAAGATGGTTTAAAAAAGAGCAAATAAATTCGCATTCATGCGGGAGTAGCTTTTTAGTCTCTCCTCGTAAAATCTTGGTCAAGTATCTACTGACTGCGATGCTGTGAGCATTGTCATCAAGATTTTGGAAGTCATTTTTTGAATATATCAAGGATTGAAAGCTTAATTTTAAAAATAAAAATACAGAATTGTATGGATTTTAGAGAAATAACCACCTGATTTTAATTCCATCATTCAACTGCTTTTAAAATCAAGGTTCAAGAACACCTTGAATAACTTGTCTTAGTGATATATGCTTAAAACTTACCAAAATATCTAGTGGATAAATGCAAAATTTGAATTCTTCAAATGAACTTCCCTATATTGCAAGGGCTAATTAGCGCAATCACATGGTTAGACTAAAAGATAAAATTGAATTGACGGTATCCTATTTATCCAAACAAGGAATCAATAACCTCAAAGTCTATAAAAAAGTACTGGACGAATATAAAGCAGGTCAAGAAAAGGCACAAACTTTAGCTGATGATCTACCTATATTTGTAGATACGAATGTGTTATTAAACTACTATGAAGTTTCTTTTTCAGCTAGGGAGAAGATAATGCAATTTTTTGAGAAATACAAAGCTAGAATTGTATTGAGTGCCCAGGTACAATTCGAATTTATAAAGAACCGCGAAAAAATCATTCATTCATTTCAGACTGCAGTCACCGAACAGCTGCCAAGGGATTTCCAATCGAATGTAATAAATAAGTTCCAACACTTTCAAAACGAGAACAAAAAGAAACTGGAGGATTATAGCGCCATTCAGAAAGAGTTAAGTAAAATCGAAAAAGGGATTAAGGAACTCAACGAAAAAATCTGTAAGGAAATTGAAGATAAAAAAGGAATTGCAAATAAATTAGTTTTAGAAGATAAATTCTTAGATATCGTCGCAAGGTTGCAGGTTGTTGATCCTTTTGACCCTACTCTTATCATCAAAATCAAAGAAGATTACGATAAGCTGAAGAAAGGATATTCTCCAGATAGAGACAACGCCACAGAAAACTACTCGATGAATGTGTTCCCTGGTTGCGCAGAAAAAGGTAAAGAGGATCCTACGGGAGATTACATTGTTTTCCATGAAATGATGCTTTACTCTAAAAACAAAAAAAAAGATATCATCTTCCTGACCAATGATACCACAAAAGGAGATTGGATCAGAAAAGACGGCACCCAACATTTACATTACTTGGAAAACTTTAACGAAAATACTGATCAGATGATTTACATTTTAAATTCTGACCGTGTATTAACTGACCTATTTGAAAATACTTCTTTTGAATCACTTGTCCCAAAATATGAAGGACCTGGTAATGTTTGGGAAATGGAAATGTCTATAGCAAAATCCCATATCTTACTGGACTACTTGAATACTCATCCGACTTTTAATACACTACCTGTTCAAGAGACCATTCCTCCGGTTTTGATTAAGGAACTTAAAAATAATGGTTATAGTACCTTGGGCGATATTGAAGGAGTATTAATAGAAATAGAAGAATTCCTTCCAATAGTCGCCTTTTCCCATAATGGGAGTAGATTGGGGTTGCTCAGAAAATTTCTCAAAACATTTAATAAAAGTTACACTGATATCTTACGAAGAAATCCTCCAGTTTCATCTTTTCAAACGATAGCTAATAATATAATGAGTTCAGATTCAGATAATGTAAACAATAGCGAGTAATCTTCCACTAAAGTTGGATTACATCAAATCAACTAATCACTTCTGCTAGAGCTGTGCTTGTGCTCTAGCTAATTAAGTCCACATTTAGCAAAAGTCTTAGTGCCTCTAGCCAGAGTATAGATCTGACTTGTGCTAGATAAATCAGTCAATTTAATCTCTGCTAAGCAGAAGTCATCCAGTCCACTTGCTTAAACGCTAAGACTTGCGCTAGTAATGGATGGAGGCAATAGGTATTTAGCTTTCCATTGTTAAATATTCCAGTTGCCCGTTTTCATCAGTATTTACAACTACAACTGATCTGTTATATCTTTTCCAATTGAATAGTCAAAAACCGCGAAGTTATTTTCACTATCGGGATAAAGTCCAACTCTAACTAATTTCAATTTTGACAAAAGTTGCTGTTCAGGTTCTATTATCGTGTCGTCAAAGTTTACAAGTTTTGTAAGTTCTTCTTTATCAACTTCCTCAAGATGGTGTTCTAAGTAAAATTTTACTGTGTCGCCATCTTCGTCATTATAGTCATTGAGAATATATGTCTTATTCAACTTGTCAAATTCTTCAAGTTTTTCAATGAAATTTTTTACTTTGTCTAGTATTAATGTGTTAATGGTTTTGTGATCAAAATTAAGGTCTATTTGAATTTCATTTCCATTTAATTCAATATCAACATCATAATATTCTTCGAAGTTTTCTGTCCGTAAAATTCCGAAATATGGTAAAGTGTAATCTGCCATTTCTGTTATTTTGTGATTGTTAATTTATGTCCACAAGATATTGATTTTCATTGAAATGATATTTTCGAAAAACTAATCAATTTTTGATAATTGAAAACTCATTCTCTCCAACCTATTTCCTAATCCATTCCCTTTTCTTAGTTTTGAGGATAAAATAATCGAAATAATACAATTAGCATGAACCATTGGTTAGTAAAATCAGAGCCTTTTAAATACAGTTGGGAAAAATTTAATCAGGATGGCCGTACCTTTTGGGATGGTGTTCGTAATTATCAGGCCAGAAATAACCTAAAAGCGATGCAGGAAGGAGATTTAGTGCTTTTTTATCATAGTAACGAAGGTAAAAATGTGGTGGGGATTGCAAAAGTAGTAAGGGAGTTTTATCAGGATCCAACTACCGATGATGCCAACTGGGTAGTGGTTGATTTATCACCTGTAGAAAGCCTGAAAAATCCGGTTTCTTTAGAGCAGATCAAAGCAGAACCCAGTTTGGTTGATATTTCATTGGTTAGACAAGGTCGTTTATCGGTAATGCCATTAAAAGCGGAAGAATTTGATAAGATTCTAGAAATGGGAGCTTAGTCCAAAGTCTAGAGTCGGTAGTCTTTAGTCGATTTGCGAGTTCGAATTCAGTTAACCGATTTAAATAATTAACCCGTTACTCATTAATCAGTGAAGTTGGTTTATTTGATAAATTGTCATCCTGAGGGTTAACTTATTGTATAAAAAATCAATGTGAGTGAAGTATAATTAATTTCTTTGCCATACCCCACGGTCTTGCCTCGGCTCACCGCCGCCGAAGGGCTCTTTCTTTTTTGTGTCAAAAAGACCAGCGTAGCTAGCTTGAATGCCATTGAAAACATAAAAGCCCATGAAAAAACAAAAAACACCGGTTGAAAATTTATTCATTTGTTGTTTGTAACTTTTAGTTGCATTCATGAGGGCTTCGCCGTTTTCTTTTGAAGCCAGTTGTTAGGCCAGAACAGTGCAGCCCGAAAAATTTGTTAGGCCGGATTTAGTGGAACGAAGATACAGTGCTTTGGCTTAGCTGGGTGGAAGTTCATACGGTACACACAAAGCTTATTAAAAACAACATTATTGGTAGCATAGTCCAAGCCTCCATTGGAATGTATTAAAAGCATTTCGACTCCGCTCACCGTGACAGAATGTTAAATATTAAAATATTGTATTAAATTTAACTGTCTCTTAATACCTCAACATGAAAACCATCTATTTTACACTCCTCTTTTTCTTTTCCCTAAGCTTAGCAATGGCTCAAAGCATAAAACCTTACATCGCCATTCTTAAAACCGAAAATGGCAAATACAAAGGGATTTTATATAAAGTTGATTCGGCAAATGCGATCCTAAATCATGATGGCGAATTTATTAAGGTTCCGATTAATGAAATTAAAACCGTGCAGATCAGGACGATTAAAAAGGGCTATGAAGGAATGAGCTTTATTAAAATAGGTGAAGATCGGGCGGAAGAGTATAAAATGAATACAGCTGGTAAAATGGTTGATAAATGGGGCAAGGAAGAGCCGGGTCTGAGGGAAGACGCGGCAGCAACTGCATTCTCTGTGGTTTTTACCGCAATGGCAAATGCTGTTGCACTGCCTATTCATGCCATTAATCCGAATCTGGCACGTTTTAACTTTAATAAAATAGATAGAAATAAGTTAAACGAACTCAGTTATTATTCCATTTACTACCAGGCCAATCCAAATGTGCTGGCCGAGCTGAACCAGCTAAAAAGCATTTCATCTTCGTTTAAACCTTAGGGGTTGGGCGTTTGGAGTGGATTAACAGATTATTAATAACTCTAAACACAAATATTCATTTTTCCGCTCTATGCCGCGGGGGCATGGTACTTTGGAGCGCCAAAGTACCCAAAGCGCTTTGTCAATCCAGCAATGGGCTTTTTGCACAATCCTACACACATCAAAAAAACAGCGGCACTTCGTTTTGTGTTCAATACTTATTAAAGTTTTAAATTCTCGTTTATGAACACAAAACCACTGCGTTTTAGGTTTGGTAGTGCCATTTGGGCTATTCTGCAACTGTTTTTTTGATTCTCCTGGCCCTTGGGATTGACGGCGTTCTTCGGTAAAGCCTGTAATTTATTAAAGCAAGCTAGCAAAACGTATAAAAAACTAAACCGAAAGATGTGTCTACACAAAAGGAAAAGTTGTGGACAGGCTGGCTTGCTCAATTCTAGCGTCGCATCCGATAGCTATCGATGACGGAACTGGCTATGAACCAATGATCAGGTCTCAATTAACCAGTTTATACAATTAACCAAATGAACCAATGAACTACTGAACCACACTATTTCTCTTACTTAAGGTTATCCCCAGTGTCATTACAATACTCGATCCCAGTACAACCAGGAACAGGAATGGCGTACCCACCTCGGCTATTTTTAAGGAAGCTGGCAGGTTGAAATAAAGCAAAATGCTAATTAAGCCGCGGGGTGCAATGTATAAAATCGGACTGAGGTTTTCTTTTTTGAATATTTTAAGGAATACCACTCTGATGATGTAAATCGATATTAAAATGAAAAAGCCGTTGGCCAGTACAATTTTGTTGTTCAGGTCGCCAATATTCATGGTAAAACCAAAAATAACGAAGAAAAAAGTGCGCAGAATAAAAGCGCTCTCTGCTGATAGTTGATAAAGCTGGGATAAATCGGCTGTTAAATTTTTGTATAAAAAAACACTTCTAAACCATGCATTCTCAATGGTATCGGCATTGTTCAGAAATAGGCCTGTGCTTAAAATCAACACCAGAGAGGATAGGTGGTAAGACTGACCAATGGCATACACCAGTATCAGTATGGCTATAATTAAGAAGAATTTAATGTGGTGTACCAATCGGCCCATTACGTACAACAACACCACACAGGCAATGGCCGATAGTAAAATGATGAGGAAGGTACTTAAACCTAAGCCAATAAAAGCAGATGTATTGATCGAATGGTTGGTAATGGCAAAATTGAAGATGATAATCCCCAAAATATCAGAGAAAGAGGATTCATAAATTACAAATTCTTTATCGATATTGTTTAATGCCGCTGCGGAAGGGATGGCAATAGCCGAGCTGATTACACTAAAGGGAATGGCGTTTGCAATACAGGTATATAAATCGTGATGGGTGATCTGGTAAATAATACTGGTGATTACTACGATAGTTCCCATTAAAATGGTTAAAGCAGAGAAAAAAGCACTGCGTATAACCTTGTTTTTATGCCGGTCGTATTTAAGCTCGAGCGAACCCTCAAAAACAATTAAAATTAAGCCTACAGTACCCAATGTGGGCAGGATGGAGAGGAAATTGAAGGTTTGTATTTTAAGGTTATCGACCAGCAGGCGTAAACCAATACCTAGAAGAAGTAGCAATAAAACCGATGGTATTTTGGTTTTACTTGCCACTAAATCAAACAGATAAGAGAAAATTACTAATCCGCTTAAAATAATAAGAATGGTATAAGTTGTCATATTTTTCAGCGTAAGGTAAGCCGCTAAAATAAAACAATCATGCTAAGCAGAAAGAAATTTAATGTAAAAATTACGCTTTAAAGAAAAGTGCTTTTAGTTCGCTGGCATCATCAGGGTTCATTTTTCCACCTAAAACCAAACGCAATTGCCTGCGGCGTAAAGCGCTGTCAAATAAGTCAATTTCTTCGGGTGTTTCTGGTATTAATTCTGGCACAGGGATGGTACGGGCACTCTGATCTACCGCAACAAAAGTATAATACGCCTCATTACTTTTTTGGCGTGCACCACTTGGAATATTCTCTGCCCAAACATCTAAACGAACTTCTACTGAAGTATTAAAGGCCCTGGTTACTTTGGCCTCAATGGTAATTACATCACCTAATTTAATGGGTTGTTTAAAAGAAACGTTATCAACCGAAGCTGTTACTACAATACGGTTACAGTGTTTTTGAGCCGAAATTGCCGCTGCAATATCCATCCAATGGAGCAAACGCCCACCCATTAAGTTGTTTAAGGTATTGGTATCGTTTGGTAATACCAATTCGTTCATGATGGTAAAACTTTCTCTGGCAAATTTCTTTTTTAGACTCATTTGATGGCAAAAGTAAGTAAAATGTGGGTAAAATGGTATAGGCAGTCAGTCACACTGAGGGGTAATTTATCGTATAAAATCAATATGAGTGGGCTTTTTTCCTTGCCACAAGTCTTGACTCGGCTCACCGCCGCCGAAGGGCTCTTTCTTTTTGGCATCAAAAAGAAACAAAAAATGCCGGCTGAAAATTTTTCTTTCAAAGCTAGTAATAGGGCTTGGTCAGTAGAGCCCGAAAAATTTGTTAGGCCGGATTTAAGCAGAACGGAGATATGGTGCTACGGCCTAGTTGGGCGGAAATGCAAAAGCGGTTAAAATTCTGATAATAATGATTGTAGAATAGTGTCAATGATGGCATAGTCGAAGTGCTTTATTAAAGCGTTGAAATGGTCTTCGACTACGCTCAGACTGACACACGAAATAAATTTTATTTAATTTTAAACAGGCTCTTATTATTTGTTTTTCTGCGGGTATCAGCGAAATCAGCGGGAAAAGCTTGTAGGGGCTGTAAACCCAAAAAACAATTCGTAAAGAATCATGTTATCCATACAAAAAATCGAATTAATGCAAAACCAGACCCTGATCCAATTTTTCCATTGGTATTATAATGAAGAACAAAATTTGTGGACTAAAGTAGCTGCCGAAGCGGGTCATTTAAAAGAAATTGGTATAACGTCTGTTTGGTTGCCACCAGCTTATAAATCAAACAATGCGGCTTACGATGTTGGTTATGCGGTTTACGACCTTTTCGATTTGGGCGAGTTCGATCAGAAAGGAAGTGTGAATACCAAACATGGCTCCAAAGATGAATATATCAAAGCAATTGAAGCCCTGCACGATAATGGAATTGGAGTCTTGGCCGATGCGGTTTTTAACCATAAAGCTGGGGGCGATGAACTCGAAAAAATACCCGTTAGAACTGTAAATCCAGAAGATAGAAACGAATTTACCAGCGATGTTTTCGAAATAGAAGCCTGGACGAAGTTTACTTTCCCAGCGCGACAGGGTAAATATTCTGAATTTATATGGAATCATGAGTGTTTTAGTGGGGTAGACTGGGCCGAAGACCTCCAAAAAACGGCGATTTATTCGATCCAGAATTATTTGGGAGAAGGTTTTGAAGAGGTCCCTTCTACCGAATTGGGCAATTATGATTATCTGATGTTTAACGATATCGATTACCGCAACAGGGCAGTAATTGAAGAATTAAAATATTGGGGCGAATGGATAGTTGAAACCACCAAAGTAGATGGTTTTCGCTTGGATGCCGTTAAACACATCAATCCGGATTTTATTGTAGAGTGGATCGATCACCTGAACCAAAAATTTAACCGCGAATTTTTTATTGTTGCCGAAGATTGGAATGTGGTGGATAGAGAAGGACAATTAAAATATATTGAAATTACAGGTGGCCGGACGCAAATATTTGACTCACTTTTGCACCATAATTTTTTCCTGGCGAGTAAGGAAGAGGACTTTGATATGCGGACGATTTTTGATGGAACCCTGGTTCAGGTAAAGCCAGATCTGGCCGTAACATTTGTTGATAATCATGATTCGCAACCTTTGCAGGCACTGGAATCTTATGTCGATTTTTGGTTCAGACCTTTGGCTTATGCCATCATCCTGTTGCGTATACAGGGGATTCCCTGTTTGTTCTTCCCTGATCTTTATGGAGGAATTTATGATGATAAGGACAAAGAAGGTGACGAGGTGCATGTGGAGTTAGTGGCAATTCCTGCAGTAGAAACCATGAGTAAAATACGTACAGCCTTAGCCTACGGTGAGCAACGCGATTATTTTGACCACGGCATTTGCGTAGGATGGACCCGTGCAGGTGATGAGGAACATGAAAATAGTGGCTTGGCGGTATTATTAAGCACAGGAGAAGAAGGTTATAAAGAAATGGAAATCGGTAAACATTTTGCCGGAAAAACCTTTGTTGATGCGTTAGGCTATCGCCAGCAGGAAGTAGTCATTGATGAAAATGGTTGGGCAGAATTTCACTGCAATGCCGGAAGTGTATCGGTTTGGGTGTTGAAGGTGGGGTAACTCTCAATAAATCGTCATTGCGAGGCACGAAGCAATCTTAATGCACTCGCTAGTAGCGATCGTTTTAAGATTGCTTCGTCGGCTGAAAAAGCCTTCTCGCAATGACGACGCTTCTTTGAACATTATCTACAAAAAATTATCCTCAGCCCTGTAAGCAGAAATAACAGCCAGTTCGCCTTCTTTTCCGCCTTTCGAATTGCCATGTTCCATGCCCATCACACCCTTATAACCTTTTTTATGCAGGTGTTTGAATAGGTTTTTATAATTGATTTCTCCGGTTGTAGGTTCTTTTCTGCCCGGATTATCACCAATCTGGATGTAGGCAATTTCATCCCAGCAACGGTCGATGGTTTTAATTAAGTCGCCTTCTGTTCGCTGCATATGATAAATATCGTAAAGAATTTTACACGAAGGGCTTTTAACCGCTTTACAAACGGCATAGGTTTCATTTGTTTTTTGCAAGAAAAGCTCCGGGGTATCGCTCAAGGTTTCCAAAACCATAATCAAACCGTGGGGCTCAAAAATTTCGGTTCCGGCACGCATGGCATCAATTACATTGGCAAATTGATTGCCATAAGGCAGGTTGCGTTCATAAAACCCAGGTACTACGGTAAGCCATTTTGCATTACAACGTTTTGCCGCTTCAACCGATTTTTTGCAGGTTTCTACAAATTTGTCTTTAAATTCCTTTTTGCCTGTGGTTAAAGAGGTTTTCCAGTTATCGCCACCATCTACCACAAAAACGCCCATGCGCATACCCAGTTTCGCCAATAGCTTTCCAATTTTTTCCTGTTCTTCTACTGAGCGGTTTAAGTAGCCATTATCTTCGATAGATCGGAAACCTTTATCGTACATAAATTGGATCTGATCTAAAAAACTTTTGCCCGCATGGTTTTCGAACATGCCCTGGTGTGGGGCATAATCCATGTTAAAAACCTTATCACTTAATGTATTATGCTTTTCAGCTGCAAAAGTATTGTTAATTCCTGCTCCAGTGGCAATTGCGCCAGCAGTGAATAAGCTGTTTCTTATAAATTCACTTCTTTTCATCGGTTTGGTTTTAAACGGATAGATATTAATGTGTAATTAATTTTTTGAACCCTGTAGTTAAGGTATCAGCCACTTTGCCATCTTTTTGATGGTATACAAAATAAGCTTCGAGGCTTTTTCTGCTTTCTACGAAGGCGATGGCATCTTTAAGGTGCATGGCCATCAAGGCATTGTCGTAGCCATCGGCTGTAATGGCATCATTAGCGTACACTGTTACGCTGATCATTTCATTATCCAGCGGATAACCTGTTTTGGGGTCGATCAGATGTGAAATCTTTTTCTTTCCGCTCTGGTGAAATTTCCGATAGTTACCAGAGGTGGTGATTGCTCCTGAGTTGATGGCGGCAATATGCCTGATTACCGGCGTTCCGTCCTTATCCGGGCCTTCAATACCGATTTTCATGGTTTCGCCATTGGGTTTAGGTCCTGAAATCCGAATTTCGCCTCCCAGTTCGGCCACGTACTGCTTAATTCCTTTTTTTTCGAGATAATCGGCAATTAAATCAACACTGTAACCCTGGGCAATTCCGTTTAAATCGATCTGCACGCAAGGCTTTAGTTTGCTTAATAAACCATTCTTTAATTTTAGGTTTTTCATGCCTATGCAGGCGAGTATCGATTTAATGACTGCCGGATCGGGCTCGTTTTTAGCCTCTTTTGGCCCAAAACCCCAGGCCTGTACCAATGGAGCAACCGTAATATCGAAAACACCTTTTGTATCCCGATTGATCTCGAAACTCCTTTTGAGCACATCGTTTATAAAACGGTCGGTTTTGATTTCTTTTTTAGCCGCATTAAATTGATTTATCAATGATCCCTTTTTGTAAAGCGACATCGATAAATCAATTTCATTTAATAAACTATCTATACCTGTTTTAGTGGCTAAACTATCAGTGGCATAGTACATTATAGCATAATCGGTTCCCTGTGCATAACCATTGATTTTGTATTGCCTCACTTCTTTTTTCAAGGAGAAAGCAAAAATCAGTGGTAAAAGGAAAAGCAAAAACCTATAACGCATCAGTTTAGTTTTAGATCACCTTTGCTTGTCCGGGCATGGCGATAGGGTATAGCCCTTTTTCATCAGGCATTAACCTTGGGTTCGCATCCCATGCAAAACGCTCCGGCATTAAACTGATGTTCGAAGCTAAAGCCTCGTCCCATTTAATGGTTTGACCAGAGTAAGTAGCGTAACGACCGATAATTGCAGAGAATGTGCTGGTTGCAGCATAGTCTACATTACTGAATTTATATTCTCCCTTAGAAACTGCATCGAACAGTTCGTCGTGTTCTGTCTGGTAAGGATTTGCGTTTCCTTTGGTATTGTGGTTATATAGTTCTTTGCCACTGTAATCTTTCATAATGGCCTGATTGCTGCCTGAAAGATAAATTTTGCCTTTGGTACCTTGAAAAGATTCATCCACACGGTTACTGATACCCTCGAAATGTCGGCATTGGCTATTAATTACCGCGCCATCTGCATACGTTAATTCGATGGAGTGGTTATCGTAAATCTCTCCGTAATCTTTTCCTGTTCTCCAGGCACGGCTACCTGTTCCCTGTACCGAAACCGGATGCCCATTTTTTATCCAGTTGGCAATATCAATATTGTGTACATGTTGCTCAACGATATGATCGCCGCATAACCAGTTGAAATAATACCAGTTTCTCATTTGGTATTCCATTTCGGTTTGGTTTGCTTTACGCGGACGTACCCAAACGCCACCACTGTTCCAGTATACCTGACCAGACATGATATCGCCAATGGCGCCATCGTTAATGCGTTTCATCGACTCACGATAGTTGGTCTGATAACGGCGCTGTAAACCTACTACAACATTTAATTTTTTCTTTTTAGCTTCTTCGGCTGCGGCCAATACCTTTCTAATGCCCGGTGCATCTACAGCAACAGGTTTTTCCATGAAAACTTGTTTGTTCTGTTTAACCGCTTCTTCGAAATGGATCGGGCGGAAGCCCGGAGGAGTTGTTAATAGCACTACATCGGCTAATGGAATGGCTTTTAAATAAGCATCGAAACCTACAAACTGGCGTTCTTTTGGAACATCCATCTTTGCTGCAAATTTTCCGCTTAGCGATTGGTAACTGCTGTCCAGGCGATCCTGAAAAGCATCGGCCATAGCCACCAGTTTAATGTTGAATTTAGTGCTCAAGGCCTGGAAAGCGGCTCCTGTTCCACGGTCGCCGCAGCCAATTAAGGCAATTTTAATCGTGTCTGATCCTGAAGCATAAGCTCCGGCCAGTGGGATAGTGCTTAACATTGCACCGCCTGCGAGCATTGCTGTCGCTTTTAAAAAATCGCGACGATCTTGTTGGTTGATTGGTTTTTTCATGTGTTTAGTTTTTATTTTGGTTAGATAGTGTCGGTTAAAAGTCTTTTATAGGTTGTTTATTGTAATAAGCATCAATTTCGGCTTTTGATGGCGTTTTAGCTGGTCGTACTAAACGCATGCCTACAAATGGCGCTTCGGGGAACCACCAATTGCTTTTCGGAATCTGTGGATCTAATTGTTTCCATGATGGATCAGACGCTAACCTAACTGTTGATGTCAGGTTGTTTGGCGTTTCATCATAAGAGCCACCACGAACTACATTGGGGTAGAGTTTTTCGGGAACTGCCACAGGGTTTTCTGCAATTTTATCCTTGCTTTGACTATAGAAATCAGCGATGTATTGGTCGTAAGTCCATTCGCTAACATTTCCGTGCATATCAAATAATCCCCAGGCATTTGGTTTTTTTTGCCCTACCTGATGCGTTTTATTGTCGCTATTGTCTTTATACCAGGCATAATCTCCTAATTTGGTTGCATCATTGCCAAAAGAATAATTGGTTTCTGTACCTGCTTTACAGGCATATTCCCATTCGGCTTCTGTTGGTAAACGGTAAAAAATACCTGTACGCACATAAAGCCATTTGCAAAACTGGATGGCATTATATTGTGTCATTGCTACCGCTGGCTGGTGCTCTTTGCCCATGCCAAAAGTCATATCGAGATAGGGTTTTGTAGGTCTGGTTACCGCATCCACTTCAGCTGGAATAGCACTTGTGCTGGCTTGTTTTTCGTAATCGCGATAAAGAAAAGGTTCGAAAATATCCCAGGTTACTTCATGTTTTCCAATCCAGAAAGCATCGAGTTTAACCTCGTGAACGGGTTGTTCATCAGGTTTGCCTGTTTTACTTCCCATCTTAAATTTGCCTGCTGGTATAGCCTGCATATCGAATTTTAATTTTGTTCCATTAATGGATTGTGTGTACGAGTCACTAGAAGTTTGTGCTGAAATCTGTGCACAAGGATAGGAGATTAATGCTACGGCAATTAACTTTTTAAACATAATTTTTGGTTAGATACACTTGTTTTCTAAGTGTTTATCTGGTTACTTTCTGAAACACTAAAGTAAATAACCACATTTAAAACAAAGAAAACTTATGTAACAATAAAGGTAAGAAATGTAACATTAAAAGTCAAACTGACAATTAAAGCTATCGTCATCTTGAGGGATAATTTATTTTGTAAAAATCAATAAAGATGACAGAGGATCTTTTTTGGAGTAATAGGCTACGAGGAATCGTCATTGCGAGAAGGCTTTTTCAGCCGACGAAGCAATCTTACAACGATCGCTACTAGCGTGCGCTTTAAGATTGCTTCGTTCCTCGCAATGACGACCTTTCTATAGATTCTGTCAATGGTACTTGTTTCAGGATCTAATTGGCGAAGATCTTTTAAGTCAATCTTAGTATAATTAATTGTCTAAGAGTAGGTGAAAGGTCTTTTGCCACATCAAGAATATGAGGTCATAAGCCTATATTTCCTTGCATTTTGATGCATCATCATTGAAAGCTGACTTATCTTCTATCGGTAACCTTATTGCTCAGGTTGGTATAACCAATCAACGTATCCCATCGCGCACCGGGGCGGCGATAATAAACAAAGATCTGGTAGCTGTTTTCGGTCTGGAAGAATGCACCTTCGAAAGGTTTGGTTTCCATTACCTTGGTGTCTTTATTAAACCAGGCAAACTCATAATCGTATAGGCCCTGTTTAAGTATAACATTACCGTAAAACTGTTTCCTGTTGGCATCATATAACAGTTTATTTTCATTGCTCATGGTATAATTGTTAAACCGGCCAACAACATAAGCATCGCCATTCGGGCTGGGTGCCGGAGCATTTAATGTAAATAAAACACTCATGTACTCTGCTTCTGTTTTATCGTCACGTCCATCGGTATTGCGGATAAAAAAGTTTCCGTTTTCATCGTACTGATTGGCAAATGCACCAACAGTTCTGGGCGCATCCTGAAAAAGCATCACGTTTACGGATTGATTATCGCGATAAATATCTTTAACATTATCAGCCTTGTAACGCAAACTCCTTGTATCAAATTTTCGAAATTCGTTGTCTCCCCAAAAATCATTCGTATTGAGGTCGTTATAAACCAATTGGTTTGGTCTTACAAAAGATGGTTTAGTATTCACCTGGATCGTATTGGCATTGAAGTTTTGCATCACTACTGCTTTTATATCCTGGTAGGGGTTTGGGATGGGAAAAGCATGGTTAATGGTGAAATTGATTTTTTGTTTGTAGTTCCTGTTTTCCACTTGCATGGAATTGTTTACTTCTGCTGCTACGGCAACCTGACTATCGAGGATGTAGAAGCGTTGCGAAATAACAGGTTGGTTTTTATCGCCATTTAAATAAACTTTTAACACATAATTACCCCCAATTTTTGGTTGGATTTGAGTGTTGGGTAAACTGATTTCGTAATGAGTGTATTTTCTTGTGGTGTTGGAAGAATAGCGGTAATTGATGATGCGGTCGTCGTTAAAGCTCCCCAAATAATCGATGCTCGAGATTTTCGAAGTCTCCCATTCTGCGGTACAGTGCTCTATGGTATACCAGTAGTTTTTGGTGCCTGCAAGTAAATCGTCGAATGAAAAAGTGATCGTTTCTGACGAATTGAGCATAATTACAGGTAGGCTCTGCTCTTTATTGCTGTTATAGCAAAGTACAGTTTTAATATTTGGAAGATAAATTTTATTCCCGTTGGTAAACGTTTTGTCGTTTTGCGCAAAGGCCAGGGTAGAAATGAAAAATAAAATCGGAATTAATATTTTCTGCATGGCTAAAAGTAAAGTTTTATTGGGAAGTGGCAAAACCGAATTGTGGATGGTTGCCAGGGAAGCACGGATGGACACGGAAGATTCCCCGTGTGCCGTTATTTCGAGGGCTAATTTATTGTATAAAAATCAATATGAATGACGTATATATTTGGTTATTGCCCCTTGGCTCAACCTTGCCTCGGCTCACCGCCGCCGATTGGCTCTTTCTTTTTGCTGTCAAAAAGAAACAAAAAACACCGGCTGAAAATTTTTCTTTCGAAGCAAGTGGGATGGCTGGTTCAGTGGAGCCCGAAAAATTTATTAGGCCGGATTTAAGTAGAACGAAGATATGGTGCTATGGCCTAGTTGGGTGGAATGCATAAACAATAAACCCCTGATTAATAATAATTACCAAATAACGTCAATGGTAGAGGAGTACAGCGCAGTCGAGAAATCTTTTTGTGGTGTCAGATATTGCTATCTGGCACTAAATGATGAATTCATAAACAAAGTCAGATGGTAGCATCCGTTAACACACTTAGGTTGCAGATGCTTCGTGCCTCAGCATGACATAGTCTTAAATGTTGTTATCCGTGTTCTGTGCTTCCGTGGCAACAAAAAAAGCCACAGAATTTCTGTGGCTTTAAATATGCTTTAATGGGGTTAAAACTATCCTTCCAACTCCATAATCTCAGCAGCTAAACTTTCCCATTTATTTTGGCTGGCATCTAACTCCTGTTTTGTTGCTAAATAACGTTTGTTGGCTTCAGCTAATTTATCGGCTTTGGCGTAAACATTCTCGTCAGCCAATTCTGCTTCAATATTTTTAACGTTCTGCTCCAGTTCTGTAATCAGCTTTTCTGTTTTCTGCAGTTCGTCGTTCAGCTTTTTTAATTGGTTGGCCGTATTTGGCGTAACAACTTTTGGCTGTTCCTTTTGTTTCTCTGGCATTTTAACCGGAATAGGTTTAGCTACAGGAATTATTCTTTTGCTATTCCATTCTTCATATTCGGCATAAGTACCAGGGTATTGTTTAATTTTTCCGCCTTCGATAAACCAGATTTTGTTGGCTACGTTATCTAAGAAATACCTATCGTGGGATACGGCAATAAAAGTACCTTCAAACTGATCTAAAGCCTGGATCAGAATATTAACCGATTGGATATCCAAGTGGTTGGTAGGCTCATCCAGAATCAGGAAATTTGAATCTGTTGTTAATGATTTGGCCAGGGCCACACGCGATTTTTCTCCTCCCGAAAGCACTTTGATTTTTTTGAAAACATCATCGCCCGTAAAAAGGAAGCAACCTAAAATACTACGTAATTCGGTATCGCTATGTTTTGGGGCAAATGCCTGTAATTCTTCTAAAATCGAATTTTCTAAATGCAGCGATTCTAATTGATGCTGTGCAAAGAAAGTGGTGGTAACATTATGACCAGTTTCGCAGAAACCTTCAAATTTTTCGGTTCCGGCAATCATTCTCAATAAAGTAGATTTACCCTTACCGTTTGCACCGATCAAGGCTATTTTATCACCTTTTTCAATTACACCTTCTGCATCATCTAAAATGTGCACATTTGGATAGCTCTTATTGGCGTGTTCTATACGCACCACGTGCCTGCCCGATGGTTTAGAAAATTTGAAAGCGAAATTTACGGTCGGATTATCATCATCTACATCATCAATACGCTCCATCTTATCTAAAGCTTTCATCCGCGATTGCGCCATTTTAGCCTTGCTCGCCTTCGCTTTAAAACGCTCAATTAAACGCTCTTCCTGCTTTATTTTAGCCTGTTGGTTTTTAAATTCGCCCTTTTGGATTTCGCCACGTAATGCTTTTTCTTCAACATAGAAGCTATAGTTGCCTGCGTATACGGTTAATTTTCCTTTGCGCGACTCGACTGTACGGTTTACAATCTTATCTAAGAAGTACCTATCGTGAGATACGATTACAATGGCACCTTCAAAGCCCATTAAATAGTTTTCCAACCATTTAATGGAAGGTAAATCCATGTGGTTGGTAGGCTCATCCAGTAATAGGATATCAGGCGTTTGCAGTAATATTTTAGCCAGCATTACACGCATCCGCCAACCTCCTGAGAAGGTATTTAACGGGCGCAATTGATCTGCTGTACTAAAACCTAAACCAGCCAAAATTTCGTTTGCCCTGTATTCGATGTTATAGCCATCTAAGGCTTCAAACTCTTGCTGTTTATCACTTAACTTAAATAAAACCTCTTCGCTATAATCCGTTTCGATTTTTTTAAGCAGTTCCTCAATCTCATCGTGCAATTGGTTTTGGCGCTCAAAAGCTTCCATGGCCACATGCAAAATGCTATGGTGCGAATCGTAAGAAAGTAAATCCTGGTTTAGGTAGCCAATTTTCAGGTCTTTAGACATGGAAACAGTACCCGAACTTGGTGCATATTCGCCTACAATTATTTTTAAAAGTGTTGATTTTCCTGTTCCATTGGCGCCGATTAAACCAGCTCTGTCGCCAGGTTTAATGTGCCAGTTCGCGTCATCGTATAGGGCCCTTGAGCCAATCAGGAAGGTTAAATTATTTATTGAAATCATTTCGGCTGCAAAAGTACGAAATTTAAAGGCTTTTTTCAGCTGGAATGTCAAATAGGATAAGCCCGTGGTTTTGCCTTAGCTTTTTGGAAAAGCAATACAACAACCTTTAAGGCTTTGTCCTTTGTTGATAATGCTATTTATTTTCTCCCGTTTCTTCGAGCTTGCTTTCTTTATTTCTTTTTAGTTTCACAATCGGTTTTTCCTGTGTGCCCGTTATGCTCAATGGGATGCCAAATAAACCAAAAGGAGGGAGGCCTAAGCGACCGCTCAAATTTAACCTGCCATCGAAGCTCACCTGACCTTCGAAACGTGGCCTGAAACCTGCCACCTTCATTTTGGTCTGCTCGATGGTGATAATATTGTTTTTGATGGTTGATTTTATCTGAACATCAGATAAATCGGGATTGGTTAAACTGTCTCTTTTTGTTTCTTTACTCACGGCATTCATCATTTTGAAGCCCATTAAACTTACTTTTTTTAAGCTCAGCACACCTCCGCCTTTCAACGATGGATATACCGGAAACATTTCTGCATTCAGTTTTCCTGTGAGTTGATAATCTAAGCCAACCACGCCTTTTACTTTCGATGCCGAACTGGCCATCTCTCTAAATAGCTTAATTTCTTTATAAGCCCTGTCGATATCAAATTCTTTAGCAGTAAGGTGAAAATCGAATAAGCCAGTTTTTGTACTTGTGCTCTTGTAATTCGCATCCATATCAACCTGTGCACCAGCAATATTGAAACCTGTTTGTTTTAGGGCAAGTGTTCCATTATTTAATAACATTGTTCCCTTTGCATTTTTGATATTTAAACCATTGTACATGACGTCAGCAACATTTGCAGCAAAATTAACATTCAGATTATCAGGAATAATGATCACACCGTTTGCTGTAGTTGAAGCTGTTTTAGGTGCCTTGTCTGCATAGACCATAAATTCATCAGCATATATTTTTTTACTGATCAATTTGAAATTGCCGGTAAGCCTGGCTTTTTCATTTAAAACGTAATTAATTACATTACTTAAGCTTCCATTCAGTTGAAAATCAGACTGCCCGTAGGTGGCATTGAATTTATCAAAATTCATTTTATCCTGTTGAAAAGAGAATACACCGTTTTTGATTAAAAAGCTTTTAGGGAATAAATCCGATTGGAGATTTAAGTCTTTAATGCCTAAACTACCGCTATTTTGTAATTTGTTATATCTGCGGGCCATTGCATCGCTTTGTGAGCCTTTAAATAAAACATCTGCGAAAATTAAACCGTTAACCTGATAACCTTTTACCCCGAACAGTTTATACATTTTACCAATATCTATGGTGCCTTTTGATGAAACACTATAAGTAATATTTTCGAAATTATGCACATTGGCTTTCAGTGTAAAAGGCTGCCCGCCCATTCGAAAGGAAATGGGTTTAATGTTTAATCTGGTGTTTTTCAGCGTACCATCGTTGTTGGTTAAATCGGCATCAACCTGGATGTTTTCCATGGTATAATTAAAGTTTCCTGTCACTATTCTACCATTGTTAAGTTTAATGGTCGCGGTGGTAACAGGAAAAAGCTTTTTCGCTTTATTGAAAGGGCCATTGCTTTGCAGGTCAATATTCAGTAAACCATTCAGTTCGTAACCTTTTATCGGGTAAATATTCTTCAGGTCGGCAAAATTGATTATCGATCTAAGTTGAACAGTTAAAGGCATATTTTCTGTGGTCTGTAATTTTGCATAACCTTTAATATAATTGCTTAAGGCCTGGATATCGATGTTCTCGATAGCTAATTTAGTGCTTTTGTAATTTCCATCAGTATTTGAACCTAGCACATCGAAATTGATTTTATTAACAGCAATGGGCAAAGCAGCATATTTAAAGTAGCCATTGTTTAAGGCTACTTTTAACGAAAACTTAGGTACGGTTGCAATTACCGTATCAACCTGCCTTTTGCCAGAGCGGACAATTTTTTTGCTGTATTTTCCATCTGCCTTAATGTTCATATTCAATCTGCCTTTTAGTTGTAAGGCATCAAGATTAACAACTTTTGCCCATTTTTCTAAGTCGATATTCGAGCGGGTATCTGTGTAGATTTCGGGTTCTTTAAAACCCTTTATTTTTGTAACCGAGGCCACGTAATCTTTTCCGATATTGAAGTAAAGACTATCCATATTAATCAATAGGCTATCCGTATTCAAGCCAGGGAGTTTTGTTTTTAAATTTAAAAACAAGTTGCTGATTGGTTCTGGCGCATTTGGATTAGAAATAGAGCCATCTCTTACTTTCATGTTAAACGAAAGTGTAGGCATGCTGTGGGTGGCGGCAATGTATTTCCCGATTAAAGAAGCATCAATCTCTGCATAACCTTTAACCTTTGTTTTTTCCAGTTTATCGGCAATTTCTGAAGGTAGTGCAGTGAAAATATTCTGTAAATCTGTTTCTTTAGCCCTGGTTCTGAAATCGATATCGTAACCATCCTTTAAAAATGAAAAATGGCCAACAAAACGGATTGGAAGCGAGTTGATCATTAAATTGTTTTCATCGAAAATCAAATTAAGGGAGTTGGTATTCACCTTTGTGATCAGATTGGCATTTATTTTTTTCTTGATCAAATAGGGGGTATTGGCATAATAAACATCCATTTCATTGATAGAAAGATTACTTTTTAAGTCAAATATCGCATTGCTGAGGTCGCCTTTTCCTGTATAAGTAAGCCCTTTGGTCCTGATGAGCATAGGAATTGAACGGTCGCTGTAAGTAAGGTTGCTGTTGTTGATGAAAATCCCTTCAATTTTTATTGCAGTATTGCTTTCGCTGGTATCCGGCGTATTTTCCTTTTTGCTTTCGTAGACATTATAATTCGCATGACCTTTTTCATCGCTGAGGATATTGATGCGGGCATCGTCTAAATAGAACTGATCAATTTTAATCTGTTTAGAGAATAACGAAAGCAGGTTTATGGCCAGGGCTAACTTTTTGGTGTAAATGAGCGTATCCTGTTGAAACGGGGCAGAACCTTTTAGTAAGAAGTTGTTCAGGTTTAAAGTTAAAGAAGGGAAATGGTTGAAAAAGGAAATGTTGGTGCTTTCAAACTTTACCTCACCTTTTATGTTTTTATTAATAACCTGTGTGATTTCTTTGGTAATGGTCTGCGGAATTAAATAGGGAACGACAATTAGAAAAACTATTAAGGAAACGATCGTAATCGCGAATATTTTTAGGAACTTTTTCAAGATTTTAATTTAAGGGCACGTTCAGCGACAAAGATAGTCTTTAGATGAATTAGGAATAAAGATTTAACATTTTTGTATTAGAAAATATATTTATACCTTTGTTCTGTAATAAAAATAGTTACAGTATGAACAGCAGTCATTTTTCTATATCGCTTCACATCCTTACACTGCTCGATCAGGTGAAGGGGCAACTATTGAATTCTGAATATATTGCCGGAAGCATTAACTGTAATCCTGTTTTGGTAAGAAAAGAATTGGCCAACCTGCATAAACATGGTTTTGTGCAGAGCAAAGAAGGGAAGGGCGGAGGCTCTACTTTGGCAAAAAGTCCTGCCGATATTAACCTGGGGGATGTGTATTGGGCTGTTAAACAGAAAAAACTGTTAGGCGAAAGCAAAAATGAACCTAATCCCAATTGTCCGGTAGGGAGGCAGATTACCCAACACTTAAACGATTTATATGATGAAGCCGAAACCGCTTTGGTTAAAAGTTTATCAGCTAAAACATTAAAAGATTTTAGTGCAAGTTTTAAATAAAAAAATTTGAATATAACTGTAACAAAAAATATTACAATTTTAATTAGATTAATAAATTTTAAAAATTAAATAACATGAAAGTAGCATTAATTGGAGCCTCTGGATTTGTAGGCAAAGCCATTTTAAACGAATTGGTAAGTCGTGGAAACGAAGTGATCGCCATTGCACGCGATACCGCTAAAATTGAAAATAACAATGATCAGGTAAGTAAAATCGCAGTCGATGTTTTGGATACTGAAAAATTAGCAGCGGTTTTAAAAGGTGCCGACGCAGTGGTAAGTGCTTTTAACGCAGGTTGGACCAATCCGAATTTATATAATGATACTGTACAGGGAGCAGAGGCTATTCAGGCTGCAGTAAAAGCATCGGGCGTTAAACGTTACATTTTTATCGGCGGAGCGGGTACCTTGCAGATTGATGGTCACCAAATTGTAGACGGACCGAACTTCCCTGCCGAATACAAGCCAGGTGCAACAGCGGTAAGAGATTATTTCAATACGCTAAAACAGGAGAAGGAATTAGATTGGTTATTTTTTAGTCCGGCTATTGAAATGCACCAGGGCATCACCACCGGTCGTACAGGGAAATACCGCTTGGGTAAAACAAGCCCTGTTTTTAATGAAGAAGGCCGTTCTATTTTATCGGTAGAAGATTTAGCAATCGTTATTGCCGATGAGCTGGAAAATAAGGCACACCACCAGGAGCAGTTTACGGCAGCATATTAGAGCAGTTGGTTCATTAGTCATCAGTTCATTGGTCATTGGTGGGCGGCAGATTGCCTAGGGGTTGATGGTTCATGGTCAACAAGCTTGCTAGGTTATCGATCATAGGCATAAAAACCATTGACCATGAACAACGTTAGGAGCAGGGTTGGATTTAGACACTTAGACAAATGAACGAATGGCTATTGAACTAATGAACCAATTAACCTTTTTTCATAATTAGTATTAAGTTCTTATCTTCGTGCCATGTATCGCCTTATTAAACCAATATTCTTCAAATTTGACCCCGAAAACGTACATTATTTTGTAGTTAAGCGGTTAAAATGGTTTAATGATAAATTTCCACTAGGTAAAACTATTATCCGTAGCAGCTTTGATGTTCACATTAAAGGTTTAGAACGTGAGGTTTTCGGCATAAAATTTAGAAATCCTGTTGGTTTAGCCGCCGGATTTGATAAAAATGGCGAATATGTAGAGCCGCTTAGCAATTTAGGCTTCGGATTTATCGAAGTGGGTACGGTAACGCCAATGCCACAGCCCGGAAATGATAAACCCCGTATGTTCCGTTTACCTAGTGATGAAGCTTTAATTAACCGGATGGGTTTTAACAATAAGGGCGTAGATGTAATGGCTGAACGTTTGCGTTTGCTAAAAGATAAACATCCTGATATTGTAGTTGGTGGAAACATCGGTAAAAACAAGGCTACACCAAATGAAGACGCAGTAAACGACTATATTAAATGTTTCGACCGTCTTTTTGATGTGGTGGATTATTTTGTGGTGAATGTAAGTTCGCCCAATACCCCGGGTTTACGCGAGCTGCAGGAAAAAGAACCGTTAAAAAAAATCCTCAATACCTTACAGCAACGAAATCGTAAAAACGATATTTCACGTCCGATCTTATTGAAAATTGCACCTGATTTAACGGATGCGCAGCTGGATGATATTATTGAGATTGTTGCAGAAACCAAAATTGCTGGTATTATTGCCACCAATACAACCATTAGCAGAGAAAATCTGGCTACAGAAAAAGACTTGACTACGCAAACAGGTGGTTTAAGCGGTAAACCTGTTAAAGAGCGCTCCACTGAAGTAATCCGTTATCTTTCGGAGAAATCGAACAAAGCATTTCCAATTATCGGGGTAGGTGGTATTCATTCGGCAAAAGATGCCAAAGAAAAATTAGATGCCGGCGCATGTTTGGTTCAATTGTATACTGGTTTTATATATGAAGGACCAGGGTTGATCAAAAGCATCTGTAAAGAGCTGGTTTAAATCCAGTCGTCACCCTGAATTTATTTCAGGGTCTATCTTGCATGAAAGATGCTGAAACAAGTTCAGCATGACGACCGCCTTAATTAATGTGCACTAAAAACAAATATAGAATTAACAAAAGATGTGTCCACACGAGGGGCTGCCCGGGAAAGACGGCCACTCTATTGGTATCTGCCATTGATAGCCTATCGAAACCTTTACTAATCGAAAACATATTGCGTTACGGGCTAAATAACTTATTTCTGCCGGCTTACCATTTCATTAATCCAGATTGGTGCAAACGGAGAAGTACAGCCTTTAGAAACAGGATAATCGCGGTAAATGCCAAGTTTTTCGCCGATGGCTAAGGCTCTTTCTCTATAATCAGGATGGTTGATGCCAATCTGAGCCAATGCGGTATTCATCGTCCATTGGATTTCTGGTGCTGCTTTAGGCATTTCTTTTTCAATCCGATCGAGAATTGCTGGGATGTCTATTCCTTCAGGTGCCCTGGTTATACGTCCGCTGGTTAAGCTCCAGCCTGCGCGGGCCAGCATAATATTTCCCGAATTCATCCACTTCTCCCTGAATTGTTCCTTATCAGGGTATTCTTTAACAATGTAATTGTAAAACCAATCAGCTGCCCAGGTAAAATTTTCTGAAGCTACCATTTGCTCAATCTGTTCTGCAGACAGCGCTTTTGGTTTAAGGATTAAGATGGCCAGCAATCGGGCATCAATATTTTCAGTTTCCCAGAGTTGAAGTGCAAGCTCATGATCGGTTTTGATCTTTTTGGCTATTGCCCTGATGTCGCCCATTTTAACGCCAAAAATATTTTCTCTGGCACCGTTCTTAATGTGCATGGCGCGGACTTTCTCTTCGCCGAGCGATTCTAGTTTTGAAAGAGTTTCTGTAAGATTCATGCGTTCTCCATAAAAATCGAATAAAGTTAAGGGTTTTCTTAAGACTTAATGTCTAGAATTGATTTAACGGGAAGTTATAAATAGGTTGGTACATTAATTTACTTTTGGTGTTTCAGTTTTGATTGAAGAGATTTTATTTTTTGATTTTGGCTTTCTATTTTTTTGTTAAGATCAATTACATAGAGTGTCATTTCTTCCATTTTTTGCAAAAGTTTCAGCTGAAAGTCCTTCATATTTAATCCATCGTTAATCATTCTTTTTCTGAAGCAACTTCAGGGAGATGTTGTTTTGTTGTTACAAACTTCTCCAGGTCTTCTAGTTTCATTAATTTATAATCATCATTGAAAACAAAATCGCAGCCTTGGTTTATGCATACTTTTACTTCTTGAGCCCTGATTGTTCCGCTTACATCTAGTTTTACATTTGGGTTGCTAACACCGATACCAACATTTCCATCGCCCCGTATAATAAAAGGAATATTATTGCCTGCACCAATATCCCTAACTTTGAAAAATGAACTTCTTACAGCATTTTCATTAGTCCCAAAAGATGCTACATCAATCGTTAATCCATTAATTTGATCTGTACCGCCTGGGATATTTAAAAGTAATTTGGAACAATCCAATGCTTTGGCACTAAAATCAGTATTTGTATTGTTCAGATTCCCTGAATGCCAAATCCTGTTCCAATTTTTCCATGAATAATCCCAACGACCGAAATAAAGTTCGTTTGTAGAAATTGGATTGGTAATACTCACATAGTTATTGCTGTCAAATCCAAAATTTAACCCGTGGTAAAAATTGGACCCAAGTGTATTGTTTGCTGGATTAACTGCCATCCATTGTCCATTAATAGTTGAAAACGAATTTAGGTTGGTTTCTACGTTTTCTTTAGAGTATTGAGCTTCTGCAACTAGCGAACCCAACAAAGCGATAATTAAAAGCGATAAATTTTTTTTAGTATTCATATTTAGAGTGTTAAATTTATTTGAAGATAAAAAAAACGGCATAAAAAAAGCATCCTTTGATCAGAAGGATGCTTTAAATTCTTTAAGAAGAAATTTCTAAAAACTATTTTGCCAAAGCAGCTAAAACAGCATTGTTTTTAGCTAATTGATCGTTTTTAGGTTGGGCAGAGCGGCTTCCCAACTCGATGTTGGTTGCTCTCTTTAAAAATGCTACCTCTTGGTGAGCTGTATTTTTATTTCTTCTGTCTTTTCTTTTTAATCTGGTAACTGCCATGGTAATAACCTTTTAATTATTTTATTTGTACAAATGGAGGTCGAGAGCGGATTCGAACCGCTGTAGAAGGTTTTGCAGACCTCTGCCTAGCCACTCGGCCACTCGACCCTTAAATTCAAGGCTGCAAAAATAGCAATTATTAGTTAGCCCGCAAATAATATCTTAATTTAATTTCGAACTCGCACTAACTCAGCACAAAAGATTGCCGCACTTACTGCCACGTTTAACGATTCGGCCTCGCCAATTCTCGGAATGGTTACCGGTTTATTTATTTTTTTGATCACTTCTGCCGATATTCCCTTTCCTTCATTGCCCAAAATCACCAATCCTTCAGCTCCCCATTGCGTTTTGTAAATCGATTCGCCATCTAACAATGCCCCAAATACAGGGATGGTATTTTCCGCTAGCAAGGCTGGCAGATCTGCTTCATAAATATTTACCCGCGCCAAAGAACCCATTGTGGCCTGTACGGTTTTTGGATTGAATACTTCTACACAGTCGGCAGAACAGATGATGTTTTTAAAGCCAAACCAATCTGCCGTTCGGATAATGGTACCCATGTTACCTGGATCCTGAACGCCATCTAAAACCAGAGTGAACTGATTTTTTAGCGCTGTTAACGCTAATTCTCTGTTTTTTGGGATATGAATGAGCGCTAAAAAGCCTTGTGGCGTTTGCAGCGTACTAATCTTATCTAATTCGGCGTTCTTTACTTCAAATAAGTTTATATTTGCAGGCAATTTGGGTAACAAATTGTATTGTTCGCTGTTGTAAAATATAGTATGGATCTGGTAGCTTGACTGAAAAAATTCTTTTATGGATTTTATACCTTCAACAATAAATAAACCATGTTCTTTACGGTATTTTTTTTGATGTAACGACTTTATAAAACTAATCTGTGATTTTGAAAGCATACCAAAACTCAATAAATATTAAACTGAAAAGCACTGCAATATTACTATTTATTATTGTTTTAATTCAGGCCTGCTCGTCAACTAAATACATTGCCGACTATCAATCGATAGTGAAAAAGGTAACTATTGATAGTGTTGATGCTAAATTTGAAGAACAGGCTTACAATTATGTTCAGAAAGATATCAGGCCGGCATCTAAGCTGAGTATCAATGTGCCTTTGTACAATTTGTTCAATACAAAAGATGGTCGATATAAAACAAGCGATATTAAACCATTTGGTACACCACCTGCTATTTTAGATAGTACATTGGTCGAAATTTCCAGAACACAGATACAGAAGTTTTTAAAAAGTAAGGGTTACCGCCAGGCCGAAGTAACTTCTGCCATCAAGATTGCAGATAAAAAGGCCGAAATTGTATTCAGTGCAAAACCCGGGCCTGCTTATTTTATTGAGAAAATTTCTGATTCGATCCCAAATGCAAATATCAGGAACCTTTACGAATCGAATAAGGCTAAAATATCCCATTTACACAAGGGAATGCAGTACGATGAAGACTCTTTAACTTATGAAAGAGAGCAGATTTATCGCATTATGAAAGAAAATGGATATTTCTATTTCTTAAGGCCTTATGTAAATTTCGATGTATATGGTGCTGAACCCAGCTCTAAGACTAACAAAATAGATTTGAATCTTAATGTAACAGATCCTGCAAATGGCCCGCATAAACAGTTTAATATTGGTTACACACATTTGTTAATTGCGCCAAATCCTGATGGCTTGCCCGATTCGGCAAGGTATAAATTAAGCAAAGATACTTTGAACGGGATTATTTATACCGATTTCTCTAAGCGCTACAGGCGTAATCCGATCGTTCGTTACGATTTTCTGAAGCAAGGTGATCTTTATGACATCCGGAATGAAAATCTTACCTACGATCGCTTATATGAGCTAAATGTTTTCAAAAACGTAAAGATCGATTATTTCAGAAGGGACAGTACCTCAAATAAAATCAATGCAATCATTTTGCTCACCCCCCAAAAGGTAATGAGTAACCGCGTGGAGGGCGAAGTTCCGTTTAATGGTGGTACCGTTGGGTTTACCATCGGAAATACCTATACAAATAACAATATTTTTAGAGGGGCAGAACGATTCGAACTCCAGGTAAAAGGTGGTTTGCAATCGCGGATAGGTAACGGTGCCAAGGTTTTTAGTGATATTTATCAGCGCGATTTTTCAATCAGTGCGAGTATTTCGGTACCTAGATTGATGATCCCTTTTTATAACCCTGTTTTAGGTGGAAACGGAATGCCGCACACTACTTTTGCAACCAGTTACATTTATGCCTTACAAAAAGATGTTTCGGTAAGGAGGATTTTTATCAACTCCATTACTTATGATTGGTTTGAAACCAAATCTAAGCTGCACTCTTTTACCCCATTAAATTTTGAGTATCGTTTTGGCAACCTCGATACATCAAAAGTGGATGCAATTACCCGCTTTAACAACCTTTATTATTCTTCACTACTAGATCGTAAAGATTTAACTCTGGGTATGAAATATACCTACACCTTGAATGCGGATAAGTTAAACCAACTGAGAACTTTTGTTTATTTAAGAGCAGGGATGGATATTGCAGGTAATATGTTGCAAGGCATATCTAAGCTAACAGGTTCAAAGCATGATCCGGCAAACAACGACCCGGCAAAGATATTAGGCTTGCCTTTTAACCAGTACACCAGGCCAGAGGTAGATATTAGGTGGTATAAACATTTGGGTGGTGAGCGGCAATTTGTTGCCCGTTTAAACACCGGATTAGCCTACGCTTATGGTAATTCAATTTTAACAGGTATTCCTTTCGAAAAGCAATTTTTCGCCGGTGGATCTAACGGCTTAAGGGCTTGGCAAGCCAGAACAATTGGTCCGGGTAATTATAATAGACAGGTACTTGCCAGCGATGAAGTACGGAAAGCTGTTTTTGGGCTAGATCAATTGGGTACTTTACGGATAGAAACTAATTTTGAGTATCGGTTTACACTTGCCCGGAAATTTTTCGGTGCTACTTTGAAAGGAGCTGCGTTTGTTGATGCCGGTAATATCTGGAATATCCGCAGAGGGGAGTCGATTACACTTGAATACCCTGAGTTGGATGAACTGACCGTGTTTAAACTTAGTAAATTGGCTAAGCAAATTGCTATTGGTACAGGTGTTGGTTTAAGGTACGATGTTCAGTATTTTGTTTTCAGGTTTGATGTGGGGCTAAAACTTAAAGATCCTCAGTTTATCGGATCAGACCAGTGGGTAATCAGCAAATTTTTATCTGGGGCAAGAGATTTTAAAAATAGCTATAACGCTACACACGGGCCTGATACCTATCGTTTTCTACAGTACAACTTTGGTATTGGTATGCCATTCTAAATTAACCGAAAAGGCTTAATGCTTTAGGTTTGGTATCCGGATCTTTAAATGAAAATTCTTTAAAGGGTTGCCATCTTTTATCCATGTGTTTGTAAACAGAAAAGGATGAAACCGGGAACTCGCGTTTAAATTTCCGGTCTTTAAACTCGGCAGAAAGCTGTTTGAAAATGGGAGGTTTTACATCTCTAAACGCTAAAGTTAAATGTGGATTGAATTTTTCTTTTTTCGCTATCAGTTTTAAAGGTTGTAAAGCTTTAGTAATCTGTTTTTCCAGGCTCATTAAGCCCTCATTTTGTTCAACATCAAGATAAAAGGTATGCTCCAGAAATGAATTGAAGTTTCGGAGTACCTGTGTAAATGGCTCACTGAATGAAGCATCTGCTAAAGCATCAAAAAATCTTTCTTCTGCATCGTAAGCTGATAGTTTTACCGGAGGGTATAAGGTGATGTGTGCCGGACGTTTTAATGATTCATACACATTAAATTTCTCTGAAATGTATGTTCTAATCTCATCTATGTCTTCTACAACAGAAACGGGAGGGACTAAACACACTAAAAATAGATTTTCCATGAATCAAATTTACTAAAAATTTTAGTAAAAAAGTAATAATGAACCGTTAAAAACGATTTGTTATCTACACACTCGTTAGAAACGAGCGTGAGCATGAAGCTTGTTCTGCCTCGCAATAACAATTTCATTATTTAGAACATAAAAACATATCTTAACTTCAGATTTTTTATTGGAAGGCAATTGCAGAAGCTATTGGCTCTCTGTAGTCCCGCTCCCGCTTCTGCCGATTGAAATAATCGGCATCTCGCTTCGATCGGGCTTAGGGGGCTACAACAGTACTGCTATCCGTGGTAAAATAAACCCGACCGACAGCGTTATCCCGATTTGAGGTGATTTTTTTTATCGTTTAAATTTTATCGGGATTAAGCAAAGGACGGGACTGGTATAACCGAAGCACCACAGGCCTTGCTTTTCTAAAAAGAAAAGAATTAGATAGAGTTAATCGTTAAAAAACGATTTGTTATCTACACACTCGTTAGAAACGAGCGTGAGCATGAAGCTTGTTCTGCCTCGCAATAACAATTTCATTATTTAGAACATATAAACATATCTTAACTTCAGATTTTTTATTGGAAGGCAATTGCAGAAGCTATTGGCTCTCTGTAGTCCCGCTCCCGCTTCTGCCGATTGAAATAATCGGCATCTCGCTTCGATCGGGCTTAGGGGGCTACAACAGTACTGCTATCCGTGGTAAAATAAACCCGACCGACAGCGTTATCCCGATTTGAGGTGATTTTTTATTATTATAATTTTATCGGGATTAAGCAAAGGGCGGGACTGGTATAACCGAAGCACCACAGGCCTTGCTTTTCTAAAAAGAAAGAGAATTTATAGCATGAGATTGCTTCGGCTCGCGCTTGTCCAGCCTCGCAATGACGATTCGTGATGAAAAATTAATTCAAAAACGTCAGACGAGGTTTTTTAATCCATCGAATATGCTCTCGAAAAAGGTAGAAAGGTTTAAGCCATTACTGTGGTTAAAATACACAAATACCAGAAAAACAATGACCACAAATATGATCAGTTTGCGGAAGGCAAAGGCAATGATTACCAGTATAATTGGAATGATGAAAAGCCATAAACTATTTATGGCATACGGACTTAAATCGGTATCTTTTTTATACACATACACCAGTTTACTGTGGGTGCCAGAGTCGTTCTGATGTTTGATGTAAACGAAGGTAGATTTATCGATGGGTAAAGGTAACACCGCTATGCCATCGTTAAATTTTAATACCTGTGTAAAACCACTTACGCTAAAGGTATAGATTCCGTTTATATTTTCGTTGGGGTTGTTTAATGAATCGGCGGCTATTATGGCCAGTTTATTGTTTTTAAGCAAATTTTCTTTTACCAGAAAATTATTGATTGCTGCGGTTTGTGCATGGCTGAAAAACCCGGTTAAACACAGCGAAAGCAAGAGTAAGATTCGTTTCATTCGATAGAACGTTTATTGTAAATTAAATAACCGATATGCAATAATACACCATTTCTTTTAACTGCATCATTATATAAATTATAACTTAGGCTTACAGGGCCGAGCGGTGAATGGTAAACTAAACCTGCAGTACCTGCATAGCGTATTTTTGTGATGGCTTTGGCATAATCTACATCCTGAAAATTATTCCGCTCAAACTCCTTATGGGGTAAAAATAAATAACCTTCCAATCTAAAATCGAGATTTTTTTTAACATTATAAATGTTTTTTATTCCGCCGGCAGCATAGGTTGTGGCCCTGAATTTATCCAGGAATAATGACCTGCTATCTTGCAAAGGATAAAAGGCCGGAGCAGTTAAAAGCGTAGCGTAATAATTGCTAAATAAAGGCTGGTTAGAGAAAACGCCTTCCACAATATAACCCAATGTGTATTTTTTGAGGTGTAAAAAGTAGTTTTCCTGGGTAAGTTTTATGCTTCCCCACTGGCGCAAATGACTGCTGCCCGGGATTTTAACAAAACCTGGAGTGGTGCGGAAAATATTGCCGGGATTATAGTTTTCGCGGCCTGTGGTGTAATTGAAACTTAGCGAAAAGCTTTGACCTCTACTGGCATACTGTTTCCGGTTTAACGAATTCTTTTCGAGATTTAAGGATCCCCTAAACCCATTAAAAATAGTTTGATCGAGCAGATCGCCTACCGCAAAGGTATTGTTTGGGCTATAGCGATCGTTATTATTTATAAAAGTAGAATGAAGTACAATTTTGGTATTGTAATTTAAAGGCATTCCCATCATAAGGTCAATCTTACGGTCAGATTGTTCGATGTAAATGGGGCGTGGGTTTTCGATAAATATCTGGCTGATATTATAAAAATTCCAGTGATTATAGGTTAACTCCGCGGCCAGAAACAAGGGAAGTCTGGTTGGGTAATCTACCCGGCCATTAACCTGTACCGATTCGTAAAAGCGGCCAGAGTAAAAGCTGGTTCCAAAGGTATACGATTTTCGGTTGAGGTAATTGTACTGGGCGCCCAAAAAAACATTGCTGATGGGCCTTGTAGATATATTGCCGCCTAATTCGAGTTTAAAGCTCTTTTTCGGCTGTGCCACTACCTCAAAAGTATAACTGTCTGTTGCTGCCTGATATGAAATTTTAGGAAATACGGTTTCGAAAGTTTGGTCGGCAACCAGTTTATAATACCCACGTTTAATATCCTGCAGGTTAAAAGTAACTTTATCGCTTTTGAAAAGCCTTTCTACATATTTTTTCTGCTGACTGTTTACACCGGTTACGATGATGTTGCTGAACTTTAGATCTGGCTTTCTCGCATTAAATTTTTCCCTTCTTTGTGCCAGTTCTTCATCGCTCACTCTTTTGCTGATTAAAGCTTTAATCCTTGGCATATCGGCTATTGTTGCATCATAGCCTTTTTTGATCAGCTCTTCTACAGGAGCAAAATTAGTTACGCTGTACGTAGCCAGGTTGGGTTGGATGTACACGCCGTTTTTCCCGATCATGGTAGAATCTGATTTGGATAGAAACATGTATACCAAAAAGCGGTTCATTAAACGATCGTCGATGTTTTTAGGGTATTCGTTATAGGTTTTTGAAGAAACATTGGCGCCGATCACATAATCAGGTTTAAAGTCTCTTTCCATTACATCAGCAGGGAAATTATTGTAAAGCCCCCCATCAAAAACGTATTTTCCATCCAGTTTAATAGGCCGGTAAATAATCGGAACTGTCATGGTTGCCCTTACTGCTTCTGCTAAACTTCCCTTGCTTACTGTGATACTTTTTTGCGAAAGCACATCTGCAACCATACACCGATAGGGAACAAAAAGATTATCAAAATTGTCTTTAGAAACAGCTGAAGCCTGGGCGAAAAGCTCGAGAAAGGCAAAATTTAATGGAATATCGTTAATGAGGTTAGAACGGAAGCTAAAATGAAAACCCGTATCAATAGCCACTTTGGCGGTAAGCATAGAGGCATTGGGTGCATTTTTCTGAAAGAAAAAGGTGTAATCGCTGGTGTATCGTCCATTTACCCAATTTTGGAAGTCGTTGCTTCGTGCAATTTTTTCTATCTCCGCCGGGCTATAACCTGCGGCATACATGGCGCCAACTATGCCACCCATCGATGTACCGGTAATGTAATCGATAGGGATGTGATTTTCTTCCAAGGCCTTTAATGTGCCAATGTGCGCCAATCCTTTTGCACCGCCACCGCTAAACACAAGACCTACCTTTTGCGCCTGCAATTGGTTACAGCACAGAACGAAGAGGATCAGCAAAAATCTTTTAAAAGTTACCACCCTTAAAAATAGGGGTTTTCTTTTAAATTAGTTCAACATGAAAATGTTATAAGTTAAAATTGTGGCGAAACTTACCCAAAGGAAATAAGGAATAAAAATCAGTCCTGCCCATTTATTTATTTTATAGAAAACTAAACCATTAATTACAATAATAATTAGCAACAGTATAATTTCGGACAGGGCAAAACCTATCTCGTGCAGGTAAAAGAAAATAAATGACCAGGCTAAATTTAAAATTAACTGAATGAGGTAAATGGCCACTGTTCGTGGAAAATGAACAATTTTATCGCGCCTTACCCATACCAGATAAGCCGCAATGCCAATAAGTACATAAAGTGTAGTCCAAACAGGTCCAAAAAGCCAGTCAGGTGGATTGAAAGAAGGTTTGTTTATTGTACGATACCATGTTTTAACAGATTGAAGCGTTGCCCACGAACCAAGGGCACCAACACCCAATGTGATGGCAATATTGATAACAAAAGCTACCGGTTTAAATTTCATGTTATAAATTTGAGTTTAAACAATGGAAAATTCTAAATGTTTTATCTGCCAATGCCTGGTACTACTGGTAGGCTTTCAGTGTCGTCATTTCCGATACTTTGGACCGCAAATAAATAATTGTCTTTACTATAAGGTAATCGTAATTCGGTGGCAGAAGTGAAAAATTTCTTTTCCCAAACGGCACTGCTGGTTTCGCGCATTAAAACATAATAGCCCTTTACTGTGCCATTAGCAGGTGCTTTCCAGTATAAAAAGGTAGCGTTGCTCAGGTTTTTTACATCAACTTTTACTTCTGTAGGGCTTGAGGGAGCTTTGGCCAGATTGGCCAAAACCGCAATATTTACACCTGTATTTTTGCGTAAATATTCGAAATCCATAAATTCCTGAAGGTCGCCATACTTAATGCCTTTCTCAGTTCTAAGGTCTTGGTGCTGGTGATCGAAGTTCTCGTTCATTTCAGTTATGCGCACCGCTGTAAATCCATTTTCTACGAATGGGGTATGATCTCCACCCCGGAGAAATCTATCGTTCCTGTAAATTAATTTAACTTCTAACTGATCTACATAACGTTCGCCAATTTCTTTAACGTATCGTGCCAACTGACGGCTTTTGCCATCGTTTTCTAAACCAAACTGACGGATGCTCTTCGCATTTTTATCCAGATCGAAGCTGGGTAAACCCTCACTAAATACACGGAGCCTGGTATTGTCGATAATTTGCGTTTCGCTACTGTTGTTGCTGCCAATCATATCATTGTTTAACATGGTATCTACATTCCAGTTTTCTTTTTTTGCTTTTGCAGCCATAAAACCAGAGCCTAATAACGATTGTTCTTCACCGCTTACGGCTACAAAAATTATGGTGGCCGGAAATTTATATCGACTCATAATTCTTGCAGCCTCAATTACACCCGCAACACCACTGCCGTCATCATTGGCTCCAGGTGCATCACTGGTTCTGTTCATTACATCGGTAACCCGGCTATCGAGGTGTCCGCTCACCACATAAATACGTTTGTCGTTTGCATCAGTGCCTTTTAATATAGCTACAGCATTGCCCAAAAGTGTAGGCTGATCTACTCTTTTGCCATCGGGTTTAAATGTAATGGTATCCAGGTATGCAGTAAGCCTGCCATCACTTTGCTTTGCAAACTGATTAAACTTATTTACGACCCAATTTCTGGCAGCTCCAATTCCTTTCGTTTTACTTTTAATATCACTAAGCGTATTTCTTGTTCCGAAAGAAACCATTTTACTGATATACGATTTTAGCGAATCCTGATTTACAGCTTTAATCATTTTATCAATATCCTGATTTCGGTTAACCACAACTTGTGCCTGTAGCGGTAAACTTATGGTAACAAGAAGTAGGAGTGTATAGATTTTTTTCATCTGTCGGTTTTTTCAGAAACAATGATTTTATTTAAAAACGAATATATTGAATGATTCCTTGAATACAGGCGGTTTAAGCCTAATCTCTTGTAACATTTTGGGCATAAAAAAGGCCCTTCGAAACTAATCAAAGGGCCTCAAATTTAATTTTAATATTACCTTGCCACAGTTAATGCAAGTTCTTGTGTCGGGTTCCAGTTGCCAAAAGCTTTTTTAGCTGAGGCTTTGGCTGTATTTAATTCAACATCTCCGGCAATCGTTAAAAATGTTTTTTCTGGAGAGATCTGGCTGTAAAAGTTTTTAACATCTTCCAAGGTTAATGCATTGATCGAATTTTCATTTACTGTTTGGTCATAATCGTAATTCTGCAATTTTATACTGGCAATTAACTTAGCTTTAGCCGTATTAAAAGTTTTCTGGTCGATGCTTGCATGTTGAATTACCGAAGCCATTATTGCCAGGTCTTTATCAAGATCCGCATTTAGTGTAGCCAGTTTGCCGCTATTGTCGTTGAAACTAATACTCGGGTTTTTACCTGCATTTTCGTTTAATACCGCATTTAATAATTCAACCACACCATCTTTTTTATGGCCGAAAGCTTTGCTATCCAGCGTAAAACTTGAGTATGCTTTTGGCGACCTGTCATTTTCTGATATGATGATGTTCATGCCATTTTTGAGTTTATAGCCAACAGGTTCTTTAAAAGATTGTGCTTTAGCGTTGTAAATGCATAGCAAGCTTAATGCTGCAATGAAGATTTTTTTGATTTTGTTCATTTTGTTCTTTCTGTTTTAGGGGTGATGCTGTAACTGGATGTACGTTTTTTTAAGCTAATTTGGTATTATCTAGGTATTGGATGGGTGAAAATCCTAGACGAACGGGCGTATATACGTGATGAAGACTTGAATAGTTTTTGCAAATATATACTTTATTCATTTTGTTCATTATTTATTCGCGAAAATATTCTCCAGCCACGCGAAGTTTAATTGCAGTGATAACCTAAATGCTTTTAAACATTTATGTAATGAGTTTAGGCCCTAAACTGAGCGCGCGCTTTACAGGCTATTGAGGATGATAATTTAACTGTCGATTAGTATAGAGTAACAGGCAATTTCATTAAGTTAAGCCATTCGACACCAGCAAAAAATAATTTAACCACAGATGGAAGGGATGCACACAGATATGAAAATCCATGTTTATCTGTGGTTAAAAACGCTCAACTTAATGACATCGAGGTAATGGGTAATGTGCCATTCGATACCAGCAAAAATAATTTAACCACAGATGGGAAGGGATGCACACAGATATGAAAATACGTGTTTATCTGTGCTCATCTGTGTTAAAAATGCTTAACTTATTGACATTGGGGTAATGGGTAATGTGCCATTCGACACCAGCAAAAAATTATTTAACCACAGATGGGAAGGCATGCACACAGATATGAAATCCGTGTTTATCTGTACTCATCTGTGGTTAAAATGCTTAACTTAATGACATTGCGGTAAAGGGTAGGCTGATTACCATAAACTGCAAAAAGGCTAAAGAAAAAGCACAGGTGTTTTTAAAACAATGGCGGTGCTTTTTCTTTGCTGAAAGGTTTTTAATTTATCGCTGGCCGAAAAATCATTAGGAGGCATACAGGTGATCAGATGCCGATTTTAAAGGGATATCTTCAATAAAGTCTTTTATTTCCCTGATGGTTTCTTCTGGTTCGCTAATGTGCGGAAAATGCCCTGTGGCTTTCATTACAACCAAAAAATTCTCTGGTGTATTTTTATGGATAAATTCGCCGGCTGATAAAGGAGCCATAATATCGTTCGAACTTTGCAGGGTAAGGCTTGGCACGCCCAGATTCTTTAAATCGTCTCTATAATCGGCCTTAAAAGTAGCCATTGCAAAGGCCAGGGCCACGCTTGGGTCGGTAGCCTCAAAACATTCCTGTAAAAAATCAGCTAATTCGGGTTTTAAAGGACTATTCATCACTACTGGAGCCAATTGTTTGCTCCAGGCCACATAATCATCTGCTATGTGCTCAAATATGTTTTCAATATCTTCAATATTAAATCCGCCTATATAATCACGATCATTTAAGTACCTCGGCGAAGGACCAATAAAAACTAATTTTTTAAATGCTTCTGGCATCTGTAATGCGGCAATCATGCCAATCATGCTGCTTACCGAGTGACCAACAAAAATAATATTGTTTAAATCAAGCGCTTCTATAATATCGATTACATCACAGGCATATCCTTCGAGTGTAGCATATTTCCGTTGGTCGTATTGGCTTAGGTCTGAATCGCCAGATCCAACATAATCAAATAGTATTACTTTGTAGGATTGGAGAAAAGCATCTGTAATAAATTTCCAGGAACTTTGCGCACAGCCAAAGCCATGGGCAAATACAATTACCTGGCTCCCTTCGCCAAGGATTTTAACGTTGTTTCTGATGAGAATAGGATGCAAGATATTTGGTTTAAAATTCTTACTTAAGTTAAGCAATGTTATTATGTTTTTCTTAAAAAATAAATAATGAACGCAATGTATTGCTGATTAGCGAATATTTTATGTTTTGCACTTAATTGTTATCTTGCGTTATATCTATACTAAAACGATTAAGTTGTATGAGAAACAGTATTTCTATATTATTGATCATTTGCTTTTCAGCATTTTGCGCGCAGAGCCAGGTAAATCTAAAAGCCTTTAAAACCAATGGTACAACAGTTTCTTCCAATCAAAAAGAACTTGTGCTCACCTGGCCAGCTGGTAAAGGAACCTTAGGTAAAATGATTTTAGATCTTGACCGTACCAAACCATTGTTTAAAAGTTTGCTGTTAGGTAAGCAAGGCGCCTTAAAAGAAGTTGCGGCTCATCTCGACCCTGGATTTGTGCTGAGAATAGGTAAACGCACTTTAAGTCCAAACAGTGGGGGCTGGGATGTTTTTTTCGACCGGGTTCCAACCAGACCATATAGCACAAATGTTGTAAAATTCGAAAAAGGGGCAGCCAGTGTTTCTACGAAGGGCTCGCAAACTGTAGTGCGAATAAATGGAGTTCAATGCGAAAACTTTAGCGGTGCTTTAGAAATAACACTTTACAATGGAAGCCCTTTGTTTAATGTGGCTGCAGTGGTATCAACCTCAAAAGATTCTACAGCCATTTTATACGATGCCGGATTGCTTAGCAAAAAAGATATCTGGTCTAATATCGCCTGGTCTGATGTAAAAGGAAACCTTCAGCGCGAAAAGGCAGCACAAGCAGATCCAAGTAAAAACCTGGAAGTAAAATACCGCACCGTTATCGGCGAAAATAATGGTGGAAGTTTGGCCGTTTTTCCTGCTCCGCATCAATATTTCTATCCCTTAGATGAAGCTTTTAACCTTAAATTTACCTGGAAAGGCAGTAATTATTTAAACTTAATCCCCGACTTTGGTATCGGGATCAGGCAGGATCCATTAGGCGATAAACGTTATGTGCCTTGGTTTAATGCACCACCAAATACCCAACAGCGTCTTAATTTTTTCTGTTTATTGAGCACTGGGAAGGCAGGAGCAGCGTTGGATGAAGTTAAAAAGTTTACGCACAATGATACTTATGCGCCCTTGGCTGGTTATAAAACGATGGCTAGCCATTTCCACAATGAGTTTATTTCGGACGTAGTGCTGAGCGGAAAAGCCGTTCCGGAAAAGCCCGAATTTGTTGAGGTATTGAAAAAGGCGGGTTTAAATATTATTAAGCTTGCCGAATTTCACGGACCAGGCCACCCCAAAGGACCCGATTCTGTTCGTTTAAAAGAATTGGATGCCTTGTTTAAACAAACCAAAAGGTTATCTGATCCAAATTTTTTATTGTTACCAGGAGAAGAAGCCAATAATTTTTATGGTGGACATTGGCTGGCATTTTTTCCTAAACCAATTTATTGGATTATGTCGAGAAAAAGCGATCAGCCTTTCGAAACCAACGATCCTAAATATGGTAAGGTTTACCGCATTAATGATAAAGCAGAAATGCTTAAACTATTGGAACAAGAACATGGCTTAGCCTGGACTGCCCATGCCAGAACAAAGGCTTCAACAGGTTATCCAGACAAATATAAAGAGGAAGACTTTTTTAAATCGGAGACTTTTATGGGCGCAGCCTGGAAGGCCATTCCAGGAGATCTTTCGCTGCCAACCTTAAGTAAACGGGTATTGAACCTGATGGATGATATGGCCAATTGGGGTTTGAAAAAACACATTATCTCAGAGGCTGATATCTTTACCATTACTGAGCAAAATGAAATGTACGCACACTTAAACGTGAATTATTTGCAGTTGGATAAGGTACCTAATTATGCAGATGGTTGGCAACCTGTTTTAGATGTAATGCGGAAAGGAAAGTTTTTTGTATCAACAGGAGAGGTATTGATCCCGAGTTTTAATGTTAATGGAAAGGGCGCAGGAGAAACTTTGAAGGTTGATAATAGCGGAAAAGTAAAGATAAATATGCGCCTCGACTGGACATTCCCCTTAAGCTTTGTCGAAATTGTATCGGGTGATGGAACTAAGGTTTATCGAAACCGCATTAATTTGAATGCTACACAGGCTTTTGGGAAAAAGGATTTTAGTTGGCCAGTTAATTTAAAAGGGCGTAAGTGGGTAAGGGTAGAGGCTTGGGATATTGCCACTAATGGTGCTTTTACACAAATGGTTTGGCTGGAGTAGTTGTACTGTCATTCTGAGCGCAGCGAAGAATCTCTAAGCGATGAAACACTTAAAATTATCCGATCTGTCGTCCTGAAGGGTAATTTATTTTATAATGATAGGAGGATTTAAAGGATTAAATCTCCTCAGATTATCGTCATTGATTATAAACTTAAATGCGCTTATATTTCTCAGATGGTAAAATAACAATGCTATATTCGAAAAAGACCATGAATAGCATTCTAGAACTACCCCCGAAGACCAATTTGACGTTCATAAGTATAAAAAGTACTTACGAACTCCAACGTCGAGTTTCCGTGTTTCTGCGCTTCCGTGGCAAAATTGGTTTTCTAGTGTTTGGTGGGTAACCAAACAGTGTAAGGATTTAATATATACATTGAATAATAATCCCATTATTGGGCAGATTCTTCACTGCGTTCAGAATGACAGCCGTTTTCAAAATGATATTGCGTTACTGCATCGATCCTAAACCTTCTAATGGCGAGATAAAAAAAGGTAATGGAATATAAACCAGCCAACAATCCCGCACATACAGCAGATGGGGTAATTCCGAAATCGTGATTTTTAGGGAAGGAGAAGTGCAGTACAAGCATCAATCCAAATACCACCAAAATGCTGTACAAGCCATTTAAACCTGCTTTTTTCAATATAAAAGGATAACCCGTAATTTTTTCGTCTATGTTATAATTAATGGCGCCAGCGTGTTGCAGCAGTTTTATTTTTTTTAAAATATCGAGGGTAATCATAAAGGGCAGGAGCAACGACATCGGCAATAAAAACCTGGCCAAATTTTGCTCTCCACTAAATAAATGCACCGAATTTTGCGCTTTAAAAGCAAAATATGGCACTATAGTATTCAATACCGTGTTTGGGATAAGGTGTATCAGCAGGTTTTTGCGCACAAACTTTCGCCAGTTCGACACTTTTGCCTGCTCATCATATTCCACTTTATCAGACATTGACCAGTTCATTTAAATTTTCCTTAATCAGTTCCATTACTCTTTCTTTTATCTGCCAGGCTTCAAATTCCCTCAGGAATGATTCGTTTGACATAAAAGAGAAATCCAGCTGTCCGTTAAAAGTGCTGCATACTAAAGTGTTGGCATTTTTCCATGGGAAAGCAACCGTAGGACTATAAATGGTTTCAATAGAAAAGTGCTGATAATCTTTCGGGATGTTTAAAAGCCCCATATTGCTGAGTGTCACATCGTGCGTGCCCTTGGTTGTTTTCAAAAAGCCGATCATTTTATTTACTGATGAATGGAAATACTCGCTCATGTTTAACAGGTCGTGGACTTTCATTTCTGCTACTTTTGCTTCCAGATCGGTTTTTAAGGTTCGGGTTTTTGTCCAGAAATCATTTTCGCCTTGCGCTAATTTTAACTCTACAATGGGTGCAAAGGCAAACATGGTATCTTGTTTTATGGCTTCTACAAACCGCCTGATATCAACCGGACAGATCACTTTGCCATGGGCTTTAGTGCCTTGTACATGTTTAAAAGCTTCCATAAAGGCCATACAGATGGTGGCATGCACAGTTGTGTTTTCTTCCTTACACTTAATTAATAGGTTTTTGGTATCCTCTGCACTGATTTTCCAATGAACAGCGTAATTGCTCCTGTCTATATTATTGTTTGAAGTAGATTTAAAAAAGAAAAACAAACGGCCAAGCGCTGCAAAAATTTTCCCTTTAAAATGCCCCAACTTACTCATCACAAAATCTTCTGGTAACAGGTCGCGAACAGAAAGAAATGAAGGATATGGAGCCAGATCTTGTTCAGGATCATCAATCAAAGTCATCAGCTCCCGCATTAAATTTAAAATTGTCGTTCCATCGCAAATACAGTGTGGAAGTACGAGCAAAAGATCTGATTCGGTTTCGCCTTTTAACCAAACTAACCTGGCTAATGGCTCGTTTGAGGCATCAAAAAGTTTATACCACTCTATTTTTGATTGAGCCAACCAGCTTTGATCTGTTGGGCGATCAGCAATCCTAATGGGTATTTTGCTGATGTTTTCGTTTCGTACAAAATATGGTGTTTTGCCTGTAGCATCGATATTCATTTGCAGCAGTGGATGTTTCTGCTGGATTTTAAACAGTGCCTTGTGCAAATTTTCTTCACTCATTTTACCCGAAATTTTGGCGCCAAAAACACAGTTTAACGGTGTTTTAGCATCTACATGCATTATTCTTTCGCCTAAAATTAATCTTCTTTTCATGCAGTTGCAGTTAAAATCTCGATTGGTTTTTCAACCTGTTCTTTAAGGATAGCTATTACTTTTTCTTTTATGGCTTCTGCTTCTACAAAAGGAACATAACCTTCGCTAGCCACAAAGGTAAAATCCATTTGATTACGGTAAGTGGAGGCAATCATGGTGGTGGTGTTGCCTAAGGGGCCCATTACCGAAGGGCTGAATATGGTTTCTACTTCGAAGTTTCGATATTGGTAATGGATGTCTATTTTGCCCAGGTTTGAAAACATACAATCATTACTCGATTTTCCATATTTTAAGAAATTAGTAAAGTTGTTTAACGCAGGGTGGCAAGCTTCCATCATCATCATCAAGCTGTAAGGATTAAGTTTGGCCGATTTATCGTTCACATCTTTTTGTAGCGCTTTAACGTTGTCTAAAAAGTCTTTTTCAGGAAATAAAGAAAGTACAATCATTAATCCGAAGGCAAAAATGTGGTCTTTTTTAATAATCGGGTTAAAGTTCCGGATATCAACCGGTAATGATATTTTATTAAATGCTTTTTCTTTTCTCACCGCTTTAAATGCCGTTAAAACAGCAGCGCTTAACAAAGTATTTACGGTGAACTGATTGGCTTTACAAAACTGGATTAGCTGTGTAGTGAAATCCTGATCGAATTTCCATCGGAGCATAAAATCTTTTTTTCGCTCTACAGCTACTTTTTTGATTGGGATAATCCAAAGTGCTAAAGTGGCAATTTTGCCGATTAATCCGTTTTTGGCCCTGTTGCGGTAGCTGTTTAATACCTTTTTCGGAATCACATCCTTTATATCCATAATAGGAATCTCTTTCCCAATATTGGCATCGGGGTCATCTAAAAGCTGAAGTAATTCTGTTAAAATAGAAAGTGCCGAAGTGCCATCGCAAAGACAATGGTGATATACCATCAAAAATTCGGATACGGCTTTACCTTTAACCCATGTAATGCGGCAAAGTGGTGCAATTGAGGCATCAAAAGCGGTTTTCCATTCATAAGTAGATTCCTCCTCCCAATGCTCATCGTTTAATCTATCTACAATGCGAACTGGAATGCTAAAATTTTCGGTAAGATTGGTTACAAACCAAGGCCTTTTACCTTCATCAAAACGTATTGCGGCGGTTAACCAAGGGTGTTTTTTTTGGATTTTGAATAAGGCAAACTTTAAATCATCTTCCTTGATTTCTCCCCTGATTTTGAAAGGTATTACAATGTTAAACGGACTGTTTCCATCTCCGTATAACATCCTTTCGCCAAATAACAGTTTTCTCTTCATTTTTTTTTATTATTCTGAGTTGTCAACTTTCTAGTAACCTGGTTATGCAAGTTGACAACTCTTAAAGTTATGTTGATGCGTTCCTTCATGCTTGCGATTAATTTAGTCGATTCGTCATGCTGTCCCGAAACTTCGGGATCAGCATCTTTCCTGCTATTAAGACCCTGAAATAAATTCAGGGTGTCGACCGAGAAAGGTCTCGAGATGACGGTCGAGGTTTACAAGCTGTTGGTTTCTACAACCTGTGCTGTTTTTGCAAAATCTTCCAACAATTGCACCGCCTTATCGTTACCACCAGCTTCGATAAATGTTTCTTTTATTTTTTGTGCGGCCTGGCGGTATTTCGGGTTTTCTAAAAGCTCGAAAACGGTATCTCTTAAATCGCTGATGCGTAACCTTTTGTAGCGGATGTTTACTCCGCAACCTGCTTGCTCAATCAGTTTAGCCGTATGAAAATGATCGTAGGCGATAGGCGTAATCAACATTGGTAAACCATTGGTGAAGGTATCGTTTACCGTATTAAACCCACCATGACAGATTACCGCATCCATGTGTGGCATCAATTCTGATTGTGGCACAAAACCGTTTACAATAAAATTATCAGGCCATTTTTCAAAAATATCAGGATTGGTTGCCGCCACGATTGTTACGGGCTGGTTTTCGAAAGCAGTGATCAGTTTCTGGAAAAATTCTTTACGAATATCAACCAGCAAAGTACCCAACGAAACAAAAACTTTAGGTGTGGTGACCTGACTTAAACGTTCCCAATCAAAAGGGGCTAAATTTGGCCTGCCTTTTACCGGACCAACAAAATGCATGTGTGGTGGCTTTTCTTCAAAACCTGCAAATGCCTGTGAAGTGAAAACCATATTCAATTCATGTGAATGGATGTGAATATCATCGCTATAAATGCCTACTTCTCTTTGTAAACCTTTAATTAAATTTTGTTGCCATTCGAATATTTTCGGTGCGCTGTTAGCCGTATCGCCCATCACATCGGGTGGTACCGGGGTAGTGGTAACCGATGGTATGCCTTTTAAATGTGCACTTAATGCACCGGCAAAGGTTATGCAATCATTAATAATTACATCGGGTTTCCAGGCATCAACAAAGTTGTTCAGCCCTTTCATCATCATTTTGGCAAAAGGAACATAGGTTTCTTCGAGGGCAAGTTTCATCACCTCCGGACCAGAACACGCAGGGCCATCATCCTGACGTTTTAAAATGCGTTGTATTTCATCAGCATACTCAGTCAGATCTTCTTCAGGGTAAATGAATTCGCCACCTTCAGGTAAATGTACCTGTGCAAGTGGGGTAATACCCAGCCATTTTACTTCATGGCCGCGGGCCAATAAACTTGCGCCAATACTTAAAGTTGGACTGATATGGCCAAAAAAAGGCGGGACAACGAAAAGGAATTTTGACATAATGTATAATTTAACTGATGAATACGTTTGAGGTTTTGTTGCTTAAGGCTTCCAATAAATCGGCGGCACTTTCTGTTCCGCCAGCTTCGATAAAGGACTGTTTAATTTGTTCTGCAGCGATTTTGTAACTGTCGTTCTGCAGCACTTTGTTTACCGCTTCTTTAAGGTGATTGGCTTTAAAACGGTTAAAGTTTAAACGCTCTCCGGCACCTACCCTGAAAACACGCCCAGCTACATGGCTTTGATCGTAAGCTATTGGAATAACGACCATGGGTAAGCCATTCATCAAGGTTTCGCAAACGGTATTGTGTCCGCCATGGCAAACCACAGCATCAAGGTGAGGCAAAAGTTCCAATTGTGGTACCTGGTGCTGCACCGTAAAATTGGCTGGCCATTCCTCAAATAAAGCAGGATCTGAAACGACAACTACATGTAAGTCTTCATTAGCGAAAGCCTCGATTACCTTGGCAAAAAATGCTTTTTTATGCTCATGATCGAAGGTGGTGCCAATGCTGACCAGTATTTTTGGTTTGCTGGTATGAAATGCCTCCCAGTGGAAAGGAATTGTAGTTTTGCGGCGGTTAAAAACGGGCCCTACAAATTTAAAATGCTCGGGTAAATCCATCTCCCCAAAAAAATCTCTGGAGGTAAATACCAAAGTGGCAAGATCAGAGCAGGCAATAGAATCTGTGGTATTTATGCCGAATTCTTTTTGCAGGGCTACAATCTGATTTACTTCCCATTCATGCACTTTGGGCAGTTCATCCATTACTTTTATGGCTGCAGGTGCGGTAACAGATGTAACATAAGGATAGTTTTTATTGCTTGCGGCAATTGCACCGGCAAACATTTGATGATCTGTGATCACCAAATCTGGCTTAAACTGATCGAGTAACTCGGCAATGCCATCATAACTGTGCCTGTTAAGCGGAATCAATACTTCCTCGTACAGAAATTTGATGCTATCGATACCGTAAACAATCTTTTTGGTGATGATATCGAGGTATTTCTCTGAATCTTTTTTCTGTTGGTCGTTTTGGTTGTAACTGATCAACAGCAACTCGCCTCCGGCAGGAAGTTTATCGCCTAATGATTCATCTAAAGTAATCCATCCTACACGGTGGCCTCTTTCAAGCAAGGCAGTACCCATACTTAGCGTAGGGTTAATATGACCAGTTAGCGGAGGAACAACAAATACAAATTTTGCCATGTGTGTTTAATTTTATATTTCCTGAAAGAAGTTTAACAATGCTTCGGCGATTACCAATGGTTGTTGTATCGGGATATTATGATCTCCCGGTATAGCAATTAACGAGGCATTTTTAATCATTCCGTCTAAATGTTTACCAGCATTAAGGCAATTGGAATCGGTACCATACAACAATAGGGTAGACTGTTTTATGGTTTCGATTGCAGGACTGCCAAAAAAGTCTTTTTCGAGTTCCATGTCGGTTTTAATCGAAGTTTGATAAAAAAGGTACTCGTACATGCGGTGGTTACGCTCCATCTGCCTTTTACCCATTTTCACTTTTGTGGTATCAGTGAAGTTTTCAACGTAATGTTCTAAAAATTCGCGACTGTACTCATCAATAATTCCCCTTGTTTTATCGTCATTCGGATCTGGTGCTTCAATTATTGCCAGTTTGTTAATGCGTTCTGGAAAGCGGATGGCCATTTTTAAAGCAATTAATCCACCGAAGCTATAACCACCTAAATGCACTTTTTGAAGGTTTAAAACCTCCATTAATGCAAACAGATCGTTGGTCATGCTCTCCAGGTCGTACCCTTCCAAAGCCTTTTCGCTCATGCCATGACTTTTTAAGTCGTACAGTACCACATGATATTTTGTGGCCAATAGCGGCGCGATATTAAAATAATAGACAGACAGGTTGCTGAACATCCCGTGAACGAGGACGATGGTTTCAGTAGCTTCTTTATTGAGCTCCTGAATGTGAACCGATTTGCCGTTTACCGTTATGATTGGCATTCTTCGATATAAGAGATGATCATGCCTAAGTTTAAGTTGATCAGCTGATCTAAATCCATTGAAGATAACCAGCCCGTAAAATCGATCTGTTCGCCAAAATGCGCTTTGATTTTTTCGGAAAAAGATACAATTTCGATGCTATCCATTTCCAGATCTTTAGTGAAAGAACTTTCAGGGGTGATATCCATTTCTTCAACAAATTCTTCGCCGATTACTTCGGTGATAAATTGTTTCATGAGGTTGAAGATTTCTTCGCTGCTTAATTTCGTAGTTATAGTGTCCATCCGATGATATAGTTTTTATGTTTGATTGTTTTGATTGTGATGTTATTGATGCGCAATTCTTCGCCGTTAATTTCTTCAACGGTATAGGCTTTTGGATTGCCCTGTAAACCTTTGCCCAGGTATTTCCCATAAGCTTCTTTGGCTACCCAGAACCGGGTTGCCCATTCTGTTTTGTCGCGGCTTTCGAGCAGGGCCATTTCGTGATCGTTAAACACAAGATCGAAGAAACCGGCGCTCCGTTCTTCAATATGTTCGATATCGATACCAACAGGTTCGTTAAAACGTGCTATGCCGACGGCATCGGTACCTTTATGTGCAATCGAGATATTGATGTTATCTGTTAAACCACCTTTAACGTAAGGTTTGCGGAATTCATCCGAATAGATTTCGAAGGTGATGGGGTAACAGGCCTGGTTTTTCTGTGTATTCAATAAATTCCGAACGGCATCTTTCGCCGCCACGCGACTGATCATCCAGGTTCTTCTTTTATTGGGTAAGAGGTTTTGGTGGTGCTTTTTCTCTGTCTGGTTGAAATATCTTTTCAGGATAAAATCCCATGATACCACACGCGAATAAGCATTGCCGAAAAGGAAAACGCCAGGTGCAACCTCTTCCGATAAGCGGTTGTGGAGTGGCGACATCGAAACGTTCCAAAGTGGTTCGTCTATTTCCAACCTGCGGTTCTGCCAGCCTGATATAATGAGCCAGGTGATGCCATCTCTTTTCATCACGATATCGGCAGTGGCAAATTCATCGTTTATTTCTGTAAGTACACAGGTACATTCGAATTGTCCTTTCTGATCGGCCATATCGCCAAAAAATTCTATTTCCTGAATTTTAACAGGGAAAGCAATCCGATCTTTTTCTAAAGTAAGTTGAAGCCATAAACCAAACAGTTGACCTGCATTATCAAGCAGTGAGCCTTTTCCGCCAGATGCTTCGATGATTCCTGTAATTCCTTTTTCGCCAACAGCAATCAGTTTTTTGATGCCCTGGTAATCTGGTCCATGGAACATGTGCGCATCGTAAATCTGTGCAGCAGTACGGTCGATATCCAATAATTTTCCAATATCGAAAGTTCTTTTCGGAGCAGGGCTTAACTGTGCAGCTAACCGCACTTCTGCATTGGCAAAACGTTCCAGATTAAGGTAAACCCTTTGCTCGTCTTTCCATTCGCCAGTTACGGTTTCCTGAAAAGGTTTAACCACGTTCATCCATTGGAAAACCCGCATGTTCATGATTTTCTGTACCTTTTCTTCAGGCGACTGCGCGTTGGCGATTTCAGCAAACACTTCAAAAATCATGGTCATTGGAATTACCGGATCCATATCTTCTACCGTTGGCCAGCCTTTTGGTTGCCTCAATAGGGAATGATCGATCAGGTAAGGGCAGTTCTCCAGGCTCACATCAAGTTTTTGGCTAAAAGGCTGCCTTATGGGTTTTATTGGTTTGGTTGGTGCCCAGTTGCTCGGCTGATCGACCTGTAAAGCTGCATTTTCGAACAGTTCGATCATTTCGCTCTGCATGTTGATCATTTCCATCACATTCTCATTAAAGGCTTGTAAAACCGGATGTTTAGCCTCCACAAAAGTTTTAGCTTGTGTGGGCGGAGCTTGTTTAATGGTTAAGCCTTTAAGTGTTTGCAGGTTATGGATAATCGGCGAACCCAGTTCGAGTTTAATGCCTTTATTTTTTTGCGGTGGGGTTGATTTGATATTGCCCAAATAATTAAGACCAATTTCTTTTCCTTCAATAAAAAGTGCTGCCAAAACTCTTTGTAACTGCGTAATGCCCGAACGGATCGGCACATTGGCACTAATGGTACTGATTTCTTTTCCCCTTAACGTATCGTCGATAAAGCCGACTAAACCACCAGAACCAACCTGAATAAATACACGTGCACCTTCTGCATATAACTTTTCAGTAAGCTCACGGAAACGAACTGGTTTAATCAGGTGTTCGGCACTTAACTGACGGATGGCTTCGAAACCTTCGGGATAAGTTTCTAAAGTAGTGGCCGACCAAAGCGGTGTAGTGGTTTTTCGAAACTGCATATCCTGCATGCCTTCGAGAATCAAACCCAGCTTATCTGCTACAAATGGAGAATGGAAACCCGATTGGAAAGGCAAAATCTGATGAAAAATCTGTTTCACCTTTAATATCGGAACCAGTTCATCGAGTGCGATTTTGCTACCGCAAAGGATGACCTGTTGCGGGCAATTATCGTTAGAAAGGTATAAATCGGGAATGCTTTCGATGATGGGTTGAAGTGTATCTAAACCGCAACCCACGGCAATAAAACGCGAATCTTTCAGTTCAAAAGTTTCGGGGTTAAGCACATTCAGTAAATTCATTACCGAACTTTCTTCTGCCAGTTCTGAAGATCTTGCTGCAAGCCATTCGCCGAGGCTGTGCCCTGCATTCATATCAGATTTAATGCCCAATTGCTTTAAAGCCTGATCTAAAACGCTGCTTTTGTTCAATATGTTGAGTGCCTCGCTTAAAAGACCATCCTGTTTTTCGTTTTCGTCGATACTGATATTGAAATAATCGGCTACCGATTTGATTTCGCCACCTGCAAGTCCATCTAAACCCGGAAAAACAAATGCTATTTTTCCATCGTTTGCCAATAGTGGTGCGTTGGTGTACCAAATGTCCTGTTTATTTCTCCAGGGAGAATTTTTAGCCACAATTTTTAAGGCTTTTTTGATCCTTTCGGAGCTTGGATTAAATAATACCAAACGGAAATTTCCATTCCCAATGCTATAATCTCCATTTTCGAGCGATTCGATCAAGGCCTCATGACTTGGCCTTGCGATGACCAATACTTCATCTTTTTTAGGCGTATCATAAGCAGTTAATACCACATGGGCATTTATCCCACCAAAACCGAATGCATTTACAGCTGCCAGTTTTGGCAAACCCGATTGGTTCCAGTCTATCGCTTTTTGCACGGCAGAAAAACGGGTTTCGGCCAGTTGTGCTACAGGTTCATCACAATGTAAAGTAGGGGGGATGATACCATGATATAAAGCCAGACTCGATTTGATCAATCCTGCTATACCTGCTGCGGGCATGGCATGGCCGATATTCGATTTTACAGAACCGATACCTGCTTTTGGCAGATCTGCATCCTGACCAAAAAACTGTTTTAAGGTTTCTACCTCAGTTTTATCGCCAAGTGGTGTGCCTGTTCCATGGGCTTCTAGATAGCCGATATTTTTACTTTCCAGTTCTGCGTTTTTCCAGGCTTCGGTTATGGCTTTTAGCTGGCCTTTAACCGATGGACTCATTACGCTGGTTCCGCTGCCATCGCTGCTGATGCCCACGCCTTTAATTATTGAATAAATTTTATCCTGATCCCTTATGGCATCTTCGAGGCGTTTGAGTACAACAAAACCACAACCTTCGCCAATAATCAATCCATCGGCGTTTTGATCGAAAGGTTTTATTTTTTCTTGTTTGGATAAAGCGCCCAGCTGAGAAAAAATGCTCCAAAAGGCTGCATTCTGGCCTAAATGTACACCTCCTGCAATAATCATATCGCAACGACCACTATTCAGCTCCTGCACGCCATGATCAACCGCGATGAGCGAACTGGCACAGGCAGCGTCCAAAGTAAAAGCCAGTCCGCCTAAATTAAGCCGATTGGCTACCAGTGAGGCTACTAAATTAGGGATCAATCCCATTGCGGTATCAGCACTAAAACGGCCTTTGCGCAATTGAAACTCGTGTTTTACCTTTTCAATTTCTACATCGGTAAGTTGTGGCATCAAGTCTTTTAATATACTCGAAATCTGCTCGCCAGTTCTTACAATTTCGATGGCGCGGGTTGCCCCAGGCCCCACATAATTGCCTTTGCCAATAATGATCCCGGTTTTATCGAGGGAATATTTTTTTTCGAATACTGATGCATCTTCTAATGCCTGGTGAACCAGATCCAAGGTCAACAGATGATCGGGTTCGGTACCTTCAACAGCCAAGGGTAAAATTCCGAAGCGTTGGGGATCAAATTGATGATCGGGAATAAAACCTCCTCGATTGCAATAAAAACGATCTACCCCGCTAACTGCTTTGTCGAAATGCACAGGATCAATCCGATCAGCCGGAACCTCTTGTGTAGAATCTACGCGGTTGATAATATTCTCCCAAAAGGCCTGCATATCTTTTGCACCCGGAAAAATGCATGACATTCCAATAATTGCTACGTCGCTTTTCTTCATCTGCTGTTTGGTTATGCGATTTTCTATGTCCAGGTGTTTCCGGCCATGATCAATACCTGGCTTTCTTTACCATATTTAAGTTCGTTCAGGAAAGTTTCCATTCCATCCTGTAAAGGGATTAATGCAATTCCCCTGCGCTGGTATTCTTTTTCTAATGTTGGTGAAACCATACCAGCACCTTTCCATGGTCCCCAGTTAATGGCCATTACCTTGCCTTGAATCTTCTGTTTTAAGGCCCAAGCATATTTATCCATTACACTGTTTGCTGCGGCATAATCGGTTTGCCCGCGGTTTCCATAAACAGAAGCTATGCTTGAGAAAAGGATCACAAATTGGGTTTCTGGCCTTAATTGCTCAGCCAATACCCTTAATGGGGTTACTTTGGTATCGAAAACACGTCCGAAAGATTCAGGAGTTTTGCTGTGGAACAATTTATCTTCCAATAAACCTGCACCATGTACCACGCCATCTATGCGACCATAATCTTCGTAAACCTGGTTGATCAAACGGGTCAGTGCTTCTTCATCTTTAAGGTCTAACGACTCGTAAACTACCGTCGATCCACCTTCTTCTAAAGTTGCAATGCAGCGTAAAATCTGGTTGTTTTTGTAGATCCGATTCGTTTCCTGCTCTATTTCGGCAGGTTTTTTAATCTCACCCTGTTTAATTAGGTACTGTCTGATCTCATCTTTAGTTTTTAACGAAGAACTGGCTTCATTTGCCGAAGCTATTGGATTTGCAGAGCGGCCTACCAAAATGTACCTGCAAGGGTAATCTTTGGCAAAATGGATCATCAGCTCAGCTGTAATGCCTTGTGCGCCACCCAAAACCATCACTACCGCATCTTTATCCAAGTGGATGTGCGCATCGGTTTCGGTACTCAATTGATGCGGTACAAGTTCCATAATATGTCTTTTATGGTCGTTGTAAATGATCTCTGAGGGTTTATCCGGATTCAGGATTTCATTTAAGGTAATATTGGTGATTTCATCTGGCGACATTTTGGTTTCGAGACTGATAAAACGGCATTTGGTATGTTCGTATTCACGGTCTAAACTTTTAAAGAAGCCCGAGTAACCCTGATAATTTCTTAAGAAAGAGATATCCGATTGATCGTTAAAATATTGTTTGGTATCTGCAATCAGATACACCCATTTTACGGTATCAAAATTTAGTTTTTTAATGGTTGCGAAATGATCGAGAATGCCTACTTTTTGCTGTGCTTCGAACATGTTCAAAATGATGAGGCCTTGATAGCCATCCAATGAGTCTTCAAAGCTCACCAGATTGGCAATGGCACCATGTTTTTCGAGCACTTTCTTGATTTTGATCGCCTGTCCGCCACCATCATCGGTTAAGGCAAAACGCTGACCTTTTAAAATGGCTGCTTCGGTAATGGTCAATGCAGCAGGAGTTAGCTCAAATCTTAAACGGGATAATTTTTCTTTAACCGTTTGATCATCGATGCTCTCCTCAATAAGCTTTTTTGCTTCTGTAAGCACCTCCGAGCTTTCTGCTTCAACATCGGCAATCCAGTTAACCAGGGCATTTAAGGTTTTAATTGCGGCCAGTTTCTCCATTAAATCATCAGCTTGTTCACTTTGTGCGCCAAAACCGATTTTTTCTTTTAAAGAGGCGATAATTTCCATGCGTTTGATCGAATCGATACTTAAATCAGCTTCAAGATCTAAATCCATGCCCAGCATTTCTTTTGGATAGCCGGTTTTTTCACTCACCACATCAAGAATGGCAGATTTTAACTGATCTAATGAAAATTTTGTTTGTTCTGCTTGAATTATTGGAGCTACTGCAGCAGGTGCACTAACCGCTTTTGGCTGTTCGGTGTTTTCTATAAGCCAGTTTACCAGGCTGTTTAAGGTTTTAAGTCCGGCAAGCTGTTCCATAATTTTATCTTCCGGAAGGTTTAGTTGAGAGAAACCACCTAGTTCGGTACGTAAAGCACCAATAATTTCTACACGTTTGATCGAATCGATACTTAAATCGGCCTCAAGATCCATTTCCATACCCAACATTTCTTGCGGATAGCCGGTTTTATCGCTTACTAGCTGCAAAAGCACCAGTTTTAAATCTTTTTGTGCAACCACAGGTGTTATTACTTCGATGGTTTGTGCTTGTGGTACTTCCTGTTTTACCGTGATCTGATTTTCGATACGGACAGGTTGAGGTGCCTGGTATGATGTTAAAGGTTGATTAATGATTTGCGAAGGCATCGCGGGAGCCTGCCCTAAAAAGGAAAGCATCACATCGCGTTGTGCCTGAATCAGCATTTTCATGCTGTGCAGGTACTCCTGCATCATTAAGTCTTTGGCTGAGCCATTAACCTGTTGATTTTCAGTTAATGTAGAGGTATTATTCATAAGGATAATCGGTTTAGTAATAGGAGATGCACCATTGGCCGGAAGTTTACCCGTTGATGGAACAGCGTGTTGACCGTTCACATACCAGATAGCGGGACTTTTTTTATAAATTGAAGGTTCATCCAATTTGATGCTTTTTACAGAACGGCCTTCGAATAATTTTTCGAGTTTGATTTCGCGGCCGGTAGCCATGTAACCAGCCAGTGTACCCAACAAATTGCTGAGTTTATTCTGACCTTGATCTTCGGTGTGTAAAATCACTTCGTCTTTACCGATGCAGGCTTTGGTTAAACCACTTAGCACCTTGCCAGGGCCAACTTCTACGAAAACCCTGGCGCCGGCAGCATACATATCCCTAAGCTCATCAACAAAAAGGACAGGTTTTATTAAATGGTCGGTCAAACGTTCTTTTACAGCGGCAGCTTCAGTTGGGTATTCTTTTGCCGTGGTGTTAGACCATACCGGAATTTTTAGATCATTAAAGTTTACACCAGAAAGCACTTGTTGGTAAAGCTGTTTCGATTTGGCCACCAAAGGACTATGGAAAGCACAGGCCACCTCAAGCGGGCGGAAAGATATTTTGGCTTGTTTTAACACTGCAGCCAACTGGCCAATAGCTGCTGTACTGCCTGCAATAACACATTGCGTTGGTGCATTAAAGTTTACAGGATAAACGTCTTTGATGTCGCCAAGATATTGTGCAAGGTCTTCCTGTTTTGCACTCACAGCAAGCATAGTACCAGGATCGCCGTTTTCTACTGCATTTAAAATAGATTTTGCTCTTTCTGCACTCAGGTGCACCAGGGCTTCTTCTTCAAAAGCACCAGCAAAACAAAGCGCAGGCAATTCGCCATAACTGTGGCCCGCAACCATATCAGGCATAATGCCCAATGATTTTAAGAAGTTAGCGATTGCAAGATCAACAATACCCAATAGCGGTTGTGCCATACGGGTATCTTTTATGCGTTCTTTTTGTGCTTTCGCATCCGCATCATTAAATACAGTATTTGGGAAAAGGATTTTTTCGTATTCAGGATAAGCTTTCAGCAGTTTTCTCATCTCAGGGAAAACCACAAAAAGATCCCTTGCCATGTTTACCCTTTGGCTGCCTTGCCCTGGGAACATAAAAGCAACCTTGCCTTCCTGTTTTTGAGTAAGGTAAGTGTCTTTGCTTTCTACGCCAGATAAAACAAGGTCGATTTTCATTACCAGATCTTCTGCATGATTTGCAACGATGCTCAATTGAACAGGTTTGGTATCAGCAGTTGCTAAACTATAGGCAATATCTTTCAGTTCGATCTGATCGTTCAGCTCTAAGAGATTTTTTACCGAAATCACCCGCTTTTTGGCTTCTTCGTAAGTATCTCCCCTGAAAACAAACAGTTCTGATGGCCACGATTTTAAGATTGAGTTTTTATTTTCGGTATTCTGAGCACTTTCCAATACGGCATGGAAATTTGTTCCGCCGAAACCAAAGGCGCTAACGCCAGCATATCTTTTTTCTTCCATCCATAAACCAGCTTCGGTATGAAAAGCGAATGGACTTGTTTGGGCATTGTAGAAACTATTTGGTGTTTTTAAATTGATGGTAGGTGGTTTAATACCATGGTAAACCGATAGCGATGCTTTAATTAAACCTGCAATTCCGGCAGCGCATTTGGTATGGCCAATCTGCGTTTTTACAGAGCCTAAATGCGTTTGTCCGGCGGTTGCACCCGATTGATTAAGCATGTCGGTTAATGCGCTGATTTCAGTTTTATCACCAACCACTGTGCCTGTACCATGTGCTTCTACCAGGCCAACCAGTGATGGCGTAATTCCAGCCTGGCTATAAGCCCTTTCTAAAGCATTTACCTGTCCGTTTTTACGTGGTGCAGTTAAACCAAGGCTTTTGCCGTCGCTCGATCCACCTACACCTTTAATAATAGAATAAATCGTATCGCCATCACGTAAAGCATCATCATATCTTTTTAATACGATCATGGCAATACCTTCGCCAAGGGCAATTCCATCTGCTTCGGCATCAAAAGTGGCACATCTTCCTTTTTTAGAAAGGGCATGTGTGCTCGAGAACATGAGGTAATCGTTAATGCCGTTGTGCAGATCTGCTCCACCGGCCAAAACCATATCCGATTTCTCTAAAAATAACTCCTGACAAGCCAGATCTATTGCTGCCAAAGATGAAGCACAGGCCGCATCAACCGTATAATTTCGACCGCCCAGGTTTAACCTGTTGGTGATCCTGCCCGAAATTACATTCGCCAAAATACCCGGGAAAGAATCTTCTGTTGTTTTTGGTAATACGGCATCTACTTCGGCCGGCATTTCGCCAAAAACCTGTTTGTAAAAACCTCTAAAGCTGTAGCTGTTGGCCAGATCGTTTCCACCTTCGGCACCAATAATTACCGAAACATTTTCGTTATCCACACCGCCATCGGCATAACCCGCATGCTGCATGGCCTGTTTGGCTACCATTAAGGTAAGCAGTTGGGTAGGCTCTATGGCCGCAAGCGACTGTGGTGGAATGCCAAATTCTAAGGGATCAAAATCTATCCTCGGGATAAAACCGCCCCATTTAGAGTGCGACATATCTCCTGCAGTAGAATCTGGATTATAATATAGCTCTTTGTTCCATCTTTCATCCGGTACTTCGGTTACCGAATCTTTGCCTAGAATGATATTGCGCCAGTATTCTTCGAGGTTTTTAGCCCCAGGGAAGATACAGGCCATACCCACAATGGCAACATCCAGTGCTTTGGCTTTATTTTCCGGAGGTGAAGAAAGTGTTGCGTCTAAAATATGTGTATAGTTATTGTCGGCTACATCCTGATGAAGATCGAGCAATGACATCACCTCTTTATGCATAGGTGCAATCTGACCGATCATATACATGCCCAGGTCAGTTTGTTCAGCTTCGTCGATTTTTACCAGTTCATCGCCGCGTCTTTCTATACCTTTTGCAGCAATACGTAAACGGCCAACATTTAGCGTTTCAAGTTTGGCCCAGATTTCTTTTTTATCCATTCCCTCTGCCTGAAGTTTCTTTTTTTCTTCGTTAAAGAAAGTGGCAAATGAAGAATTTAAACACCTGGTTTCATGTCCTGGAGCGGTTTCAAGCAGTACGGTTTCGTTTGCCTGCATGGCTTCCTGTTGGAACTTATCTAAAATGGCGCCTTTGCTTACGGCTTCTTTGGTATATAAATAAGCTGTGCCCATTAATACACCGATTTTCATTCCTTTGGCAGCCAAAGGAGCAGCCATTACTGAAATGAATGCAGCAGAAAAAGAATCGTGGATGCCGCCTGCGAAGAAAACACTGATGCTTTCCGGATTTTCTTCTTTTAATAAACGTTCAATCTGTTTTTCCCACAATACCATGCTGGATAGGGGGCCAACGTGACCACCGCATTCGCGGCCTTCGAATACGAAACGTTTAGCGCCTTCTTTTAAGAACATATCTAAAAGAGAAGCAGAGGGTACATGGAGAAAAGTTTTAATCCCTGCTTTTTCGAAGGGTTTAGCCTGCGATGGCCTTCCACCTGCAATTAGTAAAACAGGAGGTTTCGCATTTAATATATATTCCTGTTGCTCATCTCTAAGCTCTTGTGGTGCAAAACCTAAAATACCTACGCCCCAGGTTTTTTCGCCAGCCAGTTTTTTGGTTTCTTCAATCAGGTTTTTTGCCGATGCACCTTTTAGTAAGGATAACGCTATAAACGATAAGGCACCAGCTTCCGAAACTGCATCTGCAAATGGCGCTACGTCGCTTACCCTGGTCATTGGGCCCTGCGCAATAGGATAGGTGATGTTTAAATCTTTAGCAAGCGAGTTGTCCGCTTTTATCACATTGATGGCTTTGGCCTGTTTTAAATGGCCGTAAATGGCTTCTTTTATGCCAAAAACCAGCTTGTCAAGTTTTTTGTATTTGGTAACCAGATCTATCGATAGGGCAATGTCCTGGCCCATTGGAAGATAATTTGTTTCCAGGTCGTAACCTTTAAAATATTTTTGAAGGCCATTATAATCTATATCTTCTGCCAATGCCGGTGAATTTGGACGGGCCAATACGCGGCCGTTATCGATCAGTTTTGTTTCTGTTCCACTTAATTTACCACAAACAGTTTTTAAATCTTCAGGAGCGGAACATTCTGGGAATAAGGTGAGTTGGCTATCTAAAATAATCCCTGCTGCGCCCTGGGCCATTAAAGAGGCCGCTGTATGAATACCTACACCACCCTGAACCCAAACTGGAATAGTGGTAATTTCTTTAATAATCCGTTGAAAAAGTACAAAAGAAGATTCGTATGCCACACGGCCTGCGCCTTCATTTCCTTTTACGATAATTCCATCCGCGCCATTAGCTTGTGCAGCCAGTGCCGACTCAAGATCAAAAACCTGATAGATAATTTTAGCTGATGTTTTACGTTTCAGCACGAAATCATGCGGTGTAATAATCAAACTTACCTCGGTAGGTAGATCAATGTCAGCTAATGCAGCTGAATTGATGCTTACACCGAAATCGGAGATACCCTCCACTATAAGTGATTGAAGGGCGTTTTCAGCATCAGCTATGCTATGTCCAAGACTGAGAACCGGAAAGCAATCTGCTTTTTGTAGATTAGAAACCAATCTACTATCAGGGATTTCGAAGGGAGTTACTCCAATAATGGCGTATTTGTTCATGGCTTTAGATTTTTCTACTTCTTCTGTTTGATGGATGACTAAAAGCGAAACATAATGGTTCTTTATGCCTGCCTGTAATACGCAATAACACAGCTTTTTAGAGCTACAATTAATGTGTATGATTAATTAGACTAATATACGACTTGATAAAGTCAAATTGTTTTAAAAATTCATAAATGAATGAACTGAACAAGTGCTTGAAAGCTAAGCAATCATTTCATTTAAAAATGAATTTTATGAACGAAAATCTAATTAATATCTTCAATTATGGTTCTTTATGTGGTGTATTTAAATTTCAAATACAAAAAAAGACTATCCATATTGAGTTAGTATTAATAATGGGTTAATTTACGGATTAATTTTTATAATTGATTGATTTAATACGTTTTGTATTTAGTTTTTTTAGATTTTTTTGTTAAAAATTATCAAGTTTTTGTTGTTTTAAGTTCGTGAAATGGAGTTTTTGGTCTTATTGCTTAATATTCCTCAGGCTTGTAAATTTTTAATTAAAAATTGAAGAAATTTATGCGGCGTTGTGAATTGTTTATGATTGTAGTATTAATTAGTATTGATTATTGGGTGTTTGTTGTTTTTCGTGTTTGTCGACAACGCGCTTTTACTAAAAAAATGCTTAAATTTTAAATACACGATTCATTCTCGTTTTAATTGGGAATTGTTTTTATATATTCGTTTATAAATGTCAAGTAGACGTTTATTTAACCAGATTTTAGGAAAGTGATGGATTTAGTCATCAAACAGATCCTACGTCAAACCTTAAGTATATGAGCATTCAAAAGTTTATTAAGCCATTCATTTTTCTTGGTTTAATTGTCAATCTATCCCAGGCCCAGGAAAAAACCAATTACAAATTTGATTTTGGTACCGGAAAGATTGCTAAAGGTTATACACCAGTTTTGCCAACTGATGTTTACAGCACAGAAAAGGGTTATGGTTTCGATTTTGATTCGAAAGTTGTAGGCGTAGATTATGGTGGGAAGAATTATTTAACTTCAGATCTGGTAAAAAGTGATAAACCATTTTATTTTTCGGTGACCGTTCCAGAAGGTAATTATAAAATAACAGTTACACTTGGCGATCCGAAAGGCCCCGCATTAAGTACAGTAAAAGCAGAATCGAGAAGGTTGATGCTCGAAAACGTGAAAACCACAGCAGGGCAATCGCTAACTAAAACTTTTATTGTAAATATTAAAGATAAACATATCGCCGGCGGGCAATTGGTTTCGCTGAAGCCACGCGAACTTAGCAAGCTCGATTGGGATGATAAGCTTACATTAGAATTCGACCATCAAACCGCTCTACAGGCGCTCGAAATTACGAAGGTTGAAGATCAGGTTACCGTTTTCTTAGCAGGGAACTCGACTGTGGTGAACCAAGATGATGAGCCATGGGCATCGTGGGGACAGATGATTCCGCGTTTTTTTAAACCTGGTATTGCGATTGCCAATCATGCAGAATCTGGCTTAACGCTGGGTTCGTTTTTAGGGAGTAAAAGATTAGCGAAGGTTTTAAGTGTGATGAAACCTGGCGATTACCTTTTTATTGAATTTGGACATAATGATCAAAAAGATAAAGGGCCCAACGATGGCGCCTATAAATCGTATACCGAAAGGTTAAAAACATTCATTTCGGAAGTGAAGAAAAAAGGAGGAATCCCTGTTGTGGTTACCTCAACCAGTAGAAGGTCTTTTGGCCCCGATGGAAAAATTGTGAACTCTCTTGGCGATTTTCCGGATGCTGCACGTAAGGTAGCTGCTGAAGAGAAAGTTGCTTTGATTGATCTGAATGCCATGACATCGACCTTGTTTAATGCATTAGGCGAAGAGCCATCTAAAAAAGCCTTTGTTCATTATCCTGCTAACAGTTATCCTGGTCAGGATAAGGCATTGGCCGATAACACACACTTTAATCCGTATGGGGCATATGAAATTGCGCAATGCATCATCTTAGGGATTAAAGAACAGAAATTAGGGATTGCGAAATATCTGGTAGATGATCTGCCAAAATTTAATCCGGCAAAACCAGATAATCCTGCAGATTGGCACTGGCCAGAGAGCCCTAAAAGCAGTATAATTAAGCCAGATGGGAATTAAAATGAGAAGTAACTTAATTTTAATATTAACTTTTATTTGCTTTTCTTGTTTCGGACAAAAAAAGCCTGTAATTGAGGTTTATCTAATTGGTGGACAGTCGAATGCAACTGGTCAAGGATACTTGTCCAATATGGATGATTCGATGAAAGTTGATCGCAGGGTTTTGATTTTTCATTCAGGAAAACCTCATCTTAATAGTAATTTTTTACCTGATCAATGGTTTCCATTACATGCTTCTTCAGAATCGCCCGACCGTTTTGGCCTGGAACTGGGTTTTGGATCACAATTACAAATTCTTCGTCCAAAAGCTCGTATAGGCATTATAAAACATGCACATAGTGGTACCAATCTTTATAAACAATGGAATCCAGGGAAGGATCAAGAGGATACAATAAACCAAGGGTTACAATATAAGATATTTATGAGTACGGTTAAATCTGGGTTGGATAGTTTGGTAAAACGTGGTTATCAACCTGTGATTAAGGGGATGTTGTGGCAGCAGGGCGAATCCGATGCTGATAAAGGGGAGGAGATAAGCAAGAGTTACGGTAAAAACTTGAAGCAATTCATTATTCGGGTGAGACAGGATTTAAAAACAGCCAACATGCTGTTTGTTTATGGGTATGTGTACCCACCACCCAATAAGAGTATAGCAATAGATGAAGTTCGAAACGGACAGCGTGAAGTAGCGTCGAGTGCTAAAACATCATTATCTGTCCGTAATGCTTATGTTATACTTACTGATGATCTTAGCCAAAGAGCAGGTGATAAAAATACACCTTATCCAAAAGATTACATCCATTTTGGTACCAAGGGGACTTGGGACCTGGGATTAAGAATGGCTGAGGAGATAAATAAACATTTAAAATAGATCATCATTTAACAATGAAAAAAATAATTACCGCTGTATTGTTTACCGCCCTGTATGGAACTACTTTCGGACAGGCGAGCTTACAGCCATTTAATTTAACGGAAGTACGTTTGCTCGAAGGGCCATTTAAGCAGGCTCAGGAAACTGACAAAAAATATATGCTTTCGCTTGATGCGGATAAGCTTTTGGCTCCTTATTTACGGGAGGCAGGATTAAAACCTAAAGCAGCATCTTACGGAAACTGGGAAAACACAGGTTTAGATGGGCACATCGGCGGACATTATTTATCTGCTCTGGCTTTAATGTATGCTTCAACCGGTGATGCTAAGGTTAAAGACCGAATGGAATACATGATTGCCGAACTGGATAAATGCCAGGTAAAAAATGGTGATGGCTATTTGGCAGGTATTCCCGGTGGAAAAGAAATCTGGAAGGAGATCAAAGCAGGCAACATCAAATCGTCAAGTTTTTCGCTGAATGGAAAGTGGGTTCCTTTGTACAATATCCACAAAATTTATGCAGGTCTATATGATGCTTATGCGGTTGCAGGTAATGTAAAAGCAAAGCAGATGCTCCTAAAACTCACCGACTGGTGTGTAGATCTGGTCTCGAATTTATCTGATCAGCAAGTACAGGAACTTCTAAAAAGCGAACATGGTGGGTTGAATGAAACTTTCGCCCATGTTTATGCGATAACGGGTAATCAAAAATACCTTCAATTGGCGAAGCGGTTTTCAGATCAATCTATCCTAAAACCATTGCTGAAAAATACTGATTCCCTGAATGGTTTACATGCGAATACACAGATTCCTAAGGTAATCGGTTTTGAGCAGATCGCCTTGTTGGATAAAGATCCTTCCTGGGCAAATGCAGCTGCTTTCTTTTGGAAAACGGTAGTGGAGCATAGAACGGTGGCCATAGGTGGAAATAGTGTTAGGGAGCATTTTCATCCGGCGAATAACTTTTCTTCAATGACCGAATCGCGGGAAGGCCCAGAAACCTGTAATTCCTACAACATGCTGAAACTCACCAAACAGCTATTTTTGGCAACGCCTTCTAACACCTATCTCGATTATTACGAACGCACGCTTTATAATCATATCCTCTCTTCGCAGCGGCCAGAAGGTGGTTTTGTCTATTTTACACCGATGCGGCCTGGGCATTACCGTACTTATTCGAGTCCGCAGGAGAGTTTCTGGTGCTGTGTAGGCTCGGGATTGGAAAACCATGGTAAATATGGAGAGCTGATTTATGCTCATGGCAAGAATGACATATATGTAAATCTTTTCATCCCCTCTACCTTAAACTGGAAGGAAAAAGGTATTCAGCTTACACAACAAACACTTTTTCCTGATGCAGAAAATACAACAATCAAACTTCAGTTAAAGAACAAGCAGCGTTTTGTTTTACATTTCCGTCGGCCATCTTGGGTAGAGGCGGGAAAAATGACTGTGTTGGTGAATGGAAAAAAAATAACCACCAAAAGTAATGCGAATGGGTATGCCAGTATCGATCGTGTTTGGGCTACCGGCGATGTGATTAACATTTCCTTGCCAATGCACACCACCACTGAGTTTATGCCCGACGGTTCTGATTGGGTGGCCTTTCTTCGTGGACCGGTTGTGCTCGCTGCAGCGATGGATACATTAAATCAGCCTAATTTATTAGCTGATGGCAGTAGGATGGGGCATATTGCTTCAGGACCATTATTCCCGATCAGTGACGCACCACTCGTTACAGGAGCAAAAAATGCATTAGCAAATGAAATTACTTTGGTTGATAAAAACAGTTTAACCTTCAGTGCTCAAAATGCGATCTATCAGCCAAAATACAAATCTTTAAAATTGGTTCCTTTTTACACCCTTGCCGAAAAGCGGTATGTGGTTTATTTCCCCTACAGCAGTGTCGAGGCGTTGCCAGATCGTGCAAAGGCGATTAAGCTGGCAGAAGAAGAAAAAATGAAAACGGAGCAGCGAACCGTCGATCTGATCAACACTGGAGAGCAGCAGCCAGAATCGGATCACAATTTTAAGGGTGAGCAAACCGATAACGGAACTTATCAGGAAAGGCATTTTAGAAATGGAAAAGCATGGTTTAGTTATGTGCTTAAAAACAAAGATTTATCTGCAAATAAGCTGAGCTTAACTTATTACGGAAAAGAAAAGAATAAAAACTTTTCTATTTTGATTAATGGCGTTGTAATTGAAAAAGTAAAGCTGGATGGAAGCAAAGGTGATACTTTTTATACACAGGAATACCAAATCACAAAAGCGCTATTAAAAGCAGATTTAGAAGTAAAATTTGTTGCCGATCAGGGATCCGCTATTGCAAATATATACGAGGTGAGGTTGGTGAGATAAGCTTAGGCTGATGTGGTCTGTGAGGACACAGACCAAGGAATGTTGATCGAAATGACGATGAGTTTAAAGGCGATCGTCCTCCTGAACTTGTTTCAGGGTCCATTTGAAGCTTTATACCAAGCATACGCGTGGAAGTATTTATCTAAGTAGATTTCTCCACTGCGGTCGAAATGACGATGAATCTAGATCGTCATTTCGACTGAAGTGCAGCGGAATGGAGATCTTATTCATGAATATAGGTGGTCTGTGCGGACACAGACCACAGAGCATCAGGTATTACTTTCGCTTTCTTAATCCCTATTGCTTTAATAAGGGTTCCAGTTCTTTTTCCTTAATTGTTAATATGGTTCCGTGTCGTAAACCTTTTGGTAAGGAGATCTTATCAGAAACATCGATCCAGTTTTTTAAATCTGCAGATTGGATTGCGCCATATTTATGATCGCGGTACTTATCAAAATACACCATCCAGTTATTACCGGTTTTTAAAGTTGTTGGTCCTTCGGCCCAATAATTTCCCGTAATTGGATTTCCCGCCTTGCTGTAAGGACCAATCAATTGATCGGCATAAGCCATTTTGATATTCTTTTGAGCGGGCTCACGGGTCTCGTCTTTTAAAAACATGATAAACTGTTTCCCGTTTTTTACAATAGTGGCATCAATCACGTTAAAACCTGGATCGTAAAGCAATTTGGTTTCCGAATAGGTTTTGAAATCTTTGGTGGTAACGTAATACATACGGTGATTGTAACCGCTTTCTTCTGTTGAGGCCGTTTCATTAAACTTACCCGTAATCGTTGTAGCCCAATAAATCATATAGGTCTTGGTGCGGCTATCGTAAGTGATTTCAGGGGCCCAGGTATTTCTCGCACCATCTTCTTTAGCCATTACCGGTAAAAACTGCTGCTCGCCCCAGTTAATCAGGTCTTTCGAGCTGGCATAACCAATTCCCTTATCTTTCCAGCTTACGGTCCAAACCATATGAAATAAGCCATCAGCTCCTCGGATAATACAAGGATCTCTCATCAATTTATCTTTGCTTACCGTAGGCGTAAGGAACGATTGATCATTTTTAAGCGCCGTCCACTTGTATGCATCGTTACTATAGGCCAGGTGCAACCCATCTTCCCCATTACCTTTAAAATAGGCAAAGAGATAAATTTCCTTTTTCGACTGTGCCTGAGCATTAAAAAAAGCCGATAGTAAGATTATAGAAAGGTATATGAGTTTTTTCATCATTTATTTTAATTCGAGTACCACAACTGATTGCGCAGGCAACTCAACTTTAAGCGAATTTCCTGATTTTTTTGCACCGCTAAATTTAGCATTGTGCACTTTGTTCGAATCGCTAAACGTATTTACATCGGTAAGTTTGGCTGAGGTTAAAATCTGTCCTGTAACCGAGCTCCATTTTAACCCATCTAAAACGGTGCTTAAGGCAATTTTCTTGTTTGGATCTAAATTCACCAATGAAATATGGATAACGCCACTAGCATCCTGAGAGGCAGAAACATTTAAAGCCGGAATTTTTTGATCGCCCACAGTATAATCAGGACTGGTAAAGGCAATCGGTAGATATTTGGCATCCTGATGCACTTTGTACAGATCAAAAACATGATAAGTAGGGGTTAAGATCATTTTATCCTTTTCGGTTAAAATTAAGGCCTGTAATACATTAATTGTTTGTGCCAGGTTAGCTACTTTAACACGATCGGAGTGGTTATTAAAGATATTCAAAGTTGTACCAGCAATTAAAGCATCGCGTAAACTGTTCTGCTGATACAAGAAACCAGGGTTTGTTCCAGGTTCTACATCCGTCCAGATTCCCCATTCGTCAACTACTAAAGCCACTTTCTTTTTTGGATCGTATTTATCCATTATTGCGGAGTGTTTGGTTACCAGTTCTTCCATTTTTAAACAGTTTTTCATGGTCGAAAAGTATTGTGCCTCATCAAATTTGGTAGCCGATCCTTTTTTGCCCCAGTTTCCTGTTGGGATGGTGTAATAATGTAAAGTTAATCCCCACATCTGGTTGCCAATGTTTTTCATGCAGGTTTCTGTCCAGTTGTAATCGTCGGAATTTGCACCGCTGGCAATTCTTTTTAACGGAGCGCCAGGATAATTACGTGCATAAGTGGCATACCTGCGGTATAAATCAGAATAATAAGCAGGTGTCATGTTTCCTCCGCAACCCCAGCTTTCGTTTCCCACACCCCAGAAAGAAACTTTCCAGGGTTTTTCTCTACCATTTTGACTGCGGATGGCCGTCATCGGACTTACACCATCAAAGTTCAGGTATTCTACCCATTTGGCCATTTCTTCAACGGTTCCGCTGCCTACATTACCTGCAATGTATGGTTCACAATCGAGCATCTGACAGAGGTCTAGAAATTCGTGTGTACCAAAACTATTGTCTTCAGTTACGCCGCCCCAGTTGGTGTTTACCATTTTCGGACGTTGATTTCTCGGCCCTATGCCATCTCTCCAATGGTATTCATCAGCAAAACAACCACCTGGCCAACGCAGGTTTGGAACTTTTATCTTTTTTAAAGCATCTACAATATCTAAACGGATTCTTCCTTTATTGGGAATAGTCGAATTTTCATCCACCCAAAAACCATCATAAATACAGCGGCCCAAATGCTCGGAAAAATGACCGTAAATGTGCTTGCTCACTATCTGATCGCCAGCTGGTTTTATGGTTAACTGGGTTTCACTTTGTGCATGCACTAAAATAGAACTGCAGAATACAGCCGCAGATAAGATAAGTTTTTTCATCATGATCTCGTTAAATCTATTGGTTAAATGGAATTTTAATAACGTTAAAAGAATAAGGTTTTAAAGTGATGTTGAGTTTTTTGCCTTTTAGGTTGATAGCACTTTTTTGAGGGCTTACCGCTTCAGGATTTTCGAAAGAGTTGAACTGATTTAAGTTGCTACTGGCTATCTCCTCATTGGTGGCCTTATTTTTTAGCTTCATTTTCCCTTCCAGGTCGAAATCTATGTTTTGTGCCTGACCGGAGTTGTTGGCAATTTTAATGATCAGTTCTTTTTTTGTCTGATCGGTTACCGCAGAAGCGTAAAGTCCGTCCTGGCCGATAATGTTCTTCTCATCAAGCGTAATTGAAACCACATCGGTTCCTTTGTTCGTAGAAAACTGTTTCTGTACATAATAGTCAGGGGTTCCGTACGATTTCAGGTTATCTACCCAGATCATATCGGGTGCCCATTGCCAGGCATCGATATGGGCGAAAAGCGGGGCATATGAGGCCATCTGTACCACATCGGCATTGCGTTCCAAACCGGTCATCAACGAAGCTGAAGCTAAAGCACTCTGCCAGTTGTTGCGGTTGCTTCCAACTATACTATTGTCTGCATGGACCGCATATTCGCCAACAAAAACCTTTGATCCGTTTCTTGGGTAGTTATCGTAACGGCCGGCATTTTTCAAAAACCAATCGGCAGGGCGGTAATAGTGCTCATCGATAAAATCGGCATTATTGCTTCTTAAAGTAGTATTCAATAAGTTAAAACGGTCGCCATCCGGACCGGTACCAGAGCTGTAGATCAGTTTAAAATCGGGATATTTGGCTTTTATGGCCTTGGTGAAAATCTCCAGCCTTTCCAGGTACTGTGGTCCCCAGTTTTCGTTTCCAACCCCCATCATTTTTAAGTTGAAAGGTTTTGGATGGCCCAGATCTGCCCTCATTTTTCCCCATTTGGTTGTTACATCGCCATTGGCAAATTCGATCAGGTCTAATGCATCCTGAACATAGGGATCGAGTTCATCAAGTGAAGCTACTTCTGCCGAGTTAAACTGACAGGCCATACCGCAGTTTAATATCGGAAGTGCATCAGAACCTATATCTTCTGCCAGTTGGAAATATTCGAAAAAACCTAAACCAAAACTCTGGTAATAATCAGGTGCAGGGCGGTGTGCAAATTCGGTATTCCAGCGGTTCATAATCAATTGCCTGTTTTCGATCGGGCCGATGGTTTTCTTCCATTGATAACGGTTGGCCAGATCGGTACCTTCTACAATACAGCCACCAGGGAAACGGATAAAACCGGGTTTCATATCAGCCAGTAACTGTACCATATCGGCCCTTAATCCCTGTGGGCGGTTTTTCCAGGTGTCGCCTGGGAATAAAGAAATCATATCCAGATCAATGTTTCCATTTCCCTGAAACACAATCGAAAATCTGGCTTTTGGATCGGTTTCTGTCGCAGTGAAACTTGCTGATTGCTTTTTCCAATCGCCACCGGTCTGATCTGGGGTTAATCTTCCCTGTCCGATAACTTTATTATCTGCCGCCTTTAAGAGTAATGTCAACCTAACACCAGGTTTTGCTTGACGGTACATGACAGAAAAATCATATCGCATCCCCTTTTTTACGCCGATACCTTTAAATCCTTCATTTATCAACTCAAAATCATCAGTTTGTTTTTTTACCTGTAAATACCTAGGATTGGTGCTGTTTACTTCTTTACGGTTTACCACTAATACTTCACCTTCTCTTGGGTTTCTTCTAGAGATGGTCCAGCCCATCAGCGGTTTTGCAAATTCGAAAGAGCGGTTTTTGATCAGTTCGGCGTAAATGCCACCATCGGCACCAAAGTTGATGTCTTCAAAAAAAACGCCCCACATATTGGGTTGCACCTTGGCAATGTAGTGGTCTGTTTTAACTTTGATCACTTTTGCAGTTTGTGCCTGTACTTCGGAAATGTATCCGATCCCAATTGTTACATACACCAGGCATGCCGAAAACACACTTTTTACAGGGTAATTTAATTTCATACGGTTTAATATTTGGAAGATCCTAATGGTAAAAGTAAAATATTTAAAATAATAAACGTTATCTAAACATTTATTTTTTTATTCACCAACTATTTTGTTGGTAAATTCTACAATCTTAGCATCGGGGAAAATGATACAAGCATCTCAAATATGGATTGAGGTAGTAAAAGGGTTTAGTAAAGTAACTTTTTACTTGATGTTTAAAATTTATTGAGCAGAAACCTTTAAAATCTTTCTTATAACATATTGTCATCGTCAAAAAGCAGGATACTACAGGATGCACCTTAAAGATATACTATTTACATTCGACATGAATCATTTAATGGCTGCTACCCAGCGGCTGTTATGATCCGCTAACCAATAACACATGATGAGCCTTCGTTTCTTCAATATTCAAATATTGACTATTTTATTCAGCAAGGCTTTTATGTGCAAAATAGCTGGTTCACATGCTTGATAAAAGAACTATGAATCTTAAAAAATATACTTTGCTTGGCTTTTTAAGTGCAGCAACACTTTGTGGTTCGGCGCAACAAAAAGCTACAGATAAACAATCGGTTAAACTCTTTTTTGAGAAATCATACCTACAGGTAGACCGAAGTTATTACAGCACTGGCGAAGATGTATGGTTTAGCGCCTATTTGGTAAATGGAAAAAGTAGCAATTTAACCGCTACCAGCAATAATTTATATGTGGAGCTGCTTTCGCCAAAATCGGAAGTTTTAGACCGGAAAATGATCAGGTTGGATGGTGGATTGGGAAAAGGAGATTTTAAACTGAAAGATTCTATTCCTTCTGGTTGGTACGCCATTAGGGCTTATACCAATTGGATGCGAAACTTTGGCGATGATTTTGTTTTTCAAAAACGGATCCACATTAGCAATAATATTATTGAAAACGCTTCTTATTTTACCCGAAATCCGGTCAAGAAAAACGATGTTTCCAATTCGAAAAAATCGATTGCTTTTTTCCCGGAGGGCGGTTCGCTGGTTGAAGGATTAACCAGTATTGTAGCCTTTAAAACCAATGATGACATTGGAAATGGGATTAAAGCCACAGGAAGTGTAATCTCATCAAAAGGAGATACCGTAACTTCTTTTCAAAGTACCGATGCGGGCATGGGCATTTTTGCTTTTACACCCAAAACGGACGAGAAATATAAGGTTGAGGGACTTTATGGCAAAGAAAAATTTTCTTCGGAAATGCCTTTAAGCCTTAAAAAAGGCCTCTCATTACATATTACTACCGATTCTTTAAATATCAAAGCAAGTATTAGTGCTAACGAGTTAATGTTCGGCGAATTGAAGGATAAAAGCATTTCGCTTGTAATTAAACATGCAGGCGATAACATTTATTCGGGATCGATCAAATTAAGTAAAGCTATAGTATCGGTATCAATCCCAACAAAAGGTTTTCCGAACGGTATTGCAAGCATAACCCTGCTAGATGACCAGAACAGGCCTAATTGTGAACGGCTTATTTTTATACAAGACGAAAATAAGGTTAGTTTTTCAATAACCCCAAACAAAGCCATTTATAAACCAAGAGAAAAAGTGCTTATTAAGGTAAAAGCGACCAATTTTCTTGGTCAGCCAGCTAAAACAGCGTTTTCCTTAGCTGCTGTTGATGGACTTATTCCAGATGATGGAAATGATATCGTGTCTTATTTGATGCTGCAATCGGAAGTAAAGGGAGATATTAAAAATGCTGCACAATATTTTGATGCTAAAAACCCATCTCGTTTAAAACAGCTCGACTTATTGTTGCTTACCCAGGGCTGGAGAGATTATATCTGGAGAAAACTGGCCGACTCGGCTATTAAAATAAGTTATTTGCCCGAACCTGGCATAACAATTAAAGGAATGGTAAGAGAGAAACTGGCCGATAAACCCATTCCGAATATGAATATTACCCTGTTTGGCACCAACTTTACAGGTAATAAAATCTTTACGACGAAAACCGATCAGAGCGGACGTTATTTTCTGGATGGGTTGAGTTGGTATGGCAATCAGCAGGTAAAAATTTCATCAAAAGATGATAAAGGGAAAAAGGGTGGCTGGCTGCAGATCGATACGCTGATTAAACCTTTAAATTTAGCGCCGTTAAAAACAATCTCACCTGGAATTTCGAACACCTTGAACGTAGAAATCGGTAAACGTATGGATTATAACCGCACTTACAAGTTTGGCGATTCGATCAGTTTAAACGATATAGAAATTAAGGCCGCCCAGAATAACAAGGTAGTACTGTTTCAGGATGTACTTACCTCATTTGGGTATCCTGAGGAAGTTTTCAACATTACAGCAGCCGATTATTCTTACAAGGGATTGGAACATTTTCTGTTAACAAAGGCTAAAGGAAGTTATCCGGCAGAAGATAACGATAGTTTGGGTAATGAAGGAGTCACCTTTATCGCCAATGGAAAAAAAGTTAGGCCGGTTATTAAAGTAAACAACAGGCAAGAGCTCTTTACCGAACGCCTAGATTACTACAGTTTAACGATGGATCAGATTAACCAGGTTAGAATTCAGCATTTATTAAACAGTACCGGAAAAGATGTGTACCTCATCAGCCTTAATTTAAAGGATGAAGCTTTACGTGGACCAAATTTAGACTTATTGAACCTCAATTTAAACGGTTATTATGCCGCAAGAACTTTTTACTCGCCAAATTACAGCAGCCCGGCAACACCAAATAAAGATTTACGTACCACCATTTTCTGGGCACCAGCTGTAAAAACCAACGAAAATGGTGAAGCAACTATCACTTATTTTAATGGAGATAACAAAGCCGATATTTTGATCAAAGCCGATGGAATTACCGATAAAGGAGTGGCTGTAGCGGCGAAAACAGGCTATAAAGTTCAATAACCAATCAGAGATAAGCTATTATGATCAAAACCATTATAATCTTCAGTTTCAGTTTATTCTTTGCTACACAGCTTTTCGCTCAGCGCCAAATGGAAAAATTGGGACGTGGTGTAATTGCCGTACGGCAGAATAGCGATTCTGTTTATGTAGGCTGGCGAATGTTGGGTACCGATGCCGATGACATTGCTTTTAACCTATACCGCAAAAGCGGAAATAATGAAGCCATAAAACTCAACCACGATCCGATTACCAAGAACACCAATTTTGTAGATGCAGGGGTTAAATTCGATCTTCCGAACAGCTATTTCGTAAAACCCATTTTAAAAGGCAGTGAATTGGAAGCCAGTAAATCTTTTACGTTGCCAGCCAAGCCACCTATTCAGCAATATTTAACTATTTCTTTGAAAACACCAGCTGGTTATTCGCCTAACGATGCTTCGGTAGGCGATTTAGATGGAGATGGTGAATATGAAATTGTGTTGCACCAAACTGGCCGGAGCAGGGATAATTCATCAAACGGTATTACCGATCCGCCGATTTTTCAAGCCTATAAATTAGATGGAACTTTTTTGTGGGAGATTAATTTAGGGAAAAACATCCGCGAAGGCGCTCATTATACCCAATTTATGGTGTACGATCTGGATGGTGATGGTATTGCCGAAATGGTATGTAAAACTGCCGATGGAACGGTAGATGGCAAAGGAAAAGTAATTGGCGATGCGACTAAAGATTGGCGCAATCCCAACGGTAAAATATTGGATGGCCCTGAATTTTTAACGGTATTTAGCGGTAAAACGGGACAGGCATTAGCCACAACAGATTATATTCCTGCCCGTGGCAATATTGGTGCCTGGGGTGGTAGAGGTGGGAACGGAAAAAACGATAATACGGGTAACCGTGTAGATCGGTTTAATGCCTGCGTGGCCTATTTAGATGGTATCCACCCAAGTGTAGTGATGTGCAGGGGTTATTACGGCCGAACGGTTTTGGCGGCCTGGGACTGGCGTAATGGCAAACTAACTTCAAGATGGGTATTTGATACTAAAGATGCTAAAAATCCATTTTCAGGACAAGGAAATCACAATCTTACGGTTGCAGATGTAAATGGCGATGGAAAAGATGAAATTATTTACGGTTCGATGTGTGTAGATGATAATGGAAAGGGATTGTACACTACGGGCTTAAGGCATGGTGATGCCATTCATGTTTCAGACCTTGATCCGGAACACCCAGGTTTGGAAGTTTTTGGTGTACACGAAATAGAAGAAGGTACAAAAGGCCCAGGAGTTGCGGTTTATGATGCCAAAACAGGCAAAATATTATGGGAAGGATCGCAAGATGAAGATGTGGGCAGAGGTGTGGCCGATAATATCGATAATACGCGTTTTGGTGCACAAATGTGGTGGTCGGGATCCAATGGATTATTTGATATCAAGGGCAATCGGATCGGTAATCAGCCCCGATCAACCAATTTTTTAATTTATTGGGATGGTGATTTATCAAGGGAGCTTTTAGATGGTAACCACATCGATAAATACAACGGAGGACGGCTTTTTACGGCAGATGGATCTGTTTCTAATAACGGAACTAAATCTACCCCTGCTTTAAGTGCTGATATTTTTGGCGATTGGCGTGAAGAATTGATTTTAAGGTCTTATGATAACCAAAGCCTTAGAATTTACACCACAACTATCCCGACTGAATACCGCAACTTTACCTTAATGCACGACCCGCAGTACCGCTTAAGCATTGCCTGGCAAAATGATGGTTATAACCAGCCACCACATACAGGTTTTTATTTCGGTTTCGGAATGAAGAAAGCACCAAAACCTAACATTGTACTTATTGAATCCAAAAAATAATCATGTGCACCATAAATAAATTTTAACAGAACAAGAATGAAAAAATATAGCTTTATCCTGGCGGGAATGATCATCGTCATTTCTTCTTTTGCCTTTATCGCTCAGCATAAACCCGCATTACATACCATTGGCGATTCTACAGTCCGCAACTCGAACAAAGAAACCTGGGGCTGGGGAACACCGATTGCTTCTTTATTTGATACCACAAAAATCCATGTAGAAAACAATGCAATGGCCGGAAGAAGTACCCGTACGTTTTTGTCGGAGGGCAGGTGGGATAAAGTTCTGGAGACATTAAAACCGGGTGATTTCGTTACCATGCAATTCGGTCACAATGATGGAAGTGTTCCTGATACTACAAAAGCAGGTAGAAGAGGTGTGTTAAAAGGAACTGGCGAAGAAACTAAAGTATTAACCTGGCCAGATGGAAAGGTAGAAACTGTACATACCTATGGCTGGTATATCCGCAAATTTGTGCGTGAAACCAAGGCAAAAGGCGCCACACCAATTGTGCTTTCCATGATCCCCAGAAATGTTTTTAAAAATGGTAAAGTAGTACGTGCCAATAACGATTTCGGGAAATGGGCAGCTGATGTAGCCAAAGAAGAAAATGCGTATTTTGTAGACCTGAATAAAATAACGGCTGATAAATATGATATGCTCGGTCCAGATAAAGTAAAATTCTATTTCCCAGGTGACCATACCCATACCAATTTAGAAGGCGCAAAAGTTAACGCCGCATCTGTTGTGGAAGGAATCAGGGAATTAAAAGATTGTAATTTGAAAAAGTATCTGCTTTAATAAAGGAGAAAGACTAAAGCTAAAAGACCAAAGGCAATATAAATCTGTGTAATCCCACAATCGGTGTAATCATCCCGAAGGCTGCAATAAATTAATCCGTATAATCAACCCCGAAGGGCAATAATCATGAAATCAACAAAATACCTACCCCTCATTCTCTTAACTGCTTTTATTGTTTTTTCTTCCTGCATTATCTTAAAACAGCAGTCAAAACCCACTCTATTCCTCATTGGCGATTCGACTGTTAAAAACGGAAAAGGCAAAGGTGATGGCGCTTTATGGGGCTGGGGAAGTTTTATCGGAGATTTGTTTAATAACGAAAAAATCAATGTCGAAAACAATGCACTTGGCGGTACCAGCAGCCGTACTTTTCAAACCAATGGTTTGTGGGATGCGGTTTTGGCTAAGGTGAAGAAAGGCGATTTTGTGATGATGCAGTTTGGCCATAACGATAGCAGCCCATTAGACGATACCGCCCGTGCCCGTGGTACCATAAAGGGCATCGGAACGGAAAGCAAGGAAATTTACAACCCGATCAGGAAAAAGCAGGAAGTGGTGTATACCTACGGTTGGTACCTGCGCAAATTTATCAGCGATATTAAAGCTAAAGGCGCAACAGCGATTGTATGTTCACCGATTCCACGCAATCCGGTTAAAGATAATGCCGTAATTTTAGCCAACGATAGTTACGCAGGTTGGGCCGAAGAGGTGGCAAAAGCCGAAAAAGTCGATTTCATTCCATTGAATCAGATTATTAAAGATAAATATGCTGCTTTAAGCGCGACTGCGGTAAAAGCATTTTTTACCGAGAAAGATCATACACACACTAACGAAGCAGGAGCGAAATTAAATGCTGCCGCTGTTGTAGAAGGCCTAAAGAAATTAAAAAACAATAAACTGAATAGCTACCTGAAATAAGCCATCGGGCAGGATACTACAGGATGCTTTCCTGCCAATATTGTGTTATTTTAACCGCCTAACCAAATACCGGCGGTGATAAACCGTTCAATTTTATGCAGATACAGATTAACCGAGTTTTCAAAGTAATATTGGGCATTGCTTTTATATTCTTAAGCATCACGCAGATGCATGCCCAGAGCATTTCGCTTGCTGGCAAATGGCGTTTCAAAATTGATGCTAAAGATGAAGGTGTAAAAGGAAAATGGTATTCAACCGTTCTTCCCGAATCCGTTAATCTGCCAGGCTCAATGGCCGAAAACTTAAAGGGCGATGACATTACCCTCAAAACAAAATGGACCGGAAGTATTTATGATAGCTCATACTTTTTTCATCCCCGTTTAGAAAAATACCGTAAACCAGGTAATATAAAAATACCTTTCTGGTTAACGCCAGCCAAACATTATACGGGCGCAGCATGGTATCAAAAAGATATCGAAATTCCTGCCAATTGGAAGGGAAAAAGACTGGTGTTATCTTTAGAATATCCCCATTCAGAAACAAGGGTTTGGATAGATGATATCGAAATCGGAACGCAGTATACCTTTGTGGTTGCGCAAAATTTCGAACTCCCGGCAAATTTAAAAGCGGGAAAACATACCATCACTTTATTGATCGATAACCGCATCAAAGCGATAAATGTGGGGCAGGATTCACATAGTTTAACCGATCACACTCAAGGGAACTGGAATGGCGTAGTTGGAAAAATGGAGGTAATTGCCGGTTCGCCTGTTTATTTTGAAGATATTCAGGTTTATTCCGATTTAAAGAACAAATCTGCGAAGATTAAAATCCAGCTTAAAGCTAATGCTAAGCAATCCTCTACCGGGAAAATTACGCTTGCTGCTACAACTTTCAATACCAAAAATTCACTTCAGGTTAAGCCTGTAACAGCAGCTTATCAAATTACTAATGGTGACGGTGCTCTGGAAATCAATTTGCCAATGGGCGATAAAATAGCCACCTGGGATGAGTTCGATCCGGCATTATACCGTTTAACAGCTACTTTACTATCGAAAGATGGCAAAAAAGACGAGAAAAAGGTGCAATTTGGCATGCGTGAGTTTAAAGCCGTAGGCAGAACTTTTGAAATTAACGGCCGCCCGGTTTTTTTACGTGGAACGGTTAACAATTGCGAATTTCCGTTAACCGGTTATCCATCAATGGACGTTGCCGCATGGGTACGTATTTTTAAAATTTCAAAGGCTCACGGGTTAAACCACATGCGTTTCCATTCGTTTTGCCCACCAGAAGCTGCTTTTATTGCTGCAGATCAAATCGGCTTTTATCTTCAGCCAGAAGGACCAAGCTGGGCCAATCATGGTTCATCTATCGGAGATGGAAAACCGATTGATCAGTTTATCTACGACGAAACCAACCGCATGACCAAAAACTATGGCAATTATGCCTCTTTTTGCATGATGGCCTATGGAAATGAACCACGTGGCAAACAAGTGGAGTACCTTACCAAATTCAATAATTATTGGAAAGCTAAAGATTCCAGAAGATTATATACCGGAGCATCAGTGGGTGGTAGCTGGCCAGTTATTCCGAATAACGAATTTATGGTACGTGCGGGTGCCAGGGGCTTAGATTGGGGCAGAAAACCAGAAAGTATTTCTACCTATGCCAAACAGATCGAACAGTTTACCGTGCCTTTTGTAGCACACGAAATGGGCCAGTATTGTGCTTTCCCCAATTTCGATGAAATAAAAAAATATACTGGTGTTTATCGTGCGAAAAACTTTGAGATGTTTCAGGAAGATCTTAAAGACCACGATATGGGCGATCAGGGACATGACTTTTTAATGGCTTCGGGTAAATTACAAGCCCTTTGTTATAAAAATGAAATCGAAAAAGCATTGCGCACGCCGAATTACAATGGCTATCAGTTATTGTCGCTAAATGATTATCCGGGACAGGGAACAGCACTTGTAGGCGTATTGGATGCCTTTTGGGATGAAAAAGGTTATATTAGCGCTAAAGAATTCAAACGTTTTTCTAATAGCACAGTGCCTTTGCTAAAAGTTTCAAAGTTTGTTTTTACCAATAATGAAACCTTAACAGCTGCGGTAGAAGTAGCACATTTCGGAAAGGCGCCTATTGAAAATGCAAAACTCTCCTGGACACTCAAAGATGAAAGCGGCACAAATGTGGCAAAAGGTATTTTCAATCCTAAAACTTTAGCTGTTACCAACTGTATTGCGATTGGAGAAATTAAATTTCCCCTAAATAATATTACAAAAGCAACAAAACTCAAACTGGAGGTTACCATTGATGGAACTGAATTTGCCAACGATTGGAGTTTTTGGGTTTACCCTGCGCAATTGCCACAGATTAAAAGCAATGTATACTACTGTACCAGTTTAGACGACAAAGCACAGGCCGTTTTGGCCGAAGGAGGCAATGTTTTTCTCAATGCAGCAGGCAAAGTGGTGAAAGGGAAAGAAGTGGTGCAAACTTTTCTGCCTGTTTTTTGGAATACTTCGTGGTTTAAAATGCGCCCGCCACATACTTTAGGTATTTTATGTGATCCAAAAAACGCCGCTTTTAACAATTTCCCGACCGATTTCCACAGCGATATGCAGTGGTGGGAAATTGTAAACAAATCGCAGGTAATGAATCTCGAAGATTTTCCTTCAGGATTTAAGCCAATTATTCAACCAATTGATACCTGGTTTTTGAATCGCCGTTTGGCGCTGGTTTTCGAAGCAAAGATAGGAAAGGGGAAATTAGTGGTTTCGAGTGCCAACCTCTCACCTGATTTAAAAGAGGCTCCTGCTGCACAACAACTTTATTTCAGTTTACAGCAGTATATGATGTCTGCCCAGTTTAATCCAAAATACGAAGTGGCTTTTAATACCGTAAAAGATATCTTCGAAAGTCCATCGAAAATTCAGTTCGATACCTTTACGAAAGATAGTCCGGATGAGTTAAAAGTAAAACCAAAAACCAATTAAGATAAGCGAAATACCAACATGAAGAAATTTATATTCAGCGCTGCAATAATATTCAGTATATCTCTCCAACTAGTTTTGGCACAGAAAATCCCTAATAAAAAAGAGGTTTTAAAAGTATTAAAATCAACTAATGCTTATTTTATGAATAAGTGGCCTGATGCAGGGAAATCAATCATAACCAATAGGGAGCGGCCAAGCAATATCTGGACAAGGGCAGTGTATTACGAAGGATTGATGAATCTTTATAAAATCCATCATGAAAAAGAATATTACGATTATGCCGTTCAATGGGGCCAAAAACACAATTGGGGTTTAAGAAATGGTATTACTACAAAAAATGCTGACGACCAGGCCTGTGGGCAGACTTATATCGATCTTTACCTTATTGATAAACAACCCGAACGCATTAAAGACATTAAAGCTTCTATTGATCTGGTAATCAAATCGGGCAAGGTAAACGATTGGACCTGGATTGATGCGATCCAAATGGGAATGCCTGTTTTTGCCAGACTGGGTAAATTATACAACGATACCACCTACTACAATTACATGTACAAAATGTATATGCATTCCAAAAATACTGAGGGTGGAGGTTTGTACAATGTCAAAGATGGTCTTTGGTGGCGCGATAAAGATTTTGTGCCCCCTTATAAAGAACCTAATGGCGAAGATTGTTATTGGTCTAGAGGAAACGGATGGGTGGTAGCCGCATTGGTGCGCGTATTGGAAATTATCCCTGAAAATGAAGCTCACCGCAATGAATATTTAAAAACCTATCACGAGATGATCAAAGCCTTGGTGCCCATTCAACGTGCTGATGGTTTCTGGAACGTAAGTTTGCATGATGCGACACATTTTGGTGGTAAAGAAACTTCGGGCACTGCTTTGTTTGTATATGGCATGGCCTGGGGCGTAAATCAAGGTGTTTTAGATAAGGCTACTTACCTGCCTATCATCACCAAAGCCTGGAACGCCATGGCGAAAGATGCGGTTCAAAAAAACGGTTTTATTGGTTATATGCAAGGAACTGGGAAAGAGCCGAAAGACGGACAGCCGGTAAGTTATACCAGCGTTCCCGATTTTGAAGATTATGGTTTGGGTTGTTTCTTATTGGCCGGAACAGAGGTATACAAGCTTAAAAAGTAATTAAAATGAATTTCAGAAATCTAGCTGGCTTATCGGTAGTGATGTTGTTATTCCTGCTGCCCAAACAAAATATGGCGCAAGGGGCGGGCCTCGCTGTTTCTGAAATTAACAGTGTTTCATCTTTCCCGATTGTGGATGGAGGAAAAGCAGCCTCAATTTATATCGATGAAAAAGATGCTGAAGTTGTTGGAATCGCTGCTGAGGCTTTTAAGGGTGATATTCACTTGTTAACGGGAACAACAAGTCAGGTTTTGAAAAATAATCCCGTTTTAAGTGCTCATCCCATTATTATTGGTACGATAGGACAGTCGTTTTATATCGATCAGTTAATCAAAGCTGGGAAAATCAACCGCACTGCTTTATCAGGTAAATGGGAAACTTTTTCTGTTTCAGTAATCGAAAATCCGTTAAAAGGCGTAAAAAGGGCATTAGTAATTGCTGGCAGCGATAGGCGTGGGACTGCTTATGGCGTTTTTCAGTTGTCTAGGATGCTCGGTGTATCTCCCCTATGTTGGTGGGCTGATGTGAAACCTGCAACAAAAAAATCGTTATATGTAAAAGCTGGTCAGCCTTTGGTAGAATCGCCATCGGTTAAATACCGCGGTATTTTTATTAATGATGAAGATTGGGGCATCCAGCCCTGGGCTGCTAAAATGATGGATACTGATGTGAAAGATATCGGCCCAAAAACTTATACTAAAATATTCGAGCTGCTACTTAGGCTAAAAGCTAACTACATCTGGCCAGGCATGCATCCTTCAACCAAAGCGTTTTATCATTATGGCAATAATCCCGTAATGGCGGATAAATATGCCATTATTTTAGGTTCAAGTCATTGTGAGCCCATGCTACGGAACAATGTTTTCGAATGGGCTGAGAATTTCGAGCATGAATATGGTAAAAAACCAGGCGAATGGCGCTACGATCTGAATAAAAATGAAATTGCAAACTATTGGACCGACCGTGTAAAACAAGCAAAAAATTACGAATCAATTTATACTGTAGGGATGCGTGGTATTCACGATGGTAGCATGCCCGGACCGAAAGATAAAAATGAAAAAGTGAAATTATTGGGCGAGGTAATTGCAGATCAACGTACCATTCTCAGCAAGAATATTACTAAACCCGTAAGTTCTATCCCACAGATTTTTTGCCCCTACAAGGAAGTATTATCTTTATACCAGGCTGGTTTAAAACTACCTGATGATGTGACCATTGTTTGGGCCGACGATAACCACGGTTATATCCGTCAGCTTTCTAACCCTGAAGAGCAAAAACGCTCGGGTGGAAGCGGGGTGTACTACCATATCTCTTATTGGGGTGCTCCACAAGATTATTTGTGGCTTTCTTCAATTTCTCCATCGTTAATTTCGTATGAGTTAAGCAAAGCTTACCAGTATAAAGCCGACCGACTTTGGGTTATCAATGTGGGTGATATTAAGCCTGCCGAAATGGAAACGCAGTTTGCCATGGATTTGGCCTGGAATGTAAACCAGTGGAAACCCGAAAATGCGAATAAATATGCCGAAAGTTGGGCTGCTGAGACTTTCGGAGCTGAATTTGCAAAACCTATTGCCGAAATAAAAGCTGTTTATTACCGCTTGGCACAGGCTGCTAAGCCTGAGCATATGGCCAGTGTTAATTTTACTGATGCCCAGGCTGAAGAACGTTTGGCTGCATATCAAAAGATTTATGATCAGGCCAAAAGTTTAAATAATCAGATGCCAGCACGTTTAAAAGATGCCTTTTTTGAATTAATCCTGTACCCTGTTGAAGGTGCCTTGCTGATGAACCAGAAGATTTTATATGCAAAGAAAAGTCTGGTCTTAGCCGCTAACGGCGATCAATCGGCTTTAACTTATTCTAAAAAATCAACAGCTGCTTTTGATCAGATTCAGTTGATTACCAAAAAATACAATGAAGAAATTGCAGGCGGCAAGTGGAACGGAATGATGAGCTGGAAGCCACGTGATTTAGCTGTTTTTAAAATGCCAAAAGTGGCCGATGCTGTAACGGCGAAATCATCAGACATTACCGAGAAATCTGAAGATAAAATTATTGTAAGTGCGGCTAAATATGCCGAGAAATCAGTGCCGAAGGGTTTATCTTTACAAACCCTAAAAGGACTTGGTTTAGGTGGCGATGGTATTTCTCTTTACCCTTTTACTTTTAAGCCATTCGGGGAAACATCGCTTCAAAATGCTGCCTTCACTATTTACGAAGTTGATTTTAAAACACAGGGCGAACACCAGATCGAAGTGAAGTGTTTGCCTACCCAGGGCGTTAATAATGGCATTAAAGTGCGTTATGCCATTTCGGTAAACAACGACAAGCCGCAGATCATTAATATTTCTCCCGCTTCAGAAAATAATATCTGGAAACAGAATGTATTACAGGGTTACGCTTCGGGCACAACCAAACACGAGATTAATAAAACAGGTAAATCGACTGTGAAAATTTATATGCTGGATCCGGGCTTGGTAATTAACCAGTTGGAAATACAATAAATATGATGAAGAAACTTTTGGCTTTTGCCCTATCCTTAATTTTTATGCTTGCCATCGCCAGGGCACAAAATATTGGCGATTATAAATCTGGTTTTAAGAAAACGGGCAATACCATTTCATTTTTAACCACAAGGGGAGAAGTGAAATTGGAGTTCTGTACATCAGAAATTTTCAGGATCAGAACCAGCTGGAATGGGAAATTCGAAGCCAAGGAAAACCTGATGGTGATTAACTACAACTGGGCCAATGTAGCGGTTAAAGTTTCGGATAAAAAAGATCATTTCTTGCTTGCCACTTCAAAATTGGTGGTTAAATTATATAAAACCCCTTTCAGAATTGATGTTTTTGACGTCAAAGGTAAATTGCTGAGCAGTGAAGTCAATGGATCAGTAAATAAAGAAAATACGCAGGTTGGGGTAACCAAAAAACTGCAGGCCGATGAACATTTCTTCGGGTTTGGCGAGCGCATGGATTTTATGGATCGCCGCTTTAAAAAAGTAACTTTAAATGTTGGGCGTGGTAAAGGTTTGCCGCATGCCATTGGTGCTTATAATATATTGGAAGCCAACTATTGTCCGGTTCCGTTTTTCATGAGTACAAAAGGTTATGGCATTTTCCTGCATAATTCTTTTGCTACCGAATGGGATATGGGCGCTTCTAAAAAAGATCAGTACAGTTTTAAAGCTGCTGATGGCGAATTGGATTACTATTTCATGTATGGGCCAACTTTTCCGGCTATTTTAGATCATTATACCAGGATTACAGGCAAATCGCCGATGTTGCCACAGTTTGCTTTAGGCTTACATGCAGGTACCTATAGTGGAGGTACATGGGGTTATGAGGCAAAAACTTCCGATCATTATGTGGTTGAGCTGGCAAAAAAATACCGGTCGTTAGGCATTCCAGTTGATCTGCTTTGGTTAGATTCTACCTGGCGTTTATTTGGTGAAAATGGTGGTAAAGGTGCCACTTCTTTCGAATGGAGAGAAACCTTTAAAGATCCAAAATCGATGTTCGATAGCATTTACGCCATGAACTATAAAATGGTTGGATTGCACCTTCGTCCACGGTTTGATAATGCCAAAAAGTTAAACCTGTTAGATCAGGCCAGAGCGCAGGGTTATACTTATCCAGAAAATGGTAAACCCGGCGAATTTGTAAACTTTTTTGATGAAAAGGCCACGCAATGGTGGTGGGACAATGGTGTAATGCGGGTAGCAAAATTAGGCGCTAAATTCTTAAAAACGGATGAAGGTAGTGCGTTTGGATCTTTAGCCAACGAAAGTGAGAAGGTTGGTCCAACAGGGAAAGATGCAGAACGTTTGCACAATCTTTTTCCTATAGCTTATGCCAAAGCACCGTTTTTGGAGTTTGAAAAGTTTAATGGTTTTAGGGGATTAAATCAAACCCGGGAAGGTTATTCGGGCATTCAGCGTTATCCATATATTTTTGCAGGCGATTGGCCTAGCGAATGGCAATACTTTGCTCCGGTAATTAAAGCTGGATTAAATGTTGGTCTTTCGGGCGTAGGTTCATGGGCGCATTGTATGGGCGGTTTCGAACATCAGGCCGATCCGGAGCTGTATATCCGTTGGGTGCAATTTGGGATGTTCAGTCCGATTGCACTTGTTTTTGGGATGGATCATCCCGGTTATAAAGAACCCTGGAAATATGGCGAAGACGCTTTGCGTAATTTCAAAAAATACGATCTGTTGCGTTACCGTTTATTTCCTTATATGTACACCAGTATGCATCAGCAATACGAAACGGGTTTGCCCATGATGAGGGCTTTGGTACTCAACCATCAGGATGATGAAAATGTGTACGAAATTGGCGATCAGTATATGTTTGGCGACAATTTAATGGTTGCCCCGGTAACCACCAAAGGTGCCATTACCCGTTCGGTTTATTTACCTGAAGGTATCTGGTTTAACTATTGGACGAACGAAAAATATGAAGGCAAAAGTTATCACCATGTGGTAGCACCTTTAGATACCATTCCTTTGTTTGTAAAGGCGGGAAGCATTATTCCGATGCAGCCAGAAATGGCCTACAGTGGCGAAAAACCGGTTGATGTGATTACCCTGGATGTTTTTCCTTATGGAACTTCTAAATATGATATGTACGAAGACGATAATTTAAGCGCTGCATACAAAACAGGGAACTTTGCTTTAACCAAGATCACTTCTTCATTAACAGCATCGGATTTAACGCTGAAAGTGGCTAAACCAACAGGTAGTTTTAAGCCAACTAAACATAAATACCTGGCTAAAATACATTGGACAGGAAAGGCAGGTCCTAATGGTGTTTCAGAAAATGGTGCTAAATTGAAAGTTTTAAAAACACCAGATCAATTGGATAAAACTGATGGCTGGTTTTATGATATAAAAAATAAGATGCTTTGGATTAAATCAGCCGGAGATAACAGTGCTGATTTGAGCTTTGTAGTGAATTAATGGGGGGCGTGGAGGAATAATTGAAAAGATGTCATCCTGAGCGTAGTCGAAGGACAATCTTTTCAATTATTTAATGCATAGGTCTTCGACTACGCTCAGACTGACAACGATTTAATTAGCAAATGGTCCGTGGGGACATGGACCACGGAGATTTGTCATTCTGACGCAGTGAAGAATCTCTTATGGGCTGCGGGGCTTGTAGGTTGCATTAAGATTAGCTTCGCTGAGCACTTCGTGGTTCCCGCCTGCGCGGGAATGACGACCTTTTAAACTGAACAATTTAATTAATAAATGGTTCGTGAGGACACGAACCATGGCAGATGGAAGAAATAAAACGGGTTTTAACTTGATAAAATCCTTAAAAAAATAAAATTGAAAACATGAAAATTGCATTCAAAATGAAACTTAAACCAGGTTTTGAAACAGAATATAAAAAACGCCATGATGAGATCTGGCCAGCGTTATCTACTTTGTTAAAGGAAAATGGGATCAGCGATTATTCTATCTTTTTAGATGAAGAAACCAATACACTTTTTGCCGTGCAGCAACAAAATGGAAGCTCCTCGCAAGATTTAGGCAGTACCCAGATTGTGCAAAAATGGTGGGCATACATGGCCGATATTATGGAAACCAACGCCGATAATTCTCCAAAAACATTTCCTTTAGAAATGGTATTCCATTTAGATTAAAAATATGCAATTACAACGATTCTGTTCTGTTCTGCTGTTAAGCACATTAATTTTTAGTTTGACTAAAGCACAAAAGCCTGTTAAAAATACCAGCAGTTGGCCTGTCATCGAAAAGCAGATGAAACCCTGGACCCGCTGGTGGTGGATGGGAAATGCTGTAGACGAACAGAATTTGAACCTGGTTTTAAAGAAATATGCAGATGCTGGCCTTGGTGGTGTAGAAATTACACCAATTTATGGCGCAAAGGGTTTTGAAAAGCAATATTTACAGTTTTTATCGCCGGAGTGGGTGAATATATTGCACCATACGGTTAATAAAGCCAATACTTTGGGCTTGGGTGTTGATATGAACACTGGTACGGGCTGGCCATTTGGTGGTCCGCAGATTAAGCCCGAAAACGCCGCTACAAAACTGATTACCCAACAATATAAACTCAAGGCGGGGGAGAAGTTAACCGAAACCATTAAAGTTAAAGAAGCGAAACAGGATTTCGCGCAGTTACAGGCTTTAACCGCTTACGGCAACAATGGTGAGGTGCTCAATCTGCTTTCTAAAGTTGAGGCTGATGGAACTTTAAATTGGTCGCCTGATAGTGGGAGTTGGGATATTTATGCTGCTTTTGCAGGTAAAACCAGACAAATGGTTAAACGTGCAGCACCTGGTGGGGAAGGTTTTACTTTAGATCACCTCGATAAAAATGCAGTGGATGTTTACCTGAAAAGATTTTCGGATGCTTTTGGAAGCAAACCACAAGGTATCCGGTCGTTTTTTAACGATAGTTATGAAGTTTATGGTGCAACATGGACGCCAACTTTCTTTCAGGAATTTAAGAAAAACAGGGGCTACGATCTGTCCACTCACATTAAAGAATTAACCGGTAAAGATTCTACGAATGCAAATATTGCCCGTTTAAAATCTGATTATCGCGAAACCATGAGTGAACTTTTGCTCCATAATTTTACGCAAAACTGGACCAATTGGGCGCATCAGCTTAAATCGGTGACCAAAAATCAGTCGCATGGTTCGCCAGGCAATCTGCTCGATCTTTATGGAGCAGTTGATATTCCTGAAACGGAAACCTTTGGTTCAAGTTACTTCCCGATTCCAGGCCTTAGGCGTGAGGCTGGAGATATCCGCAACGTAGATCCCGATCCGATAATGAGCAAATTTGCATCATCTGCAGCACACACAGGTGGCAAAAAACTGGCGTCTTCCGAAACGTTTACCTGGCTAACCGAGCATTTTAAAACTTCATTTTCGCAATGTAAACCAGAAGCAGAGCAATTGTTCCTGGCAGGAATCAACCATATTTTTTATCATGGAACCACCAATTCGCCAGCAAATGTTTCCTGGCCGGGATGGCTGTTTTATGCCTCGGTAGAAATGAATCCGAACAATAGTTTGTGGCCACAGGCACAAGGATTAAACAATTATATTGCCCGTTGTCAGTCTATTCTTCAATCAGGAAAGCCAGACAACGAACTTTTAATCTATTGGCCAGTTTATGATGTATGGAACAAGGCGAAAGGTTTAGATATGGCCTTAAAAGTACATGATGTTGATGAATGGCTGCACCCAACAGCCTTTTATAAACTATCAAAAGAACTTTCTAAATCGGGTTATTCTTTTGATTTTGCTTCCGATCGATTATTAAAGCAGTCAACGGTTAACCAAACATTAATCAGTACCAACGCGACTGCTGCGCCATACCAGGTGTTGATTGTTCCGCAATGCGAAATGATGAGCCCGGAAACGCTGGATCAGATGATCAAACTGGCCAGTAACGGAGCGAAAGTCATTTTTCAGGCATTGCCTAAAGATGTTCCAGGATTAAATAATCTGGAAGCAAGGCGTGCACAGCTAAAAGCAACCTTGGCTAAATTGATTTTTACAGATGGCGCAGATGGTATTAAACAGTTTAAGGTTGGGGCAGGAGTGATTTTATTGGCTAACGATGTGCAAAAAGCATTAAATGCAATCGGCGTTAATAGAGAAACTTTAACCGATAACGGGCTAAAATTTATCAGAAGGAAAACAACAACTGGCAAATATTATTATCTGGTTAACCATACTGCTAAAGATATTGATACCGAGCTTTTCTTAAATGAAGAAGGACAGGTTTTAATCATGGATCCACAAAGTTCGAATGTGGGTTTGGCGGCAGTACGCAATAAAAAGGTTCGTGTACAGCTTAAATCGGGAGAGAGTTTGTTTTTAAAGGTTGGTCAGAATGGAACCAGCTCACCTTGGGTTTATCTGAACAAAGCTGTTAATACGATCAATCTTAACCAACCATGGAATTTACATTTTACCGAAGGTGGACCGGAGCTTCCTGCAGATCAGCAGTTAGCTAAACTGGTAAGCTGGACTACTTTAAACGATCCTAAATTACAGGCCTTTTCTGGTACTGGTGTTTACACCTCGAGTTTTAATCTGAGTTCGAAAACAGCCAAAGAATATGTGTTAAACCTGAGCCAGGTAGATGAGAGTGCACGTGTATGGATCAATGGTCAGGAAGTGGGCATTTTATGGAGTATCCCTTTTCAGGCCCGTGTTGGCAAATATTTAAAAGCAGGGTCTAATACCATTAAAATTGAAGTGGTTAACCTGATGGCGAACCGCATCCGTGATATGGATATCAAAAAAAACCAATGGCGGAATTACCACGAAATCAATTTCGTAAATATTAACTATAAGGATTTTGATGCATCAACCTGGAATGTAATGCCTTCAGGCTTAATCGGCCCGGTAAGCATTACAGCTTTTAACTAATCATACACTGTCATTCCTGCGCAGGCGGGAATCTTAAAGCTTTGCACCGCAATATGTATTTTATCATGAAAAAACTCCTTATACTCGCTTTGTTTACCGCCATTGGTATAAATGCCATGGCTCAAGATTATATCATTACAAAATTTGGTGTCAGATCAGATAGCACTAAATTAAACACGAAAGTTATTCAGGCTGTAATCGATAAAGCCTATCAAAAAGGAGGAGGAACGATTGTAATCCCTAAAGGTGTTTACCTTAGCGGGGCACTTTTTTTCAAGCCTAAAACTAAGCTGTTGTTACAAGAAGGTGCTGTGCTTAAAGGATCTGATAACATAAAAGATTACCCTTTTATTCCGTCGCGTATGGAAGGGAGGAGCCTTAAATACTTTGCGGCATTAATTAATGCGACAAAAGTAGATGGTTTTAGTATTTCAGGTCCGGGAACTATTGATGGAAATGGCCTTAAATTCTGGAAAACATTTTGGGCACATCGCGATTCGCTTAAGAAATTAGGAAGGGAATCTACAAACCTTGAAGTTAGCCGTCCACGGTTACTTTTTATCTGGGGATGCAATAATGTGAATATTAAGGGGGTAAAATTGCGTAATTCTGGATTCTGGACCACCCATCTATACCAATCTAATCATGTATTAATTGAGAATTGTGATATCCGTTCGCCGTTTCGGCCAGTAAAAGCACCAAGTACTGATGGCATTGACATTGATTTTTGTAAAAATGTAACGATCAGGAATTGTTATATCTCTGTAAATGACGATGCCATTTGTATTAAAGGCGGTAAAGGACCCGATGCACAAAAACTGCCAGAAAATGGTGCTGTTGAAGATATTTTAATTGAAAACTGTACTATTGGCGAAGCACATGCTACTTTAACCATGGGAAGCGAGTGTATTCATGCACGCAATATTACCATGCGAAACTGTAAGGTAGAAAATAACTGCCCGATTTTAAAAATGAAAATGCGTGGAGATACTTTTCAGCTTTACGAAAATATTACGGTAGAAAACATTACAGGAAAATGCGGCGCAATTATCGACTTAAATCCTTGGAAACAGTTTTTCGATTTGGCAGGTAGCACGGCGAAGCCATTTGGGACAATCAGAAACATCAAGATCTCAAACATTAAAGTAGAAGCAACAAAATTCGGCGAAATGGATGGGAACCCTGAAGATAAGGTATCTGGTTTTCTTTTTAAAGATTTGGAAGTAACTACAAAAACACCTTTTTTGAAAAACAGGTATCAGGATGTTAAAATTGAGAACGTAATGGTAAATGGAGCGCCATTAGTCGTTAAACCTTAGTGACAGACTTCAATGACATTTAAACAGAATATCAATTTACTGTTCCGAAGCACAAATAGGTCCTACGGAAGTAGAATGAGTATGCTTTATCCTCGGTCTGTGTCCTCACAGAACGAAAAAAATATATTTAGGTGGTCTGTGGAGACACAGACCACGGCAACTTTTACTATTGCTTGCGCTCGTTTCCAAACGAGTGCATAAATAGCATTACGATTACATCGTTATAAACGATTGTTTTGGTCTGTGAGCCGCCGACCAAGAGAAAAATACTTCTTTATTTTCCTGCTTTCAGTGTTTCCATGGCAAAAAAAAAGCTAAATGCTACCAATCCAACTTCAACAAAGCTACTCCTTGCCTGGCTAATTCCATTTCAAAAGCACCACCTGTGGTGTCAAATTTTCTGGGTTTACCAATCATTTTAAGCTGGCCGGATTTTTCTAATGCTGCAATCTGTTTCGCATCTGGATTTTGGGGTGAACCCATTTTTTTCCATTCTGAATAAGAATTGCTATTTTCGGTATCAATGCGATATTCTGTGATGGTTACCATTTTTGCGGGCAATTTCTTCAACAAGATGGAAACAACATCTTTAGAATCTGCTTTATCCTCATCGTGGTAATTCCACAACATAACAGCAGCGGTTTTCTCGGCTTTAGTGGCTAAAACACCTATGTCTGTTTGTGGTTTTCTGATGCTCGAATCTAAAATAGAATTTAAATTGTACATACGGTTACTTGTGGCTTCAACACGGTTCCCTTTCATCTGGCCAAACATCCTGAATACATTTAAAACAGGTTTATCAACGCCGTTGGTGGCTAAATCGCGAAAACCTGCAAACCAAGGCTGGTTTTCAAATTCGAACGACCAGGTAACAGCGCCCAACAGGTTGATTTTATATTTATCTGTAAGTTCATAAAGCCGGGCAAAAGAGGCTGCGGTATAGCTCGAATACATGGTGCCGTTTCGGTAGGCATTTTCAGGATTGGTGCTCATGCCACAGGCTGCACAGCCTTCAGGATCGGATTCGCCGATAATTACAGGGATATTTTTAAGTTGAGGATATTTACTGATGATCTTATAATTTCCATCAATATTGCGGAGTTGAGCCCTTACATTCATCACTACGGTTCCATTAACCACCCTTGGCGAGCCTTTCGCATGAAAAAGAACAGCATCTAAAGGCGAACCGATTTTGCCCGTTACATAATTGGTATCGTTTAAACAATGTTTGATAAAGGCATCCAAGTACTTCGTTCCGCCACCTGTTACGTTGGCACCTCCAATTTTCGCAGTAGGTAAAGCACGTTTTAGTCCATCGGCAGCGTAATCGTAAAGTTTAAAGAATTCGGCCTGTGTACCTTTCCAATAAGCGCCATCAGGCTCGTTCCACACTTCCCAATACCAGCTTTCTACCTCAGCCTTACCATATCGTGCTACACAATGTTTTACCCATTCGTAAACCAAATTGCCCCATTTTTTGTAATCTTTTGGCGGATACGCCCAGCCGGTTAAAATTTCATCATATCGGGCGCCAGGTTTCCATTTGTGTTGATAAGGTTGAGGTTTGGTTGAAAGTGCCTCAGGCATAAAGCCTATTTGAGCCAAAGGTTTCATGCCTCTTTTTACGTAAGTATCGAAAATCTGATCAACAATTTTCCAGTTGTAAACCGGATTACCTTTGGCATCTTCAGTATAGGCATTCGTCGATCCCCATTTTAAAGCAGGGGTACCATCGCCAGAGGTTAGCAAGTTATGCGCACGTACATATACCGGAACCGGACTTAATTTAGAGATCTCGGTCAATAACTTCTGGCCATCTTTCATATAGGTGTAATTCGGCTCATCGTAGCCAAACCAGGCCCAAATGGGTTTCATGGGTGCTATATTCTTGTCGAAATTAACCTCGATGTTGGCTTTAGACTGCGCATTTGCTGTATAGATGAAAGCGGTTAAGCTAAAGAGTAGGAGGTAAGCTTTTTTAAATGTTTTCATATAGTGTTTTTAATGTCAATCTGAGGGCTAATTTGTCTCCTCGAAGTGTCGTCATTTCGATCCTGAAGATTCGGGAAGAAATCTTTTAAATTTCATTTCAATAATTTGGTTCAAAGATCTCTCCATTCCGTTGCACTTCAGTCGAGATGACGATCTTTCTATTAGAATCTGTCAACGGAACGGGGGGCTGGCAAAACTTCGGAAGTCTGCCTATGGCTGCTCGTAGATTTCTGCTTCAATAATACTTAAACCACCTTTTAGTTTGGTTTCTGCACGGTCAACACCATCATCAAGTTTTTTACCATTTACCTCTACGCCAATATATGAGTTTTCTTTTTCTTTTCCTGAACCCATTAACTGTATGGTCACTGTTTTTCCTTTTGCTGGTTTGCAGTTTGCAGTAAAATAACCCAGGCTAGGTTTGCTATTGCCTTCGAAAACTACTTTTCCATCAACCAGGACCCTTAATGGATAAATTTTGGTTCTAAAACCATTCAATTTTAAAGAGACTGCTGATACTGTACTTTCTTTTGCTAAAGTATATTTGATCCATGCGGTAGCGATCTTTCCATCGTTTACCCAATCACTCAATTCATTATCATCGAAGCTTAAATTGGCTTTTTCGCTGTTTGCACCTGCTTCGGAAGCAATAATTTTAATCGATTTCCGCGAAACTGTGTATGAGGGATCAAGCGGTGTTGCACCTTTGCTTAAATTCGGTTTCAAACCATCGCTTGGTAATTGGTTAGCTAATCCCTGAGTAGTATTAACCGGTAAAGTTTCGAATGAAAGGCTTGCAGGCCGTAAGTCTTCTGCTTTTGCGGTTACATTAATTTTTCCGGCAGTAGTTGTCGATCTGATGAGCACTCTGTTTACCCCATTTTCTACTGGCAGATCTTTGGCCAAAATATAATTATTTGGCCCCTGGGCTAAACCTCCACGCCATTCGGCTGGGCCATCTAAACTAAATTTGATCATATTTGAAGCCGTAGGGCAACGGTTTCCATCCTGATCTATTACTTCAACCTGCACCAATACCACATCGGCACCATCAGCCTTAAAACCGCTTGGGTTTTTCATTGCAGTAAGTTTTAATCCTACTGGTTTGCCTGCTGTTTTTAATTGTGTTTCTGCCAGTTTTTTTCCTGCTGAAGAATAAGAGATGGCCTTTATTGTGCCTGACTGGTAAGTTATGTTTTTAAAAGTGAACAGAAAACCATTACTTTTTTCGCCAAAACCAAGCGATTTATTGTTCAAAATCAGCTCTACCTTGTCGCCACTGGCCACTACATATACATTCTTCTTAACTCCAGTTTTGTAGTTCCAGTGCCCGATTAAGTGGATGCCTGTTTTTTTAGCGTCAACCCAACCATCCCACATTACTTTGTGTGCAAAAAAGGCATCTTTAGGAATGCGCATCGCATCCACTTCTCCACTTCTGCGGTAGTTTTCTTCGCCGCGGTGGTGGGTATTCGAATCAGAAAATATAATGTTTACCCCACCAGAACTTACCCTGGTTCCTGTTCCAGGGCGTTCTTCATAATATTCGTTCCAACGGATTACATCTTCAATGGCAAAAGAATCCTGGTTGCGGTTGTAATCGCTGGCATCGGCATCTTTGTATTTCGGACCTGCACCATTTATATGAAAAGGAGGGGAGAACTCGTCCCAATATTTCCTTAGGGCCTCGTCTCTTGAATACTCCATAGACCATAATGGTTTGGTTGCGCTTTTATTGATGTACAACATTTCGCCACCATATTCAGCTTCAGGGATATCGAGCATTTCTCTCGATCCGATTGCTCTGCCTCCGTTTGGGTCGTAAAGATTTCTAATCTCTTTCATTTCCTGCATGTGTGCTGTACTGATCGATTCGTTTCCACATTCGTAAAAAACGATACTCGGGTTGTTGCGGTTGTAAATAATCGCATCTGTCATAACCGCTTTTCGCTGATCCCAACGGGTTCCGGTAACATCTTTTTCCGAATCTCCGGCAGGCATGGCTTGGATCAAACCTACACGGTCGCAAGATTCGATATCCTGTTTCCAGGGCGTAATGTGCATCCAGCGTACCAAATTGGCATTGCTTTCTACCATGAGTTGATTGCTATAATCGCTTAGCCAAGGTGGTACTGATAAGCCGATTGCCGGCCACTCGTTACTGCTGCGCTGGGCATAACCTTTCATCATCAATACCCGATCGTTCAAATAAACCATCCCATTTTTAAATGCTGTTTTTCTAAATCCGGTTTTGGTGCTGAGCTCGTCGATAAGTTTGCCTTCAGATTTTAATCTTGAAGTAACCGTGTATAAGTAGCCGTAGCCCCAGCTCCAAAAATTTAAGCCGGTTACCAATGCTTCGGCTTTTAAGGTTAAAGTATCGCCAGCTTTGATATTGGTTTCTGCGGATTTAAAGGTTTTAACTATTTTTCCATCAAGGTCTTTAAGTTCTACCTCATAAACCAGTTTTTTATCTGTTTCACTTTCATTTTTGACCTGCGATTCAGAAACCACTAAAGCTGATTTACCTTTAATATTGAAATCTTTAGCGTAACAGTAGTTACCCGTAGTTTTTAAAGTAGAATAAAGTGGAAGTGTTTGATATACATTACCAGTAACATGCAGGCGAACGTTTTTAGATATCCCCCCATAGTTGGCATTAAAATTTTTATCGTTCCATTGGTAGCCAGAGTTGGTCGCCTTTTCTTTGTAGTTCCAGGCATTATCGATTCTAACTGCTAGTACATTTTCTTTGTTCTGGTTGATTAAGCTGCTAATGTCGAACCCAAAAGCCATCACACCGTTTTCATGCCGGCCAATAAACTTTCCGTTCAGGTAAAATTCACCCGCCTGCCTGATGCCCTCAAATTCAAGGAATATTTTGCTCCTTTGGCTGGTTTCTGAAATGGTAAAATGCTTGCGGTACCAGGCAATACCGGTTGATAAATCTTCTATAGATTTTTTGAAGGCTTCGTCTTCGTTCCAGGCATAGGGTAGGGTAATCGGCTCCCATGCCTTATCATCAAAATCGGTACTTTCTGCGCCAGGTAAATCACCTACAAAGAGTTTCCAGCCAGGATTAAAGTTGTAGGTTTTTCTTTGATTAGTCGGTTGTTGCGCAAAAGCGATAAAGGGCAAGAACGTAACTATTAAAAAGAGGTAAATATGCTTCATATTTGTTATGGATTTAATCTAATAGATAAAGGTTTATCGCGATCGCAAATAATTTCACCATTGGCGTATGCTAATTCTGCCAGTTGAAGTACACTTCTTCTAGTCATGTAGTTATCGATCCCTTTATTTTCGGGTATTCGGCCAGGATGGGTAAAGTAATAGATATAGGCTTTATCGCCATTCACCAACACATCGGCATGACCGCCCATTACACCATCATCGGTTCCTTTTCCGGGTGCCTGTAAAATGTTTTTGGGCTGGCGTTTCCAGGTGAGGAGATCCGTAGATGAATATATGCCGAGACCGTTCCAGTTGTCTACTACCATCCAATAAGTGTTTTTCCAGTAGAAAACTTTTGGACCTTCGCAGCCTTTATCGCCAATTAATTTTTTGCCACTATCTTCCCAGTTGTACAGATCTTTACTATCGGCATAATAGATCGATTTGCCGGCCATTTCATTGTTGTAATACATGCGCCAGCCTTTGTTATCAGGCAATTTCAATACACAGGCATCAATGCTGCGATCGGAGGCAAGGTTCAGTTTGGATTCGAATTTCCAGTTGATGAGGTTTTTACTGGTAAGATGGACAATGTACCGTGGGTGGCGCCAATCTTTAAAAACGCCAGGCACATAGGTTAAATACATGTGGTAAATTCCCTTATTTTCGATTACTTCTGGTGCCCAATGGGTATAATCGGTTAGCCGGTATTGAATATCGCAGGTATCGCGGTACTTCCATTTTACACCATCTTTCGACTCGGCAATGCCGATACGCGTGCCATGTACCCAACTTACGCCATCAAGGTTTTTAACGTTTGCTCTGCGGTTGGTATAAAACATAAACCACTTCTTTTCTCCTTTATTCCAGATGACCACCGGATCGGCAGCGCCATCGTAAACAGGATCGCTGTACAATGGCTTGGGAACTAGTGTTGTTTTATTGCTTTTTTGAGCAAAAGCACATATAGAAAACAATATCAAAAAGGCAAGGAGGAGTTTTTTCATCTCAAATTGATCATTATTGGACCGTTTCTATACCATTGGATAAAAATGCCACTAATAAAAAGAAATATTTGGTTAAATAGTTTAAACGAGTTTAGCGTTTAAAATTGAGAGGGCCATCCTGCTCTATCCTGTAGAAAATAGGTTGCATATGGATAAACAGCTTTTAGCGCTTTTCAAACGTTTGAAATAATACTTTATCCGATATAGCGGGGTGGGTAACAAAAGCAATACAATTTAACAGAGCCGAATCTGCGATAGAGGAAATAATAGCATAGATCATGTTATTATTTTTATTTGGTTTTTTGTACATTAAGATGTACATTTTATTGTACAAATTCGATTAAGATGAAAGCAGTAACCATTTCTTCGCTCAGAACAAACATGAAGAGCTACTTTGATGAAATAAGTGCTACAGAGGATGTTTTAATTGTTCCGCGAAATAACAACGAAGATGATGCTATAGTAGTGATTTCAATTAAAGAATATAATGCACTTACCGAAACTGCACATTTAATGTCGACTGAAGCAAATCGCAAAAGATTAGATAAATCTATAGAGAGTTTAAAAAACGGTAGAATGAAGCAATTTTCCGTAGAAGACGAAAAGTCTGTTGAGCTTTAAGCAATGAATATATTGTTTACTGAAGAAGCCTGGGAGGATTTTGAATATTGGATGGATAATGATGATGAAGCGGAAAGAAAAATTAGGGCACTCCTGAAAGATATAACAAGAACACCATTTCATGGTTTAGGAAAACCTGAAGCTTTAAAGCATAATTTAAAAGGCTTTTGGTCACGGCGGATTACCGGGGAACATCGTTTGGTTTGTCAAGTATCGGGTACCAAAGGCAAAGATCAACAATGTGCCGTGATTCAATGCCGGTTTCACTACAATAAATAGTAATATCCAAATAAAAAAGAGCAATAAACCCGAAAGTAAATTGCTCTTTTTTAAATGCTTAATTGGCTTACCAGCCAGGGTTTTGCATAGCCTGTTTTTGTTCAGGTGTTAATGCCGCGCCCCCGCTCTTAATTACATCTAAGAAACTTTGAGGAATTGGGCGTAGGTAATGTTTGCTTTCTGATGGTTTTGCTTCATCGTTAAAGGCAGCTGTTCTTGCAACCAATGTTTTGGTACGTGCCAAATCTTCCCAGCGTAATAGCTCGCCCATTAGCTCTCTCGAGCGTTCGTTTAAGATAAAAGCGGTAAACTTATTTTCCTGTGAGGTAGCACCAATTTTATCATAGAACTCTTTGTTGGAGTTAAATATATCGGCTTCATTATTTAAGTGCATATTGGTTAACGTGGTGGCTGTTGTGGCAGTGATGTTATTTGATTCGAAATAACTATTTTTATCAGAGTATGAAACAAATGGCGCTGTGTTTGCTGCAGGGTTGTTTTTATATGACGCACCACCATCTACATATGCTGATCTGTCTTCTCCTTCTTTATATGCAGCACGGTCTCTAACTTTATTTAAGTATGGAATGGCCTGCGCAAACTGGCCCATTCGTCCGTAAGCTTCAGCCGCAATTAAGTAGGTTTCCGCCAGGCGTGCTAAAATGCCATCTCGTTGACCAAATTGTGAGGCTACAGCATTTCTTGAACCATCCATAAATTTAGATAAAGCAACAAACTGACTTACACCATAATTTCCATGTCCACCCAAATAACTTTGCGGTTGACCAGCAAAGTACCTTACATACATACTTGGCTTGCGGCGGCCAATATCGGTGGGAAGTGCAGGGTTTGCATTCGCAACTGCGGGTGTATACCTGGTATCGCCTGCATTATTAACGATGTATAAAATAGATTCTTCGCCGCCAGCAAATTTTGCTTTACCCACAAGATCTGGTGTTGGTGCTGTTCCAGCTGTCCAAAGTGGTGCTCCGGCAGGTCTATTACATAAATAACGTGTTTTAAAGCTTTTCCAAAACCTCGAGTCGTTTACGCGGTCGAAAACATCCAGGGCATAATCTGTAGATCTTAAACGCTGGAATTCACGATCGCCCGGGATATCACGTTGCATACCTGGTAAATTTTGGTAAATAGACGGATAATACAAATGTATCTGGTTACCATAACGGCCCTGAGTAGCTGTATTGCCAGAAAACTGTGCGGCTAATATGATTTCTTTATTGGTTTCGTTCGCTCCATCAATGGTGGTGAAATTCCATAAATCGCTAAAGTTGGTAGCCAGGGTATGCTGACCGCTATTAATCACAAGGTCTGCATATTTTACAGCGTTCTGAAGATCTGCAGTTTTGGTATCGCTATTCCATGCATTGTTTATTTCACTTGCACGGAATAAATATGCTTTTGCCAAAAAGTGCGCAGCCGCCCATTTGGTAATCCGTCCGGTTTCTGTTACCGTAGGCGGCAAAAAGTTATAAGCTTGTGTAAAATCTTGAATCACTTGCTCATATACCTCTTTTGCACTGTTCCTTGTAAATTCTTCCTGAATGAAATCCTGTGCTTCTAACCTTAACGGAACACCACCATACTGTTTTACTAGTTTAAAGTAATCGAAAGCGCGCATAAAGTAACCTTCGCCCAGGCGTGTGTTTTTACTTGCGCCCTGATAGTATAATGGTACGTTTTTGATAAGAATATTGGCCGAATTTATGTTTTCGTACATATTGTCCCATACACTGGCCACATCCGAATTAAGGGAATTTAAACTTGCGTCGTAAGAGTTCCACATTTGTTCAGTTCTATCTCCACCAACGGTAAATTCGTCAACTCCATAGTTGGATGTAGTGTATGCCCAGGTATAATTAAAATGAAATTTTAAACTTTGGTACATGCCTATGGTTAAACCGTCGAGGCCGTCAGTTGTGATAAAATCTGCAGTGGTACGGGCATTAACAACCTCTTCATCTAAGAAGCTTTTTTTGCAGGAAGTAGGGAAAATCATCAATCCTCCTAATATTGCAGCACTCGATAATATATTTATAATCTTTTTCATGATCAATTTCTTTAAATAGCGATTAAGGATTAAAGGCTAACATTAACACCAAATACTACACCTCTGTTAAAAGTTGAGGTAACGCTATTGTTGGATGAGATGCCCGAATCAGGATCAACCCAGCCTACATTAGAATAAATTAAACCTGGATTAATGGCTTGTGCATATACCCTTAATTTAGATAACGCTAATTTTTTGGCAATTTTTTCCGGGAAATAATAGCCCAATGAGATATTTCTGATTTTTACGAAAGATCCGTCCTGGTAGTTCATAGAACTTCTGTAAGGATCGCCGGCTGCACTTCCATAATTTGGTGCAGGATAATCGTTTGTTGGGTTGGTTGGTGTCCAATAGTCAACCAAGCGTTGGGCAAAACGGCCCTGAAGCGATTCTGCACCCGTGGCAATTAAGAAATTATATCTTGCAATAATAAAAATAGAAAGGTCGAAGTTTTTGTAATTAAAAGTATTGGTAATCCCGCTGGTCCAGCTTGGTGTGTAACTTCCTCTTATCATTCTATCGTTATTGGCATCAATTTTATAATCGTTATTTAAGTCCCTAACCCGAATACTACCAGGTTTAAAAGCGCTTGCTGCCGGTAGGTTAGCATTAAATTTTGCCATTTCAGCTAAGTCTTCAGGCGTATTTTGCCAGATGCCATCTTTTACAAAATCGTAGGCTACTCTAACCCTTTGACCGATGAACAATAAACTACCAATCACATCGCCGTTGGCCAGTTTAACCACTTTATCTTTACTTGCAGAAAAGCTTAAGGTTGTAGACCAGCTAAAATCTTTGTTTTTTAAGTTTACAGTATTCAGGGTAATGTCGACACCTTTATTATGGGTTTCTCCAATGTTGTCGAAAGATGAAGTATAACCATTTATCGAAGAGATATCTTTTTGCAATAACAGGTCGGTGGTTTTAGATTTATATAAATCTATGGAACCGCCAACTCTTCCTTTAACTAAGCTAAAATCAAGACCAAGGTTATATTGTAAGGTATGCTCCCACCCAAGCGCCTTGTTTGGTAAGGTAGGCGGACTGGCCAGTGATGCATCAGAGGCTACATATCCGGTTTGTACCGAACCACCAAAAGTATAAGTTAAGGGCTGTAATTTACCTAACGTTGTTCCATAAGAAATAGCCGAATTACCTACACTACCTACACCTAAGCGAAGTTTCATCTGATCGATCCATTTAATGTTTTTCATGAAATCTTCCTGATCTATACGCCACGCAATTGCAGTAGAAGGGAAAAAGTCCCATTTGTTGCCTTCAGCTAATTGCGATGCACCATCCCAACGGGCAGATGCCGTTAACAGGTATTTGCTATTAAAGCTGTAATTAACCCTGGCCATGTAAGATACAAGGGTGTTTCTGCTCAAATCGGTACTAAAAGCATCCAGACTCGGAATATTGGCACCGCCTAAGCCGTACCAGAGCGGGTTACTTAAAGGGATTTTAGTTCCCGTCATGGATGAGCTCTCTTCTTTAAAGAGCGATGAACTCTGCAATAAAGTAACGCCAAAGTTGTGTTTTTTTATTGTTTTATCGTAATAAACCAAGTGATCTAGTGTATAGGCAAATCTGTTGTTTTGGTTAAGCTGAGCATAATTGGTAGAACCTGATTCGCCCGCGCCACGATTGATTGATTTTGCATCCTGGTATCTTCCGTTGTAGTTATTATAAAAATCAGGGCCGAAGTTAATACGATACTTTAATCCTTTTAAAAGGCTTACTTCAGCATAAAAAGAGCCGATTGTTCTTAACACTTTACGTAAGTTGATATTGTATTGATCTTCACCCACGGGATTTTGAATATTGATATCGGCACCTGGTAAATTGATCCTGTTACCGTTTACATCAAAAGGTACAGCAACAGGAAGCATGCCAAGTGCTGCACCATATAAACTGCTCGGACCTGTTGCATTACCTGTTGAAAATCCATAGTTCTGCAAGCCATAAGATGCGGTAATGTTAGCCCCGAATTTAAACCACTTTACCGGATTCAGTTCTACACTTACCTTAGAAGTATAACGGTTATAATCCTGGCCAAGTTCTGTACCAATCTGGTTTAAGTAGCCAAATGAGGCGTAGGCTTTTAATTTGTCTGTACCGCCACTGGCGCTTAATACATGGTCTTGTGTAATACCAGTCCGCGTAACCAAATCGGTCCAATTTGTTGTAGGCACTAAACTGCCATCGTAAACGCCATTTTGCCAGCCCTGTGCAATGTTCGCCGTTACATAACTATCGTTAGGAAATATGCGGTTATCATCTGCTTGTGTTGGTATAACAGGATAAGTAGTACTTGCCTGTGCCGCAGGATTTAAATAACCTACACGACGGTAAGCATCGCGACGGAATTCGATGTATTCAGCAGCATTCATCATCTGTGTTCTGTTCTGGATGGTTTCGATGGTTGCCGTACCCACATAATCTAAAGTTAATCTGCCGGCTTTACCTTTTTTGGTGGTAACCAATACAACACCATTTGCTCCTTTCGATCCATAAATTGCAGTTGCCGATGCATCTTTTAAAATGTCGATGGTTTCGATATCGTTTGGATTGATGGCTTCGATACCACCTGCGGCAAATGGAATGCCGTCTACGACGTAAAGTGGTGAATTACTGGCGTTTATAGATCGTACGCCTCTGATTAAAATAGAGCCGATCTGACCTGGGCGCTCGTTTGAAGTAACATCAACCCCGGCTGCCTTACCCTGTATGGCTTGTAATGCATTTTGTACCGGCCTCGATCTGATCTGTTCTGCACCCACGCTTACAACCGCTCCGGTTAAATCACTTTTCTTCACCGTGTTATAACCAACAACTACAACCTCATCTAAATCATTTGTGGAACTTTTTAATTGGATGCTGATTGTTGTTTTTCCATCGACAGGTACTTCTTGTGTCGTATATCCGATGTACGAAACTACCAAAACCGGATTGCTCACCGTTGAGGGAATAGTGATGGAGAAAGCACCGTTGGCATCGGTAGAGGCAACAATAGTTGTACCTTTTACTTTTATACTAACGCCAACCAAAGTTTCACCTTTTTCATCAACAATTTTTCCTTTAAGGTTAACATCCCGTTTGCTCGTTGAAATGTTTGTACCCAAAGTTTCCGGTGTTGCTTTAAGGTTGGTCGCATCTGCAGTGTTCGCCACACAAAGTAGGCACAATGCCGACATACCCGTAATCAGGATTTTTTTGTACGAAGAGCCTTTTCGTCGCTTTAGATTTTCTGGATAAAAATTAAGATCCATAGTTTTATTGGTTATGTAAATATTTGGTTATTTAGCCAAATAGCATACTAGATGGAGTGTGCTACCTGTTTTGAGGGCATATGATTAAGCAATTAATCCATTCTTTCCTGAATGTATTATCTGTTATAGAATGAAAATGAGTTAGTTTTTAATGTTTGACTACAATAGTCTTTTCTTAATCTTAAGGCTTTAAAGTGGTAGTATAGGGGTGATTAGGTGCAAACGATTGCATTGTTTGATGTATGGTCTTTCTTGCTCATATAGGTATCGATTAAAATAATTGATTATACTTGGTTATACGAGATTAGAACTTTTATTTCGTTAGTCCATCCTGTTCCATCCTGTAGGGTTTAGTCAGATGTAATGATTTTCTTTTTTGGCTAATAGGTTTTAGTACATTGTTCTATAGGTTATTTGGCTGCAACGTGGAATTAACTCCTACTGCTTTTGATTTCGGCTAATTTCTATTCGACAGGCCATCACCTACTCCATATTTATAACTTCTTAACCGTTTATGATAAAAAAAATGGTCCATGTAAAACACAGACCATTTTTATATTGTTCAGTCGCAGTAAACCTAAAATTGTTCCTGCCTTTTAAAGTTAAAAGCTGTTGCTCCAATTATGATTACGGTTAGGGTCAATATAGATAGCAAATTAATCCAAACTGAAGGCGTTTGCTGTGGACTATATTTTTCCAATTTATAGTCCTTAACATCTGTACTGTCCACTGTTTTATTAAGAAAGATATCGGGATAAAAATGCAAGCGGATCTGCTCATGATATTTTCTAACCGCTTGCTGGAAATCGAGGTGGGCATTAAGATCCGATCCAGCCATATTGTTTATCCCCAACTGGGTTTGTATCGTAGGGAAGAAAAATGCAAGCGTATTTGTAAATCGCTGTCTGGCGGCCAGTTTATTCTCAATTGCGCGCCTACTTGCTATTGCCTGATCGTCGCCCATCTGTTGCATGGCATAATACCAGAACCAGCTAAAAGTTTTCTCTTGTGGGAAGGGATATTGCTTCAGTTCCGGATAATGTTCAAAAAATGGTTTCATGGTAACTTCTTTGGCCATATCCCATTTTTCGTGATAACCCTCGCGTTGGTTAATTACATTTTGCAGTGCTTCTGGGATGGGGTATTTTCTGGTAAGAAAAAGGTTAAGTGATGCTGGAATTACAATGCAGATCAGTACCCAAACGGCAACCAATGCCGATGCATTAAAGTTCGATGATTTTGCTAAAGAAATGATAAAAAACGAAACTGCAAACCAGAAAGCCAGATAAAATATGACGAGTGTAGTTATTGAAAAGAAAATGAAATCTACAGGCAAATGCAAATAAAGAATAGCTGCAAATAATAGTAATAAAGCAACAGAGAAAATTACGGCTACCCTAACTAAAAATTTTTGCCAGATTACCTGAAAAGACCGATTGGTCTGTGCGCTTAAAAGCGACCAAACCCCACTTTCTTTTTGCTCCGAAAGTAAGTTATAGCTAAAGGCAATAATCACCAGGGGAAATAAAAAGATAAACACAAAACTCAGGTCCATGTTGCCCAAAAGCAGGCTTACTGGGTTATTAATATCTGTATCGTAAATCTGACCTTCTAAACCCAACATGGTTACCGAAATTAAATAAGGGTTAATATCCCGCTGCCCATTGGCAAAGGCGGCCCAGGCATTGGGCGCATTAGCCAATGAAAACTTATTGTGGTAAAACAATAAGCCAATATCTTTACCAAAATGATCGATATTGCTAAGGGTGTTTTTCTTTTGTAGCATTGCTGCTTTTTCAATTACGGCCTGTTGGTTGGCAATAAATGTTTTGCCGAAATACAAACCGGCAAAGCCTGTAATCAGCAGCACAATGATGCCTATCCATGAGGAGCTGTTTCTAAAAAACAGTTTAAATTCGAGGTTATATATACTTTTTTTCATCCTTAATCGCTATATCGTTTTAATCCACCTGGTCGTGTATTGTAGCAACATAACCGTTGCCAATAACCAACAGGTTAAAGCACTCAGTGCCAATAACTCATTTGTTATTACTGAACTTAATTTGCCAAAGTGGTAATTGAAATCAGGTTGTTCTGCCCAGTTTGCCTTACTAATGGCCAAAGGTTTTTCTTCTTCTCCTGGGGCAATGTTACTGATCTTATCAATCTGTAGTTTATTCATCTTTTGAGCCAGCTGATAGCGGTAGGCTTCTGCCTGGTTCTGAAAATCGACAAAGGTGTCAAAATCAGCGGCTGTTATGGCCATCGAAATATGCTTGAGGGATAAATAAGGGTTCATGAAACCTGCTACCTTTGTAATGCTGTTCTGTTTTTCAAAAATTTTATTCAGTTCCTTTTGATGGTTGCTGTAAATTTTTGAAGTTATTTTTTCGCCCTCTGCCATAATATAACCTCCATAGTTAAAAGGCAGTTTTTTTACATCGGTAACACCGTAAGTTTTGAGTAGTGAGTCTTTAATTGCAGCATAATGTGGGTCATCTGGATTATGGCTATCGCCCTGTTTATGGATGTCGGTAGCAATGGCATCGGCAAACGCTATTTTAGATGGGGAGGGGTGGATTTTTACGCCGATTGCCTGGGTGATCCTCGGCATAATGACCATAAAAAATATCCAGCAGGCCAGTAAAGTAGTTAGGGCTGATTTAGAACTGCGTGCAAAAGCCGAGACCAAAACCGTAACAGCAGATACAATGAAGAAATAGATCGCATAGCTAAATATCAATACCATTAAGCGCAAACTGGCATCTCCACTAATCTGCCAATGACTTAGTGAGGCCCATAACAAAATGGTAAGCAGCATAAGGGGGATAAATATCGACAAACAAACACCAATTATGCCCAATGTTTTGCCCCAGAGGAGCTGTTTCCAGCTTACATTTTGGCATAGCAGGATCTTTAATGTCCCCGATTCGCGCTCAGCCGAAATGCTGTTGTAACCTAAGAAGAAAATGAGAAGTGGTACCAGGAGCTGCAGCACCATGGCCACACTGATTTCGCCGAAGCGCAACATTCCGTTAGAAAAACCTGCTTCACTAAAATTTACTGTGTTTTGTTTATGCGCTTCTAAAAAGATCGATACACCAGCAAAACCTTCTATTCCAAAATCGAAGAAACTCAGTTCATGTTTCTCGCGAAAGGCGAGGTAACCATAGTGCGCCATCCGGTGTGGGTGTTTATCTGGTTTTGCCAACCATTGTGCCCTAACCAATTCTTTATAGTGCAGGCGTTGATTGTTTTGTGTTTTAAAATTCTGCCAGCCTACATAGGTAGCCAAACAAAGCGATAGACCTAATAAAAGGGTTAAGGCTAAGGTGGCCCTGTTGTTAAGGGCGGTTTTAAAAGTTTGTTTGGCTATAGTGCTTATTCTATTTGGCATTATATTCTATAGGTTACGTTAAACATTACATTTCTTGGTGTACCAGGGAAAAGGCGTAGATAGTTTTGTGCGCCAACCCAATAGGATTTATTTAAAATGTTATTCATATTTACAGCCAGTTGCACTTTAGAACCAGCAGGCGAATAATAAAGCGCGGCATCTACCACGGTATAAGCAGGCAATACAAAATCTCTGATGTACAACGGAAGTTTAGTGCCACTATACTGTAAACCTGCTCCAAAACCTATTCCCTTTAGCTTAAGGGTTTCAAAGTTGTAGCGTGTCCATAAACTGGCACTATGTTTTGGCGTGTTCTGCACCCTTTGACCAATTAAATCAGGATTAAAATCATCCTTAATAATGGCATCTACATAACTATAACCCGCATTAAACTGCCAGTTAGACCTGATAAAACCAGAGGCTTCGAATTCGACACCACGGCTGCGTTGGGCACCGCGTTCTATCAGGCGGTTTACATCCAATGGATCATTTGCATTCATCAATAGGTTTTCCTGGTTGATTTCGAATACCGAAATGTTAACCATTAAACTTTTATTCAACCATTCGGATTTTGCACCAATCTCTTTTAAATCACTTTCTAAAGGTTTAAAATTGGTGCCTGCAGGTGGTGGAACAATAACCAGGGTTGAGGTATTGCCTTGCGGCTGGTACCCTTGTAAATAGGTTGCGTAAAGGTTAATGTTTGTGTTTATGGCATAGGTAATTCCGGCCCTTGGCAAAAGCTTATGCTGATAAATTTTCTTTTCGGTAGCCAATTTGTAATTGCTGTAATCCTCATACCACTCTTGTCGTAAACCCAATGTTAAGGTAAGTTGATGGTATTTTATCTGATCTTGCAGGTATACTGCATTAACCAAATTATATGCGGCCGGAATTTCTGTTTTGGTAAAAACATAATCGCTTAAATTTTTAATGGTATAGGTTGGATTGGCTAGATTAAAGTGTTCTACATTTGGCACAGGTGCATTTATACCATTTATTACCTTAAATAAGTAGAGGTCCTTTTTTGTGGGATCGTACCTTGCTGCGATGGTTCCATCTTTTAAACGGTAGCCCTGAGCCGAGTTTTCGCCACCGCCCCGCAGTTTCTGAGTGTTTATTCTATCGTACCCGATTACCAGCTTGTGGCTTAAGCTAAAAGTATTGGTGTTTATACTGAAATAGGTGCTTAGGTTGTCGGTTCGCCATTTTTGCTGACGCTGAACGGCACGCATGGCCGCTAACGTTGGGATAGGTTGATTGTTTTCATCAACGCCAAAAGCATTGGTGGTTCTATGTTCTAAAAGATCTTCGTTCCAGTTTTGCTTCATATAGGCCACATTAAATACAATATCCTGTGTAAGGCTATGCGAAAAATTAGTCATCAACATTAAATCCTGGCTGTTAAAACGGTCGTTACTGGCGCCCATATTAAAACTGATCGGTGTACTTTTTAGATCGGTTTTACCAGCAATTGCTCCAAAAATTGCCTGTCCGCGGTCTAACCTCGAATTGCTGTTGTTCATTACCACTTCTACATTTAAGCTTGTTCGATCGTTCGGGATGTACGAAAAAGAAGGGGCAATCAGGTAACCCTTTCTGTATTGCAGGTCTCTGAAGCTTTTACTGTCTTCATAACCTACATTAAGCCGGTAAAGCAGCGTTTTATCAGCATTTAACGGACCTGTAAAATCTAAAGCGCCTCTAATGGTGCTGAAACTTCCGGCCGAGAGGCTAATCTCTTTACGGTCTTCAGTCAGTGGTTTTTTGGTTACCAGGTTAATGCTTCCCCCTGGGTCTACACTCGAGAATGTAGCACTTGCCGGACCTTTAATTACCTCTATCCGCTCCAGATTATTGGTTAGAGGCTGGTTAAAATAATATTGGCGGGTACGCATGCCATTAATTATAGCACCCTCTTCGTTTTGGTTAATTCCTCTGATCGAAAATTGGTTGTAATAGCTGCTTTGTGATACACTGGTTACATTTTTAACCGCATCGGCCAGTACAGCCGCCTGCCTGTCGGCAATTAATTCCTTCGAAACCGAAGAAATAGCCTGTGGAATGTCCTTGTTCAAAGTAGCCGTTTTAGTGGCAGAAAAAGAGTAGTTGCCATAGTACTTTTTGCCATTGGTACCTACCACTTCAACGGTCTGCAATTCTTCGTTGGCGCTGTGTAGCACAATTGCATCCAGTTTTAAATCACCAATGCCATTAACGGGGTAAATGCGATTAAAAGTGCTGTAGCCTATGGCACTAATGGTGATGGTATAATTGGCCATTTGAGGTAGAACAACTGAGAAATTACCGAGCGAATCGCTGCTTGTATTCATTTGATCTTTCCCATTCTTAAATTTAATAGTGGCTTTTTGGATAGCTTGGTTTTGGGTATCGATCACTTTTCCACTCACCTTAATCTGAGCAAAAGTGACCAGGCTAAATGTGCTGAAGAGCAATAACAAACAAATTGAACGGAAAATAGAAAGACCTTTATATATTGGGTACATGAAATGGATTGTTTTTAAATGGTTTGTAAGTATAATTCCTGAAGGTCGGCTGCAGTGATGTTGCTGGCTTTAAGTGTATGGATCAATTCGCCTTGTTTCATAATGCCAATGTGCGAACCTACATTTACCGCATTAAAAATATCGTGCGTAGCCATCAGAATTGATTTGCCCTCGGTTGCTAATTGTTTAACCAGCTGGGTAAATTCTGCGGTGGCTTTTGGGTCTAATCCACTGGTTGGCTCATCCATTAAAATAATCTTTGCGTTTTTGGCCAGTGCAATAGCGATACCCACTTTTTGGCGCATGCCTTTACTAAAGCCCGATAAATGTTTGTGGTGGGCAGCTTCCTGTAAACCACATTGCTTTAAAAAACCGATCAAGCTTGAAGTACCATAGTTAAACCCTGCCAGTTTAGAAAAGTAATCAAGATTTTCGATCGCCGAAAGATTGCTGTAAAGCATAACCACCTCAGGAATGTAGGCCAGATGTTTCCGCCGTTCGTCATCGTGCGCAGAGATTTCTTCGTTGTCGATTAAGATTTTTCCGCTACTAGGCTCAATAAAACCTAAAAATAAATTGATGGTAGTGGTTTTTCCGGCACCGTTTTGGCCCAGCAGGCAAAATACTTCGCCAGGGTTAACGGTTAAATTAAGCTGATTTAAGGCCCGGTAAGATTGATAATTTTTGGATAATGAAATGGCTTGAAGCATAATAAAATATTGGCGCATACCAAACAGGCATGTGCGTTAAACAGAGTAAATTTGAAGGTTATGAAAAAGAAACTTCTTGTATGAAGATTAAGCCATTAGGCTAGGTGGACCTTTATTGGCGCAGCATAGGATGTAAGCAACAGGATGCCTCATGAGGTAAACGCAAGGTTTAATCGTTGGTTTAACTACAGGTAAAGCAAATGCAATAGGAGCAGGAACATCGAAAAAGTGCGATCGGTGTTTCAATACCTCGCACAATTTACATTTTAGCTTTGCCGAACTCAATTGTTTCAGTGGATACATCTGAGAACTTTGCTTGCTGTAACCGGTTTTTTCGGCACCATGATGGTGCAGGCTTTCTATCAGCGTTGCATTAAGAAATACCGCCAATAGCAATACCGCCCATATGCGGGCAAAAATTTCTTTGCGATATGTGTACACTGAGTATTTCAATGCAACAAAGTTACATTTAAAAAGTTATAAATCAAGTGCTGTGTTGTTCTGTTATTGCTGTCCTTCGACAAGCTACCATTGACGTTATTTCATAAACAGCTATTAATCAATATTTTAGCCGTTGTCGCATTTCCATCCAGCTAGGCCATAGCACGGTATCCCCGTTCTACTTAAATCCGGCCTAACAAATTTTTCGGGCTCCGCCGACCCAGCCAACCCACTAGCTTTGAAAGAAAAATTTTCAGCCGGTGTTTTTTGTTTCTTTTTGACAGCAAAAAGAAAGAGCCCCATCGGCGGCGGCGAGCCGAGGCAAGGATGAGCCTCTGGGCAAAAAAAGATATGCGTCATTCATATTGATTTTTATACAATAAATTATCCCTCAGGATGACACATCGACTTTTTACTCCGAACTCCGTACTAACCCCAATAATTCTTACCTTTATTTCAAGCTATGGATCCTAAAGAAATACTAAAAGCGCATATTTTAAAAACCGCTACTTTAACCGACAAAGAGTTCGATTATTTATTTTCCCATTTCAAGTTAAAGTCTTTTAAAAAAGGGCAGGCCATCATTAGCGAGGGAGATAAGGTAGATCACGAATATTTTGTTATCTCGGGCTGTTTAAAAGCTTTTTTTATCAACGATGAAATCAAGATGTATATTCTGCAGTTTGCGATGCCTACCTGGTGGACTTCTGATTATGGCGCCCTATACAACCACACTCGCGCAACCATAAGCGTAGATTGCATTAGTAATGCAGAAGTATTATGTCTTTCTAACGATGACCGCGAAAAAATCTGTGGTGAAATCCATCAGGCTGAACATTTTTTCCGGTGGCGAACAAACAGGGGCTACCTGGCTTCGCAGAAAAGGCTGTTGTCGTTTATGAATAACGATACCAAAGCCCGCTACGAGGAACTTTTGGCTATGTATCCTCAACTCTATAATCTCGTGCCCAAACATTTAATCGCAGCCTATTTGGGTGTTTCCAGAGAAACCCTGAGCAGACTTTACAACGGACAAAAATAACGCTTGCAGAATGTGATGTACATCACCTAAGCCCTGTAAAAATCCTCCTTTACTTTGTGTTGTCAAATCACTAACGATTGATAAAACAAAGAAATGGAAACTACAAAATTTGAAATTGTAAGCGCTCAAAGCAGCATCAACTGGACTGGTAAAAAAGTTACCGGCGCACACAACGGAACCATCACGATTAAATCGGGTTCACTAAGCTTAAACGATGGTAAACTCAGCAACGGGAACTTTATTATCGATACCACCTCTATAGTAATATTAGATGTTACCGACCCTGCAACCAATGCACAATTCGCCGGACATTTATTTTCTGAAGATTTTTTCGCAACCGATCAATTCCCTGAAGCCACATTTGTCATTACAGCTGTTGATCAAACCAATGAAGACAATACCGTAATTACTGGCGATTTAACCATCAAAGGCATTACACATGCTGTAATTTTTGCGGCAGATGTTGTGGTTAATGGCAATACCTTAACAGCTTCTGGCAAAATCTTTATCGACCGTACGAAGTACAACATGAAATTCAGATCAGGTAACTTTTTCACCAACCTTGGCGATAACCTGATCTACAATGAATTTGAACTTGATGTAAAATTAACCGCATCATTAACTATTTAATCGAACAGCCATGCCATACGTAAAAATAGAAGTAACCCGTGAAGGTGTTACACGAGAACAAAAACAGACCTTAATTAGTGGAATAACCAAACTGATTACCGAAGTATTGGATAAAGATCCAAAGCTTACCCATGTAGTAATTCAAGAGATCGAATTGGATGATTGGGGCTATGCAGGCGAACAGGTATCGGTATTACGCGAAAAAGGGATAACAGCAAACAATAAATAACCAAGTAATAATCAAATTATGAAAACACTAACCGTAATTATAACAGGCGCATCAACAGGTATTGGTCGCGCCATTGCAGCTTTATTTTTGAAACAGGGTCACAATGTGGTGATCAACGCTGCAAATGAAAACAATTTAATAACTGCTTTCAATGAATTAGGCTCGCACCACCAATTGGCGATGGTAGCTGGCGATATCAGCAACATAAACACAGGTAAACGATTGGTAGAAACTGCCGTAGCGCGTTTTGGTGCTGTAGATGTGCTGGTCAATAATGCCGGTATTTTTGAACCAAAGCCTTTTTTAGCCGTAGATGAAGCACATCTGGACAAATTTTTGAATATCAATTTAAAAGGCACATTTTTCACTACTCAGGCAGCCATCACGCAGATGTTGAAACAAGATGGTGGTGCTATTATTAATATCGGAACTGTATTGGTAGATCATGCCATTGGAGGTTTTCCTGCAACGGCACCCATTTCAAGTAAAGGTGGCATCCATGCTTTAACTAAACAACTGGCTGCAGAGTTCGGCAAAAACAACATCCGGGTAAATGGCATCGCTCCTGGGATTATTAGAAGTCCTTTGCAGGCCAAAAATGGCATTAGTGATGCAGATGCGTTTGCGGGTTTACATTTATTAAACCGTATTGGCGAAACAGAAGATGTTGCTCAACTCGCCCTGTACCTGGCAGAAAGTAATTTTGTAACGGGCGAAATCATCAATTTAGATGGGGGCCATGTAGCGGGGCATCATATTGGCTAAGGATAAAAAAATTAAAACAAAAACCAGGTATGCAAAGGGAAATAATTAGCCCCGGGCATACCTTAAAATTAAAACCATGAATAATTACACTGAAAACGCAAATGCAATAGCAGAAGTACTGTCATCTTATTTTAAGGGAGTTTTTAATGGAGATACAGTACTGCTCAGAAAAATATTTCACCCACAGTCTATATTGGCTGGTGATGTAAATGGCCTTCCATACTTTAAAACACTGGATGAATATTTAGAAGGTGTAAGTAAGCGCAAAAGTCCGCAGGAACTCAATGAAACATTCCGCATGGAAATATTGTCTATAGAAATTATCAATTCTATTGCAATTGCCAAAGTTCATCTGCCTATTTTTGATTTTAATTATTATGATCTTTTATCTTTAAGTAAAACTGATCAGGGTTGGATGATTGTGAATAAATTATTGACCAACGTAAAAATTTACTAAGATGTGGAACAGAACTAAAATAACCGAACTTTTAAAAATCGAGTACCCGATTTTATTAGGCCCAATGGGCGGTGGATTTTCAACACCTGAGCTTTTAGCAGCCGTATCAAACGCTGGTGGTTTGGGCAGCATCGGCGCATATACCTTAAGTCCTGAAGAAATTATCGAAACCGATAAAATTGTAAGAACAAAAACAGATAAACCTTACAACATCAACCTTTTGGTAAATGATGTAGATGAGCGTTTACTTAATTATCCATCAGAAAAAATAGCGGAAATTAAACTATTATTCAAACCTTTTTTCGACGAGTTAAGTATTCCCTTGCCAGATCTTGATGCCAATATTCCTTCAAAATTTTTGAAACAGGTTGAAGCCGTTTTTGAACTGAAACCTGCAGTATTTAGTTTTATATTCGGCATACCCTCAAAAGAAATATTAAACGAAGCAAGAAAGTTAGGCATTAAAACAGTGGGGGCAGCAACCACATTAGACGAAGCTTTGGCACTCGAAGAAGCCCGGGTTGATGCTATTGTGGCAACAGGGTTTGAAGCGGGCGGACATCGTCCTTCATTCCTTAAACCAGCAGATGAATCGCTAACAGGAACTTTTGCATTGATCCAACAGGTAAAAGCGAAAACAAAAATACCTATAATTGCTGCCGGTGGTATTGCCGATGCGAAAGGTATAAGGGCAGCATTAACGCTTGGTGCAGATGCAGTTCAAATGGGTACCGCCTTTTTAGTAACCGACGAATCTAATGCAACGCCAATGCACAAGGCAAAACTTTTCTCTGAAGAATCAAAAAATACGGTACTTTCTAAATCATTAACAGGGCGAATGGGCCGGATGATTGCTAACCGGATATCCGGTGCTATCCGTTATGAAACTGAGGTATTGCCCTTTCCATTGCAAACCCGGTTAATGGGGCCGTTAAGAGCCGCCGCCATTGAACAGGGCAAAACAGATATGTACAATTTTTGGTCAGGGCAAAACGCGGTAAACTTAAAATATACTTCTGCCAAAGAATTAATGGAGGCGTTAATTAGAGAGATGAGTTAGGGCCTTGGGGATTGGTTAACTGTCCCTAATGCGCAGACATTAAAGCAATGCATTTCTAGTTTTTCCTTATATTAAATCTTAATTTTTTTAACTTCTTAATGATTAAAAAACCAGTTTGCATTTCCGTGTTTCCTAACTTTCGTGGCTAACAATTTGATTCGTGATAGGACATTTGATCATTAGTTATTGAATATTGATCATTAGCTTATAAATTCTTAATTTCCTTAACTTCTTAAGGATTAAAAATCCCGGTTGCATTTCCGTGTTTCCGGGCTTCCGTGGCTAATAATCTCATCTACCTAGATTCCTGACTTTGCCCTCTTCGCGACTTAGTGGTGAAAAACTAATTTCTTCAATAACTCACTCCTCGTGTCTCTTCAATAATGCAACATTTATGCTGCTTTGCGAAAAATATGTAAATTGAACCGTTATTTTTTTGCTTAGTATTGCAAAGATATTCCTTATACTAATGAAACCTGATGATTTACAACTATGGCCTGATAGTTTGCTTGTTAGCGATATGCAAAGCAATGATCGGTCTGCGTTCGAAAAAATTTACAACAGGTATTGGAGCAAGTTATATTTATCAGCCTATTATATTTTACGCAACAGGGAGGCCGCTGAAGATATTATACAGGAAATATTTGTTAGCCTTTGGTTAAAACGGGAGTATACCTTAGTCGATAATCTCAATAATTATCTGTTTACTTCAGTTCGTTTTCAGGTATTTAAAGCCATTAGAGATGGGAAATTGCGCACCGATTTACTTCATGATACCGACCTTTTGGTGAGTCCGCATAATGCCGAAAATGCTTTTGCTGAAAAAGAGATCGCGCAACGTTTAGATGAGAGTATTGAGCTGCTGCCTCAAAAATGTAAAGAAATTTTTATCCTGAGCAGAAAAGAGCACCTTAGTGTAAAAGAAATAGCCGACCGGTTAAACCTTTCACCAAAAACGGTAGAAAACCAGATTACCATTGCATTACGCCGCCTGCGTACCGACATGGGCGAATTCTTATTTTGGGCCATTTTATTACTGGCTGGCATTTGGGATAAATAAATCAGTACTTATTCTCTCCTGCAGATTTCAATCAGATTGTTTACAATCACTTAACTTTGTTTAATTTTAAATAACTGTTTTATAGCTTGTTATGCGAAATTTAAAATTTCTTTTGGGGGGTATACTTCGTTTTGGGTACATACACCAAACCACAAGCAATTGAAAAAAACAGAATTAACAAGTTTAACAGAAAAATACATAGCCGGTACTGCCAGTGGAGAAGAGCGTCTTAAATTAGAATCTTGGTACAATAATCAATTGAACCAAACTACTTTGGCAGGAGAAAAACAGATTGATGAAGAGGAGCAAGTTGAAGTTGGCGAAAAGATTTTTAGTAAGATTAATCAACAAATAGATCAGCAAGAGAAAAAACGGCCAGGCAGGTATTTTTATCGTTTAGCTGTTGCCGCCTCATTAATTGCCGTTTTAGGATTTGGTTGGTTTATGCTAAGTGAACGTACCAATCTTAAAAAAATAAATAAATCAGCCAGCTTAATCAAACCCGGCGGTAACAAAGCCTTTTTAACACTTGCCGATGGAACTAAAATTAATTTAGATCAGGCGTTAAATGGTACAATAGCCAAACAGGAGGGAATTCAGATTACCAAAATAGCTGATGGACAATTGGTTTATACCATGCTGGAAAATAGATCAGTGCTAGCTAAACCAGGTTTTAACACCGTCAGTACACCAGCTGGCGGTCAGTATCAGGTTACCCTGCCCGATGGAACCAAAGTTTGGTTAAACGCCCTATCATCATTAAAATACCCTATCGCTTTTACAGGCAAGTATAGAATAGTCGAGCTTACTGGTGAAGGCTATTTTGAAGTAGCTAAGAATAAAAACAAGCCTTTCAAACTTAAAACATCAAAACAGGAAATAAGCGTTTTGGGTACCCATTTTAATGTGAGTGCCTATGCAGATGATGCCGAAATTAAAACAACCCTGGTAGAAGGTGGGGTAGCCGTTAAAAACTTTAATCCACAGGCCACAGGTTTGCTAAAACCAGGGCAACAGGCTGTTTTTCACGGTACAGGTTTCAAAGTGAGCAATGTTGATGTAGAAGAATATATCGCCTGGAAAAATGGCTTTTTTATGTTCAATAATGAAGGAATTAAAGAAGCTATGCAAAAATTGGCCAGGTGGTACGACGTTGATATCGAATATGTTGGTGATTTTGAAGGGATTTATTTCGGAGGATCTTTTTCCAAACACAACAACCTGCAGGAAACCTTAAAAATATTAGAATCTACTGATAAGTTTAAATTTAAAATAGAAGGAAGGAGGATTAAAATTTTAAAATAACACATGAAATTTTAATCTAAAAAACGGATTTCGAGTGCAATCGAAACCCGTTTAAAGTTTTAGATTAAAATTGTCCCAACAAATAACCAAATAGTTAAAACATTGTAAATGTAATAGCAACTGCTATAGGCATTTAACTCAACCTAAAACCTAACAAATGTATGAAAATTTACGATTTTAATTTATATGGTACAAGCCGTATAAAGAATAAAATTCTGTTATCTATGAAGCTAACCATCTTATTGCTTTTTGTAGCCTTTTTACACGTTAATGCGGGCAGTTTTGCGCAAAAGAACATTACGCTTAACGAAAAAAATGCGTCTTTGCAAAAAGTGCTTAAAGCAATAAAAAATCAAAGTGGCTATAATGTATTTTTTATCCAGAGCGATTTAAAAAAGGCAAATACAGTAAGTATTGATATAAAAGATATGCCCCTGGCCGAAGCTTTAAACCAATGTTTTAAAAATCAGCCCCTAACTTATTCCATCCAGGCCAATACCATTGTGGTTAAAGAGCGGCCTGCAAACATTGTTCCTGCCAATAAGCCAGAACAAAGCGCACCTGTAAACAAGGTTATCGATGTGATTGGTACTATTTTAGACGAAATTGGCAAAGGCATACCTGGCGCCAGCATTAAAGTAAAAGGAAAAGAGCAAGGTACGATGAGCGATGAAGGCGGAAACTTTAAACTGACTGGTGTGGCCGATGATGCCATTTTAATAATCTCTTATTTAGGTTATCAAACCAAAGAGGTAAAAGCATCAGCAACAATAAAAGTTACTTTGGTAGCGCAAAGCAACGATTTAAATGAGGTGGTAGTTGTGGCTTATGGTACACAGAAAAAATCGAGCTTGACCGGAGCTATTGCAACCATTACCCCTAAACAATTAAAAGAACGACCTGTAACCTCAATACAAAATGCCTTACAAGGTATTTCTCCAGGCTTAACCATTTTGCAACGCCCTGGTGATGTAAGTGCAAGCGCAACAGGAGGTACTGCTGTTAATATTAGGGGCAGAAGCAGCCTAGCAGGGGCAGGTACTCCACTATATATTATTGATGGTATTCCGGCCAGCTCGCAAGAATTCGCCACACTTAATCCAAATGATATTTCGGGCATGTCAGTACTAAAAGATGCATCTTCTGCAGCTTTATATGGCTCGAGAGCGGCTAACGGTGTAATTATGGTAACCACAAAACGTGGTGGTGGAGAAAAAGCAACCATCGAGTTCAATGCCAATTACGGCTGGCAATCGCCCACTCGTATCGCGAAGTATTTAGGATCAGTAGATTATGCAACACTTTACAACGAGGCACTAACCAATGTTGGCCGTAGCCCAATGTACACGCCAGCTCAGATAGAGTTGTACAGAAATGGTTCTCAGCCAGATTTATATCCGAATACAGATTGGTATAAAGAAGTTTTAAGACCTAGTTCACCACAGGCCGATGTGAATTTAAACATCAATGCACCCGGTAAAATAACCAGTAGTTATTTGGGTTTAAATTATCTAACTCAAGAATCGTTAATTCCTAATAAAGACCAGGACCGTTTTAATGCAAAATTAAATACCGAAACCAAGGTTATCGAGAATATACTAAAGATAGGTACCAATATCTCTTTCATTAACCAGGCTTTTGATCGTTTGGGTAATTTATCATGGACAGAGTTAAACCGTTCTCTACCAACTACTGTTTTCCGCCAGAGCAATGGACAATGGGGCTCGGTAAATAATGGTACTGTAGCCAGTAGCTCAATTCCATATCGCAACCAGGCCCGCATGATAGCCGAATCGTCGAAAGGCAGTAACCGGAACAATTTGCTTCAAACCGCTGCAAATGCTACGTTAACACCTCTAAAAGGTTTATCTATAAATGGATTGGTTTCGTTAAAGTTTACCAACAACAACAGCACGGCCTTTAACAATACCATGACACCGATTAATAACTTTTTAACCGGTAATCCTATTGCACTGCCTGCCGGACAAGGCACACAGAATGATTTAAGAGAGTACTGGTCTAAAAGAAAAGAATTGTTGATACAAGGTACGGCAGATTACGAGCGTACATTTGGTAAACATTATGGTAAGCTAACTGTGGGTGCATCGCAAGAAAGCAATGTGCTTAGAAGCGCTTTTCTTGGTAGAAGAAACTTTCCCAATAACGATTTAAGTACCATTATCAATGGTTCTGGTAACGGAGAAGATATTTTATCAGATAATAATAATGATGATATTATTGGCGGAGTTTTTGGCTTAGCCAACAGAACTGCTGCAGAAGAGTGGTCAATGCGATCGATGTTTGGCCGTTTTAACTATGCTTTTAACGATAAGTACCTGTTAGAGGTAAATGCCCGTATCGATTATTCTTCACGTTTCCACGAAGATGTACGTAGAGCCTTCTTCCCATCGTTTTCTGCAGGATGGGTAGTTTCTAAAGAAGACTTTATGAAAAATATTAGCTGGGTTGATAATTTAAAAATCCGTGGCTCTTATGGTTCGTTAGGTAATCAGGATGTGGTTTCTGTAGGCAACTATTTTAACAGATTAAATGCTGGCTTTCAGTACAGTTTTGAAGGTACAGCACAAGATGGAATCTGGCAGGCCGATGGATCATGGCCAACCACAACCTGGGAAAAAGTATACATGACCGATTTTGGCGTAGACATGACTTTGTTAAAAGGTAAATTGGACATTACCGCAGATTACTACATTAAGGATACAAAAGATTTGTTATTACGTAATGCAGCCCTTAAAACCTATCCGTTAACGGTGCCTTTTACCAATTCGGCAAGTACCCGCAATACTGGTGTAGAGTTAGCCATAAACCATAACAACAGAATCGGAAAAGATTTTACTTTTAGCATCGGTGGTAACTTATCGTTGATCAAAAGCAAAATCACCAAAATTGGAGACAATAATAACGATCGATTTGATGGTCAGTATATTCAAAGGGTTGGAGAATCACTTGGGTCTTTTTACGGTTATATTGCTGACGGTCTTTTTGTTAGCAATGAAGAGGTTGCTTCGCATGCTTTTCAGGATGCACGTACCAGAGCCGGAGATATTAAATACAGAGATATTAATGGTGATAATGTGATTAATGCTGCCGACCGTACCATCATTGGTAACGATGTGCCTTTTGTAAACTATGGCTTTAATTTAAGCGCAGCTTATAAAGGTTTCGATTTTAATATTCTTACCTATGGCGTAGCCAAAGTAAAAACCTATTTAGGCCAGGAAGCTTCAGCACCCTTCTTTAACGGCGCAAATGCAAAGGTACAGTTATTAAACCGCTGGACACAAGAAAACCCTGATCCAAATGCCGATTTCCCGAGGACATTATTAACTGCAAATGCCGGACATAATATCGATCAACTTTCGTCATTCTATCTGTTTAGCGGTTCTTATTTCAGGGTAAGAGGTATCACTTTAGGTTATACTTTACCTCAAAACGCAGTGAAAAAAATCGGCTTGTCTAAACTAAGAATTTATGGCACAACCAATAATCCTTTCACTATTATGGCTGATAAGCGTTTGGGAGATTACGATCCTGAGTCTGCTTCGGGCCGCGGAGGTTACCCGGGTATTAAAACATGGTCGTTTGGTTTAAGTGCAGGATTATAAAAGATTTTAAAAATGAAAAAGATATATATAATTACAAGTGTACTCTTATTAAGTGTTATTGTTTCTTGTAAGAAAGACTTTTTAGAAAGACCACCTTTGAACCAGGTGTCGGAAGCTACCTTTTGGAAGAACGCCAATGATGTTTACTTAGCCGTTAACGGTGTATACAGTCAGTTACCCGGTGATGATATGGTTTATGATGATGCAGCTGCAGACAATGCCCATGCACAGTATCCCTGGGAGGGTTCGGCCACAGATGTATCATCGGGTAATGTAAACTCTACTTTAGATGCAGGTTGGGATTTTACAGCAATTGGCCGTGCCAATTATTTTTTAGATAACGCTGATAAAGTGACCGGCATGGATAAAACATTACTAGACCGATATAAGGCCGAGGTACGTTTTATTAGAGCAAATGCTTATTTCTGGTTAATTTGCAAGTTTGGTGACGTGCCATTATCGACTAAAACAGTTGAGCTTGGCAGAGAAAATATACCAAGAACACCAAAAGCAGAAGTATTAAAATTTGTGGTAGACGAGTTAGATGCCATCGCTAAAATTTTACCACAAAGTTATGCTGGAGGTAAGCCAAACGAAAAAGGTCGCATTACGAAAGGAGCAGCATTGGCTTTAAAAGCACGTGCCCACTTGTACGAAGGCCAGTGGCAATTAGCTGCTGACGCGGCAAGCCAGGTAATGACATTGGGTTACGATTTATTTAAAGTAACAGCCGAAGATGCCCTAAATGCCAAAGATAATTATAGCGCATGGGTCGATTTTGCAAATGCCGATGATGAGAAAAAATTCCGTGTAGGCCTCCGTAGTTATGAAGCTTTGTTTTACCAGGCAAATGAAGGCAATGTAGAAGTAATATTAGATAGACAGCGAATCCCGCAACAAGATGCTAATTTCTTAAATACCTTGTTGCCTTCGGGCGATCTGGGTGGTTGGGGCTCTATAGCACCAACACAAGAACTGGTAAACAGCTATCTAAGTTATAAAACAGGCGATTTAATTACACCGCCATCGCCAGCACAAAGAACTGCTTGGTATAAAGCGAAAGATCCGGCATTTAAAAATGAATTTAAAAACAGAGACCCGCGTTTTTACGCCAGTATTTTATTTGATGGAAACCCATGGAATGCCATCGAAGATGATTATTCATTTAAATGGACTGAAGGTGCAGGTAACACCTCCCTAACTGGTTACAGTGTGCGTAAAATGGTCGATCCTAAAATTTATAGAGATCAGATTGATAACCATGCCAACAATATTTTAATCCGTTATGCTGAGGTTTTATTAACCTATGCCGAAGCTAAGAACGAATTAACTGGTCCTGATGCAAGTGTATACGATGCTTTGGATAAAATCAGAACGCGTGCGGGTATGCCTGTAGTTGATCGGACTAAATATGCCACGCAGGAGACCTTAAGATCATTGATCAGAAACGAAAGACGTGTTGAATTGGCAATAGAAGGACAACGTTATATGGATGTCAGAAGATGGAAAATTGCTCCACAGGTAATGAAACCGATATATAGCATTGCTGATGCCGCAAAACCAATTCAAGAAAGAGCCTGGACTGATAAATTATACTTAATGCCAATCCCGCAGGCACAGATAGATCTCTCTAAGGGGGTTTTAAAGCAAAACAGCGGATATTAGAAAATACACAACACACAATGAATAAATAATGATTAAGAGGGTGTCCAAAAAGTTTGGATACCCTCTTTAAATTAGATTTTATGGCACTAACAATAGATTTAAAAGGGAAAATAGCTTTGGTAACTGGTGTTACTTCGGGTATTGGGTTGGGGATTGCCAAAATGATGGCCAAAGCGGGCTGTACCGTGATAGGTTGTGCAGAACAAAGTGAAACGAGTGATGTTGCCCAACGGTTTTTAGCAGAAATGGAGTCTTTTGATGTACTTACAGACTATTTTAAAGCTGATATGGTGGTAACTGACGATATTGATGGTCTTGTATCAGATATCACCGGTGACTATGGACGATTGGATATTTTGGTTTCCAACGTTGGTCAGGATGTAATTACAGGTTTAGAAAATACTACCGAAAAAGACTGGCAGTTTAATTTGGATTTAAACCTTTCTGCGCATTGGCGTTTGGCCAAACGCTGCAAGTCGTTACTAGATGGAAATAATGGGATAATTATCGTAATGGCATCAAACCATGCTTTTGCCAGTATCTCCGGCTGTACGCCTTATAACATTGCCAAAACTACATTGACGGGTTTGGTGAGAAGTTTGGCTATAGAATCGGGCCCCGGTATTAGAACAATAGGTATTGCACCGGGCTTTATTGATACGTCGGGTAATCAGCAATGGTTTAATTCATTTATAAGATAGGGGTAATTTTTTAACACTAAGATGGGTATCTGGAATCCAGATGTGCTTTATAAAGCAGGTTTAATTTTAGGGAAAGATGCCCGCTGGCATGTGAATGGTGAAAATTCTTGTTTATCGATATCAAAGGCAAACTACTCGGTACCTGTAATCCGAGAAATGGTAAGTGGTAACCCAAAAATATCGGCAATGCCTGGTATGTCATTGGTCATTCTTGTTTGGTCATTGGTTTTTTTTAGTTAAAGGTTAACTTGAAACTGGAATCGGACTCCCGGCTAAAGACTTCGGACTAAGTGCTACTTCACCCGTACATTTTCTTCAGCTAACCTAACCGTTTCATTAATCCTTGTTGCTCTTGTTTCTGTTCTTTTGGCTTCTGATATCCATTTTAATATGGCTTTTTTTGAAGAACGGGGAAATTTATCCCAATGTGCTTGTGCTGATTTGTTGGCTTCAAATTCTTTTTTTAAATCATCGGGTACAATCAGATTTTCCACATCGTTCAGGGCATCCCACATGCCATTGGCTTTAGCTATTTCGATCGACTGTAGTCCCGCATGGCTCATCAATCCTTGCGCTATCATGTGTAAAGCCTTATTCTTGTTAATTGCGCTCCAATTGCTTTTAGGTTTCCTTTTGGAGAAAAATTGATAGCGGCTTTCTTCATCACGTTTCATTGTTAAACTATCAATCCAACCATAACAGAGGGCTTCATCAACTGCGTTGCTATGTGGTAAACTATTTGCTGATGCATCTTTTTTATAGATAATTAACCAAACAGATACTTCTTTTTCATGGTTTTCGGCGAGCCATTGGCGCCAATCGGCCTGGGTTTTGGCATAAAAAGCTTTAACGCCGTTTTTTATTTCTTCCATAAAAATATAGTATCGTTTTTTTGATGTTTAATCTTATCAAGGCAATTAATTTACCATTAATGTAATTGTTTTAATCGAGATTTATGGTGGTTAATCAATCTTTAATGAATATATGAATAGCTTATCTGCGCTCAACCCTAACTGTTTTATACCTGCGAGCTTTAGTTCTAATCGTTTTGTTGCTAAGATTAAATTAGGTAAATGCTTATTTGCTGCGGAAAATCCCTTTGGCAAAAAAATACAGGTAACTGTATAGTCAAACTAAAATTCAATTACCGAATTTGATAAGGGTCTTCCTTGCCTTACTTTAAGCCGTTCCTTGTATTGCCAGGGGTTATTGCCGAAGTTATCAAGGTTTGAATATCGACCTGCCTGAAAAAAGTTTTCAAACACATAAGGTAATCCTTCTGCATATAGGCGGTTATCTCGATCGGCTAAATGGAAATGGAGATGAGGGCCTGTAGATTGTCCGGTAAAGCCCAGCTGCGCAATTATATCACCTTTTTTAACTTTATCTCCAGGTTTAACTCGAATACTATTTGGCTTTAGGTGTTCATAGAAAGCATACTGCCCGTTAGCAATTTTTATGGAAATATAATTGCCGCTGGCTTGCTCGGGTGCAGGGCTTTTGTGCTGCGAAACAGTTGTTGATTCTTTAAAATCATTGAGTACCGAAGATACCGTACCATCCGCTACAGCAATTATTGCATTTTGATAGCCAAACCAGTTTTGGATAGAATCTGTATTTTTGGAGGCATATTTTCCTACACTGTCTACACGGATAAAATCAATGGCGAACCGGCCGGGAAGAAATTGCTTTCCCTTTTCTGAATAAAATACTCTTCTATGTCCCGAAACCCATGCCGGGTCGTAAATGGCTGTCCATAAACCTGCTTGCAGTGGTTTGCCCAATACGGTTGGTTTAGTAACTGTTGGATGTAATTCTGTTATGATAAATGCAGTTGTATTATTTTTAGGTCGGTGGTGAATCCAAAACTCAAGTTTGTTTACTATAGTTTCGGCTTTTAACACCTCGGTTTCGAGTTCTATGTAAATCAATCCCGAGCCGCCAGCAGGAATGATCAGATTTCTGTTTTTCTGATCGCTACTTTTTGTACGCTCGGCAAGTTTTGGCCCATTTAGGTTAAGGTATGACTTATTTTTTCCTGATATGTTCAATATTTTTAGTTCAATAGTGTCTGTGCCAGCATTTTTTAATTGAAGTTCATAATAAAGGAAAAAATTTGTTCCGATTTTGGTCCACGACGGATTTTGGTGAATAGATAATGATATTTCTTCTTTATTTTGAGCAAAGAGGGGCTCAAAAAGTAGACCTAAACCAAGAAGAAAAGTGATCATTAATAACTGTTTAATCATGTTTTTGAATTTTTCAACTCCAGCGTAATTAGGTTCATTTGTTCATTTGCCATTAGTTCACTAGTCATTAATATAGTTCAAGGTTAATCGGTTAAATTGTATAACTGGTTAATCTCCTCTAAACTCCAAACTAACAATTGGTTCATTTTCATTCGGTCACTAGTCATTAGTACATTTCAATATTAATTGGTTTTTTGTATAATTGATTAATGGACGCCAAACGCCCAACCCCAGACTAACAATTGGTTCATTAGTCATTCACCCATTCAAAATTCACTCATTCAATAACTGGTCTAATCAACCCTCAACTCCAAACTTATCTAGCCACCTCATATATCAGCTGTACAACACCTGATGGAGCGCTTTTTGTTTCTTTTAATGTTAACCAAACCCGATTGGTAATTTCGCTGAACAGTAATTTTCCTTCACCCAATATTACGGGATGTACAGCTAGCTGCAACTCATCAACCAGACCGGCATTTAAAAAGGTAGATATTAGCTTTGCACCACCATATAACCATATGTTTTTGCCTGAAAGGTTTTTAATTTCGTTAACCCTTTGTACAATATCCGACTGAATAAAAGTGGCACCTGTATCATCGCTGGTTTTGGTCTCCGAAAAAACATATTTTTTCTTGCGGTTAATATTTTCGGAGATCGATTTCATCAATTCATCCTCTTCTTCTCCAGGTTGGTAATTTCCCCAGAGATCATAGCTGATCCGCCCATAAAAAATAGAATCTATGCCATCTAAAAAATCGTTAAAATTGGCATCGCCATCCATAATGCACCAATCAATTTCTCCGTTAGGACCTTCAATGTAGCCATCAAGCGTAACAGCAAGGTTTAGAATAATCTTTCTCATATTTCGAAATTATTTTATCCGTTCGATACTAAAAGCGCGATCTTCTTTGTTAAAACCCACTTTAGGGTAATAATCAAAAGCAGTAGGTACTGATAAAAGAAGAAGCGTACATTGATCACCGAGCTTTTCGCGTGTAATAGCAATCATTTCTTTGCCTATACCGGCGCTTTTATAGCCTGTAAATACGGCCAAGTCTGCGAGGTAAGCGCACCAAACCCAATCGGTAATGGTTCTGCAAATGCCAACAAGTTTATCCTTTTGCCATGCGGTAACCAATAGGTTGGCATTTTTTAACATCAGCGCTATTCTTTCCGGTTCAGTTGGCCTTTTAAGTCCTGCCTGGACAAATAGTTCAATTACTTCTTCCGGTGCAGGGATAACACCTATTTCATAGGTAATGGTCATATCAATAGGTTTTACTACTAAAATACAAAATATCACTTAATGGACTAATATAAAATCGGTTTTGAAATTAGATTTGGCACTCATCACCATCGGTTAATTCTTCAACTTAACCTTAAGTTAACATATACGCTCTTTCTTTGTTCAGCATTGCCTGATATAGATGCTTTTAACATGATCAAACCCTTTAGTGTTCTTGTCCTTTTTCTGCTTTTTATTTCGAACGCGATTGCTCAGGAAGAAAAATTCGAATCGATTATTGCCCTTAATCAAAAAGACCCGACTGCAGCCCTGGCTCAATTAAAAAAAATATACGCCAAATCTATCGATGACAATGATGAGCTTTTAGAAGGCAAATGTTTACAGCAAATGGGCAAGGTTTGTTATACACAGGGGCATTTCAGTCAATCGTTAGAGTTCTTTTTAAAAGCCGATAAAATATTCAGCAATGCCAATCAATCGCTTTTATTGGCTGCTAACCTTAACGATGCGGGCGTGCTCTACTATTATATGAAGCAGAAAGAAAAGGCCATGCACAGTTATAACAAAGCCATCGGCATCTATAAAAGATTGAATAATTTAACCGGACAGGCAACCGTTTTGGGCAATATTGGGCAGTTATACGAAAAAAGGCAACTTTACGACAGTGCATTTTACTATCAAAAACTCGCTTTAAAAATAAACGAACAGGTTAATGATAAAAGTGGCGCGGCAAAAATACACGAAAATCTGGGTAGCATATATGAAGATCTGGAGCGTTACGATTCTGCTCACGTACATTTTAAACAAGCGCTAAATTTATATCAGGAAGATCATAATAACATGGGAAGTATAGAGGTAATTAATAATTTGGGCGATATCCTCCGTAAAACAGGCCGGTATAAGGAAAGTATTGTGCAAACTGAAACTGCGTTAAAACTGGCCGAAAAGATGGGTAATGTCTATCAGTTAAGCTCCTGCTGCAGAGATTTGGGCAAGGCTTACGAACTGTTGAACAATATGGACAGCGCCTACCATTATGTAAAACTTGGCTATAAATACACGATCGATCTGTATTCGCAAGATGGCGCCCGGCAGGTAGCCTTTTTGCAGGTACTTTACGATATCAATAAAAAATCAGATGAGATCATTAAACTGAAAAACGACCGGAAGGTGAACAGGATCATTGCTTTTTCTGCCACAATTGTCGTGATATTATTGGTCATTTTGGGATTTGTTATTTTTAGCAGACAAAGGTTAAAATTAAGAGATCAACAGATGCTGGCGCGGCAGAAAGCGATAGAACATGATATGACCAGTTTGGCGCTCAAAAATCTTCAGCTCGAAGAGCAAAATCTGAAACAGTTGCTGGAGGTTAAAAGCAGAGAACTGTCTACCCATACCTTAAATCTGATTAAACACAACCAATTCCTTGAAAATCTTAGGAGTACCTTACAAGCGATGGTAAAAGAGGATAAGCGTGATCAGAAAAAGCAGATGAATCAGATCCTCACGGAGATTAATCAGAGCTTTAATCACGAGCGCAACTGGAAAGAATTTACGGTGGCTTTCGAACAGGTTCACCATCAGTTTCTCGAAAGCCTAAAAAAATATAGCAGTGAACTAACTTCAGGCGATATGCGCTTGATTGCACTGTTAAAAATGAACCTCGATTCAGGCGATATCGCAACCTTGCTTGGCATATCTACTGATAGCTTAAGGGTATCGAGATATAGGCTAAGGAAAAAGCTGAATCTGGCGCAAGGCGATAATTTATCAGCATTTATCCAGGCATTATAACCGTTACATCAGCTATATTATTATTACCTGTTTTTTGGTTTTTACGGGCTTAACAATTTGTTAATGTAACGGTAATGAAAGCATAACGGCGTTTTGATGTATGTTTAATTTACTGATAATTAATGTGTTATATATTTGTGTTGCCTTTTAATATATGTTTGTTGTAACGCTGTTGCCTTTATGTAACCTCAATAATTTCTTTGTGTAAAATGGTGTATACACCTTTGCCCCGTCGATAATAAAAAGACATGACTAAACACAATGAATAAACGATTACAAATTCTGTTTTTACTTCTTTTTTGTGCAGGCACCGCAAATGCCACAAAACTGAAAGGCCACGTTTACGATAAGCAAACTGGAGAGGCCATTGTAGGTGCAACAGTGGTTTTAGAGAACCCAAGGCGCACAACCAATACCGGATTAGATGGTACTTTCGAATTTAAGGATGTAAAAGCAGGTGGTGCCAAAATTAGTGTAAGCTACATTACTTACAAAACCATCGAGAAAACCTTAGTGATACTGAAAGAGGATAACGATCACTTAAAATTCTATATGGAGAGCGATTCGAAAAGCCTTGATGATATCACCATTAAATCGAATGCAGTGAGTTCTACCGATCAGGGAGCCAGGCGCCTGGAAAAAAATGCGCCACAGCTGATGAATATCGCATCAGGAAGGTCGATTGAGATTTCGCCGGATTTAACGGTAGCCAATGTGATGCAACGTATTTCGGGTGTATCAATAGAGCGCAATAGCAACGGCGATGGACAATACGCCATTTTAAGGGGGATGGATAAACGATACAATTATACTTTGGTAAATGGCGTGAAAATCCCAAGTCCGGATAATAAATACCGTTATGTTCCGCTTGACCTTTTTCCTTCTGATTTACTCGACCGTTTAGAGGTGTATAAAACGCTTACCCCCAATTTAGAGGGCGATGCCATTGGCGGTGCCATTAATATGGTGATGAAAAATGCGCCAGGCTTATTGCAGGTAAATGCCAATGTTTCTACAGGTTATAGCCAATTGTTTTTCGACCGGAAGTTTACCAGCTACAATGCTTCAGGTATTAATTATAAATCGCCTTACGAAATAAACGGGAAAAACTATAATGCTACACAAAACGATTTTAGTAAGGGAACAATCGATTATAAATATAAAAATCCTGCACCTAATTTAATTGGTAGCTTATCCTTAAGTAAGCGCTTTTTGGATAATAAGTTAGGAGTGGTGTTGGCAGGAAGTTATCAGAATACCTACCGCGGTAGCAACAGTACTTTTTACAATAACGCAGTTGTTGGTACAGATGCTTATGCTAAAATTACCAGTAAAAGTTACCGCGAGTATTCTGAACAGCAACAACGTACAGGCTTACATGGAAAAATTGATTATGTTTTTAACAAAGACCACCAGATCAGTTTTTACAATGTGTACGTTAATCTGAAAAACCAACAGGTTAGAGATGCTGTAACCACTACTTATAACGGGGTTTATAATCCAACAGCTGGGAATGCAGAATTGGTTTATGATACCCGTAGCCGCTTAACCGAGCAACAGATTTACAATTCTACGCTGCATGGCGACCATAAATTTTTTGATGATAAATTTAAAGTCCAGTGGTCGGCTGTTTATTCTTCGGCCAAAAACGATGTACCCGAAAATACCAGTATCAGCCTGAATGGGTTGGAGCAGAATTTTCAACGCAAACGCACCAGTTTAGTCAATACCAATCCGGTTACGCGCAGATGGGAACGCAATACCGACGAGGATCTAGCTGGTTATCTTGATTTGACTTACCATGTTTTATCAGGGACCCATAAACTGGATCTTATGGCAGGAGGGTTATACCGCGATAAAAAAAGGAGCAGCTTCTTTAATAATTATAATTTGGCTCAGGGAGCAGATCATGCAAATGATATTTATGGTGTGAATTTCCAAAATTATACCGACCTGAATCTGGTAGTCAGCAATCCAACAGGCGCGGTGGCCAATTCCCTTACCTACGATGCAACTGAGCAAACCACTTCCGGTTATGGAATGTTTAAATATACTTCAGCTAAGTTAGAAGTAATTGGTGGTGCCAGGGTAGAACATACCAATCAGGGCTATAACCTGCTTTTTCCGGCAGGTGAATCTTTTCCAAAAGGAAATCAGATTTATACCGACGTACTACCGAGTTTAACTGCAAAATATTTTTTAACAGAAAAAGCGCAGTTGCATGCTTCTTACTACAAAGCACTTAACCGTCCGGGTTTTTACGAAATTGTACCCGGAAAAGTTGTAAACGAAGAATTTCAGGAACGTGGTAACCCTAACCTGCAACGTGCACTGGCTGATAATTTTGATTTAAGGTACGAACTTTTTCCTGGCGCTTCAGAGCAATTATTGGTTGGTGCATTCTACAAAAGGATAAAAAATCCAATTGAATATACTTTTCAGGCCGATGCTGTTCGTGGTCAGGATATTTATTATAGTCCAGGAAACTTTGGTACGGCCAACAACTACGGAGCAGAGGTAGATTACATCAAATATTTCAGTAAAATAGGTGTTAAGGCCAATTATACCTACACCCATTCGCGCATTAACACCACTAAAACCACCAGGGTTATTAATGGCGCTACCGGAGATACCGAGCCTGCCAATGTAAACCAGGAACGTCCGCTTTATGGTCAGTCAGCGCATATTGCCAACTTATCGTTATTGTTTAAAGACACAAAAAAAGGCTGGGATGCTCAGGTTGCCGGTGCCTATACGGGACCGCGCATCAACACCGTTTCGCAATTCTTAAATAACGATTTGTGGCAGGAAGGATTTGTTCAGGTGGATGCCTCTGCAGAGAAACGTTTTAAAGGCGGCATCAGTGTTTTTGTAAAAGCCAATAACATCTTAAATACGCCGACAAAATTATTTATAAAAGGTACAAACCCAGCAAATAACGATATCAAAGAAGATTTGGTTAAAAATGGAAACACCTTGATCAGAAGTGATTATTATGGCCAAAACTATCTTGTTGGCTTCAGATATAAGTTTAATTAATAGCATTTAAAGAAACAAAGACATGAAATCAAATCAGATTTTTAAATTATTAATCCTTGTTGTGCTGGCCTTAGCAGGATGCGAGAAAGCCAATATCGATGTAGATACCACTGCTGTTGATGGATCGGCAATTGGCGAGGTTTCCGGGGTTTGGGCAAAAGGCAGTACGCAGGTTATTGAAGGCGACATTGTAATTCCGGAAGGGAAAACACTTACGATTGAAGAGGGGGTAACGGTGCTGATGGATACAGTTGCGAAACCAGAAATTATTATAAAAGGTAATCTGTACGCACTTGGAACTGCAGAAAATCCGATCAGGTTTACGGTAAATGAGTTTTATAAAACCCCATCAAAAAAATTCGGAAAGCTTTGGGGAGGTATTTTAGCCGGCCAAACATGTGATGAACTGGTGCTTGATCATGTAATTCTCGAATACGCAGGATCAACTACTTCAGATGCTTCAACATCGGTTAAAATGGGACTTTATAAAGCAAAAGCCGGAGAAAACTTACCCGCGCTCTGGTTTGCCAATGCTAATGGCAAATTAGTGGTTCAAAATAGCATCTTCAGAAACCTCCAGGAAGATTGTACTTACATTGATGGTGGAAAGATTATTTTTGCCAATAATGTGTTTTATACCACTGGCGTAACAGGAGGAGAAGCCATGAACTTTAAATCGGGCTGTTTGGCAGATGTGGCCTATAACCTGGTTTATAGCACCAATACCAATGCCTTAAAATTATCTAACACTGGAGATAAAACACCACAAGCCTATATTATTGCCTATAACAATACCATGGTGAATACGGGCTGGAGAAGACCAACGGCCAAAGGCGGATCGATCTGGCTGGAGAGCACAGTACGTGCCGATCTGTATAATAATCTTTTCGCCAATACCCGTTTTGGTGTAAAAAGAGATCCAAAAAAGCCTGAAGATAACCGTTCTGCTTATAGCAATAACTGGTATTATGGTTTCGATCAGGCGACTGTAAACCAGTTTCAGCCAACTGGCGATATTGTGGGTGGTAAAAGTGATGTGATCAGCAATGTTGCCGGAGCAAATGATCCTAAATTTGTAAATTATCCATTAAACACTGCGGTTACCAATGCCGATTTTAATACCGCATGGGATTTTCACCTTCAAGGTAACTCACCGGCTTTGGGTAAAGGCATCACTAACTTTACCCGCCATCACCAGGCCGGAATTACAATGAAAAATGGTATCACCTATAGCTCACCTTCACCATCAACATTTATTGGTGCATACGGAACTAAAATATAAAATGAAACATAATAATATATTAAAACTTGCCGCTTTTGCGGTTCTAAGCCTGACCATTTCTTGTAATGGAGGCGCACAAAGCGGAAGTAGTACAGCAGTAAAGCCCTTATACGTATCCGATCCTGTCGATTTTGACACTGATGATCCTGCTATCTGGGTAAACCCGGATAATCCGGCGCAGTCTTTGGTAATCGGTACCGATAAAGATAGCAGTGGCGGTTTATATGTTTTCGATCTGAAAGGTAAAATCATCAGGTCAAAAACCGTAAAAGGCTTAAAGCGCCCAAACAACGTTGATATAGCCTATGGTTTATTGTTGGCTGGAAAAAAAACAGATATTGCCATAACCACAGAACGTTATACGCATAAACTACGCATATTTTCCCTTCCTGATATGAAAGTAATAGATAATGGCGGAATTCCTGTTTTTGTTGGCGAAGCAGGGGCAGAGTACCGCGATTTGATGGGGATTTCGATGTATACCGATCCAAGTGGAAAAATTTATGCAATTGTTGGCCGTAAAACGGGACCTAAAAACGGAGGTTATCTTTGGCAATACCTGTTAACTGACGACGGAAAAGGCAATGTTAAAGCAGATTTGGTTCGAAAATTTGGCCAGTATAGTGGTAAAAAGGAAATAGAAGCCATTGCTGTTGATAACGAACTGGGTTATGTTTATTATTGCGATGAGCAGGTTGGCGTACGCAAGTATTATGCCGATCCGGCCAAAGGGAATAAAGAACTGGCACTGTTTGGGCAGGGCGATTATGCTGTCGACAATGAGGGGATTGCTATTTATAAAACTTCAGGGAATAAAGGATATATCATGGTATCCGATCAGGGGGCTAAGCAGTTAAAAGTGTACGATCGGGTGGCTAAAACCAATACTGCTCATCCACATCCACTGTTAACCACCATTAAATATTCAGCCAATCAAACGGATGGTATTGATGTGGTTTCAGTTCCTTTAAACGCCGATTTTAAACACGGTTTGTTGGTGGCTATGAGCGATGATAAAACCTTTCATTTTTATAGATGGGAAGATCTAGCAGGTAAAAAATTGACTAGTGTAAATCCATAACATTAACATTTGTTTTTTGGAAAGCAATTGCAGGAGCATTTAGGGCGGTTCAGTCCTGCTCCCGCTTCTGCCAATTTGAAGGAAATCGGCATCTCGCTTCGATCAGGTTTAGGAGGCAGAAATAGTACTGCTATTATGTGTATAATAAACCGCTACCCCGCAAATAACCAATATCGTTAAGTTTACAGGGTTTTAACCATAGATGCACACAGATAAACACGGATTTCCATATCTGTGTGCATCCTTTTTATCTGTGGTTAAATTATTTTGATTTATGGCGAATACTTAACTATTGACATAATAAAACCCTCCCCGTTGCAGGCGGGTAACCAATGCCGTTAAGTTAAGGAGGAAACGTTATTTTGCAATTGCTTACTAATAAGATATTTGCGATACTATGCATTTCCACCCAGCTAGGCCACAGCACCGCATCCCCGTTCCACTTAAATCCGGCCTAACAAATTTTTCGGATTCTGCTGACCCAGCCACATCACTGGCCCTTAAAGAAAAATTTTCAGCCGGCATTTTTTGTTTTTTCATGGGCTTTTATGCTTTCAATGGCATTCAAGCTAGCTACGCTGGTCTTTTTGATGCCAAAAAGAAAGAGTCTTTCGGCGGCGGTGAGCCGAGGCAAGAATGAGCCTCTGGACAAAAAAAGGATATGCGTCGTTTATATTGATTTTTATAAAATAAATTATCCCTCAGACTTACAACGCTTATGCTTAACTTAATAATATTGGGCGAATGACCGGCAGCGTTATCCCCGCTTGCGGTCGTCACCATGACCTGTAGTGAAACAGAAAGCTGCGAAGTAAACCGAGCTCACCGAAGGTAGTTAGCAGTCTGATGAGATTGATCTAAACAGCAATATTATTCGATAATTTATACTCAGATGGGGTAATGCCCGTCTGTTTTTTAAAAAACTTACCGAAAAAAGAGGAGTTGCTAAAGCGCAGTTCCATAGCTACCTCCGAAATATTCATAACATGACTGGTTAACAGTAATTTCGCCTCCCTGATCACCATTTCGTCAATAACTTCTCCCGCTGTTCTATCGGTTACCTGTTTAACAACCTGCGATAAATGCCTTGGCGTGATGCGTAAACAGTTGGCATAATAAATTACACGTTTTTCCTTCTTAAAGTTTTCCGATACCAACGATAAAAAGCGATTGGTGAGTTCTGTCTTGCTATCATGAGCAAAAGGTATTGGATCTTTCTGTTTGTTCTTTAACAAAAAGAGGTCGTACAGCAGTTCCAGAAAGCTATTGTGCACAATATTTTTAATCTGCGGGGTATCTTTAGGTACATTCAGCTTTTTGTGCAGCGCAAGCATGTCGTAGTAAATGAATGTATATTCTTCTTTTGATAATGAAAATTTATGAGTAGGATCGTTCTGGAACATTCTGTAAGCTTCTCCGCTATTAAAGAATATACCTTTGTTTTTTAAATAACTTTTGTTAAAATGGATACTAATGAAAGAAACATCGCTGTTGTCCTTAATCTCATAAACTGCATGTGGAAAAATGAGTAGAATGTCTCTGTGATTTAATACGTGCTCTACAAAATTTATCCGAAGGTTCATCTTTCCCTTGGTGACCAGAATTAGGGCATAACTTGATACCCGGAAAGGTTCCGAACTGCAATAACGCGGATCACTGCTATGGTGAATTTTTGCCATCAATCCATCATTTAAAGAAAGCGCCTCTTCATGGTTTTTTTCTGAAAAAGTTTTATTGAGTAACTCTTGTTGCATAAAATCGTTCAGCGTTTTTTAATAATTTCTTAACAGATTCGATCATCTTTTACACTACAATTTCAGCCACCCTTTTACGGATAGTTTTTCGCCCTTTATCTGTCGGATTTTGCTATGACAAATGTAATGTTCGCAACGAATTTTGCAAGAACATTTTTTTAAAATGACTAATTTCTGATTGATTTTGGTGTTTTTGATTAAGAATTTTACGTATTTTAACCTGTTTAATTACAGGTATTTATCTTGTTTTTAGTGGTTTTGTACTTGTTTTTAAACTTTTTACTATTTTATAATAAAAGTCAGAATGTCAATTGGTCAATTCATCTGAATGTCACATTTCATCGATCCAACTTTTTGACCAATATATCCCACATTTGAACCTTTTTTTGGGTTCAATTCCGCGTTAAAATTGTGTTATCAAATCGTTTGGTTAATGCGGTCTTAATCTACCTAGTGATTTTGATCGCTACGGTAGCATTCAGGTACAGGCCAAATTTTCAGAACAGGGTTTTAAAAACTGAAGAATATAAGTGTTCAGCATGCGTAAAAAATTACAAGATAGAATTGCCTCTTTTAAGGATGCAGCGATAATAAAAGAAAAGGGATTATATCCTTATTTCAGGTCGATTGAATCAGGCCAGGATACCGAGGTGGTTATCAATGGAAAAAAGGTACTCATGTTTGGTTCTAATTCCTATTTAGGGTTAACCAATCATCCCAAAATAAAAGAAGCTGCAAAAGCAGCCATCGAAAAATATGGGACTGGCTGCGCAGGATCGCGCTTTCTGAATGGCTCGCTCGATATTCACCTCGAATTGGAAAATCGCCTCGCAGAATATGTGGGCAAAGAAGCCGCAGTGCTTTTTAGTACTGGTTTTCAGGTCAACTTAGGGGTAATATCCTGTTTGTTAGATCGTAACGATTATTTGTTGCTTGATGAGTACGACCATGCCTCGATTATTGATGGAAGCCGTTTGTCCTTCTCGCGAACCATCAAGTATGCACATAACGATATGCAGGATCTGCGCCGAAAACTAAGCAGATTACCTGAAGATGCCGCTAAACTGATTGTTTCTGATGGGATTTTTAGTATGGAAGGCGATTTAGTTAATCTTCCTGAAATGGTAAATATTGCCAATGAATTTGGCGCCAATATTATGATGGATGATGCACACAGTTTAGGAGTAATCGGTTTTAATGGTTCAGGAACGGCATCACATTTTAACCTTACGGAGGATGTAGACCTGATTATGGGCACTTTTAGCAAATCGCTGGCCTCGTTAGGTGGTTTTATTGCGGGCAGTACCGAAACCATTGAATATATTAAGCACCGCGCCCGCTCACTGATGTTCAGCGCGAGTATGCCGCCTTCTGCTGTAGCAAGTGTAATTGCTGCATTGGATATCATCGAATCGGAGCCTGAAAGGATTGATAAACTCTGGGCCAATACAGAATATGCGAAAAAACTATTGCTCGAGGCCGGTTTCGATATCGGGCACAGCAATAGTCCGATTATTCCCATTTACATCCGCGATAATACCAAAACCTTTATGATTACGAATATCCTTCAGCAAAATGGGGTATTTGTAAACCCGGTAGTTTCGCCAGCGGTGCCTTCCGATTCATCTTTGATCAGGTTCTCTTTAATGGCCACACATACTTTCGAACAAATTGATTCAGCCATAAGCAAACTAAGTGCTGCTTTTAAAGCGGTTAACGTAGAATTAGTAGGAAGCCAATCATGAGAGAACTGGTAAAGGTTTCTGGTAAAAAAGCATTAAAGGCATTTGTAGATTTCCCACACGAATTGTATGCGGCTGATGTAAACTATGTCCCTGAGCTTTTTATTGCCCAACGCGACTTGCTTACCCCAGGCAAACATCCTTTTTACGAACATTCGGAAATACAGCTTTTTTTGCTGTACAACGAAGGTAAAGTAGTTGGGCGCATTGCAGCAATTAACAATACAAACCACAATAAGGTTTACGGCGGACATGATGGTTTCTTCGGTTTTTTCGATTGTATAAATGATGCGGAAGTTGCCTTGCAGCTTTTAAATGCTGCACAGGATTGGTTATCGGAAAGAGGACTGACGAAAGTTTTAGGTCCGGTAAATTTTTCGACCAACGAAGTATGCGGATTACTGATTGAAGGTTTCGATGGGCCACCTGTGGCCATGATGCCATATAATGCGCCATATTATCTGTCGCTCTTAGAGCAAACCGGCTTTCGGAAAAATGTCGATTTAAGAGCGTACCGCTACACCGCGGGTAATTATAGCGAAAGATCGGTTAGACTGCTGGATAGGATAGAAGAACGCCTACTCCGTAACGAAATCGTGCTGCGTAAAATCAACATGAAAAAATTCAAGGAGGAGTGTAACGCCGTGAGGGAGGTATACAATAAAGCATGGGATAAAAACCTTGGTTTTGTACCGATGACGGATAAAGAATTCGACTATACCGCAAACGACTTAAAACTGATCCTCGACCCAGAGTTTTGTATCCTGGCCGAGCAGCACGGTAAGATTGTGGGTTTTGCATTGGCCATTCCTGATATCAATCAGATCCTGATCAAAATTAAACGCGGTAGGTTGTTCCCAACAGGTTTAATCAAGCTTTTGGCCAATAAAAAGAAAATTGATGGGATTCGTATTTTGTTGCTTGGTGTGGTAGATGGTTACCGTAAAATGGGGATTGAAGCTTGTCTTTATGGTCGTATCATCAAACATTTCAAGGCTAAAAACATGAAATATGCAGAGGCCAGCTGGACTTTAGATCATAACGATCTGATCAATAAACCTATTGAAGATATTGGTGGAAAACTATATCGTAAATACAGGATTTTAGAGAAAGCGATATGAAAAAGCGGGTGTTGATTACAGGAGCGACAGGATTTGTAGGGTATCACCTGATAAAATCTGCTTTGGCGAATGATCTTGAAGTGTATGCAAATGTACGTCAATCGGCCACTGCAGCACATCTTAAAGATTTTCCGATCAACTATGTTGACCTTGATCTTTCTTCCATATACCTGTTGAAGGAAAATATAGAGGAAAAAAGATATGACTACATCGTGCATGCAGCTGCGGTAACCAAGGCAAAAAAACTCGATGATTACAATCAGGTAAACGCCATTTATACCCGGAACCTGGCTTTGGCGGCTTCAAAATCGGTACATAGTATAAAGAAATTTGTATTTATCAGCAGTTTGGCTGCGCTGGGGCCTTTAAATAGAAAGAATGAAAAACTGACTGATAAGGGGGCATCAAATCCGGTAACCAATTATGGAATCAGCAAAGCGCTTGCCGAAACCTACTTGGCTCAGATTCCGAATCTGCCGCTAATCACCTTCAGGCCGACAGCAGTATATGGGCCGAGGGAGAAAGACATTTTCATATTGATTAAAACCATTAAAGCAGGGCTGGAGCTGTATATCGGCAAGCAGGAACAGGAACTAAGCTTTGTGTACGCCACCGATTTGGCCAATATTATTATAAAAGCACTTGCATCTGATGTTGTTGGCAAAAGTTATAACATTTCTGATGGGGCAGTTTATAGCCGTTCTGCACTCGCTAGCCATGTGCGCAAGGCCTTAAACAAAAAAACGTTGACCGTGAACGTACCTGTGCAAATGATTAAGGGCCTTGCCTGGTCGATGGAACGTTTGTATGGCATGTTTAATAAGATTCCTGCTTTAAATGTAGATAAGATAAAAGAACTCACGGCACTCAATTGGGGCTGCGACATTAAAAATATTCAGAACGACTTTGGTTTTGTGCCCGAATTCGGACTCGAACAAGGGCTTAATGAAACCATAAACTGGTACCGTAAAAACAATTGGTTATAAGATTTTAAATAAAATAGAATGAAACAACAAGTAAAAGCAGCTGAAGGCAAGCTGGGAATATTAATGCCAGGATTAGGCGCTGTAGCAACAACCATGATTGCCGGAGTTGCTGCGATTAAAAAAGGGATATCAAAACCGATCGGTTCGTTAACACAGATGGGTACCATCCGTTTGGGAAAAAGAACAGAAAAAAGAGAACCAAAAATTAAAGATTTTGTGCCTCTGGCTGGTCTTGAAGACTTAGTTTTCGGTGGCTGGGATGTTTACGAAGATAATGTTTACGAAGCGGCAATGAATGCCCGGGTATTAGACGCGAACCTTTTGCGCGATGTACGCGAGGAATTACAGGCCATTAAACCGATGCGCGCTGCTTTCGACAGAAATTATGTAAAAAACCTTGATGGTAAATATGTAAAAGATCTCGATAACCGTTACGAACTGGCTTTAGCCGTAATGGAAGATATTAAAAACTTCAAAGCAGAAAACAATTGCGATCGTATAGTATTGGTGTGGTGTGGTTCTACCGAAATTTATTTCGAACCATCAGAAGTTCACGAATCGCTGGCTGCATTTGAGCAAGGTTTAAGAGATAACGATTTGCGTATTGCACCAAGTATGATCTATGCTTATGCCGCATTAAAATTAGGAATTCCTTTCGCTAATGGAGCACCAAACTTAACGGTAGATATTCCAGCCTTAATCGAACTGGCTAAAGAAACCGATACCCCAATTGCCGGTAAAGATTTTAAAACCGGTCAAACTTTAATGAAAACCATTTTGGCACCTGGTTTGGCGGCACGTTCGTTAGGTGTAAACGGTTGGTTTTCTGATAACATTTTAGGTAACCGCGATGGTTTGGTGTTAGACGATCCTGATAATTTTAAAACAAAAGAAGTATCCAAACTTGGTGTGCTGGAAGATATCTTTAAACCAGAGGTTAACCCTGATTTGTATGGCGATATGTACCACAAAATCAGGATCAACTATTATCCGCCTCACGGTGATAACAAAGAAAGCTGGGATAACATCGATATTTTCGGTTGGTTAGGCTACAAAATGCAGATTAAAATCAATTTCCTTTGCCGCGATTCGATTTTAGCCGCACCGATTGTATTAGATCTTGCTTTGTTTATCGATCTGGCTAAACGTGCAAACCTATCGGGCATTCAGGAATGGTTATCATTCTACCTGAAATCGCCACAAACGATCCCAGGTGTACCTGCAGAAAACGACATTTTTAAACAGTTAATGAAACTTCAGAACACCTTACGTTACATTATGGGCGAAGAATTGATCACCCATTTAGGTCAGGATTACGAAGAAGAACTGATAGAAACAGTATAGTGTTTATCCACAAATTTCTTTCAACGGCTCTGGGAATCGGGTATATCGGCAAGGGCGCAGGTACTTATGCTGCAATAGCAACCTGCATCTGCTGGCATCTTTTCCAGAGCCCTTATACCAACCCTTATTTATGGCCGGTGCTCTTCACTATGCTCATCGTGATTTTGGGGGTAATGAGTACCGATCGGGTAGAAGAGATTTGGGGAAAAGACCACGGTAGGGTGGTGATTGATGAAGTGGCGGGAATGTGCATCACCCTCTTGTTTGTGCCTTTAAAGTGGGAATACACCCTTATAGGACTTATTCTTTTTAGGTTTTTTGATATCCTCAAGCCGCTTTACATCCGAAAACTCGAAGAATTACCTGGTGGCTGGGGTGTAATGGCAGATGATGTGCTGGCGGGGATTTATGCAAATGTTATACTGCAACTGGTTGTTGTTTTAGCACTGTTTTAACCATGATGTTCACTTATCTAAAAGCACAGGCATCATCTTTAGTGGCCTCGGCAACAGATTTTGGTGTGACCATCATTGCCGCAAATCTTTTTGGCTGGTGGTATCTGGCAGCAAGTATTACCGGTACGGTTACAGGCGGTGCTGTTAATTTTTATGTGAACCGTAAATGGGTTTTCGAAAGTGAATCTACAGCGATTAAATGGCAGATCTTAAAATACATTTTGGTATGGACAGGCAATCTCATTATCGTAACCGCGGGTGTGTTTGTGCTCACCCATTTTTTTAATCTTAATTATGTTCTCGCTAAAGTGCTTAGCTCAGTTTTAACCGGGGTAAGCTACAATTATATCATGCAAAAGCAGTTTATTTTTTCAAGTTAAATGAAACCGATCTATTCATTTTTTCTCCTCGTGGTGCTCAGTTTTATTTTGCAGGTAAATGCTTTTGGCCAAAGAACCGCAGTGTCGGGAACGGTGCGCGATGCCGTAACCAAAGAAACACTGCCGAATGTTTCCGTCTTTTTTAAAGACACTAAAATAGGCATACAGACCGATGTGAACGGAAAGTATACATTGGTTTCTCCCGATCCACAAAGCGAAATCACTTTTAACTATGTAGGTTATCGGGCAGTTTTTAAAAATGTTATGCCATCTGCAACGCAGGAACTCGATATTGCATTGGTTCCTGATTCAAAAGCACTGGATGAAGTGGTCATTGTTGGTGGAAAAAAGGTGAGATACCGCAATAAAGATAATCCGGCGGTCGAATTGATCCGCCAGGTAATTGCCCATAAAGATGAAAACCGGATTAAGAGTTACAATACGGTGTCTTTTAGGCAGTATGAGAAGATGTTGTTCTCGTTGAGCAATGTTTCGGAAAAGTTTAAGAACAAAAAGATGTTCAGAAATTATCAGTTTTTATTTCAGGAACAGGATTCGACCTTAATTGGCGGAAAAAACCTCTTGCCGGTGTACATTCAGGAGAAACTAGCCGATAGCTACCTCAGTAAAGATCCGGAAAGAAATAAAACTGTTGTTATTGCCGAAAAACAGGTAAACTTCGATAGCAGGTACATCGATAATAAAGGAATGAAAACCTATTTCGATAGGATGTATCAGGATATTGATATCTATAAAAATAACATCTCTGTAATCAGCAACGAATTTCTAAGTCCGATTTCGGATGGGGCACCTGCTTTTTATAAGTTTTTTATTACCGATACGTTAAAAAATCAAAAGCCTGAGGTCATCGAGCTGTCTTTTACGCCACGCAATACAAACGATATGTTGTTCGAAGGAAAGATTTATGTAACGAACGATAGCCACTACGCCGTTACGGGTGCTTCATTTGGGGTAAATAAAAACATTAACCTCAATTTTGTACGTGCATTAAAAGTCGATCTCGATTTTGAAGCCAACAACAAAGGCAAATACAGTTTGAGCAAAAGTAATCTGTTGGCCGATTTTGGTATTGGCAAAACCAAAGGCATAGGTTTTACCGGCGAGCGCACCGTTACCTATAAGAATTACCAGTTTGATACGGTTCTGCCTGATACTATTTTTCAAGGGAAAAGTACCGTTGTGCGGGCCGATGCAGCAAAAAAAGACGATAAATTCTGGGAGCAAAACAGACTGGATACCATTTCGAAAAACCAGCTGAAGATTTACGGCAATATCGATACCCTGCAAAACCTGCCGTCTTTTAAACGGACGATGAAAATCGTTACGCTTTTATTTGCTGGTTATCAGAATTTAGGCCCCTATGAAATTGGCCCGGTAAATACATTTTATAGCTTTAACAATGTAGAAGGCTTAAGGCTGCGGGTGGGCGGCCGAACAACGCCTGAACTGAGTAAACGTTATTATTTCGAAAATTATTTGGCTTATGGGATTAAAGATGAGAAATGGAAGTTTTTCCTTTCCGGAACGTATTCGCTGAATAACAAATCGATCTACGAATTCCCCCAGAACTACGTTAGAGCCAGTTTTCAGCGCGATACAAAAATTCCCGGACAAGAACTCCAGTTTGTGCAGGAAGATAATTTCCTGCTCTCGTTTAAACGTGGGGTAAATGATATGTTGCTCTACAACGATTTTTATCGTTTAGATTATGTTAAAGAATTCGAAAATCACTTTTCTTATAACCTCGGGTTTAAAAAGTGGAGCCAAACGCCTGCCGGCGGACTCAATTACCTAAACGGCGCAAATCAGTCTGTTAACCGGTTAAGTACCAGTGAAATTTCCCTGCAATTAAGGTACGCGCCGAATGAAAAGTTTTATCAGGGCAAGATCTACCGTGTGCCCATTGCCGATCGTTATCCGGTATTTAATTTGCGTTATACCGCAGGTTTAAAGGGCGTTTTCGGTGGCGAATACAATTACCATAACTTAATGGGAAGCATCGATAAACGTTTTTATTTATCGCAGTTAGGCTATAGCGATGTAACTTTCGAAGGTGGTTATATCGCCGGAAAAGTGCCTTTCCCTTTATTGGCCATACACCGTGCCAACCAAACTTACGCTTATCAGCTCAACTCTTACAACCTGATGAACTTTCTTGAATTTGTGAGCGATCACTATGTAAGCATCAATATCGACCACAATTTTAACGGCTTCTTTTTTAATAAAGTACCATTGATCAAAAAATTAAAGTTGAGGGAAGTGGTGTCATTCAAAGCCCTATATGGTGGGTTGAGAAATGAAAATAACCCAAATTTCCAATCGGGGCTGTACCAGTTTCCCGTTTACGAAAATGGTGCACAAAGAACTTATGCATTGGGTAACGAGCCCTATATGGAAGGTAGTGTTGGTGTAGGCAATATCTTTAAATTATTAAGGGTCGACGTGGTGAAGCGGTTCAACTACCTCAATAATCCGGAGGTTTCGGAGTGGGGAATAAGGGCAAGGGTAAAATTTGATTTTTAAGAAATAAGAAAAAAAGCTATGGAAAAAAATCTGAGGGACAGCCTGCAACAGGGCATATATAAAGTGATTAACCCTTTTGTAAAGGGATTGATAAAAATAGGTTTAACGCCTAATGCGGTGACGACCATTGGCCTGATCCTGAATATCGGTGTGGCGGTTATTTTTGTGCTCGGTGCCGAAAAATCGAACCGCGGCGATATGTCTTACATCGGTTGGGGAGGGGCACTGGTGCTTTTTGCAGGCCTGTTCGATATGCTCGACGGTCAGGTGGCGCGATTAGGCAACATGAGTTCGAAGTTTGGTGCTTTGTACGATTCGGTGCTCGACCGTTATAGCGAAATGATCATGTTTTTGGGCATCTGTTATTACCTGGTTGCGCATCATTACTTTTTAAGTTCACTATTCGCATTTATCGCATTGATCGGCTCGATGATGGTGAGTTATACCCGTGCAAGGGCCGAGGGATTAGGTGTGGAGTGTAAAGGCGGTTTAATGCAAAGACCGGAAAGGGTAGTAACCATTGGCGTTTTTGCCATAGCCTGTGGTATTGCAGGTCATTTTATTGGCGGCAATTACAAAGTTTATGTACCAGGTGTTTCATTCCATGTTTTCGAAACGATGTCGATTTTTACCATGCCCATTACCCTAATGGCGGTATTAACCAATATCACAGCTGTTAAAAGGTTACAGGAAGCCAAAAAAGGACTCGAAGCGCAAGAATTTAATGAGCGAAAAGGAAATAACAAAGCTGCATTAATTGCCGGTTTGGTATTAATGGGAAGTTTAACCGGAATGCTTTCTTTTAATGCAAACGCGCAGGGATCAGATCCTTCTCCGATTACTTTTCCAACACCAAAAGATATTAATAATCAGCTGTTTTATTTACAGCGCGATCCAAATACCAATACCATTATCTGTCAGTTAAATGTAGATAAAAATGGCGTAGTGAATAAGGATCAACCTGTAAATGTGTTTTGGATGCGCTACGGAGATAAAGGTGAAAAGAAAGAACTGAGTTATATCCAGCGGAAATTTGCTTATGGTATTATCAGCAAAAATCTGGGTAACGGCCAGTTCGAACTGCGGTTTACCTCGCATAAAAAACTGCCGATGTATTTAAATAAATCTGGTGCAGATAAAAAATACCATGTTTTTGCCACCATTAACAATAAAAAAATGCAGCTAGAACGGATATTCCTTCGGATTGAGGGCGGTACCTTTTGGTTTCCGAATGTAAAATATGTAGAAATAAAAGGTTTTGATGCTTCAGAGCCATCAAAAGTGTTAGTTGAAAGGATTAAGGTTTAGCGGAGGGCGTTCTCACAAAGTTCGTCATTGCGAGAAGGCTTTTTCAGCCGACGAAGCAATCTTAAACTATGGGGGCTATAGCGATCGCTTTAAGATTGCTTCGTGCCTCGCAATGACGACCCATTTATTAAAATTTATATCGATTTGTCAGTCTGAGCGGAGTCCGCTCTACACGTCATTTCGAGCGAAGTGCAACGAAGCCGGGAAATCTAAAAGATAGATCTCTCCATTTCGCCTTGCTTCAGTCGAGATGACGACCGAATGTAAATAGAGTTGAATGTCAGTCTGAGCGGAGTCGAAGACCCTTTAACACAGTTTAAAGATCTCTCCATTTCGCCTTGCTCCAGTCGAGATGACGGACTAGATGAGGAGTCGAAGACCAGTTAAAAATATTACCAATGAAAAAGAATTTTGTTTCAAATTCGACAGCATCTATCAGGATGTTTAAAAACGACTTTTTAGAAAGCCTATCAAAAGTTAGGTTTTATGTGCCTTTAATTGTTTATGTTCCGGTTATTGCCTTTCTTTTTTGGAAAGCGCTTTGGGAAATCGAAATGCCTGTTTTGAACTTTGCAGGTTGGTTTTTGCTTGGCCTTGGCATTTGGACAATCACTGAATATATCTTGCACCGCTACGTGTTTCATTTCGAGCCAGATGTGGAATGGGGCAAGAAAATCCATTTTATTTTTCATGGTGTACACCACGATTATCCCAACGATGCCAAAAGATTGGTCATGCCGCCCTCAGCCAGTATTCCTATGGCTTTGGGTTTTTATTTTCTTTTCGATTGGTTATTGCCCGATACAGTGGTTTACCCATTTTTCTCAGGCTTTATGATCGGTTATCTCTTTTACGATATGGTACATTATGCACTTCACCATGCCAATTTTAAAAGCGGTTTCTGGAAACAGTTAAAACAGCACCATATGCTTCACCATTATTCCGATTCGACCAAGGGTTATGGGGTAAGCTGGACTTTTTGGGATCATATTTTTAGGTCTAATTTTGATAAAAAATAACATGCAGCAAGAGGTATTGCTTAAAAACAGTTTTTATAATCTTCGGAATATTTATCTAACAGTTGCTATATCTGTTGGATATCTATTGTTATCAGTACTACTGGTTGGCTTTAAAACCGATCAGCTGGTGCTGATTTTTATTTTTAATGCTCTGTTTTTTATTTCGAAGGGAACCAGGCAGTTTATCCTCGGCTTTTCAATCTTTATTGTCTACTGGATTCTGTTCGATTACATGAAAGCCTTTCCAAACTATCTTTTTAACACGGTACATATTGAAGATTTATATGACTTGGAAAAAAATACTTTCGGCATTAATTACCATGGCTTAATACTTACACCCAACGAGTATTGGAAAATAAACAGTACTGCATTTTTGGATGTATTGACCGGGTTTTTCTACCTGATGTGGGTACCAGTTCCCCTGGCATTTGCTACTTATCTTTTCTTTAAAAATAAGGAACAGTTTGTTCGGTTTTCACTCACCTTTGTTTGGGTAAATTTGTTAGGTTTTGTGTTGTACTATGCTTTCCCGGCTGCACCACCATGGTATGTGCAGGAACATGGCTTCGAATTTATTGCGAAAACTGCTGGCAATACTGCGGGATTGGCCCGGTTTGACCATTATTTTAACATTACACTTTTTCATGGCATATACAGTAAAGGTTCTAATGTATTTGCGGCCATGCCATCGCTGCACTCATCTTATCCCGTTATTGTTGTTTATTATGGCTTAAAAAACCGGTTGGGTAAGATCAATATTTTTTTTGCTGCCGTGATGATTGGCATCTGGTTTTCGGCTGTTTATACCAGTCATCATTATACGCTTGATGTTTTAGCCGGATTAAGCTGCGCATTTTTGGGTATCATTTCTTTCAATTATTTAATGCGCAATACAGGTTTGAAGCACTTTGTGAAAAACCTGATCAATGCCATTAGTAATTAGGCAATCAGGCATTGATCCGTCTAATACTGCCTTCAGTATATTATGCCGAAAGGTTAAATGGTGTTTGGCTGCTGCGCATTGTTACTGCTTGCTTATTGCTTTTTGCTTTCGCAAGCAGGTAAAACTCTACGCTAGCGATTAGGATGAGTGTATAGCCAAAAAGTTCGAGCGATTCTTCTGATACATTCTTCACATCACGGGTATATTGATTTTCCATAACGGCCATCCAGAACACTTTTCTACCATATAAACGTGCGAAAATATAAGTAGTTAAAATTCCGGATAACAGTATCCCAAAAGAAAATTTGTTTACAAAACCGTTTAGGTTAGAAAAAAAGAGTCCTTTATTTCTATATACAATAATAACTGCAAGAAAAAGCAGACCAAAAGCGCCGGTTTGCCACGCTCCATCATAAACATGTTCATCAAGAAAAGCGTCTTGCTCCCTGATGAGAGACGCCATTGTGAAGCTAAATAACGCAAAAGCAAGTGGGAATGATGATTTATGTTTAAATGAAATATAAAGGTAAGTAAGGGCACTTAATAGTAGTAGCAAGCTCTGTACATATTCTACAATTGATTGTTCATTGAATTTATTACTTCCTGCTTCATGCTGCACATTCCACTTCAGAAATTCAGACAATAAAACCATTATTGAACCATAAATAAGAAATCTGATAATAGCAGTTTTTAAACCGCTGGGGCTTGATGAGATAGTGGGACTGACCATTTTTTATTGAATTTGTATTGTCATCAGCTAGAAAAATTAATAAACATGGTTCTGCCGATAAGTTAGATTACAAATTTCGCTCAAGAACCATTGCTAAAAAAGGTCTATAAGTCCTAAAAATTGGTTAAAAAGTACGAATATTCCGAAGTTAAAATATAGTTTTTTGTCTATGTTATTCAATTAAGCTAAACGCTTCTGGATTTAGAAATTACAGGCTGCCGGCATATCTATGGTTAAATTATAAGCCGTTTGATCTATTTTTTGATTTACCTTATAGGTTTCGCCGCCAAAAACGATCTGGAAATCATAGCTTGCATTTTGTGCCAGCAAATTTGTACTGATATTTCCTTTATCCATATAGCCCAGGTATTGAAAGGCTGCATTGCTGCCTGCAGCACGAAAGTAAACATAAACGCTTGGCCTGATCTCTACATCCGTTCGGTTAGGGCATCGGCCGGTAAACGTTAAAGAAACATTATTATAAACCGGAGGTGGTGGCGTAACTACGGGCGGCGCAGTTGAGCCTGTTCGGGTTAATTGGATGTTAACCACCTGTTGTTTCTTTTCCGCCGAGAAGGTAATCTGTCTGGATTCTTTGTTGTATCCTGGGGCATTAATTTCAGCAATAACACTAATCGGCTGATCTGCTGTGGGAGCAATACTCGGGTGCAGGCCTATGGTAACCATGCCGGCACTTAACTGGATATTCTTTTTACCTGAAAGTTCATAAATATTGCTGGCGGCATTGCCTGATATGGTGATGGTTGAATTTGCAGGAGCGGGGCTCCCATCTTGCCCATCTGTAACATTTATCATTGCGGTGTACTTTATTACGTCAGTATCGATTACAATTTTTATATTTTCAGTAGGCTTTTTGCAGGCAGAAAGTATGCACATTATTAGTACCATACACATTGTATTTATTCTAAACATGATCTTAAATTTTTACAGTTTAAAATTAAAATTGATTTGAACAGTTGGGAGCCAGCGATAATCTTTTATGTTGTTTTGTAGTTGGGAGGTTTGAGATGAATTGCCTTCCAATAAACCTGTACCTACTACTTTTGCCTCTGGTTTGCTGAGGTAATAGGTCCCTACATCTACATTAATGTTAAATTTTTTGCGGGGGAAGGTGTGCGCAAAAGCTACCCCGAGGTAAGGTGCAAGGCCTCTCCAATCAACTGAAAGGTCTACATAACCGATTTGGTCTTCTGTGAGTACCAAGTCGCCATATTTATAATCGTCAGATGGAATTACCCTAAGGTTGCCCTTTGCTTTAAAAAAGTAAGAAAAGCCGCCAACCATGCGAAACCATGCAGCATTTTTAAACGGTACATAATCTGCAAAAGCATGAATATTGTAAAAATCGGCTGCTACATTGGATGTGGAATTAAATCCTGAAATTTTGAATACGTCATTTGCTTTAATTGGGATGAAGTTAAGGCCTCCTCTTACAGCAAGTTCTGGCAATACCCCGTAAATAAATTCAGCGCCAATACCTTGTGTACCTACATTTAACTGAACCGATTTTTTATTCAAAAGACTAACAAAACTGCTGTCGTTTTGTGCTTTTAGCTGCTGGATAACCAGTATAAGTGATAGAATTAGCGTGCATCGGAATAATTTCATATTATGTGGGATTAAGGTTTACAAATTATTAGTGCCGTTAATTTGATTGCTATAGCTAAATATCTAACATTAAATGAGTTAAAAAAGTTCGGATTATTTTAAATGAACATTATAAATAAGCTTATATGGGTATCGCCTGTGAGTAACCTGATACCAAGTTAAAACAGCTTGCAGGAAATATGATAAGTGCCATAAGTAATTAAAAAGCCCAATGGTTGATCGTTCACGATCAACCATTGGGCTTAGAGAGATAATTTATTGGAATTAGGAATGAAACTAATTATTTAACGCTTATCCATTTGTTGAGCATGTTATCTGGTGCTTCCAGTAAGAGTTTATAGAAAGAGGATGGGTAGTTTTTAAGATCTGCAAAATAATGTTGCTGACTAACGTCAACCTCTCCTAATAAATGATAGTCATCTTTTCCTCCTGTTTTAAACGCGTTGGTAGTTGCCAGCAAAATTTTTACTTTTCCTGTCTTTTCCAGTGCTTTCCAGCTAATGTCGAGGTGGTCTTGTACATAATTTGCTTTTAGTGCTGATATGGAAACTGGGCCAATGAATGATGTACCGTCAATTTCCTGTTTTACACTTTTTGGTAGTTTTACGTTAAGATAATCGGCAATGGAAGGCATGATATCTACTATGCCAAGATCGAAGTATTGAGCGTAAATATTCAGGTTTTTATAATTGCTCACCATCCAGGTAGAACGTTGACGCTCAGATTGTCCACCATGTCCGCGGCCAGTTTTTTCATCACGTCCATGATCCGTTGTAATTATAATCAGCCAATCTTCTTTAAATTTCTGTTGACGGTAAGTAATGGCATCCCAAATCTGGCCCATTTGTTTATCCAGCATCTCAACAGCATTATAAAACGCTGGACTATCACCGTATCGATGTCCCATATCATCCGTATATTCCAGGTATACCCAGGAAAGATCAGGCGCCTTATCATGAATGGTGTTTGCAGCCTGTTTAACTACTTCCTCATCAATAAGGTGCATGTAGGCCGAATTTTTATCATGTTTAAAACGAACAGTATCTATCTCAAAACCATCTGCTACAAAATCAGGCTTAAAGTTTCCTGTTTCAGAAAGGCCGTCGCCAAGCAACTTCGTCCGGTTATCGGTCCAGCTGGAAAAAATTCCTGTTTTTTTCTCAGGGTATTGATTTTTAAACAACCTGAAAATGTGTTGATAATTGTAATTGGGGGCTTTAATGTCGTTATCTGGTACATTGTGTTTGTTTACCCATGTTCCAGTAAGTAAACTATTATAACCAACGGCAGATATGGTTGGTGTTTCATTGTAACTTGCTTTATCACCACCCACATGCATACGCGAGTAGGATCCTGCTGAGATGATCTTTTTGAAATTAGGTAACTCCAGACGTTCCATTACATCGGCAGGGATGCCGTCGGCTATTACATAAACCACTTTACGAGGCCTATTTTGAGCAAATCCCGACAGGGATAAAGAAATACAACAAGCGAAAATAATTGTCTTTAATAACATAGTTCTAGTATTAGAAAGTGTGTGGAAAATATTCATTTTCAACTGTTCCATCATCGTACATTTTAAGTATTGCATATCCGGGTGGCGTTTCCAGATAATAACCTGGGCCTGCCGATTCTGCATCGCCCTTGCCCCACCAAAAACCACTCATGGCTCCATTGCAACAGTATCGAACACCATTGTAAACGGTTTGATCGGAAAGATGGTTATGGCCACTCAGGCAGATTTTTACCTTATCGCGGTGTTTGTAGAAAAGATCTTTCAGTTTTTTACAATCCGAATGTCCGCCACCAACCAATACCTGGGTGGTGCCTAGGATTGGATAATGCGACATGAGCAGGGTAGGTGTGCCAGCGGGCAGGTTTTTTAATTCCTGCTCAAGCCAGTTATACTGCTCATCATCAAGCGAAATTTTGCTGTTATTTCCATCAAGAATGATAAAATGCCAGTTCTTTTTGGAGAAACTATAATAACGGTTAGAAATTTTCAGCCGTTTCACAACATAGTTCTTCCCATACATTTCATCCTCTTTTGTGGGCGCTTTCCACCAGGTATCATGGTTGCCAATACAGCTGTGTATTTCGTATTTATCAATTGTTTTAATGCAATCATCCCAAATACCCCATTGTTCGGTTACCTGATTGCGTACTACATTATCGTAAGAAGCATCGTTAATCGAATCTCCTCCGTTTAAAAAGAAATCAACTTTATATTTGCTGATAATCTGTTTTAAACATGCTTTAAATCGCTCAGGAGCATTTTCTCCGGCACGTATGTGCACATCGGTAATATGTGGGACAGTAAGCATCAGTTTTTTACCTTTTGGTTTATCCAAAAATGCTTCTGAAGCCAGCGCTGGTAATGTACCTGAAAATGCAGCACCTGCTGAGATCCCTATGGCCTTTAGTAAAGACCTTCTTTTTATTTCTGTCATCATTACCAACCAAAAATTTGTTTAAGCTTAGGGTTTAGGATTACTTGTTGTTGCGGAATAGGGCGATAATAGAATTTTGGTTCCTCAAAAATTCTAACCACATTTTCTGTTACGATATTACCTCCAGTGTTGCCGTTCTTTAAATAAACCGTTGCATCAGTTCCGATTAATCCTGCACGGTAATAAATAAGTTTTACCCCAAGTGAGTTTTTTTCTTTCTGGTCTTCGCCAGGTATGGTTGCCGTTCTGTCAATCAGAATAATATCTTCAACCCCATCACCCGTAAGATCATATTTGCCCAATCCGGCGAAGTACATGCCTTCAGGACTTTTGGTTAGCAGTTTACCCACCTTCCAGCGCATTAAATCGTCAAAGCGCATGTTTTCGAAAGCATATTCTACCCTGCGTTCCCTCCTAATTTCGAGTATAACACCTGCGTTAGCGGTAACATTTGGATATTGCAACTGCAACGCAGGATCGGGATTGGCGTTTGCCGTTGCCAGATTAAGATCAGGCAAGCCTGCTCTTTTGCGAATTAAATTTACCGATTGGTCTAGCTGCGTCTGTGTTAATGTGCCTAATTCGGCAAGTGCTTCAGCATAGGTTAACAGCACTTCTGCATAACGGTATACCGGAAAATCTACACTATTTAAGATCGAGTTATCGGTACTGTTTACATAACCTTTCAACTGATGATAACCTGTAAAGTTTTTATTTAAGCGCTGAATATACGGTGTAGGATCGGGTACTCTTATCCACCCCGGGTAAACCATGGTCTGCGACATTCGCGGGTCACGGTTTTTAAATTCTGCTACAAAACCCAGTTGTGCGTAGTTTGCTACATCAGTAAACCTACTTCCATCTCTCATTAAGTAGGTTTGTAACAGATCTTTCGCTGGTGCCTGCTCATAATCGCCAAATACAGTCGAATTCACATTCTGGCTTTTGCTCTTACTCAGGTCGAAGATGTTAACCAAAATCACTTCGCTATTGGCAGTTAAATCCTGACTAGAGAAAAGCGTTGCATAATCTTGTTCCGGTTTTCCTGTATTGTAAATGTTAAACTTTTTACCAGCGATGAGCTCACCAGAAATTCTTGCTGCAGTTTCTAAAAAGGCATTTGCTGAACTGCTTAAATTCAGTTCGTTATGGTATTTACGATAAGTACCCTCGTAAAGTGCTGCCCGTGCATACAAAGTAGCTACTGCCCATTTCCCTGGAGTACCCACCGGAACGCTTTCCCGTACATTTTTATAGGCAAAATCCAGATCTGCCATTATACTGTCGGCAATCAATGTCCTTGAATCACGAGCTTTGTAAAGTTCTTCATCGCCTGGTTCCAATGTGCCTGAATACCAGGGTACATCAGAAAAACGCTTTACTTTATCCAAGTAGAATTCGGCACGGTAATACCTGGCCAAACCTGCATAGTGGTTTTTAACGGCAGCAGAAACCTGCGCTTTTCCATAGTTTTCCAGAAAGTAATTAATGTTTCTTAATCTGCCCCAACTCCAGCCAGATGTAATATTCTGGGCATTCGTGTTACCCGTCATGACATTTTTTACCTCAACTGCCGCGGTGGTGGCTACGTTATCTGTACTCTGATCGTTAAGATAAGTATTGCGGTCTGGCTGAGAGAGTAGGCCATTTACGTAAAGCGAAAGATCACTTTCGGTATTAAAGAACAGGTTGGGGGAGATGGATGTTTGTGGGAAACGGTCCAGCCCAGCTTTTTTACAGGCTGCGAGCATACCTGCAGCTGCAATAAATACGATATATAGATACTTTTTCATTTTTAAAATGATTTAAATGTGAGGGCTTAGGTTAAAAATCGAGGTTTAAACCAAAAGCATATCTGCGTTGGTAAGGATATGCCCAGGCACTTGGCCCTTGATTAACTGCTTCAGGGTCGATAAACTTCTTGATCGAAGAAAATTCATATAAGTTTTCTCCTGTAACAAATACACGAAGACGGTTTACATGGAATTTTTTGGTCCATTGAACCGGTAGCGTATAACCAAGCGATACATTTTTGATTCTTAAGTAAGCACCATTTAGCAAATATTTGGTTTGGGGAATATCTAACCCTGAGCCATAATTGGCATCAGCAAGCCACGATTGTAATACCGGGTATTGCGAATCGGTATTGGCATCAGCAAGTCCGGCAGCAATATATGAAGCCGAGTGTTTAGCCCTTTGCTCTGGCGAATCGGCTGCTCCACGGTAAAAATCAAGGTTCCAGGGGTAAACGTTGGCATATGGTTGTTGATAAGGCCCCCAGAAAAGATAATGGTGAGGATAAAAATCTCTTTTTAATACGCCTTGTAAAAATACAGAAAGATCAAAACCAGCCCAATCCATATTTAGGTTGGCACCAATGGTATAACGGTCAGAACTGTTTCCAATAATCTTTAAATCCTTTGGATCGTTTGAGCTAAGTCCTTTTTCTATTTTCTTGTTGCCGTCAAGATCTACGTATTTTGGCCATCCCTCAACAATAGAAAGGGCACCCCATGGAATAAGTGCAGACTCATCTAAAGCAGCAATCTCTGCCTTACTGCGAAAAACGCCATCATTTTGTAGTCCCCAAATCTCCCCAAGAACCTGTCCTTCACGGTAATTTGAAAATAGGTTCTGGTCATTTTTGAACTTTGTAATTTTGGCTTTAGAATCGGCCAGGAATACTTTTGCATCAAAGCTGAAAGGTTTCGAACCGAGATCAAATCTATCTCTATAAGTTACCGAAAGTTCCCATCCCTTGGTGCGCAGATCAGCTGAATTCTGGCGTGGTACACCGGTACCTAACACACCTGGTAGTTCCTGTCCTGCAGTAAGCATGCCTTTAGTTTCGCGGATATAATAATCAAATGTGAAAGAAAGTTTGTCGTTCAGTAATCCAATATCAGTACCCATATTTAAGGTAGATACCCTTTCCCATGTATAGGTTTGAGGATCAACGCTTAGTCCCGGAGCGCCATTAATTACCTGATTCTGGCCATTGCCACCAATTAAATAACCTGAAGTGCCTGGTACAAGAGATTGGATATAACCAAAATCGCCAACATTCTGGTTCCCAAGGTCGCCATATGAGGTACGTAGTTTGAAGGTAGATACTGTAGATAATAATGGTTTAAAGAAATCCTCAGCACTTGCTATCCAGGCAAGTGATGCAGAAGGGAAAAATCCCCAACGTCTATCTATCGGGAAACGCGATGAACCATCATACCTTCCGGTAGCTTCTAGGATATATCTGTTTTTGTACGTGTAATTTAATCTCGAAAAGGCACTATTGGTTGCATAAGCCGAATAACCTGCACTGGCTGTAGCCGTACCGCTGGTAAGTGATAAATATGGCAGAGAAGAAGAAATAAGGATATCTTTACTCGCGTTTACAGTAGAATAGCTATAATCTTCGCTATTAAAACCTACCATTGCACTGAAGAAATGATCGCCTAGCGTTTTTTTATAGGTGCTATATATGTTAAAGGCATTGTTATACAGGTAACCATTGTTTTCGGTTACTGAACCGTTTCCACCTTCTTCGCGGATATCATTTGGACCATAGCCGATTTTGTATTTTTTACTATCGTTATGTGTTTTCCAAAGCTCACGTTTAAAAGATGCATCAGCATTTACCTGAAGATCGCCTTTTAAAAATAAAGCTGTAGCACTGGTAATATTCTGGAAACCGAACATATTTTGAAGGTTGTTTCCTCCATCAACAAGTTTTGCAGCCAGTTTACCTGCAGCGGTATTTGCCCAGGTTCCATCGGGGTTTGTAGCCACATCGGTAGGCATGAGGTAATACAAATCGGTAATATTTCCGTTTGGAAGTGCCCTTTTGGTCTGATAAATATTCAGGTTATTATCAACTTTAAGCCATGAGAGTGGAGAAAAGCCCACTTTTGACCTTAATCCGTAACGGTCCCAATAATCGGCGGTAAGTTTATTTAAGCCATTATCTCTTGAGTAATCCGCAGAAAGATAATAGGTTAAAGGTTTTTCGTTTATGGTAGCTCCTCCCGAGAAGGTAAGGGTATGACTTTTGGATAAACTTGAGTTATTAAAAAAATAATTGTACCAATCGTTGCTGCCCATGTAAGCCCATTTGGTAGGATCGGTTGGGTTTAACCGGGTGTCGGCTATGGAAGGATTATCTGATCTTTCTTTAGCCCATCGATAATACTCATCATTATAATTTACATAATCCCAGGGTGTATTATCGGTAGAGGTTTCTAAAACCCTCGAAAAAATATACGGATCGGTTACCGGTTTAGGCAGCAAAGTTGGTTTTGCCCACGATTGGAAGGTATTGTAGCTAATTACATTATTGCCTGCAGCACCTTGTTTAGTGGTGATCAGGATTACCCCAAATGCTGCACGTGCACCATAAATGGCAGCCGATGCTGCATCGCGTAATACTGTAAACGAAGTGATATCAGACGGGGTTAAGCGTAACATATCATCATTGCTTGTAGCAGGGATACCATCAATAACAATTAATGGTGAGCCACCATTAATGGAAGTATATCCCCTGATGTTGATGTTAGGTACACTGCCCGGTGCACCACCTGCATAAGTGATATTCAGCCCGGGGCTAATGCCCTGTAAACCCTGCAATACGTTGGTTACCGGTCTCGATTCGAGCTGCTTGCCAGAGATCTGATCAATTGCACCTGCAACATTGATTTTTTTCTTGGTCCCAAACCCAACTACCACCACCTCATCGAGGTTGGCAAAGTCCGGGGACAGCGAAACATCGATTTTTGTTCTGCCATTAACGGCAATTTCCTGTTGCTTGTAGCCGATGTAGGAAAAAATAAGGATGGCATCAGGTTTTACACTGCTTAAGGCGTAAACACCGCTGCTGTTGGTAGCGATGTGTAGGTTTGTCCCTTTTACCGTAATGTTTACGGCAGGGAGCGTTTCACCCGTCTTTGCGTCAGAGACCACGCCTTTAATGGCAATCCCTTGAGCAAAGCCACTAGCGGATAGGATCAACAGCGTGAACATCCAGAATAGCTTTTTTTTCATTTTTCTTAATATTTAGTTGTTTGATTTGGAATGATAGGCAATTTCAGCGGCGCTAAATTGAGCATATCATGTTAAAGTTAAGTTAAGACTAAATTAATATATTAATTGAATGTTCATTCAATCTATTGAAAAAAATAAATTTGCAGAATACAACTACTTTTGATTAGTTTGCCTAATTAAATTAACTGCACGATGGGACGTAAAAGCCTAAAAGAGACAAGGCGACTGGAAATTATTAAGGTATTTTACCAAGTGGCGAAGAAAGAGGGTTACGAAAATACCTCTATTGCCAAGATTGCTAAGGTGATGGATATTAACCCAAGCCTTATTATTCATTATTTCGAAACCAAAGAAGGACTTACTTATGAACTGATCGATCATATACTCGATCGGTATTTACTGATTTATACGATAAAGAACAAAGGGAAAGCAAAACTAGACGATTTACAAGCCACTATTGAAATGCTGTTTTCTAAAAAATGGAACCTGCTTTTTGATGATGGATTGTTTTATACCTTTTATGCTTTGGCATTCAGGGAGAAAAAGATTAAGTTGAAGTATAAACTTATTTTAGATGCGCTTCGTAATGGTCTTGCCCTGATGATTGAACAGTGCAATGAACAGCAGATCACAAATGTGGAGAACCCTCAGGTTACCGCTGATTTTATTTTTGTACTGGTAGATGGTGCTTATTTTTACCTTTCAATGGAAAGCGATAAAAAAGCATATTTAGATCGTTTAGCCTATTATAAACAAAAGGCATATGATACCCTTTCTATATCACCCCTTAAGGCTGTTTCTGCTCCCGTTTGCTAAACTGCCTGCTTAAAGCATACAAACCAATAGACATCCAGAGTACATTTGCAGCGGCATTTGGTAGATCGTGGGTGTCTAGCGCCGTTATAGCTAAACATAAACCACCCAGTATGTTAAGGGCCTGAAAAGAGAGTGAATCGGCACGGATTAATTTCATGCTTAAAAAAAGATAACCCATTGTACAAAATAGCACTCCAGACCACCCGATAATTGACATCACTAAATTCATCATGTTGTATTGTTTGCTAGTAAAGCTATGAAATAATGTGATTACATCTATAGGAATCAGCGGGCAAAAAATCGCTTTGGTTTAGATTTTTGCAGCCTAAATAATTGCTGAACTAGATTTGTTTGCTGCGTCACATATTTTAAACAGCACTGTGTATTTTAAACACAAACTGTTATATTTAGCTGAAACAAAAGTAAATATGGATTTGAACATGGTTACCCTTAACGTGATCAATTACATTAATGATTATGATTATTATAACTCGCTCACAGATTTAAATAGCGATACAAATTCAAAATCTTTTACCAAACTGAACGAAATCAGGGAAAGAAATAAACGTCATATTACAGAGCTTTTTCCGAATGTGAAATTTCGCGATAGTAGAAACCAACTACTTGCAGTGGGCAGTTTCAAACATGCGGTTAAAGCGAAGATCGAAACATTATCAAAGAAGGAAATAGAGGATTATCTCGAAATATTTAAAAAAGATGCTAAAAAAATAGCCAGGTTTTATAGAAGGATCAGGAAATAACTGCGAAAATTCCCTGGTACTGAGGTGATAAACCTGTTTTGGTATTGAACAGGTTATTTTATATTAACATTAGCGCTGTATTTTTGGTTATCTATATGGTTAGTATAAGTTTTCAATTTTTTGCATCATGACAGCAGCAATCGATTCAATCGACAACGACCATCTTCAAGGCGCATGCCCATGTGGTAAGGGTGATAAATCGGATATGGAAAGAATTCCAAGGACATTTATGATGAAAACCCTGTTATTCTGGTTACCCATGAAACGTTATAGGTGTTACCGCTGCATGCGTAACCGCTGGATACTTGGAAGAAAATCACATCAAATCAGCCGATAAAAATCTATTCATGTAAAACCAGTATTGCTTTTACTGATTGTTCAGGACCTCAAATAAATGAATTGGTAGCTGGTTTAAATCGTGTTGTAGGTTGAATGATGATTGTTAATAAGGAAAATAAGCAAATTATAATAAGAAAAAGGGAACACCTAGTGCAATTGCTTGGTTTTCCCCATTTTCTATACATAATATAAATCCTATTGAAAATATTGAGAAAGATCTGTTAATCTTCCACCTGATACATAAATAGATCTGGTTGGTGTGGTAACTGCTGTTCTGGCATCTGCAATTACAAATAACTTTGATTTTCCTGCCTCAAAATTTATCCCGTTTTCAGCAAAGGCTGCAGTGATTCTACCCTCATTAGGCTTTAACGTATAACCATTAAGCACTAAAGGCGTACCAGGGGTGTAAGGCTCGGTATTGGTTCCTTTTTCAACAATATCAAAACTGTAAATATAATTTGGCCCGGGTAAAGGAGGTAGTTCTATCGAATTAAAAGACCCGCTTTTAGGTAAGGTAAATCTAAGCTCGGGTGTTACTTTGGTTCCGGCAGTTGTATTCGATGCAGTTTTAAGCCTGGTATAGAAAACAAGGTCTACATCAACATTTTTAAATTGATTTGGAAATGTAGTTTCAAATTTAGCCGTTAGCATCATGTTAGCAGGATTAACAGGGGGATCAACTTTTACATTATCGACTATTTTAATGCCATCAAAAAAGAAACCAATATTTTGTTGTGCCGTGGCCGATTCGATTGTCTTGGTTAGGAGAATAGCAGTTTCTCCTTTTTTGCGGACGGTGATTTCTCTTGTGGTACCTTTATCGATCAGGACGGAAGATAATTTATCTATGGCGCCGTTACCTGAAGAAAATACAGTCCCATCCAACAGGAATTCGAGTTCGCCAGATAGTGCATAGCCTTTAAGTCTTAATGAAATGGCGTTGTTATATATTTTGGTCCCATCATAAAACAGGCTAATATTCTGATCGAATGGAGTAGCCATAATGGTTCTGGTAAGCAATATTTCGGAAGTACCCTTTTTTCTGATTTTTAAAACGGCATTCTGGTCTTTTGCGGCAAGCAAGGTTTTTAAACTGATGCCACCTGCGGGCGGAGTAGCTATTATACTGTCTTTATATAGGTATTCGAGCTCAACACTGGTTGTTCCACTAATGCTTAGCTGGATAATTTTAGCTGGTTCTGGTTGAAGAAGTTCTGCTTTGCGACAAGATAAACTTAAGGTTACAACAGCAGAAAGAAGGAAAAGGGTAAAAATTTTTAGTTTCATATAAAGGTTCATTATATTTTAAAACAGTTGCCTGTTTTTATAATAAAGAGACCATACCCTAGGGTATAGCCTCTTTGTGTTAAGAGAGAAAAAATTAGAATACTAGTTTAGACCAGCCAGTTGACCAGGTTGGTAAAGTAACTGTAGCTGGAGAACCTGGCGTGTTGTACCATGGTTGGCTTACACCAAAATAACTTGCGTTGGTTGGGTTAATAACTAATGAGTTACCACCACCATCAACGTAAGTGCCAGATGCTGTAGTGATTGCGTTAACGAAACCATGAACAGATGTAGTACTGATGCTTGAAACACCGGCTGGAGCATCTGCATCAAATGCAATACCGGTGTTGTAACCAGATACAATTACATCGATCAAATCAACTTCCGAACCTCTACGCTCGCGGATACCGTTACGGTAACCTAAACCGGCAATACCTGAAGGATTTTCAGTTCCGAATATACTTACGTTAATTAAAGTTGGGTGTGTTTTAGGGGTTAGGCTAAATGTTGCATCTTCTGCAGTCGCATTGTTATCAGATTCGATACCGTTTGAATCACTGGCACCTCCGCTTGTACTGTGTGTAGCGTTTTTATCAGCTATGGCTACTGCATCACTTAATGTACCTGTAAAACCGTTGTCGAAATCAAATTGATCGTCATCAGAAGCTAAAGCAATTAAATTGCTTGCGTTAACTGTACCACCGAAAAATTCGAATCCATCATCAAGACCATAAGAAACCTGTACGTGATCGATAGTAGTACCGTTACCAACACCGCCTAAAGTTAAACCGTTAACCTCAACGTTTGGAGCCAACTGGAAACCAGCATACTCAATACGTACATATTGGAAAGTACCACGGTTATCGGCATCGTTAGAACCTCCGTAATGGAATTTAGATTCGTTTGCTAAGCCTTCAATCAGTTTATCACCAACGTTGATCGTTGCATTACCTAAAATAATTGTACCACCAAAATCGCCAGGTTTGCCTGTTGTGCTGGCATCACCATCTAAAAGGTAACGGCTGGTAAATACAATTGGATCAGCAGCTGTACCAACGGCATTAATGGTACCGTCTTTTGCTACAACCAATACACCGTTTTGTACACCAGGCGTATTAACTGATGCTTTGATATAAGTACCTGCCTGGATGGTTAAAGTTGCACCGTTTCTAACGGTTACTATACCGCTTAATTCATAAACGTTTCCTGCTGTCCAGGTAACAGAGCTGGTAATGTCTCCGCTAACGGTTACAACCGGTAATGATGATTGTGAATAATCTGCTGCTGAAGTGCTGCGGTTGTTGAATGAAGCTGATCCACCTTCATTTTTTTTACAAGCTGTAAAAGAAACAGCAACAATTGATAAAAGACCGATTAAATTTTTGAAATTTTTCATTTTCGTTTTTTGTTTTTCATAGGATCTTAGGTAGGATCCATGTTTTTTAGGTTGATTTTTTTGTTATTTAGAAGCAGGGGGCAGATAATTCCTACTTTTTTATGGAAATAAATGCCTACATATCACTAAATAGGATGTTTTTTATATCTTAGTATTTCTTATAGATAACTAAGCAGATCTGTTAGCTGCCCTTGGCTTTTAACTTAGGTTTTTAAAATATTTCAGGTTTATCCTGGATTGGCCGTTCCACTAGAAATGATCGGTTTAAACGAAGGGTTCTGATACAACCTTTCGTTTTTTTATGGCCGTGCAGGAAACTTTGTTCCTCCTTTCCTTTTTAATGGTGTAAGCTTATTTATACTGTTTTTCATGGTAGTTTTAAAAATTATAGGTAATAGAGGTACTGTAGGTACGGCCGAATTTTTGAGAGAACAGGACCTGATCGCCATCTTCCAATTTGTTTGTAAAGCCGGGTTTTAAGCGGTTTAAATTACTATAGTCAGCCGTTCCGGGAACGTAATCGGGATTACGCTCATAACTTCCTGTATTTCTGAAAATAACCGATGCTTTATTAAGCAGATTGCCCGCATTTACCTTTACCTCGAACCTTCTTTTATAAAATTTATAACTCACCTGTGCGTCAATCTGGTCTCTCGGGTTTTCGTATTCGATGCGGTTAAGCTCTGCACTAACAAGTGTTGTTTTCCGCCCTGATTTATTGTAGGCAATATTAAACCCAAAATGCTCATCCACATACTGTAAACCTGCGTTGATGAGGTAAGGAGATTGCCCGTACATATTTCTTTTTACTTTGGTATTTACAACCATTTCGTTTCCATCAGGCCCGGCTGCTTTATAAGTACCTACAACATCGGCTTTTTGCAGTGTTAAATTGCCATATAGGGTAAACCGCGATAATAGGGGAGCGCTGGCAATAAAACCAAGGTTTTTTCTAAGCTCGAATTCTAAACCATAAACCGTCGCCTCGTCGGAGTTTAGGATATAGTAAAAACCACCACCACCATTAGAAAGACTAAAGGTTACTTCAACAGGCTTATCAAAGCGCTTGTAAAAGGCACTTGCAGAAATGATTTCGCCTAACCCAGGGAACCATTCTACTTTAAAATCGTAATTTTTAATTTGTGTACTCACTAAACCTTCGTTACCAAACTGTGCATCGAACGAAGGATCGTACCTGAAAAACTGGCTGTTATCCATTAATTCGGGTCTGATGGTTGTGTTAGAAAAAGCAGCCCTGATATTAATCTGTTTGGTTGGACTATAGGTAAGGTTGGCCGATGGTAACCATCTCCATTTCTTTTCGTATGGCAAAGCAAAAGAACTTAATCCCCTTACATTAATGTCGTTACGCAGTTCGGTATATTTATAATACTCGGCCCTAACACCCCAAACTAGTCGTAATTTTTCGGCAAGGCGGTTATCCAGCATCATATAGCCAGCTTGTGTAATACTCTTTCCTTTATAACCGTTTAAGAAATAGTTGTTGATGTAGAAGTTATAGCCATTATTGCCGATTTTAGCCGGATCAATCATTTGGGCAATCGGGATATACCTTAAACTATCGGCTATTGTCGGGCTTTGCACCAGTGATGCAATTTGCCAGTTTAATGATCCTTCTTTATGAATACCAAAATAACCTGTTTTGAAAATGTTATTTAATGGCCCGGTTTTAAATGGGATGCTGGCATCTCCCTTCCACGCAAAATGATGTTCATTATTACTGTAGTTATGGCGTGATGTGGGTTTGATATAACCTTCGGTTTGTGCACTCGATGCATAAAAATACTCGTAATCATTACCTGCTTTTCTTAAGTTTTGTGTGGCAATGCCAAGGTCTTTCTCTTTCCGGTCTATAGATGTTCTGGATAAATTCCATTCTAATTTTACCTTTCCAACCTGGTGCTGACCGTTCAACTTATTTTGTAACAGATCGGTATAAGTAGGATCATCTGCTTCTACAATCCTGTTGGGCTTTAAGCCTGCAGTAAAGAAAGCCCCACCTTCATCACTGTCATAACCAATGGTTCGAACAAGATCGTTATTGTAGATGTGCGTATAGGTATTGCGTAAACTGAACTTGTTCTTGTTCAGCTGTATACCTACATTTAACATAGCCCCCAAAGTGGTGTTAAACATATATTTACTGCCGGTATTGGTGGTGTTTGGATTCCAGTCACTTCTGGTTTGCTGATCGATGGTGTTTATATTCTGCGTATTGCGGTAGTTTAGCGATGCCGTAAAACCCAGTTTTTTGTTATTGGTGGTATCAATCCCGATCAACTTGCCGATAGTAAACTGATAATTTTGCGATGGGGCAGTTTTATATTGATACATCGTGAAATTATCGTTTGTAAATTTCTGACTTTGTGCAATCAGTTTCTGCTTATACTGCTCATCTGTAAGGACATTGTTGGGGGCAATGGTACGGTCGGTATGTTGAAGATCTTCGGGGAATTTTCTCCGGCCATCATCAAAACCGAGGTAATCGTTTTTACCACGTTGATGACTTAAAAAATCTTTGCCTGTACTTTGGTCGTTGTAAGCAGTACCCGCAGTAAAGCTCATAAAATTTTCAGTGGGGATATCCTTGGTGTTAATCTGGATCAAACCACCACCAAAACTGCTGTTCATATCGGGGGTAATCGTTTTACTTACCACTACGTTATCAACCAGGCTCGAGGGGATTAAATCGAAAGAGAAATTTCGGGTTTGCGCTTCAGTACTCGGCAGGGTAACTCCATCTAACTGGGCCGTATTGTAACGCTCGCCAATACCACGCACAAGTACCAGTTTATTGTCTATCGAGCTTACACCGCTGATGCGTTTCAAACTTTCACCGATGTTTTTATCCGGAGTTCTGGTAATCTGCTCGGCGCTAATTCCATTGCTGATTTCGGATGCATTTTTTTGCCGGGCCAATAAACCCTCAACCGATGCTTTTTTGTAACTGGCCGTTACCACCACTTCCTGAAGGCCTTTTGTATCAGGTTTTAACGAAATGTCTAATGGTGTGTTTTTGTCAGCCTTTACGTTAACCTCGCTGATGCGCTGGGTAACAAAAGAAATATAGCTTACCTCTATGGTATAAATGCCGGGTTCAACGCTTAAAGTATAACTTCCATCGCTGGCGGTTTGCGTGGCTTTTCCTGTTTGGATAACCTTAATGGAAGCACCAGGAAGGGTTTCTCCTTTTTCGTCGAATATTTTTCCCGATATCCGGCCAGGTTTTACAGGATCTGGTAATTTGTAAAGTAGTATGGTATTACTTTCAGCAAATTTATAGGCTACCCTTGTTCCGCTAAGCATTTTTCTGAGGATTAATTCAATCGGCATATTTTTTACTTCGAGGCTGATCCGGCTATTCTGGCTAAAAATCGATTTATTGTAATTAATCGACAAGCCTGCTTTTTCTTCAAGTAGTGAAAGTGCATCAGGGATGCTCATTTCGGCTATTTTGATGCTTACATTGTTTTCTCCTGGTGTTTGCTCAAAGCTTTTTGCTATAGCCAGGTTAAATAAAAAAGTACATAACATTAACATCACCGCCACTGGCTTGTAATCGAAATGGATAATATATTCTTTTATATATTCATAAAATCCTATTTTCATAGGTTCAAGATGTTTTTTAATTCTCACGGGTTAAAAACTTTTGTTTAGGAGCTGGATTGTTCGAGCAATCCGGCTCCTTGTTTGTGTTAAGAGGTTTAATTTATTTTTCATAGGTATAAATCCGGTAATGTTGCGCATTCCTGCTGCGCCATAAAGTATAGCTAACCTATCATTGGCAGCCCTCCCCCCATACGGTAAATGTTTTAGTGCCTGTATCTATTTTGTATTTCAGGTGTTTCCCACTCATCACATGAAGTTCTTCCATTACGTTGCTTATGCTTTTGTTCGAAAAGGTGGCATTAAACCTGCATTGATTGAGTTTATTACTCTTTAGCTCAATGTTTACATTGTAATATCTTTCCAATGATTTGAGCATATTTGGTAGCGTTACATCTTTAAAAGCGAAGCTGTTTTTGATCCATGCATTTACTTCTGTTACCCGTTCAGTGTGTACTGTATAATTATGTTCCTTTAAATGATAAAATAGTTTCATGCCAGGAGTAAGTAGCGAAAGTTCTTTTAGTTTACCTTGGCTGTTCTCCGAAACCTTCACTTTACCAGTACGTACGGCAACACTAAAGGTTCCATCTTTCGGGTAAGCATAGATATTAAACGAGGTTCCCAAAACCTGTGTCTGCATCTGGCCGCTATGTACAATAAAGGGGCTGGTGGTATCGCGCTTTACTTCAAAAAAAGCTTCTCCATCAAGCTCTATTTTTCTTAAACCGCCCTTCATAAAATGTGATGGCCAGGTAAGTTTACTTCCGGCTCCCAGGTATACAATAGAACTATCAGGTAAAATCAACCTTACTTTCTCGCCTTTTTGGGTGGTTTTACTTAAAAAAGCAATGGCTGTTTGTACAGGTTGTTGCGCTTTCTTATATGCATACCAGCCAAGTGATGCAGAAATGATGACCACAATTGCGGCGGCATATTTTAATAGCGGGAAGAGTGATCGGCTTTTTGGTTGGCGTTCCTGAACTTTATCCCATATCTGTGCCAGTCCTTGAACTGCGGCTAAAGAGTAATCGGTTTCTCCCCTTTGTTTTGTCCAGGCTTTTTCCATTACATGGTGAAATTCAGAATCGGCGTTTGCCGGGTCGGCAAGGTAATCCATCAGGATTTTTTCTTGCTCCGGATTGGTTTTACCTGCTAAGTAATGTTCAAATAGTATTTTAATGTTTTCTTTCACTTTAATGTTTGTAAGCTTTTATGCTGCGCGCTACTGTATATATGCACGAAACTTTGGATACAGCTATTCAGCAAAATATTTTTTTTAGAATAAAATGTAAAGTCCTGTTTAACAGGTGATTAATTTTTGTGATCGGAGGTAGGATAGATCCTGACCATGAAGTAGCTATTAGGCCTAAAAATCAATAAGCACAGCTAATCAAACAAGTTCAGGAGGACGCGCCGCTTGGATTGCGCCAGAAAAACCTTAACGTCCTTATTCCTTAAGGATGGAAAACGGATGTAAAAAATTAGGAGAGGGAACTTATCTTAACGCTCCACGCCAACTGGTTAACAAAACAACACCAATAGAAAAGATAATATCGTTTCTGGAGAATAAGTGTTAAAATATTTCCGCATTATACCCAGTGATTTTTTGAGGTGATTGTTTACCGTGTTTTTGGAGATACCCATCAGTTGAGATATTTCCTCATGCGTATGGTGGTCATTTCTACTCATCAGGTATATTTTTTTTACCTGCGGAGAAAGACTTTCTATTGCTTCCTGCGCAATCTGTTTAGTTTCTTTGGCATTAAGTTCGTCTTCTATGGCATTAAAAGACTGCTCATGCTTAAGGTTTTCGCTACTGTAAGCTTTTTCTCTGGCTTTTTTACGAAGTGTAGAGAGGAAATTATTGCGGATAAGTGTATAAAGAAAGGCATCGAAATTCTTTTGCGGATCTATCTTCGATCTGTTCTCCCAAAGCCTTACAAAAACATCCTGCGTAAGTTCTTCAGCTTCTTCTTTGCCTCGTGTAAAATGGAAGGCATAACCATATATTTTTTTACGGTACAGGTGGTAAATTTCATTAAAAGCAGCTGAATTGCCATTTTTTACTGCATTCAGGAGTTTTGCGTTTTTAAAATCTTCCAACTGTTCCATAAGTAGCGGTTATGGGAGGCAAGTTAGCGGTCGCGTTTAAAGTTAATGTTAACACAATGAAAACCTTTTCTATCACTTTAATCGGTGCGTAGTTACGATACTCTGTTGGGCAGATTCTGCCCTCGAATCCATTAAAATATGATCAGTCCGAAAGCGCTCGGAAACCGCATTATTTATAGCAATCGATGTTTTGATGGCTTTGCCAGTTATCGCAGCGATTGCTGCTTTTACCATAGGATCTGCAACATCACCCAGTTGAAGCAAAGGCAAAATACTCATTTCATTGATTGCGATATCGGGGTTGATTCCGGCACTATACCCACCGCTGCCATTTGCATTAAAAAGTTTATAAACAATCGGGTGCATCTCCCAGTTCACCTGTTTCGGAATTCTGGCATCAAATATCCTGAATGATGCTTCATCTTTTCCCCTTGTTTTTTCGCCAATTAACACCACCTGAATAAAAGGTTTAAGGTTATTGATCATTACTTCTGATGCAGATGCTGTAGCGGCTGTTGATAAAATATAAACCCGGTTTAGACTAAGGTTTTGTTGCAAGATGGTGTTAAAATTTACAGTACCATCAAAAGTAGCTGCAGTACCAATAGATTCTGTTTTGGCTCCTCCATTTTTATTGCCCCTGTAGGTAATGAAAGGTTTATCGAACGATATATTTTTAGCGATCATGGCACATAGTCCAGCTGCCTCTGCTACCTGACCACCAGCGTTATAACGGAGGTCGAGGATCAGTTCTGATACGCCTTCTGCTTTAAAGTTACTGAAAACAGGAGTGAGTGAGCTAGCCAAACCCCCATTAAAATCCAGAAAATAGAGGTAACCGATTTTTTTTCCGTCGCTTTCTATAACCTTGCTAATCTCCCGTTGATCGAGTATTACACCTTTGCTTAAGTCAACAGTGCGGGTATCTGTCCAGGTATTGTTGTTCAATTCAGCTAAACCTAAAGAAAAACGGTCGCTGTTTAAGATTTCGGTTTGTAAAGCCTGTGCATTGGTAGCAGTTAAAGTTTTGCCGTTAATTTTACTGATGTAATCTCCGCGTTTTAAACCCGCTCTCGAAGCCGGAGAATCTTTTAATACAACTTTAACGATCCCAATAACCTTTGCGCTGTTTTGGTCGCTTACCGTTGCATAATCAAAGCCAAAATTTCTATTGCTCGGTATTGTGGTACTTTGGTCGTTAGGGATGTTGATATAGGAAAAACGATCGGATACATTGCGGAGGGAATTAAAAAAATCTTTTGGCGATAAACTGAGATTAGGATTGGCGGGCAATTGCTCATTCCAATAATAGTAGCGTTTAAGGCTATCGAGTATCCAGGTGTTGGTATTCTCGTTGCTTCCAATTGGATAATCGGGATTTTTACTGCTCTTTTTGCAGGATGGCAGAATGGCTAAAAATAGAATGATAAGATAAATGCTGTAATAAGTTGTTCTTTTTAAGAGGGTTATGGGGTTTGTCATCGCCTTTTCGAATTTTAGGAACAAACTTAAAGCTACTATTGTTAACTTGAGATTAATTTTCAAAGTGGACTTATCTATCGCATATTTGAACAAGAAGGAGATATTCCTGTTCCAGGCAACTACTTAGCTGGAGGAAAATCCAGTTTGGCTGTATATAGAAATGGCTTAATTTACCTTCAGAATGGTAAACCCATTGACGCCAAAAACGGAAAAGCCACTTATTTGATTAATAATAAGAATCAAGAGATATATTAAATTTTTAAGCTGAAAATAAAAGAGGGCGTATCATAAAGACGATTTCAGCCCAGAAGGTGTCATGTTGAGCCTGTCGAAACACCTCAAAGAGTATTTAAACAGGTCCTTCGACGAGCTCTCCACAGGAGTCCTTTGGGCAAGATGACAAATCTATATTTGTGATACAACCTCTTTTTGTTTATTTTATTGCTCCAAATGCTGCAAAATAAGAGTTTTTATGCAGGATCTCGGTAACACTGAAACCAACTTTTTGCAATAATGCCAATTGATAGTTTAAAGAACGTGGGGTATCTTCATATTCAATATAATCAAATACCTTTTGCTTATATGTTTCACCGCCAAGTGTTTCCAGGTAGGCCCCGTATTGATCTTTAAAAAGGTTATCGATCAAAACTGAATCGTGCGCAATGAGATCTGAAATCCAGATACTGCCTCCAGGTTTTAAAGCCTGGTAAACTTTTGTAAAAACAAGCTCCCAATCGGCATCAGTGCGCAAATGATGAAATGTTGCAGCAGCAAGTATAATATCGAAATGATTATCGGGTAAATTAAGGTTCCGCATATCGTCCTGTATAACGGTTACTGTTCCGGTTGTTTGTACCGATACCCTATCGCTTGCCCGTTCCAGCATCGGTAAACTTAAGTCGTTAAGTGTACAGTTAAGGTTTGGGATTTTACTGAGCATTTTTAACGTGTAATTCCCCGCGCCACATCCAATATCCAACAGTTCTTTTGCATTTGGATTAATATATTTGGCCGCTCCGGTGCAAAGCTCCATGGTAAGTGGCGCATCGATGGTGGTTTGTTGTCCACTCTCTAAGTTCGAGAAACGTTCTACATCATTATCAAACCTGGTTTTAATTTCTTCATTTGTTGCCTTATGCGAATAATCTTTACTCATTGCTTTAATTTTTTTTGTAAAGTTAGTGCTGTTGATCATATTTGTAAAATATCAATTTCAGCATAAAACGATACCTATTAAGTATTATAGATATGGAGCTCAGACATTTGTTGTATTTTAAAACTGTTGCAGAAGAACTTCATTTTACTAAAGCAGCAACAAAACTTTTTATCTCGCAGCCTCCTTTGAGCAGGCAGATTAAAGAACTGGAAGAAGAACTCGAAGTACAATTGTTTACCAGGAGTAATAAGCGGGTTGCATTAACAAATGCCGGAAAGTACTTTAAGGCTGAAGTAGACACCATGTTTGCCAAACTGGAAGAGAGTAAAGAAGTGGTTCGTAAAATTCATGAAGGCGTTAGCGGCGAATTAAAGATTGGCTACATCAGTTCGGTTTACCAATCGCAACTGGCAGAAATTTTAAAATTGATGCACCAGGAATTCCCTTATTTGAAGACGAGTTTATTCGAAGTGCCCACACTTGCTCAAATTAAAGAGCTGGAACATGGTGGTTTAGATGTGGGGATTTTAAGAGCACCGGTTCTATCAGAAAAATTGAAAGTAGAATCTTTGTTTTTTGATCCATTTGTAGTGGTTATTCCTTTAACTGACCAAAAAATTGATGCGAAAAACGGACTTGCTGATTTTTTGAGAAAAAGCCCGTTTATATTCTTTAATAAAGATTTTGCGCCTCAGTATAACCAGAAACTTATGGAAATTTGCCAGCGGATGGGCTTTAGTCCCGATATTACCCACGAGGCCAACAATGTACACTCCATATTACAATTGGTAGAAGCAGGCCTGGGGGTATCTATTTTGCCATTGTCGTTAAAAAAACAATATGCACAGTTGAAAGTATCTTTTATTGAATTTGATGCTATTCCGGTCAACACAGAGGTGGTACTGGCTTATAAAGAATCAAATAAAAACCCGGCATTAAGCTGGTTTATTAAACATTATGCCGAGTTAAAAATCAATTGATTTTCAATAAGATAAGTATAATGAAATCCAGTACCGTTAATCAATATACATTGATTAACGACCGATGAAATTGTAAGAAAGGCCGTTTTCTAATGGGAGGCAGTCGTTTTTACAAATTTCAAAATCCTATAGCCACTCATTGGGTATTATTTTTCAAAAGAAACGGTCAACTGCATAAAACACGGCCAGTAAAATCGATTGATGTAAAATTAGCCCCAAAAAGGTAGTTGATTTCCGATTTTCTACCATATCATTTCCGATTTTCACCTCTTTTAAACTTGTAAAAGCACAAATTTGCCGCAACCAAGATCAAAAGCCTGTGTTAAGGCTTAACACAAAATGAATTATACAAGTTTACCTAACCCATGTAAGAAATTATTGTTCGCCATATGTTTTCTGGCTACAGTAGTTATTGCTCATGCACAAAAGGCAGCTGATGAAAAAGAAGCAATGAAAAATCTGCTCGACAGGCAATTTGAATTTGCACAGAAACAATATCAGTTACTGGCCAAAAACACACCGGCAGACCGCATGCCTAAAACCTATTATGCAAAAAATAATAAACTGGAAACGAGCGATACCAAATGGTGGTGCAGTGGTTTTTATCCAGGTTCGCTACTTTACATTTACGAATACACCAAAGATATAGGTACCTTAAAAGAGGCAGAAAAACGCCTTGCCGTACTAGAGAAGGAGAAACATTATACCGGAAACCATGATTTAGGTTTTATGATGTTCTGTAGTTTCGGCAATGCCTACCGCATTACAGGTAATGCGCGATATAAACCAACCATCGATACAGCTGCAGCTTCGCTTGCCACGCGCTACCGCCCCGCTGCTAGCGTAATTCAATCTTGGAACAGCAGTAAACAATGGAAAGGCCCTGTCATTATTGATAATATGATGAATCTGGAGTTGTTGGCATGGGTGTCTGATCATGGTGGCGATCCGAAATACAAGAAAATTGCCATCAGCCATGCCGATACTTCGCTTAAAAACCATTTCAGATCGAACTATAGTTCCTACCATGTAGTAGATTACGATATGACGACTGGCAAAGTACTTAAAAGAGGTACGGCCCAGGGCGCATCTGACGAATCGGCCTGGAGCCGAGGCCAGGGTTGGGGATTATACGGTTATACCATGATGTACCGTTTTACCAAAAACAAACATTATCTCAATCTGGCAAAAAACATCGCCAGGTTTATTATCAACCACCCAAATATGCCTGCCGATCAGATTCCATACTGGGACTTTAATGCACCGAACATTCCAGATACTTATCGTGATGCTTCTGCCGCTGCGGTTATTGCCTCTGGTTTGTTAGAATTAGGACAGTATGCAACAAAAAGCGAGCGAAAATTATATGTAGGCACAGCAAAAAAAATGATCATTTCACTCTCATCTGATGCATATACTGCAAAGCTCGGTGAAAATGGTGGTTTTTTACTAATGCACAGTACTGGGGCCTTACCGCTGAAATCAGAAGTCGACGTTCCGCTAAGCTACGCCGATTATTACTATCTCGAGGCGCTAATGCGCTACAAAAACTGGTATTTATAACACATAAAATGGAAAGAAGAAAATTTATAGGCGCGTTGTCATTAACCGGCGTATTTGGGCTGTTTAATCCTAACGAAATTTTAGCCGCTACAAAAACTAATAACAGGACAAGCGCTCAACCAAAAAACGACAGAGAATATTGGTATAAACTCCTGTATAAAATTGCCAGCCCCGTTGTTTCCAATTTAGCCAATGGGACTTTGATTAAAAATATGCCAGTAGTTACGGCACCGAAATTCGACTCCAGAACACCTGCTGTATCGTATTTGGAAGCTGTTGGCCGTACTTATGCCGGAATTGCACCCTGGCTTTCGTTACCTGATGATACTACAACGGAAGGTGTTTTAAGAAACAAGCTGAAATTACAGGCCATTCAGGGATTGGATAGCTGTTTTGCAGTAAATAGTCCTGATAAACTAAATTTTACCAAGGATTATCAGCCGATTGTTGATTCAGCCTACCTGGCACAAACTTTTTTAAGGGCACCTAAAGCCCTATGGGAGCCGTTAAAGCCCGAAACAAAACGCGAAATTATTGCTTCGTTTAAATCATTGAGGAACAGAAAACCCTTTAAAAATAACTGGTTGTTATTTGGGTCTATTACCGAAGCCTTTTTATTATCGATTGGCGAACCACACGATGAAAGCCGCTTAAATGAGGGGGTAGATACCTTAAACGCATGGTATAAAGGAGATGGTTGGTATGGGGATGGCGTAAACATGGCTTTTGATTATTACAACTCTTTTGTAATCCACCCGATGATGGTGGATACGCTAGCCGTTATGCTTGATAAAAAGCTAATCAAAAAAGAACGCTATGATCTTGCCGTAAAAAGGATGCAGCGTTACGTAGTAGGGCAAGAGCGCATGATTTCTCCTGAAGGAACCTATCCACCAATTGGGCGTTCGATCACCTATAGAACAGGTGCTTTTCAGGCTTTAAGCCAAATTGCGCTAATGCATAAGTTACCAGGCACTATTCAGCCCGCTCAAGTGCGTTCTGCCTTAACTAAAGTAAAACAGAATATGTATGATATCCCTGGAACTTTTGATGCAAAAGGATGGTTACAGCTTGGTTTTTGCGGGCATGACCCTGAAATAGCAGATTATTATACCTCTACGGGTAGTTTGTACATGGCTACATTATCGTTTCTTCCTTTGGGTTTACCAGCTACCGACGAATTTTGGGCCGCACCTTCTGTAGATTGGACATCGAAAAAAGCCTGGGCAGCAAAACCATTCGCCAAAGATTATCATGTAGATTTTTAACCTAAGAAAAAAGGAGACTGTATCATAAAGTTAAATTCGATTTGAATTGTTCTTACCCAAATGTTCATCCAAAACGAGTTGCGCTATTGGGGGGAAATGAGGCTGAGGTGTGTTCTGTACTCAGAATATATATTCAATCCGTTGAATTAATGGAGTATTGCTGAACAATTTTCGATTTCAACAGAACATGCTTGCAAAGGTGGTGCTTTAGAAGTAAGACTGAGTGATATCCGGAATAAAAATGGGAAAAAGAAATAAACGCAAAGTAAGTTTGAGAAGAGCAAATTAGATTTGCAAGATTATTTTAGCATATATATTCAGTTCGGAAAAACTAAGGATTAGGATGGCATTGGTTCGGAGTTGGTTCGGACTTAAAACAGAGTTGTGACAATTATACCCGAACTAACTATGTTTTAAACCCCTGTTAAATTTGCTGAAATAGTATATTGATTACAATTCTTTTTTTATCTTAGTGTTAATCATCCCATAATTTTTAAAATTATGGCAATATTTAAACAAGGAATCAACGGTGTTTCACCGGGAAAGTTGGGAGCGTAATAGGCTATCAGCTAAATGGACAATGGGTGATGAAAGCTTCACCTAAATCCAGTGCAAAAAACAAGAAAGGAACAGCCCAACAAAAGCGTTGCAGGTTTGGTTTTACCAGGATGCAGCATTTCCTTAAGCCCTTAATTACATTCATTAGGGTAGGGTACAATCTCGAATCTAAATTGAGGATGATGACTGCGCATAATGCAGCCAAGTCGTACAATATGCTCAACGCATTGGACGCAAAAGGCGAAATTGATTGTGCAAAGGTATGTCTAACCTTTGGAGGTTTATTTGGTGCAGAAAAGCCCAACGTAGTTAAAGACGATGTGGGCCTTCATTTCAGCTGGAAAAATAATACAGCTAATAACTCGATTAGGGAAACAGATCAGGTGATGGTAATTGCTTATAATGTTAAAGCACAGCGGACTTATTTTAAACTCAGTGGCGCAAGAAGACTTGATGGCATGGAGACAATTGAAATCCCCGCATTTGAAAAAGATAATGAACTGCATACCTGGATTTCATTTATTTCGGATGACAGGCAGTCTATTGCAATGAGTAGCTACACAGGGAATATTATCATTTAGGATACCAGTAACCAGCCATTCCATCGGCGACTCCTAAATTATGCTTTTTATAGTTTGCCAGGCCGATTATCGCCATAGGTTTACTTGCAGCCGTCTCAATTGTACAATAGTATAACAACGATAATAGCCGTTAAAAAATAGTGTGAATTTTTCTACTAGGAGAGGTACAATTTTTTTGATAATCAGTAGGTGCCGCTCCCGTCCATCGTTTAAATGCACGTATAAATGCGCTTACTTCATTGTAGCCAAGCATGGTAGATATTTCTTTTATCTGAAGAGCATCATCTTTCAAATACATTAAAGCAAGGTTTTTACGGGCTTCATCAGCTAGCTGCTGAAAATTGATCTCCTCATTTTTTAATTTACGCTGGAGTGTGCGCGGACTGAGGTTAAAGTTACATGCAATATCTTCCAGGGTAACCATTTTTAGATAAGAGTTTGACCATATGTAATTGTAAATACGCTTTTTTAATGCCTGGTCAGATACATGCGTATTTTGCCAGAGGCCTTCTTCCAAAAGCAGAACTTGCTGATGCTCGTGTTTTGATCTTATAATTCTTTCATCCCAGTAGGCAATATCAAATGAAATTTGAGTGGTTTTTGCATTTATTTCAGGCCTGCAACGAAGTACACGCTCATATTCCTCAAGGTTATCCAGCGATCTGGCGAAGCTCACCGAACTTGGATAAAGCTTTTTAAACAATAACCCGTCAAGTTCGTGTATAACCAGAACCATTAAAAGGTCAACAGTTTGTATTTCAGTTGTATCTTGAGCCCAATCCCGGTTGGCCGGTACAAATGTTATCGAAAAATGATGGTCATCTCTGAAAATTCTAAGTTCTACCGATGCCGAGATGATTTGAGCCAATGGGGCAGCATTAGTTACCGCTTCACCCACTGTACTGCTCGTTTTTATTATTTCTCCTACAATTCCCAATGCCTGTAGCTGTAAGGATTCCCCAAAATGAAGACCGAACAAGTTGTCTCTGGTCACAGATACAGCATTAAACCAGACATCGTCGATCTGTTTAGCCGTAAGCGGGTTTTTTGACGCGGTCAGTTCATCCATGGTGATGTTTGAGGCGCGGAGCAATTTTTCTGCCGATATGTCTCTTTGAACTGCGTAACCAATCAGTCTTGATATGAAATTTTTAATCTGGTCTTCCATAATAGATAAATACTTAAAGCTAAAATATCAATATAGTAGGGAATAAAAATAATTTGACGGAAAAAGATAGCTTAATGTCGTTTAATGGTAATCTTAACTTCAGTTGAACCTGCGACCTTTGGTTCAGATACTAAATAGAAAATATTATGGAAAATCAATCAAAACAAACAGTGATAGAATTTTTGGCCTCAGTTAAAGCGGTCGATCTTGAAAAAATTGGCCAACTGTTGTCTCCCGAGGTAAATTGGTCGCAGCCTGGCAGCAACGAGATCTCAGGCCTAAAGCGTTCACAGCAGGAGGTATTCGAAATGGTAGGTAAGATGTTCGAGATTTCCGGTAACACACTACAGTTATATGACTACCAATCAATTAGCTTAAACGGTAACCGCGTTGCATGCCTGTTGCATTGGATGGCAGAGAAACCCTCTGGAGAAAAACTCGACGTTTACAATATAGATATTTACACGGTTGAGCATGGTAAAATCTGTAATGTAGAGATTTTTTCTGCTGACCAGGTGCAGGAGGATGGCTTCTGGACAAACTAAGCAAAATAAATGCCGGACAGACTATTTCGCACTGTCCGGCCTGTGATCTTGTAATACTAAAAATAGATGAAAGCAACTGAATCTTACAGCCCCATCGATGTAGTCTTGAGCTATTATTCTGCATTAGGTGAACGTAATATCGAAAAGATAATAGCAATGTTCCCAGAAGAGCTTGATTGGTATATTCCTGGAGACGAAACAATCGCGCCCTGGTTAGGAACTCGCAATACCTGTGATCAGGTAAGGGAATTTTTTGAACTGTTATGGCAAAATACAGAAGCCGTTTCTGCAATGATTGATCATATAGCAGTCGTTGGAAATGTAGTAATTAGTTCGGGGAATTTTGAAACTCGGATGGTGAAAACAAACAAAGTTTATAAATCGCTGTTTTTCACCGAAATAACCATTGTTGAGGGATCATTAAATACAGACTATTGGAAGATACTTTGGGTTTGGTAAGGGCTTTGGATGATGGGTTGTGAAAATACAGTCTATGGATCGCTCTTCATCAAAACAGATTGTTAATTAATGCTGATAAGCAGTTTGTTTCAGGGGTTTCTGGAATTGGTGGTCGGGATCAATCAATTTGGTTTATGCAAGTATATTATTTGATTTTTATAAATTTACAGTATGAAACAAGCAGAGACCGTTATCGATTTTTACAACAGGCTGCCAGACCATGCGCCCATCGATGTTCCACTTGATAATGCTGGCATCGGCCACATCAACGTATTCACAAGAGAGAACTGCGCCGTGGTAAGTCCATACAGTCGCCGCGATTTTTATAAGGTTTCACTTATCATTGGTAAGGGAAAGATCTACTATGCAGATAAGTGGATACAGATTGACCGACCTGCACTACTATTTTCAAACCCTATTGTGCCTTATTCCTGGGAAGCAGAGTCAGATCAGCAGTCGGGCTGGTATTGTCTTTTTACCGAAGATTTTATTCAGCATAGTGAACGGGTAAATAACCTGCGCGATTCGCCTTTGTTTAAGGTCGGCTGTAATCCGGTGTTCTTTCCGGATGAAGTTCAATTGCGCGAATTTTCGGCTATATTCCAAAAGATGCAGGCAGAAATGCACTCTACTTATCCGCACAAGTACGATGTATTGCGTAGCTATTTGCACCTGTTGATTCATGAGGCGATGAAAAATAATCCGGCCACAAATTTTCATACCTATGCCAATGCCTCTTCAAGGGTTTCTGCCTTATTTCTTGAACTGCTGGAAAGACAGTTTCCAATTGATTCTCCTGCGCTTATACTCAAACTGAAAAACCCTGCCGATTATGCCGATGCTTTATCCGTACACATCAATCACCTCAACCGTTCTGTAAAAGAGGTAACCGGTAAGACCACAAGCGCTCATATCGCTGCCCGGATCGTTAAAGAGGCTAAGGCACTATTGCAGCATACCGACTGGAATATCGGTGATGTGGCCTACAGCCTGGGCTTTGAATACCCTTCATATTTTACACTATTCTTTAAAAAACACACCGGCTCAGCACCGACTAAACTGAGAGAAACTGTTTGAATATTATAACGATCTGTTTGATGCTTATAAGTCGCGGTTTTGCTTTCTTATCTACATTTGAAGGAACAAAATCTGATCAAAATGAAATATAGAAATTTAGGAACAACCAGCGAAAAACTGTCTGCACTTGGCTTAGGCTGCATGGGCATGAGTTTTGCGTATGGCCCTACAGACGACAAAGAAAGTTTAGCGACGCTTGAAAAAGCACTTGATCTTGGGATCAATTTTTGGGATACGGCCGACATGTATGCAAACGGAGCGAATGAAGAACTCATTTCTAAGGTACTAGTGCCTAACCGGAATAAGGTATTTATTGCAACTAAATTTGGATTCCGTTTTAAAGATGGAATTGCGGGCCCCAGCAGCGCAACGGGAACTTATTTTGATGGTTCTCCGGCCTGGATGAGAGTTGCTGTTGAACAGAGCCTGAAACGATTGAAAATCGATACCATAGACCTCTATTATGCCCATCGGGTTGACCCGAACATTCCGATTGAAGAAACTGTTGGCGCTATGGCCGATCTGGTAAGAGAAGGAAAGGTACGCTATCTTGGACTGAGTGAGGCTTCTGTCGCTTCTTTACGCAAAGCACATGCCGAGCATCCGATTGCTGCGCTGCAAAGTGAGTACTCTTTGCTTACAAGGGATGTGGAAAATGGGATATTGCAGACTACCCGTGAGCTTGGTATTTCACTTGTGCCTTATTCTCCGTTGGCGCGGGGACTGGTTACCAATGCACTTGACGTAAACACCTTGGCTGACGATGATTTTAGAAGAACCCTGCCACGTTACCAGCAGGAAAATATTACCGGTAACAATAGGCTCATAGCTGAATTTGCGGCACTGGCAGGTACCAAGGGCTGCACACCTGCACAGCTTGCCCTGGCATGGGTGCTGGCGCAGGGCGAGGATATTATCCCGATTCCAGGCACGAAAAAAAGAAAATACCTGGAAGACAATGTAGGTGCGATTGAAGTTGAGCTGACAGGTGATGATCTTACAGCGGTTGATGAACTGATCAAACGATACCCTATAACTGGCGAGCGTTATAGTGAAGGCGCAATGAAGATGGTTAACCATTAACGGAGCTTCTATAACTTGTGCTGGTGCGAGTTTTTAACTCGTACCAATATAAAAAGCCATAGTTCTAAAATTTAGAAAGTCCCAATCCCCTGCTAGTCCGAACATATTGCAATTAGATAAATTATGCTGGTGCGAGTTTTTAACTCGTACCAATATAAAAAAACCATAGTTCTGAAATTTAGAAAATCGCAATCCTAAACTTTCCTAATTTTTGAGACATAATAATCCGGTTGAGGCAGGCTTTGTAACAGAAGACTACCATTGGAAGTATAGTAGTGCAATAGATTTTTCTGGAGAAAGGGGGGTAGAAATTGATATAATTTAAGTTAATTTGGATACGAGCCACAAGCTCGCATCAGCTTGGGAAAAGGCGTGTGTTAGAGATTGATATAATTTAACTTAATTTGGATACGAGCTACAAGCTCGCACCAGCTTGGGATATAATTTAAGTTAATTTGGATACGGGCTACAAGCTCGCACCAGCTTTGAGAGTTACCTTTTTTATAGGTATACTTTTCTTTTAAACAGTAATCTAATTACTTACACTTTTATCATATTTGTAAAACGATGATTCATTTAAATATTCATCTTAACTAATATTAAAAAAGTTGACGATACTGCCATTAATCGAATATTTTAAAAAATACCTTCCTTTAAATTCCGGGGAAATAAACTTGCTTGCCGAAAGAACGACACACAGAAAAATAAAACGGAGGCAAATGATCTTGCAGGAAGGCTTTGTTTGCAAACATTATACGTTTGTGGAGAAAGGCTGCTTTAAAATGTATGGCATCGATGAAAAAGGGACGGAGCATAATCTGGGGTTTGCAGCAGAGAATGATTGGGTTGCCGACCTTGGAAGTTTTTATTCGGGAAAACCAAGCAAGCTTTTTATAGAAGCAATTGAACCTTCCACTATTCTACAGATTGAGCATCAGGACTTGCTTTATCTTTATGTAAATTCGCCAAAGTTTGACAGAAACTTTCGTGTGATCGTGGAGGAAAAGTTCATTGAACTTCAAAACCGCTTGTTACAAAATTTCAGTTCAAATGCATCGCAACGCTATCTGGATTTCCTGGCACAATATGCAGCGCTGGCTTCAAGATTACCCAATACGCAGATCGCTTCCTATCTGGGCATCACACCCGAATTTCTCAGCAAGATCAGAAAAAATATATCATTAAAATAACATCTACCCTTAAGCTACATTAAGACTATTTCTTAAGCTTGTTTATTGGCTAGAAAGGTAATTATGTGTCACCTTTACATTATAAAAACAAGTGCATATTACAAGCTATAAAAAAATAGAAAATGGGAGCAACAAAAGAATTTTTTGATCAATTTTTACAGTTCATTAATACTGCTGACGAAAATTTAGCACAACAATTAATAAGTCCGGCAGCAAAGTTCCATGTGCCTTTTCAGGCTGACCCGCTACAAGGGCCTAAAGGTTATTTAACGATTATCGGAATGATGCGCAGCGGCTTTCCGGATATTCAGTGGAATATTGAAGAGATGATCACTGAGAATGATAGGGTAGCGGTTAGGTTTACCATGAAAGGAACTCATAGAGGAACTTTCTTTGGCGTACCCGCAACTGAAAAACCTATTGCAGTTGCAGCAATAAATTTTTACCGTTTGTTTAACAACCAGATTATAGAGGAAGTAGGGCAACCAGATCTGCTTGCTTTACTGACTCAAATCGGAGCTGTACCCGCAATGTGATTCTTCCAGGCCAGAAACAAACCTGAATTCATGGTAATTTAGTACTGTTTATCACAACTACAATAAATTGGCTGATATCAGGATCTAGGTTCTCTAAGCAAGCTGCTGCATTTTTTGCAATCAAAATTTCGCAATGCCCTTTTTTTGGTTTTGTCTTGATGAAAACAGGCTATTCATAGTCCTTACTTTTGGTCAGCTTTTTCAAAGTATCCAGTTCATATATTGGGCGTTCCAAGTCATATGGAATTTCTCTTTTGCTAAACTGCTGAAAATATAACAAACAGGCATCCTTCCAAACCTGTGCATCACGGCTTTGGATCTTGAGTTTGGATTGCACGGATTTGAACCGATCATCATCAACCAAGCCCTTGGTACTGTCCCAGATGCGCTGGAACGCACGAACGCGTTGCAAACCCGAATCGTAACGATAACAAAGCGCTGTCCAAAGGTCGTTTCCATTTTTAAGTTTATAAGTCCATGGCACATGGTGAAACCACAACAAATATTCTTCCGGACAACTTTCCAGGCTGTTAAATGTAGATCGGAGTGGTTCATGGTACTGTTCAACGGCATTGCTGCCTGTGCTGCTTCTGTTAAAACCCAGTCCTAAAAGGTCTGCATTGTGGTAGTATACAGAGGTCCAGTCGGCCCTGATGGCTTTATTCGAGAACCATGGGGCGGGCCCGTAATGATGGCCTTCGGCAAAAATGTGGTGTAATCCTAAAGGCATCATGTAATCCACAGCTGCTTCTCTGCTCTGCATCATCATCTCTTTTATCGGCTTTACCAGATTTCCCTCCATTTTCTTTTCCGTAGGACTTAAAAAAGTTTGCCTAATCCATTCATCCGCAATGTCTTCACTCTTAAACTTGTTATCCCAGGCAAGTCTGCCGAAAGCATACCAATTGGCCTGTGCAAAAATATGCCCGGTCCAATTTCGCTCCAGGCCAATATTGGATACCCCTGCAATTGCACTGAAGGTGCGTTTATCCAATGTCCCATCTGTACAGGCCGCTACAGTGCTGCCTTTACCGTTTCGGTAGGTATCGCTTTGTAAACATTCTTCCCAAAGGGTAGACAAGAAAACCAGGTGATTAGACCAGCCCAGATACTCCTGCGTGATCTGAAACTCTGGCATTACAGGGGTTTTAATCATGGCTCCGAATAGGGGACTGAATGGCTCTCGGGGTTGAAAATCAAGTGGTCCGTTTTTGATCTGGATAATTACATTTTTCTTGAATTTACCATCAAATTTTAAAAACTCATTATAGGCTTGTTTCGTACGGTCTTCATTGCTTGGTTGATATACAAAGGCACGCCACATGACAATCCCTCCAAAAGGGGAGAGCGCATCAGCCATCATATTGGCGCCATCAACGTGTGTCCTTCCGAAATTTTGAGGGCCAGGTTGCCCTTCGCTATTGGCTTTTACAAGAAATCCTCCAAAATCAGGAATAAGTGAATAAATTTCTTTGGCCTTAGCTGCCCACCATTGCCTAACAGCAGGATCAAGAGGGTCGGCGGTTTTAAGTTTTCCAACCGTAACGGGTGAGGAAAAGTTGACCGATAAATAGACTTTTAAGCCATACGGGCGCAATACTGTAGCAATAGACTGAACCTTTTGAAGATAGGCCGTGGTGAGGATTTTTGCAGATGCGTTTACGTTATTGAGCACTGTGCCATTTATGCCTATGGAGGCATTGGCTCTTGCGTATTCTTTGTACAACGCGATATCTGCCTCACTAAGTTGAAGCGAAGAATCGCCCTGTCTCCAAAATATTGAACCTCCAGCATACCCGCGTTCTACAGAACCATCCAGATTATCCCAATGGTTAAGGATTCTTCTTGAATAGGAGGGATTGGATGAATAATTTTGATCAGACTTTCCTAAATACTGCCTTCTAAGGAGCTCGTAGCTTCCATAAAGGATTCCCAGATCCGTTTTAGCGACAATTTTATCACCTTCCAAACGAAATCCATCATCGGTAATCGAACCATCTTTAACAAAATAAAATTTTAGTTCTGCGCCGTCTTTTCCCAACCACCCGTTTTTAATTTCTTTTGTAGCAATGCTTAATACCGGCGACTTTCTTGGCGATACCACCTTTACCTGCTTGGCAGCGGTATTGCGGAGCCAAAGTTGGTGTCCATCTTCAGCCTTCAGAAAATGCGTGGTAGCTGTAATGATAATCAATAGCAGGATAATCTTTTTCATCTAGTTGATTATTAGTTTTCGGGTTACAATATTACCGCTTGTTTTCAGCTTCTCATCGGGCTGGCTTCCACCAATCGATAATGTGATCTCGCCTTTTAGTGGTCTTTTTGTTCCCTTATCATCAATATAACTAAGTTCATCAGGTGATAATTTAAAATGAACAAGTTTGCTTTCACCAGGTGCCAGGCTAACTCTTTGATATCCCTTAAGGGCTTTTTTTGCTGATTTGATTTTTAAATTGTTATGCATTACATACAACTGGGCAACCTCGTCGCTCTGCATTTTACCGGTATTAGTAATCTTTACAGACAAACTTGTTCCTTTGCCTGATTTAAGCTTTGAAGGTAAGATAAAGTTGTGATAATTGAATGTAGAATAGCTTAATCCATATCCAAATCCGAAAAGAGGTTTGCCTTTGAAATACCTGTAGGTCCGATTTTCCATATTATAATCATTAAAATCTTTTAGATCCTCATCGCTCTTATAAAAGGTTACCGGAAGTCTTCCTGAAGGGCTGTAATCACCGAACAACAAATCAGCTACTGCAGTTCCTGCCGATTGGCCGCCGTACCAGGCATTAACAATAGCAGGTATGTTTTCGGCTTCCCATGGAATGGCGATGGCGCTCCCTGTCATCATCACAAAAACAACTGGCTTGCCGCTCGATTTTAAAGCTTTCATCAGTGAGGTTTGCGCTTGGGGAAGCATGATAGAAGTTCTGTCGCCACCATTAAAACCAGGTACATTTACTTTCATTTCTTCGCCTTCAAGCTGTGGAGAAATGCCGCCCACAAATATAAATGCGTCTGCATCGCGATGGCGTGCAACCAACTCGGTAAAATCTGTGCGCCCAAAGGTACCTCCCGCAAAGCGGATCTTTGCTCCACCCTCACCTTGCCAGTACTCCATTTCAATTTTGTATGTAGAATCTTTTGAAACAGGAATTTTATACGTCTTAGCGCCCCACCTGTTTTTAGACCAGGCATCTAAAACTTTTTGCCCGTTTACCTTTAAACGATAGCCATCATCCCCATCTACTTCAAAGGTAATTTCTTCTGACTTTAAAGCTTTAAACACCGTGCTGAACCTGGCAGAAAAATGGTTTGCCGCCAAACCTTCCCCAATTTGCTCGCCCTCTTGCCAGTTGTGGTTTATTGATTCTTCGAACCGCGTTAAAAAAGGTGCTCCCTGCAGTTCTATACCCTTGTAATATTCGGCCTTGAAACCCTTGTGGCCTTCTGCAGTTAATTGGTTCTCTAAATTTCGATAATGTAGGATTGTATCGCTCGCAAACGAAATTGCCTGCTCATATATCACCTCTGTTTGATTTCCCAATTTATCTTTTATGCCCTGAAGAACCGTTGTAATGGTTGAGGGGGTACCATTGTAATTTCCAAGCACCGAAATATCATTATTGGCATTCGGGCCAAGCACCACAAGTTTCTTAAGATTCTTTTTCAACGGGAGTGTGTTGGATTCGTTTTTTAACAAAACCATCGATGCCCTTGCCATTTTAAGTGCATGTGCTTTGTGGGCACTGTTTTCTAAAACTGTTATTGGCGTATTGGCGTATTTCACCATCGAAGGCGGATCGAACATGCCAAGCCTGAACCGGATCATGAACAGTCTTTTTACCGATACGTCAATATCTTTTTCTGTTATAATCCCGTTTTTAACCGCAGTAAGTAAAGCTTTATAAGCATCAGTTCCACAGTCTAGATCGGTTCCATGAAAAACGGCATCAGCCGAAGCACTTGCTGCGTCTTTGTGGGTTTTGTGATTTTTAAAGAAATCATCAATGGCCCAACAATCTGAAGTAACATAGCCCTTAAACCCCCATTTCTTTCTTAAAATGTCGGTCATTAAAAGATCGCTGCCACAACATGGTTGGCCTTGAAATGCGTTATAAGCACACATCACTCCGGCAACTTCCGATTTCGTAACCAGTTTTTCAAAAGCTGGCAAATAAGTGTCCCAAAGATCAAAGGCACTAACATCTGCATTGAATACGTGGCGTAGCGGCTCTGGTCCGCTATGTACAGCATAATGCTTCGCACAAGCAGCCGCTTTCAGGTACTTTGGGTCATCGCCTTGCAAACCCCTCACAAATGCATCTCCAAGTGTAGCAGTTAAATAAGGATCCTCTCCATAGGTTTCCTGACCGCGTCCCCATCTCGGGTCTCTAAAGATATTGATATTGGGTGTCCAATAGGTCAATCCAAGATAGCGTTCATTCGTACGGCCAAGCGCAACCGCCTTGTTGTAAATTGCCCGCCCTTCTAAAGCAGAATAGTCTGCCATTTTAGCAAGTGCTGCAGGATCGAACATGGCTGCCATTGCAATGGCCTGCGGATATACGGTAACCTTAAACGGCGTTCTGGCAACCCCGTGCAGTGTTTCATTCCACCAATCGTAAGCCGGAATTTTTAATCTTGGAATGGCAGGTGCTGAATTAAGCATCTGAAAAACTTTTTCCTCAAGTGTTAATCTGGACACCAAATCATCAACCCTTTTATCAAAAGGTAATTTGTAATCTTCAAATGGATATTCCTGTGCCTGAATTGGACTGGTAATGTGTAGAAGAACTAACGTGGTAAATATGGTTAAAAAGAATAATCGTCTCATATATTTGGTTTTCTTAACTTTTGCAAGTTCCAAATAGTTTGACTTCGGGAGGTGTACATTTGGATAAAAACCTATGACAAATGTTTCGATCTGGTTGTTTGGCCCCTTTAAATTTTTATTTCATCTGATAAATTAGGACGAACATTGTGGAATATTGAACATTTATTGCTGTAATTTTCACAATTGACTTAACGCTCATCAGATAATCAGGTTATTTTAGCTTGAATTCGGAAACCATGGGCGAAAACCATGTGCGCTGATTAAATACCAGATATGTTCAGTTCTGGCTGCTACCTACCTAACTGATAAACAAATAGATAATATGGGCCATAGCTTTACTTGCAGGGTGATCAAAATTTCCCTGTTGTCATATCTTCACCCGGTTAAAATATTTTCCATGTGCTGCAGCGGGCCAGCCAGTTTGGTTACGCGGGATTTTAGTTTTCTAGAAGGCAGTGTAAACGGGCCTGTCCAGGCCCGATATCAGTATTACTACTCAGATCAAAAAATAAACCCATGATTTTTAAATCTGCTTTTAATAAAATATTCCTGTGCTTTGCGCTCTCACTTCTGATTTTCCCAGTAAAAGACTACGCGCAACGGCAAAAAATAAATTTCACATCACTGCAGATAAAAGATGGCCTATCATCCAACACAGTTAATGCGATAATAAAAGACCACTTTGGTTTTATGTGGTTTGGCACAGAGGACGGACTGAATAAATACGACGGCAGCAACTTCACCGTTTATAAGTTTAATGAAAATGATCCGACAAGCCTGCGGTCCAATGATATCAGGGCTTTACATGAGGACAGTTCGGGTAACCTATGGGTTGGGAGCTCTCTTGGGTCTTTGAGTTTATTTGACCGTAAAAACAATTCCTTCATCACCTATCCTGCCAATGTAGAGGGCGGGCTTAGCAGCGATCTCATTCATGCTGTGACTACAGACCATTTAGGCCATGTTTGGGTAGCAACTTATAATGGGCTTGATGAGCTGGATCCAAAAACAAATAAGATCACTAATCACATCAGGCAAAGCCCAAACAGAAAATCTTCAGCTCAATTATCTTTTAACTGTCTGTTAGAAGATAGTAAGAACAGATTGTGGATCGGATCAAATAATGGGGTGTATCTTTATGACAGGAAAGAAAAGGCTTTCAAGGTTTACCGCCACAGCCCCTCTGATGCGTCCACTCCGATCAGTAACGAGATCAACACGATCTGTGAGGATAAATCAGGAAATATCTGGTTTGGTACCGCGCGGGGAATATGCAGGAAATTGCCTGACCAGGGTGGATTCAGTGCTTTTGTTTATAGGGCCGGCGACCTCAATGCACTTGCCCGTAGCAGGGTGATCAGTCTGGCAATAGATAAAAACAATCAATTATGGGCAGGTACTGATGATGGACTGAAAATTATTGATCTCAAGAGTGCCGCTATTACATCCTACAGGCCAAACTACAGAGATTCCTACTCGCTCACGGGCAAATCGATCAGCAGTATTTATATTAATGACGGGATCTACTGGCTAGGCCCGTTTCATGGCGGAATAAGTAAATATGATTCCAATCTGAATCTTTTTAATCTAAAGCAAAGCAATGTTTTCGATCCCAATGGTTTGAGTGCATCTGTAATCACTTCTTTCGCGCAGTACAGAGATGAAATATTTGTGGGCACAGATGGTGGTGGGCTAAATCTTTTCAATCCGCGTACCGAGCTGATAAAAAGGTTCAATGCCAGATTGCCTGATGGAAGTGCAATGAACAATATTTCCATAATAGCCATGGCCATCACCAAAGAAAAAAAACTGCTCATGGGAACCTATTCAAATGGCTTGGTATCTATGGATCTATTAACGGATAAGCTATTGCAGATTAAACGCTCCACCAAAGCCGATGGGCTGAATTCGAACGACGTTTTTTGTTTAAAAGAAGACAGGACAGGTAAAATCTGGGTAGGAACCAATGGAGGAGGAGTGAACCTGATGACCCCGAATGCTAAAGTGGTTTTAAAATACTGCAAGAACCCCCAGGCGGCCAATGAGGTGGATTTTCCAGGGAATAATTTCATCAGGTTCATAGAAGAAGATGATCAAAATCATATGTGGATCGGCACTTACGGGTCGGGAATATCTATACTTGATCAGTTTACCCATAAATTTTCGGTTCTGAACAAAAAAAACAATAACCTGCCGAATGATCTCACGCTGTCGATATTAAAAGACCGGTCAGGCAATTTATGGGTCGGAACTTTCAGTGGGGGGCTGAGCCGCTATGATCGTAAAAAGAACAGGTTTGTCAACTTCTCTGAAAAAAATGGATTAAACAACGCTACAGTATATGCTATAGTTGAAGACTTAAAGGGGCTGATCTGGGTAAGTACCAATAAAGGCATCAGCAGTTTTGATCCCAGGACAAAAGTATTTACAAACTACACGGTTTATAATGGTGTTCAGAACAACAATTTTATCCGTGGTGCGGGGATGCGAACTGCCGGAGGGGAGATCTATTTTGGAGGGGCCGCTGGTTTCAATTATTTTAACCCGAAGTTCTTTAAAAAAAACAGAAGTGTTCCCTCGGTGATCTTTACGGATCTCAAGGTTTCAAACTTATCGGTGCTGCCCGGCAAGGCCAGTCCGATCCAGGAGCATATATCTATTGCCAAAAATATTCACCTGGACTTTAAACAGAGTTTCACGCTCAGCTATGTCAGCATCAATTACACCGTCCCTGAGGATAATCAGTATTTCTATAAATTAGAAGGGTTTGACAAGGATTGGATAAAGGCCGGCTCGACAAAATCTGTGTCCTATACCAATCTTGATCCAGGAGAATATGTCTTTCATGTTAAAGCAAACAACAGTAATGGCATCTGGAATGCCTCAGAAACTTCCATCGCAATTGATGTTAGCCCTCCGCTCTGGAAAACCACATATGCCTATATTTTTTATATCCTCAGCATTGTTGGTACGCTTTTCTATATACGGCATCTGGGGATCCAGAAACTCAAAAGAAAGTTTGCCCTTGTTCAGGAAAAAATGAAGGCAGAGCAGCGTTTAGCGCAGCACAATAAAGAAGCCGAACAGTTAAGGGCCTTGGATAAACTCAAAATCAAGTTTCTGACAAATCTCAGTCATGAGTTCAGGACCCCGCTTTCACTCATCATGGGGCCTGTAGATAAGCTGATTGCCGAACAGACTGATCAGCACGTTGCCAATCCCTTATTGATGATCAAGCGCAATACAAGGCGGTTGTTAAACCTGGTTAACCAGATCCTGGATTTCAGAAAAATCGAGGACCGCGAACTGACCTTAAATGCTGTTGAAACAGATATCGTTTCTTTCATTAAAGAGGTTCTTGAATCATTCAACGATCTGAGCGAACGCAAGCAGATACAGTTGGTGTTCAAAAGTCAATTGAGCTATTTTAATGCGCCTTTTGATCATGATAAGATCGAAAGGGTGCTGTTTAATCTTTTATCCAATGCATTCAAATTTACCCCGGTTGGTGGAAGGATTTCAGTTGAACTGGAGCAGGTTACACTGCCCGGCGCAGCACATGCAGCTACGCTGATTATTACAGTTGTCGATTCGGGCATAGGCATTTCAGAAACGGATCAGGAAAGAATCTTTCAACGCTTTTTCCAGGCAGATGGAATAGCGCCCATCTTGAATCAGGGAAGTGGCATAGGCCTTTCAATTGCACAGGAATTTGTGAAACTACATGGCGGAAAAATCGCTGTACGGAGTATAGTTGGTCAGGGAAGTGTTTTTACCATCGAAATCCCGTTCTCAAATGTTTGGTCTGCAGCCGAATTGATGATCGATTTTTCGGATGCTGGAGATAAAGGTGCACCGGAGTTGAACACCGTCACATCCCGCCCGGATCGGGATACAGATATCCCTTCTATTCTATTAGTGGAGGACAATGAGGATTTTCGTGCCTATCTTAAAGATGGACTGCAGCCTTTCTACAGGATACACGAGGCCAGCAACGGACAAGAAGGGTGGCAAAAAACGCTGTCGAACCATCCTCAGATCATTGTAAGCGATATCAACATGCCTTATATGAGCGGGATAGAACTGTGTAAAAAAGTTAAATCAGACAAACGGACCAACCACATTCCAATCATATTGCTAACCGCTTTAACCGGGGAAGAGGAACAGATAAAAGGCCTGGAAACTGGTGCAAACGATTATCTCACCAAGCCGTTCAACTTCGAGATCTTAAATGCAAAGATTAAAAACCTGCTTTCCCTCAACAAAAGACTCAAAGACACTTATAGTAAACAGATCAAGGTGGAGGCAGCAGCGGTAACAATCGAATCACACAGCGACCGTCTGTTCAAGAAAGTGGCAGTTTATATTGATGATAATTTAAACAACCCTAAACTATCGGTAGAAGACCTAAGCAAACATGTAGGTATGAGCAGAGGTTCACTGTATCATAAAATACTCGAATTAACAGGGCTTTCGCCAATTGAATATATCCGGTCGGTTAAACTTGATAAGGCGGCTGTTTTATTGGAAAAAAGTGATTTGAATGTTTCGCAAATTGCTTACATGGTTGGATTTGCTACGCCTAATTATTTTGCCAAGTCATTTAAAGCAAAATTTAATATGCAGCCTTCCGAATACATTAGTGTTAAAAGAAAAGTAGAAGACCGTTTGGTAAAAGAAAGTTGAACATACATTTAACCCCAAAGTAGGTGAAAAATACAGCCGATGAACATATTTTCTATTATAATAATCAAATCTTCCTATAAAAAAACATCAGATCCGGTAGCTTCGCTAAACCAAATATATGAGGAATGGTAAATAAAAGCCAGATAGTACACTTTGAAGCGTGAAAACATTATCGTCAAACAAAACTGATTACTGACCAAATAAAAATAATAATGAAATTTAAAGCCCTCTTCCTATTGTTATCAACGCTGGTTTTTGCGGTGCATTTTAAATCGCAGGCGCAAAACCCAATTATCAAACACATGTTTACTGCTGATCCGGCACCACTGGTATATAAAAATAAAGTTTATCTGTATGTTGGGCATGATACCGCAACGGTGAAAGATACCAATTATAAAATGCCCGACTGGCATGTGTTCTCATCAAAAAATATGGTCGACTGGGAAGATCACGGCATGCTGCTTTCGCCAAAGGCATTTTCATGGGCCGGCGGAGATGCGTACGCCGCCCAGTGTATTTACAGGGATGGAAAGTTTTATTGGTATGTATCAACAGGCCACCAAAAAAATAAGGAGAGTAAAGGTGGGATGGCGATCGGCGTAGCGGTTTCTGATAGTCCTGTTGGGCCATTTAAAGATGCAATTGGCAAGGCTTTGGTAACCAATGAGATGACTACCGATAAAAAACATGGTTGGGATGATATTGATCCCACTGTTTTTATCGATGATGATGGGCAGGCTTATCTGTTTTGGGGCAACGGAAGTTGTAAAAGTGTTAAGCTGAAAAAAAATATGATTGAGATGGATGGAGAAATCCAGGTGCTTGACATCAAAAACTATATTGAAGGCCCTTGGGTTTACAAAAGAAAAGGCAACTATTATTTAATCTATGCGGGCGCGGGAACCAAACCCGAAATGATCGAATACTGCATGGCTAAGGGGCCACAGGGACCTTGGGTATACAAAGGTATTATTCAGGGAAATGTTCCCAACAGTTTTACTACTCACCCTGGTGTTATCGATTTTAAGGGTAGATCTTACTTTTTTTACCACAATGGCTCCTTGCCTACAGGTGGTAGTTATAGAAGGTCTATCTGTGTTGATGATATGCACTATAATGAGGATGGCACCATACAAAAAATTGTAGAAACCACTACCGGTGTTAGCCCGGTAAAAGGCAGATAAACAGCCAATAACATACCCTTAACCTAACCAGATATGAAAAAAACAAATAAATCCCTCTTCGTAAAAATAACAGTGCTTTTTATCAGTTTAAGTGCTTATGCCTTTGATGGTTTTGCTCAGCAGATCGTTTCCAGTGGCCCAGAAGGCTTTGATGTCATTCAGCCTGCAATTCCGCACGGAAAAATTGATACTTTGGTCTATTCGTCGAAAACTGTGGGCAATAACCGTAAAGCATTGGTATATACGCCGCCAGGTTACAGTAAACAATTAAAATATCCGGTTTTATACCTTTTGCATGGTATCGGAGGGGATGAAAAAGAATGGCTTAATGGAGGTAATCCCCAGGTGATTCTGGATAATCTTTATGCCGCCGGTAAGTTGGCACCTATGGTGGTAATTATGCCGAACGGTAGAGCCATGAAAGATGACCGCGCCATCGGTAACATTATGGACAAGGATAAAGTGCAGGCCTTTGCCACTTTTGAAAAAGATTTAATTAATGATCTTATCCCATTTGTGGAACGGAAGTTTAGCGTGTATAAAGACCGCGAACACCGGGCGATTGCAGGCTTATCAATGGGGGGAGGACAGGCTTTGAATTTTGGACTGGGAAATCTGAATAAGTTTGCCTGGATAGCTGGCTTTTCTTCAGCACCAAATACCAAAATGCCAGAAGTGCTTGTGCCTGATCCAAAAAAGGCATCAACCATGCTCAAATTGTTATTTATCTCCTGTGGGGCTAGTGATAACCTCATTATCAATAGTAAGCGCACGCACGATTATCTGACTAAAAACAAGGTGCCACATATCTATTTTATCGAGCCTGGTTTTCACGATTTTAAAGTTTGGAAGAATGGGTTATATATGTTTTCGCAATTGCTATTTAAACCAGTTGATACCACCACTTTTTCAAAATACCCGGTAGCAGGAGCGCCAGCCACAACCAATATTGGCGCTGGCGGCTATCCACAGATCACCGATGACCATAAAGTTGTTTTCAATCTTTCAGCACCTAAGGCGCACAGTGTTCAGGTAGATCTGGGCCGAAAGTATGATATGGTCAAAAACGAAAAGGGCAGATGGACTGTAACAACCGATTCTTTGGGTGAAGGATTTCATTATTATTCGCTCATCATTGACGGCCTTCCTGTAGCAGATCCGGCAAGTAAGTCTTATTTCGGCATGGGGCGCATGGCCAGCGGAATTGAAATCCCTTTTTCAAAAGGCGACTATTATGCGTTGAAGGATGTTCCACATGGCGAGCTCCGGATTAAAAAATATTACTCAAAAGTAACCCGGTCATGGAGGCAGCTTTATGTTTACACACCCCCATTTTATGATGCACAGGTAAACGAAAAATACCCGGTACTTTATATCCTACATGGAGGGGGAGAAGATGAAACCGGCTGGGCGAACCAGGGTAAAACAGATCTGATTCTCGACAATCTTATTGCTGCTCAAAAAGCCAAACCGATGATTATTGTAATGCCCAGTGCAAATGTAGGTGGCGCTGCCTTTGGCGAAGCCGGGTTAAAAACTTTCGAATCAGAATTGAAAGAAGTAATTATTCCATTGGTTGAAAGTACTTACCGCACCAAAACCGATGCGCAAAACAGGGCATTGGCCGGTTTATCGATGGGCGGGATGCACACGCTATATACCGGGATTAACAATACCAATAAATTCGCGTACCTTGGTGTATTCAGTTCAGGATGGGTTGTACCACGTCAAAACACAATAGCCGAACTTCAGTATGCAGGGATGAAAAACAACCGTGAAAAAATAAATGCCAACCTAAAGCAATTGTGGATTGCCATGGGCGGGAAAGAAGATATTGCCTATAATAACTGCCAGATTATGATGGATAAGTTTAAAGAGTTGAATATCAATTTTAGTTATCACGAGTATCCGGGAGGGCATACCTGGCCTGTTTGGCGAAATAACCTTTATCAATTTTCCTCTACCTTATTTAAATAAACCTTTCTGAGTAAATTATATGTTGACATTCCCAAAATACGATCTTTTGCAAAAGCATTTCCTTTGCCTAGGCATTTCTGTTCTATTTAATATTGGCTTCTGTGGAAATGTTGGGGCGCAAAAGGGATTTTATGCCAATTCTTTTCCTTTAAAACAGGTAAAACTGCTTAGTGGATCATTCGATCACGCCAGAGACCTTAACATAAAAACGTTATTGGCTTATGATATAGATCGGTTGCTTTATCCTTACCTTAAGCAGGCAGCGCTTCCTACAGATAAAAAAGGCTATGATAACTGGGAAGGGTTGGATGGGCATATTGCCGGACATTACCTGAGTGCACTTGCACTTAATTATGCCTCAACAGGTAATCCAGAATGCAAAAGCAGGATGGAAAAAATCGTAACAACATTGAAAGCCTGCCAGCATAAAAATACCACTTCACACCCAGAATGGGGAATAGGGTATGCTGGAGGCGTTCCCAATAGTAAGGAGATCTGGATGAAACTTAAAGAAGGAAACTTTAAAGCTTATCAATCTGCCTGGGTGCCCTGGTATAATGTTCATAAAACTTTTGCGGGTTTGCGCGACGCCTGGATTTATGGGGAAAGTAAAGATGCGAAGGAGGTATTTTTAAAATTCTGCGATTGGGCGATAGCCATTACCTCGAAGCTTAATGAGCAACAGATGCAGCAAATGTTAGACACAGAACACGGTGGGATGAATGAAGTATTGGCTGATGCCTTTCAGATTACCGGCAATGAAAAATACCTGAACGCAGCGATGCGGTTTTCTCATCAGCAATTGCTTACGCCTATGGCTAAGGGGCAGGATAACCTTGATAATAAACACGCCAATACACAGGTGCCCAAAGCAGTTGGTTTCCAGCGGATCGGAGAGTTGAGCCATCAACGGAATTATGATCAGGCCGGTCAGTTTTTTTGGGAGACAGTAACAGGCAAAAGATCTTTGGCCTTTGGCGGAAACAGTCGCAGGGAATTTTTTCCAAGTGCTGTTGCCAGTGCTGATTTTGTAGATGATGTGGAAGGGCCAGAAACCTGCAACACCTACAATATGCTGAAACTGACCGAAGGACTTTTCAGGGAAAAGCCCGATGCAAAATATGTAGACTTTTACGAAAAAGCGCTGTATAACCACATTCTTTCGTCCCAGCATCCCGAACATGGAGGCTATGTTTATTTTACGCCTGCCCGGCCACGGCATTACCGCGTATATTCGGCCCCGAATGAAGGGATGTGGTGTTGCGTGGGCAGTGGTATGGAGAACCACAGCAAGTACAACGAATTTATTTACACCCATCAAAAAGATACTTTATATCTTAACCTGTTTATTGCCTCGGAGCTCAACTGGAAAGAAAAAAACATTAGCATAAGGCAGGAAACTACTTTTCCGGACGAGGAAAAAACCAGACTGATTGTTGTAGATGGTAACGCCCGGTTTATGTTGATGATCAGAAAGCCATCATGGGTCGGCAAGGAAATGATGGAAGTGAAAATCAATGGTAAAAAAGCCGACTATAAGTTGCTACCGAACGCTTATCTGGGAATTGGCCGTAATTGGAAAAAAGGAGACGTGGTAGAGCTGAGCCTGCCCATGAAAACCACCATCGAACGGATGCCCAATTTGCCAGAATATGTGGCAATTATGCACGGACCGATTTTATTGGGTGCTAAAACCGGAACGGAAGCACTTAACGGACTGGTAGCAGGCGATAGCCGTTGGGGGCATATTGCCAGTGGCAAAAAACTGCCCATTAATAAGGCACCTATTCTTATTGATGAGCACATTGACGATATCGGCAAGAAAATCGAGCCAATAAAAGGGCAGTCGATGAAGTTCTCTTTTGTGAATGAGCGGATAGAAAACCCTGAAAAAATTACCCTAGAGCCTTTTTACCGCATTCACGATTCACGTTACATGATGTACTGGATGGCGCTCACACCTGGCCAGTATGCCGCTTACCTCGATTCTGCTGCCCGTGTAGAAAATGAAAAACTTGCACTGGAAAGTCGTACAGTAGATTTTGTTGCACCAGGAGAACAGCAGCCAGAGGTAGATCACCAGATGAAAAACAATAATTCCCACACCGGATCCTATCTGGATCAATTTTGGCGCAATGCAACGGGAAATGGTTTCTTTAGCTACGAAATGAATACGGAGGGTGCAGATCAGCTGGCCCTAAATGTTCGTTACCATACAAGTGGCGGCCGTGATAAATTTGATATTTATCTTGATGATCAAAAACTGGTTGGTGTAGATGCGGGGCAGGGACCACAAAAAACAGGCTTCTACAACCAGGAATACCCAATCCCTGCAGAAATGTTAAAAGGCAAAAAACGGATTTCGGTTAAATTTTCACCTTCAGATGGAAAATCAACGGCCAGGGTATTTTATGTGAGGTTGGTAAAGAAATAACTAAGGGATGAAAAACATGGTTCTGAACGCTGAGTGGCCCTGTGGATCAAGAAAAACCACTCCGGATGAACGAGTATCAAACATGGTAATGCTTAATGTCATTAAGTTAAGCCATCGGCACAAGTGAAAATAATTTCACCGCCAGATAGAAGGGATGCACACAGATATGAAAATCCGTGTTTATCTGTGCACATCTGTGGCTAAAAGCGCTTAACTTAATGGCATTGTTGTACTACCAACAGTTTCAAAATAACGATTAAGAATTTAACAATTAGATCCCTTTTTCAATGAACATCCATAACATGATACTAAGATTCGCTAAGATAATTTTATTGCTTTTTACAGGCACTTTAGCATTTGCACAAGTGCCTGTAAAATCAAAATTAAAGCTTTGGTACGAAGAACCTGCAGGTGCTGTTTGGGAAAATGCACTTCCTGTTGGTAATGGCTTTTTAGGGGCAATGATTTATGGTAACGTGGCAAAAGAAGTGATAAAACTCAATGAGCATAGCCTGTGGAGTGGTAGCCCCTATCAAAATGATGTTCCCGAAACTTTGAGCCACTTACCTGAAATCCGCGCACTGATTTTTCAGGGGAAGCACAAGGAAGCTGAAAATCTGGCCAATAAAATCATGTTTGGGAAAAAATCATCCGGACAGATCTTTCAACCGGCAGGTAATCTTCAACTCGTTTTTCCTGGTCATGAAAAGTATCAAAACTACTATAGAGAGCTTGATATTGAAAATGCCCTAAGTAAAACAAGTTATAACATTGGCGATGTAACCTATACCCGAACGGCTTTTGCCACACACGGTAACCGCGTAGTGGTCATGAAACTTACCGCCAATAAAGCCAGCAGCATTTCTTTTACCGCAAATTACGCCACCCCGCATAAAAAGGTTTCAATCAGTACCTCAGCTGTTAAAGATCTGGTAATGGAAGGGTTGACCAGCGATCATGAAGGTGTCAAAGGACTTGTAAAATACAACGTAATCAGCAGATTCAGTAATGAAGGCGGCACATTAAAAGCTACCGATTCGAGTATCGTTGTGGAGCATGCCAATGCGGTAACCATTTTCATCTCCATTGCTACCAATTTTAACCATTATAATGACATCAGCGGCAATGCCGCTAAACGGGCATTGGCTTACCTGAACCGGGCCTCGGCGAAATCTTATGATAAAATCCTGGCTACCCACCTCACCAACTATCACAAATACTTCAATCGTGTTCAGCTTGATTTAGGGGAGAGCGGTGGTACGGACTTACCAACAGACAAAAGACTCATAAAGTTCAGGAATACAACAGATCTTCAGTTTGTTAATCTATATTACCAGTTTGGCCGTTATCTGTTAATCAGTTCTTCTCAGCCCGATGGTCAGCCTGCCAATTTGCAAGGCATCTGGAATGATAAGCTTTACCCACCCTGGGACAGTAAATACACCATTAATATTAACGCTCAAATGAATTACTGGCCTGCTGAGCCGACCAATTTGTCTGAGCTGCACCAACCCTTTCTTAAAATGGTAGGTGAAATGGCTGAAACGGGCAAGGCCACTGCTAAAAACATGTATGGCGCAAGGGGCTGGATGGCGCATCACAACAGCGATATCTGGAGAAGCACCGGCCCAGTGGATGGTGCATTCTGGGGAATCTGGAACGGTGGGGGTGGCTGGGCAAGTCAGCACCTTTGGGAACATTACCTTTATGGAGGAGATCGTAAATACCTTAAAAGCATCTATCCTGTTTTAAAAGATGCCGCAACTTTTTACAAAGATTTTCTGGTGCTGCACCCAACACTGAAGTATTTGGTGGTTAATCCAGGTACTTCTCCTGAAAATGCACCTGCGGCACATGGTGGCTCTTCTATTGATGCAGGCACCACCATGGATAATCAAGTCGTTTTCGATGTGTTTTCTACCGCTATCCGTGCTGCCAAAATACTGGGAGTTGATGCTGTTTTTACTGATAGTTTATTGCAGATGCGCAATAAATTATCGCCTATGCACATTGGCAAACATGGCCAGTTACAGGAATGGCTGGATGATATAGACAGTCCAAACGATAAACACCGTCATGTTTCGCACCTTTATGGTTTGTTCCCCTCCAACCAGATTTCTGCCTACCGTACACCCTTACTTTACGCCGCTGCAAAAAATACCCTGCTTCAAAGAGGCGATGTATCTACCGGGTGGAGTATGGGCTGGAAAATAAATTGGTGGGCAAGGATGCAGGATGGAAATCATGCTTATCGCCTGATTCAAAACCAACTCACACCACTAGGCGTTAATCCCGGCGGTGGTGGAACATACAATAATCTTTTTGATGCCCATCCACCTTTTCAGATAGATGGTAATTTTGGCTGTACCTCCGGTATTACCGAGATGCTGATGCAAAGTGCCGATGAGGCATTACATTTATTGCCCGCTTTGCCAGATGTATGGAAGGAAAAAGGTTTCATTAAAGGCTTAAGGGCCAGGGGAGGTTTTGAGGTAATCAGCCTCGAATGGTCTAATGGGCAAGTAATCAAAGCGGTAATTAAATCAACGCTTGGCGGAAATTTACGGTTAAGGGTCCCCAATGAAATGAAAAGCGACATTATTGAGTTGAAAAATGCAGTCGGTACTAATCCAAATATGTTCTATTCCATTACCGAAACTCAGGAACCTATTATAGTGCCCGAAGCTCATTTGACCGCTAATTCATTGAAAAAGACTTTTGTTTACGATATATCAACCACACCAGGCAGATTATATACGCTGCTGCTCAAATAATTAGAACCTCATGAAATTTATCCGTTTATTTATCATTTTCACCCTTGTAAGTACCTGCATTTATGCGCAGGAAGCAGTAAGCTATCATGTTTCCAGTCCTGACGGGAAAATTGTTCTCACCTGCAATCCCGCTCAGGGAACCTACAGCATTGCCAGGAGTAAAAAAACAGTCTTACAAAATTCCAAACTGGGCATTATCCGGGAAGATGAAGACTTTACAAGGTCATTAAAAGTCGTTGGTACTGCGGAGCGAAAACTGAAAGAGACCTATGTAATGGGCAATGCAAAAAAGAAATCGATTACCTATACCGCAAATGAATTGGCGATATCGACCAAAACGCCAACAGGCAAAAAAATGAATATTATTTTTCGTGTTTCTAATGATGGGGCCGCCTTTCGTTACGAATTTCTGGAAAAAGATCCATCGCTAAGAAAAATACAGTCAGAACAGACAAGTTTTCACTTTCCCGAAGGTACCTTGGCCTGGTTACAGGCCAAAGCCGAGGCACAAACGGGATTTGAACATACCAATCCTTCCTATGAGGTATATTATAATATGGCTATCCCGGTAGGCACGCCATCTTCCAGTGCTAACGGGTGGGTATATCCGGCTTTATTTAAAACAGGCGATACCTGGGTGATGCTTACGGAAGCAGGACTGGAGAGAAATTATTGTGGAACTTCTTTGCAACGTTTATCACCGAACGGCGAATATCGGATCAATTTTCCGCAAGAAGCTGAAAAAATAAAAGGAGGAGCCCTTTATCCCGAATCTACGCTTCCATGGATTACGCCCTGGCGGATCATTGCAATAGGCGATTTGGCTACAATTATGGAATCGACCCTCGGTACAGATCTTGCCCCTGCATCCAGATTAAAAGATTTATCGTTCGTAAAACCTGGAAAAGCCGCATGGAGCTGGGTGTTGGAAAAGGATAAGGCAACGATATACCCAGTCCAGAAAAAATATATTGATTACGCTGCCGATATGAACTGGCAGTATTGTTTGATCGATGCAAATTGGGATCAGACCATTGGATATGATTCGGTTGCGGTTTTGGTTGACTACGCAAGAAAAAAAAATGTGGGCATGTTGCTCTGGTATAACTCAGCAGGGGATTGGAATACCGTAAAATTTACACCGAGAGATAAGCTGCTGACGCATGAGAAACGGGTGAAGGAGTTTAGCAGGCTTGAAGAAATGGGCGTTAAAGGCATCAAAATCGATTTTTTTGGTGGCGACGGACAATCTATGATTGCTTACTACCATGATATTTTAACCGATGCCGCCACCCACCATTTGTTGGTCAATTTTCATGGGGCTACACTGCCCAGGGGATTGCAACGGACTTATCCAAATTTAATGACCGCAGAAGCCGTACTGGGATACGAAATGATCACATTTGGGCAAGATGCAGCCAACAAAGCACCTCAACACATGGTTAACAGTGCCATGATCAGAAATGCCTTTGATCCGATGGATTTCACACCGATGTGTTTATACAAAATCCCCAATATTGAACGGCGAACAACCGCTGCATTCGAACTGGCTACATCAGTGGCCTTTTTATCGGGCATACAGCACTATGCCGAAACACCGGATGGAATGAGCCATGTGCCTGTTGAGGTTAAAGATTTCTTAAAAGCGTTGCCTGCTCAATGGGATGATGTAAAATTTATTGATGGATACCCGGGCAAGTTATATGTTGTAGCCAGAAAATCGGGTTCCAAATGGTACGTTACAGGATTGAATGGAGAAGCAATCGACAAATCCCTTACGTTAAATCTTACTTTTATTAAAAACAAAACAGGTAAACTCATTTCTTCAGGAAACGATAACGACAGCCACAACGGGTTTGTTGCTAAAGAAATAAAAATACCAGCTTCTGGAGGATTGAAAATCGACCTGAAAAAGAATGATGGTTTCGTAGCCGTTTTTGAGTAACTAATACCTGAAAATAATCCACAAATAGCATTTTTTTTGCTGTCAAAATAATGCATGGAGAAAAAGAAATTAAATTTGGTTTAGCGTACTTCTCGGATTCAGGGCAAGCGCTTGTCAGCTGTCAAATGATAGATCGGGCCGCAAACTTGTTCTGGATCCCGGGTAAGTATTACCTGGTTATCCTATTATGATTTAACCAACAATAAATTCTTATAAATATAAAATTAAGTGTAATTCACCCCTGAGCTACGGGTTGCCATCTTTACTTATAGCACCAACAACATTCGTAATTTCCGAGTTTTTGAAAAGGTCGTACTACAATTTTTTATAGCTTCGAAAAAATAAATAATCAAAGCGGTTTCCCTCAATATTTGTTGTCGTTAAAGATTGTGAAGTGGCTTTTTTATTGCATCTGGTTAGTTTACAATCGATTGCATAAGATGGCTTTATATTTTGTGGTCGAAAATCTTTTCCTCGTTTAATAATCATTTTTAGTCGATTCCTTCCTTTGAACATTTATTCCATATTTATGAACAATTGACACTTATGCTTTTCTTCTCATCGAATAACTTTACTTCTATCATGCCCGTCTACTCTTGATAGAGATGCTCATTATCCAGTTTATGGATAATCAGTCGGCTCATTACTGAGTGAAGCATGAACTTTAACCATTATAAACCAAATTTTTATGAGGAATGAATTTTTACAGTTTTTTGTAAAGCCTGGTGCAGGACTTTCCAAATGTTTAGCCAAACTATCACTGATTGCTTTTTTTGCACTTTTTGTGGTTGCTGCACATGCACAAACCCAGGTAAAAGGGCGTGTTGTGGATGATCAGGGAAATGCTCTTCCAGGGGTAAGTATTCTGATCAAGGGAACCTCAACCAGTACAACAACCCTGGGAACAGGAAACTTCAGTATTGCGGTTCCAACAAGCAATTCGGTACTGGTGTTTTCTTACATCGGATTTACAAGTCGCGAGGTTCCGGTCAGAAATCAAACCGAAATCAATGTGACATTACTCCCGAGCGCTGCTGAACTTGAACAAGTTGTAGTGGTGGGCTATGGAACCCAGCGCAAAGAATCGGTAACTGGTTCTGTGGCAAACATATCGGGCGATAAAGTTCGTGAAATACCCGCACCGAATGTGGCACAGGCTATCCAAGGTCGAATAGCAGGAGTAAACATTTCACAAACTTCTACCAAACCTGGTGCAACCATGCAGATTCTGATCCGAGGTCAGCGTTCACTTTCAGCCAGTAATGATCCGTTGGTGGTGCTTGATGGGATCCCATTTCCGGGCTCTATTGGTGATATCAATCCCAACGACATTAAAAGTTTAGATATTTTGAAAGATGCTTCTGCTACAGCGATTTATGGTTCAAGGGGAGCGAATGGAGTGATATTGATCACCACTAACCGTGGTCAACAAGGAGCTCCTGCCAAAGTATCCTATAATTCATATACTGGTTTACAAACCCTTTTTGCCAAATATCCAATGATGGATGGACCAGAATTCGTTGCCCTGCGCAAGGCAGCTGGATTATTTACAACCAATGGCCCAGATGAAGCAAACGACGTAAACACCGATTGGCAAGATTTATTCTATAATAAATCGGCAGTTGTAACCAGTCATGATGTTGGTGTATCTGGTGGATCTACTACAGGCAGCTACAGTTTTGGGGGTGGCTATTATCAGAATCAAAGTCTGATCCCAACCCAACAGTACACCCGCTATTCAATGAAAGCATCCATGGATCAACAGATTGCCAGTTTCTTAAGGATTGGATTTACCACCAATAACAATTACAATTTAAGTGAAGGCAACCAGCTCGGCGTTTATGGCATCCTTAGCAATTCGCCTATTGCAAATCCTTACAATGCAGATGGCAGCCTAAAAAGAACAATCAGAATGCCTCAGGATGAATCGTGGATTTACACCCGCGAACTCACCAAGAATCTCAGTGATAAATGGCTTAATGAAACGCGTGGCTTTGCTACCTATAATTCATTTTATGGTGAGGTTAACATTCCATGGGTAAAAGGACTAAAATACCGTACCAATCTCGGCCTTGATTTTATCCAGAGCAACAATGGTAACTATACAGGTGTTGGAATTGGAAGTGCTACTGCTACTACGGTTTCTACCGCCGGGGTGAGCAATTCGCAAACCTACCATTGGACACTTGAGAATTTATTGACTTATGACAGAACCTTCTCAGAAAAGCACAACATCAATGTAGTGGCCTTATATTCTGCTGAACAGAATAAGTTCAATTCCTCATCCATGTCAGCACGTGATATTCCGTCTGATGCTTTTCAGTTTTACAATCTTGGCCAGGCCAATGGAGAGTTAACAATTGGTAACGGTGACTACCGCTTAAGTGGATTGATGTCTTACATGGGAAGAGTGATGTATGCCTATGATAATCGCTATTTAATCAGTGCAACCATCAGATCTGATGCATCATCACGCTTGGCGCCAGGGCATAAATGGAATACTTATCCGGCTGTTTCTGTGGGTTGGAACCTGATGAATGAGAATTTCATGAAAGGGATAACGGCTATCGATAGGTTGAAGATCAGAGTGGGTTACGGTCAAACATCAAACCAGGCAGTAAATCCATATCAAACCCTTGGTTTACTAAATTCGCGCCCTTACAATTTTGGCGATAATAACTATGCCACTGGATATTATGTTTCTCAGTTGCCAAGTCCGGGTTTAGGCTGGGAATATTCACAGACCTGGAACTATGGCCTTGATTTCTCCTTACTAAAAAGCAGGTTGACAGGAACATTTGAATATTATGTAACCAATACCAAAGATATATTGTTAGGCGTTGCATTGCCCTCTACCGCAGGTGTGGGCAGTTATACTGCAAACATCGGACAAACGCAGAATAAAGGGTGGGAACTGAGTGTTAACGGTAATATTTTTAATGATAAAGGAGGCTGGTCATGGGATGTGGGATTTAATCTTTATGCAAACCGAAACAAACTCGTTGCCCTTGCATCAGGCCAAACCAGAGACGAAGGGAATGCTTGGTTCGTAGGCCATAACATCAATGCCATTTTTGATTATGAAAAAGTAGGTTTGTGGCAGGCTGGAGATCCATATCTGAATGTTTTAGAGCCAGGCGGGAATGTGGGGATGATTAAAGTAAAATACACGGGCGATTTTGATGCGACCGGCAAACCAACACGACCTATCGGCGCAGCAGATAGACAGATCATGGATGTGGATCCTAAATTATCAGGAGGATTCAATACAAGAGTTGCTTATAAAGGATTTGACCTCAATGTGGTAGGATTATTTAAAGACGGCGGGATTTTGCTTAGTACTTTATATGGTTCTTCCGGATACCTGAATCTCTTATCTGGTAGAAGAAATAACGTTAAAGTTGATTATTGGACACCTGAAAATACAGGCGCAAAGTATCCAAAACCTGGCGGTATCGCAAGTGGTGATAACCCTAAGTATGGAAGTACATTAGGTTATTTTGATGCTTCTTTCTTAAAAATCCGGACCATCTCTTTAGGATATGATTTCAATCGAGGTTTGTTAAAAGATTCCAGATTAAAGCTCCGGATGTACTTAACCGTTCAAAATCCTTTTGTGATGTTCTCTCCATATCATCGCGAGTCGGGCATGGATCCGGAAACAAATTCATATGGCGATGAAAACGCTGCGGTAGCATCGGTTTATCCGCGGAGAATTTTAACGATTGGTACCAATACACCGTCTACCCGTAACTATGTAGCTGGTCTTAATTTAACATTTTAATATACCGATATGAAACGTATACATTTAAATATAACATTGAGCGTTTGGCTTGGGATGGTCGTTTTCTCAGGCTGTAAAAAAATTCTTGAAGAAGAGCCCCGCAGTATCTTTACACCAGATTACTTTAAAACAGTAACAGGGGTAAATGGTGGTCTTACAGCAATGTACGGTCACCTCCGCAACATGTATGGGCAGGCCTATTATTATAATTCGCTCATTACCGGTACCGATGAGGCTACCTGGGGCAAAGATGCTGATGGTAATTTTAAGGATATGGATTGCTCAGGTGTTGGGTCAATCCTTTCTACAAGTTATCCCAGTAGCGTATTATGGGGAGAAGCCTTTCCGAACATTAATACAGCAAGTGGTGTAATTGAGAATGCCAGTGCTGCAGGTATTGCCCCTTCATTGGTTGCTGAAGCAAGATTCTTCCGCGCCTTTGATTATTTTTTGCTGGTACAAACCTTTGGTGGGGTGCCACTCGATTTGGGTGCCGGACCACTTAAATTCAATACCAGTCCCGTAAGAACATCAGTTCGCAATACAGTGCCCGAGGTATATACAAAGGCAGTGTTTCCTGATTTATTGACTGCCGTTGTCGATTTACCAGTTGCTGCCCGCGTTACAGGAGGGGTAACAAAAACTTTGGCACGATTGTATTTGGCAAAAGCTTACCTAACTTATGGGTGGTGGTTGCAAAACCCTAACAATATCCCAACCTATCCTGCAGCAAACCGAACTGATCCTGACGGACATGACGCAAACTGGTATTTTCAGCAAGCTTATGATGTTTCAACTGCAGCTATCGAAAGTCCTGGATCTTACGGTTTGGTAGATACCTATTACGATGTGAATTTAGGATCAAATGACCGTAACAAAGAAATGCTGCTATATGCTGATCATACCCAAACGAGCGAACGTTTTAATGGCGGTAGTTTAACTTTCGGTAGCGGTGGGGCGCCTGATAATTTTGCAGGTTGGATGATGACCTGGAATTACACCAATATCAGAAGCGGAGGAATTAGTTCGGTTCAGCGTGAAGCAGAGCAACACCTTGGCAGGCCATGGAACCGGATGGCTCCACCTATTGAAGTGTTTAAAAATACTTTTGCCGATAAAACATTGGATTCACGTTATGATGGCACCTTTACAACGGTATATCGTGGGAATTGGCCTAAAGGATATAACCCTCCTGAATCTGCCCCTGCCTCTTTGCTTAATGCCAATGGCTTGTCTATCGTTCCCGGAAATGCCGTTTTAACCTTTCTGGATGCTGATAATAGCGCCGTAAGTTATCCAAGTGGAGCCGGAACAAGTAATGTTGGCGCCGGCACATTGCCAGGAAGGGCAGATTATGTAATTTCCCCATCGGGAATAAGCAGAATCGTTTATCCGGGCCTTTGGAAACTGGGTCCTTACCGTACAGATAATGGCACAGGCTTAGGTCAACCAAATGCAGGTAGTACCCGGCCTTACCCTATTGCAAAGTTTTCTGAACTTTACTTCGTAGCTGCCGAAGCTGCTGTAAAAGGTGCTACACCCAAAGCAGGTAAAAGTGCACGCGAACTGATCAATGTGGTGAGGGCCCGTGCCGGAAAATGGCGTTGGGATAATAATGGCAATGTGGCAAAAGTAGCCGACAATAGTGCAGCCATGATTGCCGCAACCCCAGCAACAATTGATATCAATTATATTTTAGCAGAGCGATCGCGTGAATATTATGCGGAAGGATACAGGAGATTCGACCTCATTAGAACGCAAAAATGGGCAGAGTTATCCACTACTTTCAGTATTTGTGGTACAGGATATGGCGACCATACACCAGTAACGGTTACCAGAACGATTACACCAAATCTTTATCTCCGTCCAATTCCACAAGGGCAGATAGATGGCATGCAAATGTCTGACGAGGCAAAGAAAGCATATCAAAACCCTGGCTACTAAATTTAAAACAGGCAGATTTTCCAAAGAAATCTGCCTGTTTTTCTTTCAGAATTATCGTAATCCTACCGATTAATGTTAAGCGTTTTAAAAACCGACATCAACAGCACTTTATGATGGAAATATAGATCGCTAGAGGCCGTTTTAAATTGCTACTTCTGACGGACATATGGCTGTTTTCTCATAGTCTTTGCTTAGTCTAAGGTAGAATTTCAGCGATGTAAACTAGCGTTCGACCGTCATCTGCCTTATTGTGGCACAACCCTTTTATTTAGTTAATTGTTAAAACAAGTGATGAAATCAAGATTATTCATTAATTTCATTAAGCCACAGTGAAACCTTAACCTTACGTTCACTAGTCAACCTATTTATGAGCGAAATCACAATTTATTCCGTTAGTAGCTTTCCGTTTGGCAAGGCTGAAACGATTAGCTTAGGTGAGGGATAAATAGCATTCGGACAGGATTTGTTTTCTTCTGATCTGGCCCCACTCAACAATTTTCTGTCCAAGTTGTTTGGAGAATATGGACATCCCCTTTGAAAACTATTACTCGGGTACCAGCGGGCTACTGTTACCGGTTCCCAATAAATTGCACTACCCGAAAGAATTCCAGGAAAAGAGCAGGCTGTGCTATTACGCCTCGCTGATGGATTCTATCGAGATCAATTCTTCCTTTTATAAGGTGCCGCAGGTTTCCACGATGAAAAAGTGGGCGGCGGATGTGCCTGAGGAATTTCGTTTTACCTTTAAGCTTTTCAAGGAGATTACCCATAACAAGGACTTGGCCTTTGATCCAGAGGTCGTGTCCAGGTTCTTTTCGGTCATTTCGCATGTTGAGGAGAAAAAGGGTTGTCTTTTGGTACAGTTCCCCCCGAGCGTAAGGATTTCTCATTTTGCGCAGCTGCGCTTTCTGATGTCGGTGCTTAGGGATAATGATCCTTGTGGCGAATGGAAGATCGCTTTGGAATTTCGGCATGCTTCTTTATATATAGATGAGGTGTATGAGCTTTTGGAAGAGTTTGAGCTTGGTATGGTGGTCCACGATAAGTCGCCTGCCAGTTCTCCTGTGCGAGAAAGCCATCCCGATTTTATCTACCTCAGGTTCCATGGTCCGGGAGGAAACTATAGGGGAAGCTATTCTGACGACGTATTGTATGAGTATGCAAGCTATGTGACCGAGTGGCTTTCGGAGGGCAAAAAGGTGTTCGTGTACTTCAATAACACCATGGGAGAGGCCCATGCCAACCTGAATATGCTGCGCCAGATTGTTAGGGATACCTATTAGTATTTGCTGGGCATTTGCCGGAAAAGCAGGCTTGGGCTGCCTTTATAAGATCGGAAAGCGAACATGGGTATTGCGCCGTTGTGTTGGGCCTGTAATGAGCGTAAATATCTGCACTTGGCGTGTTTTCAATGCTTGGAGAATTTGAGCTGTTAAAAATCAGGTTCAGAAGATCGCTGGTGAACGGCAATGAGGACCTGTTCAGATTGGATTGATCTTATTGCTTTTTTGCTGGCTTGGGTTTAGTAGCGGTGTTTTGGTTAAGCTTTTTAGGTGCAGGCGTTGCACTTTTTGGCGATTTGTTTACAGGCTTTTTGGACGGGGTTTTCTTCTTCCGTGCATTTTTGATGCGGTATTCAAGTAGGTACAGCCTGGTCTGCCATTTCTCGATGATGGTGTCGTCGCTTTTCGGAAGGCCTGTTGGTTCCAAAAGACCGAGTACACGGGCCAGTTCCCGGGTGCTGTCTGCCTTGGCTCGGTTTTCTTTCAGCCAATCTTGTTGTTTGATTTTGTGAGATTTCTGGTATTCGGCTATGGCCAGTTTGATGAGCTTAACCTCAGCTTCTTTTGATTTAGCTTTGCGCAAAAGCACCATCTGCCTGTTCCAGGCGTGGGAATTAGCAGGATCTGTCATTGCAGATTTCTGGTAAAGTTTTAATGCGGCAGCATTATCGCCCGCTCTTTCCAGTTCGAGCGCAGCAGCGAACTGCTCCTTTGACCGTATCTGTTTTCTTCTTGACATGACTGACTTTGGAACAATTAGCTCAGGCTATTGTTTGCTGAAGGGTGGTATTGGTTATGACTACACAATGACCTTTGCGTTATAGGAGTAATGGTAACTTTGGATTTATCAATTAATGAAATGAAGAAAATCGGATTTTTATCGTTCGGGCATTGGTCGGAACATCCCTCATATCAGGCGCGTACCGCTAGTGATACTTTGCTACAATCTATCGACCTTGCCGTTGCGGCTGAAGAAATCGGCCTTGACGGAGCGTATTTCAGGGTACACCATTTTGCAAGGCAACTGGCATCGCCCTTTCCGCTGCTTTCGGCAATTGGCGCAAAAACTTCTAAGATCGAAATCGGAACGGGCGTTATCGATATGCGCTATGAAAACCCTTTATATATGGTTGAGGATGCTGGCGCGGCCGACCTGATCTCTGGTGGCAGGTTACAACTGGGCATCAGCAGGGGTTCGCCCGAGCAGGTGATCGAAGGCTGGCGGTATTTCGGTTTTGCACCAAAGGATGGGGAGAACGATACTGATATGGGAAGGCAAAAGGCTTTGGAGTTTTTGGAAAGATTGAAAGGCGAAGGATTTGCACAGCCTAATCCCAATCCCATGTTTCCTAATCCTCCTGGACTTTTGAGGCTCGAACCGTATTCGGAGGGACTGCGTGAGCGTATCTGGTGGGGAGCCGCTTCCAATGCGACTGCTGTTTGGGCGGCAGAGAACGGGATGTACCTGCAAAGTTCTACCTTGAAGTTTGATGAAAACGGTAAGCCGTTCCATATCCAGCAAGCCGAGCAGATCAGGCTGTACAAGGAAGCCTGGAGAAAAGCGGGACATGATCGCGAGCCAAGGGTTTCTGTCAGCCGTTCAATATTTGCGCTGATGAACGATCAGGACAGGTATTATTTCGGGCAGCAGGGGAAAGGGACGGATAGTTTTGGCTATATCGAGCCAACCCAAAGGGCGGTTTTCGGTCGGGGATATGCCGCAGAACCAGATCAGCTGATAAAGGAATTGGCTACCGACGAGGCAATACAGGAAGCGGATACGGTATTATTGACCATTCCAAATACCTTGGGCGTAGATTACAATATTCATGTGCTATCTGCCATTCTGGAGCACGTTGCACCGGGACTTGGATGGAAATAGATTAGTTTGATTTTTTTAAATCGCACAAAATATATTGCCTGAGATGGCGTTTATATTCCGAGAGCGTTAATTTAGATGAGCGGGAAGAGCCTTTGGTTTTTCCCGCTTTCTTGTTTTATCGTGTATTTACAGCATAAGAAAAGGACTTCAAGCATTGCTGCAGAGTATTCCGAATAATGTGTATCTATTAGTGGAATGATTTAACAAAAACTTAACGTTAAAAATCCAATCCATAACTTTTTTGGTTTATTTTTATGTCACATCTAAAACGCGTGAAAATCAACAAACTCACATTACTGATCATTTCAGTCTGCTGCCTTTCTATGAGCGGCGTGAAATGCAAAAAGGAAACATCATTAACCAAAGAGGAGGAATTGCCTGCATTAACCCAGAAGGGCGCTAACACCTTTGGCTTTGTACTCAATGGAAAGGTATGGCTGCCAAAAGGGGCATTGCTCCAGGATAAGCTAAATATTACGTATGATGCAAACTTCAATGGTGGAACCCTGAATATTACTGCACATCGGTATCTGGATGGAGACCAGTTTCAAAGCGTAGCGATCGCCAGTTACAATATCAGTAAAACAGGAACCTATTCTATTGATAAAGACAAAGTTCTTGTGAGCTTTTATAAAACAGGAAGTTGCACTTACAGCTCCCATCAAATTGTTGCAAAAGGTGTCCTGAAAATTACCAAATTGGACCTGACTGAGAAAGTAATTACTGGTTCCTTTGAGTTTGTTCTTGAAAAACAGGGCTGCGAAATCATAAATGCTACTGAAGGTAGATTTGATCTAAAAATTTAATAGAAGCAACAGTAACTATTCCACGGTAACCAACGGTTTCACCACGTTAATGCTGAGGTTTAATTGCCTGACTATTTATGCGCTCATAATGAAAAGCTGCATTATTTTTACTCTTTTAAGTAACCAGGTTCTGTGGCAGAATCCAGATTATCCCTACCAGGCAGATTCCTTCGCTTTTTTTTAAAAAGGGAATGCACATTAAAAACAACAACCGATACGAAAATGATACTGTATGCCGCCATTTGTAATGGGGTAATGGGCTCATGAAATACCAAAACTGCTATAGCAAATCCAATAATTGGGTTAATGTTAAGCAACATACCCACTGTTGATGAGTTCAAGCCCTTTAAGGCATATAAATTCAAAAAGAGTGGAATCACGGTAAAACCAACTGCTATAACCTCTATCAGTAACCAAAATTGCGTTGCTGCTGGTACAGGTCCGCTGTATGCAGGGTAAAAAGGCAGCAGCATTATCGCAGAAAGCGAAATGTGAAACGTGAGCAGGATAAATTTATCAAACCCAACACTTTTACGCTGACTTACCAGATAAGCCGCATAAGTAAACCCAATAACAATGCCGTAAACCATATCCATAATATTGGCATACGATAGCATTAAGCACCCAAGTATACTTAACGCAACGGCCACCCATTGTACTTTATTGAGCTTTTCGTGCAAAAGCCAGTAAGCAAGCAATGTGGTAATAATGGGGCAAACCAGGTAGGCAAGCGAGGTAGCCTTAATGCTTACATGGTTAAGCACATAAATAAACGAAAACCAGTTGATATTTAAAAAGATACTTCCGCCTACATTCAGCAAAAGCACATTTCGTCTCTGCTTAGCAGGTAAGGCTTTAAAGTTAGAAAAGGTTTTAACCAATTCGGCACGTTTAAATAAGGCGGTAATGAATAGCATCAATATGGCACAGCTAAAAATGCGGTAAAATAAAATATCTACCGAAGAATATCCGCTCAAAGGTTTTAAAACTAAACTAAAAAAGCCCCAGGTCGCATAAGCGAATATAGCGGCCAGGTAATATTTTGCGATTTTCACAGTTGCTATAATGTTGATCTAACAAATATCATAAAATCTTAGGGCTTATTAAGCCACATAATGTAAAACACTATTTATTGGATGGAATGCAAATTGATGTATATTTATTGATCTTTTATCTGCTCATTCTACTAACACTCCATGTTCAATTGGCTCTTCGGTAAGAAAAAAACTACACCTGTTTTATCCAAAGTAGACTATTGGAAGGCATTTGAATTATTTGCACTTTTCGATGATCTGGACAGGGTAAAGGCTGTTCTGGAGCATACAGACGATATCCGTATTGATTTTATTGCTTTTAAGGACTGGTTTACAGAAGAACTGGGTGAGCTTGAAGGAGCAAACAATCCTGATTTTTCAAGGGTACGGGAATGGTTTGCGCCAAACGCCGATTGGGATAGGCTGATGGGAAGGCAAGGGTTTGAACTGGGCAGGTCTGTTTTTAAAAGGGCTGACTGGTGGAAACGCAACCAGGAGTTCCTGCCGGGGAGTATTGTTTGGCTAAGTGGAGAATATGGGCTGGTGTTAAAGGACGCCCCTGATGGGCTTTACGGACTGGTGAGATGGGATACAGAAAAAGCGCAGGACACCGAAGACTGGAGGGGACTATGGGGTACCTTTGTTTCCATGGGTGGAAGGGTGCTGGAAGAGTTTGAGTTTAAGTTTATCGGGCCAGATGGCAGCTTAAAAAAACGAGACAAACCGCATAAAAACTGATTTGTCTCATTAAGTGCTCCCGACGAGATTCGAACTCATATCGATGGTACCGGAAACCATAATTCTATCCATTGAACTACGGGAGCATAAGGCTGCAAATATAGAAAAATCAAAATCATTTCATTACAAAAACAAGTCTATTTTTAATCTGTAAGTTCATATCAAAATTAACTTCCTGCTGTTGAGATATTTTTTATGTTAAAAAATGATTAAATCATAAAGCAACGGGCTGCTTTATTGAGTTTATTTCCCCTTTATTTTTAATTTAAGAAACCTTTCTGGCTAATTTTAAACCTACACCGTTGGCTTTTTAAGAAATAAAAATGCACCTTTGCGAACCGTTAATAGAGGTTTAGGCATGTAATAAATTAGATTGTATTTTATGGAAGAATTGGTTGTGGAAGAGATTCAGGAACTGCTTGAAAAAGAAAATGATAAGGCTTTAAAGCAATATCTCGATCAACTGAATATTTCGGATGTTGAAGAACTGATTGATGAACTTCCACAATATGCAGCTAAATTTATCGAAACCTTATCCCTTAACCGGGCGGTAAACGTTTTTCGGATTCTGGATTTCCCTACGCAAGAGCGTATCATTAAAAAACTTTCGGGCAATAAACTCAATCAGATTATCAAAGATCTACCACCCGATGACCGTACAGCGCTTTTTAGCGAGTTAAAAGGCGATGTGGTAAAAAAAATGATTACGCTTTTACCACCCGAAGAACGTAAAGAATCGCTTGCACTTTTAGGCTACAAAGAAGATAGTATTGGCCGTTTAATGACGCCCGATTACATCGCCGTAAAACCCGAATGGTCTATCACCAGGGTTTTGGCGCACATCAGGCGTTATGGAAAAAACTCCGAAACCATTGATGTAGTATATGTGATCGATAAAGAAGGAGTACTGTTGGATGATATCAGGATCCGTGAGGTTTTACTGGCCGATCCTGAAGCAATTATCGGCGAACTTACCGATAAACGTTTTATTGCCCTAAAAGCAAACGATCCTCAGGAAGATGCAATCAATATCTTTAGGATGAACAACCGTGTGGCTTTACCTGTGGTAGATGAAAATAACATTCTTTTAGGTATTGTTACCGTTGATGATATTTTGTGGATTGCAAATGAGGAATATACAGAAGATATGCACAAAATTGGGGGTACTGAGGCTTTGGATGAACCTTATCTCGATATCCCAATCCTAAAACTGGTTAAAAAACGTGCAGGATGGTTAATTGTACTCTTTTTAGGCGAAATGTTAACCGCAACAGCTATGCAGCACTTCGAAATTGAACTCGAAAAAGCAGTAGTATTATCGCTTTTTATTCCATTGATTATGAGTAGTGGCGGTAACAGCGGTTCCCAGGCTTCAACCTTAATTATCCAAGCCATGGCCTTAGGTGAAGTAACCATCGCAGAATGGTGGCGCGTAATGCGACGTGAATTGGTTTCTGGAGCTTTGCTGGGCATTATTTTAGGCACGATTGGTTTTATCCGCATTGTAACCTGGCAAGAGTTGCACCTCTATAATTATGGTCCGCATTGGTTTTTAATTGCAGCTACCATATTTTTTACCCTTGTTGGCATTGTATTATGGGGCAGTTTAATCGGTTCGATGATGCCAATTATTTTGAAAAAACTGAAATTAGATCCAGCAACCTCATCAGCGCCATTTGTAGCCACTATGGTTGATGTTACCGGGATTGTGATCTATTTCAGTGTTGCCGTATTAATTTTAAAAGGCGTTTTACTCTAAATCTAAATCATGCAAAAGAAAATTACCACACTTTTTACCGATATCGGTGGCGTTTTATTAACCAATGGCTGGGACAGGCATGCAAGGGGAGAAGCTTCTGTTCTTTTTAACCTCGACTCGGTTGATCTCGAAGAGCGCCATCATCTTACCTTCGATACTTATGAGGTGGGTAAATTAACCCTTGATGAATATTTGGAGCGTATCGTTTTCTTCGAAGAACGTAGCTTTAGCTACGATGATTTTAAGGAGTTTATGTTCAAAAAATCGCTTCCTTATCCAGAAATGATTCAGTTGATCTGCGATTTAAAAAAGAAATATAACCTAAAAGTAGCCGTAATCAGCAACGAGGGCAGAGAACTAAACCAATACCGCATCAATACCTTTAAACTGAACGAATTTGTCGATTTTTTCGTGTCATCTAGTTTTGTGCATTTCCGTAAACCCGATGCCGATATTTTTAAGGTGGCCATCGATATTTCGCAGAGCGATGTAGAAACGAGTTTATATATTGATGACCGTATGCTTTTTGTACAGGTTGCTGAAGGTTTAGGTTTAAAAGGCATTCATCATACCGATTACGAAGATACTAAGGTACAGTTGGCCGCTTATGGGTTGGTGGTTTAATTTTAAAGTTATTTCCCGCAGATCTCGCTTATTCCTGCAGAATAAATTAACCAAATGACCGTCATTCCCGTGCATACGGGAATCTTTAATGCATTTTCGTGGTGTCAGATGTTACCATCTGACACCACGAAACTATTTCTTATTAAGTTTCCAGCTTTCGGTTTAAAAAATGCTATCTACCAATAGCTAAAATGATTTTTTTGAAAAGCAATGGCAGTAGATATTTTTAAAGCTTGCTCCCGCTTTTCATTACAAGTCCAACGTTGTGGGCTTTCCATTTTAATCGGGTTTATTGGCAATTTAGTTGCTGATATTTAGGCTGGGCGCAGTAATATAATTCCGTTTTTCTGTGCCTCAGTGGCTAAGATTTGAGAAAAGAGTTTGTAAAAATAATTATCTGTGTTAATCTGTATTATCTGTGGTTAATTAAGCGTTTCAATACGCTTCGACTCCGCTCAGCATGACAATCGAGTGGGTATCTGTGTTTTCTGTGTCTCCGTGGCAAAAAAGTCTTCAAACAAAAAAGCCACTCTTTCAAGTGGCTCTATATTGTTATGCTTTTTCAAAGTCCCCTTTAGGGGCTTTAGGGCTTATACATTAAACCTAAAGTGCATAATGTCACCATCTTCCACTACATAGGTTTTTCCTTCAACACCCAATTTACCAGCATCTTTACAGGCATTTTCAGAACCTAAGGTTACGAAATCGTTGTATTTGATTACTTCAGCACGGATAAATCCTTTTTCGAAATCTGTGTGGATTACACCAGCAGCTTGTGGCGCTGTAAAACCTTTGGTAATCGTCCAGGCACGAACTTCTTGTACACCAGCGGTAAAGTAAGTGTAAAGGTTTAATAATTTATAAGCTGCACGGATTAATTTATTTACACCAGATTCGGTTAAGCCTAAATCAGCTAAAAACTCCTGACGCTCTTCGTAGCTGTCCAGTTCAGCAATTTCCGATTCAATTTTAGCAGAGATCACTAAAACCTCAGCATTTTCATCAGCAACATTTGCTTTCACTAAATCAACGTACTTATTTCCATTAATTACCGATGCCTCATCAACATTACAAACATACATTACCGGTTTTTGCGTAAGCAGGCCTAAATCTTCAATAAAATCGAAATCATCTTGAGCCAACGCTGCAGTACGGATAGATTTGCCAGCTTCTAAATGTGCTTTAACCACCGTTAAAATCTCATAAGTACGTTTAGCATCTTTATCGCCACCTGTTTTTGCCATTTTTTCAACTTTTTGGATTCGTTTATCAACGGTATCCAAATCTTTAAGCTGTAGCTCAGTATCAATAATTTCACGATCACGGATCGGATCAACAGAACCATCCACATGAATTACATTTCCGTCATCAAAACAACGTAAAACATGAATAATTGCATTGGTGGCGCGGATATTTCCTAAGAACTGGTTTCCCAGGCCTTCACCTTTCGATGCACCTTTTACCAAACCCGCAATATCTACAATCTCGATTGTATTTGGTTGTACTTTGTTTGGCTTAACCAACTCGGCTAGTTTGGTTAACCTATCATCAGGTACTGTAATTACGCCAACATTGGGCTCAATAGTACAAAAGGGAAAGTTTGCTGCCTGCGCTTTTGCATTTGATAAACAGTTAAAAAGAGTCGATTTCCCAACATTTGGTAAACCAACTATACCACATTGTAATGCCATTATTTATTAGTCTTTATTTCTTTAGTTTTTAGCTATTGGTTCATAGTATTATGGTCAATAGCCATTGTGTTTCGTTGTCAAGCTTTAGTTTTGGTCATCTTCCATTAACCATTTTACCTTTTCCGCCTTCCGCCTTCCGCCTTCCGCCTTCCGCCTTCCGCCTTCCGCCTTCCGCCTAAAATTCCGCGCAAAGATAAGCTTTTAAAACCTTTATTTAAACCCTTGCTATTGTATCAAATCTATATTTTATCTAAGTTTAGCCCAAAATAGATAGAGATAAATGGAAGATTTTGAAAGTGAAGTGCCCCAGGAAGTAAAGTTGGTTGTTACCGAAGAAATGCGGAGCTATTTTTACGATATGAGTAAATGGGCAAGATTTTTATCAGTTGTGGGTTTTGTTATCTCGGCATTTTTAACCCTGGGTTCATTTGGAATAGGGGCTGCGGTAACGGCTAATCCAGGGATGCTCAATCAATTGGGGCCATTGGGTGGTATTGGCGCCACAGGCATCACCATATTTTACCTGCTGTTGGCTTTGTTCTTTTTTTACCCTAGTTTATTGCTGCTGCGCTTTTCGGCCAAAGTTAAACAAGGGGTTTTGTTCGGCGATCAGGAAAATTTAAATGATGCCATTGCTCATGTAAAATCGCTGTTTAAATTTTGGGGTATAATGACCATCGTATTGATAGCCAGTTATTTTCTTTTGCTGTTGGCGGTACTCTCAGGCGGAGGCATAAAATAAAATATTACGCACACGAAAAAGCCTCCCGACTTTTAAAATCAGGAGGCTTTTTTATTGAAATTATATTACTTAAAAAGTAAAATCGTCGCTTGCTTTAGTGCTATGTTCTCCATTTTCAGAATATTCATAACGTTTTTCAACCACATCTTGGTGAGTTTTGATGTAATCAACAGTTTCATTTAGTCCTTCTGCAAATTTTTCGAAATCTTCTTTGTATAAAAAGATTTTATGTTTTACAAACACACCGTCTTCTAATCTTTTCTTACTCTCGGTAACTGTTAAATAATAATCACCCGATCTAGTAGCCTTCACGTCGAAGAAATAAGTTCTCTTACCTGCTCTTACTTTCTTTGAAAAAACTTCTTCTCTTTCCTTGTTGTCGAATTCTCCCATGGTTGGTATTGATGTTGGTTTTTGGTTTCGGTAAATATAAAGCAAATATTTAAAGTTCAAAATACAATTTTAATACAATTTAAATAGTTCGGGTTTCCTCCTCCAAAAGTTGGTGGTTATAAAGCTCCGTATAGCTGCCATTTAAACTAAGTAATTCATTGTGTGTGCCTTGTTCAATGATTTTGCCATTATCCAGCACCAAAATCTTATCCGCATTTTTAATGGTAGAAATCCTGTGGGCAATTAAAATACTTGTTTTTCCATCCATAATTTTACCAAGATTTTGTAGTATTTCCTCCTCGGTTTTAGTGTCAACCGCCGAAAGACAATCATCGAATATTAAAATCTTAGGTGATTTAATCAATGCTCTGGCGATAGAAACGCGTTGTTTTTGTCCTCCAGAGAGCGTTATTCCACGTTCGCCAAGCATGGTTTCGAATTTTTCTTCAAAATCGATAATATTGGTATAAACCGAGGCATTTTTAGCAGCAGTATGCACTTCTTCATCCGTAACCTGGTCTAAACCAAAGGCAATATTGTTCTTTATGGTATCAGAGAATAAGAAAACCTCTTGTGGTACAAAGCCAATCTGGCTGCGGTAATCTTTAAGGTTTAAAGCTTTAATATTTTTTCCATCAATATCAATGGCACCATTTTCTACATCATACATCCGCATAATCAGATTGGCCAATGTCGATTTCCCGGAGCCCGTTTTTCCGATAATGGCTACAAATTCGCCACTATTAATCTCGAAACTCACATCTTTTAAGGCTTCAATCCCTGTATCTGGGTAGGTGAAACTTACCTGGTTGAACTTGATATTGCCGGTTAGCTCAATTTCAACAGTTTCCTTCGATTGGATGTCAGAGGGGATATCTAAAAATTCATTTATCCGTTTTTGCGATGCGGCAGCCCGCTGAATTAAAGAAGTAACCCAGCCCAACATGGTTACCGGAAAGGTTAACTGGTTGATGTAAATGATAAATTCGGCAATATTCCCTGCGGTGATGCTGCCATTCATTACCTGGATACCACCTATATATATGGTTAAAATGGTACTCAGGCCAATTAATAAAAGCATGGTTGGATAAAACAGTGCCGATACTTTAACCAGGCTCATCGAATCTTTTTTATAATCGTTGCTCTGGATGGAGAACATGTTTCTGGTATAATCTTCACGGACATATGATTTAATGATCCGGATCCCCGAGAAACGTTCCTGCACAAAACTCGAAAGATCTGATAAACGTTCCTGTATCTTCCCGCTTTTTTTAAAGATCAAAGTATTTACATAGTATATAATCACCACCAGAAAAGGGAGGGGTAATAAGCAGTAAATGGCTAGTTTTGCATTTACATCAAACATCGACCATATAATAAGTACCGATAACACAAAAGTATTAATCGTGTACATAATCGCCGGACCAACGTACATCCTTACCCGGTTAACATCTTCTGTGGCACGGTTCATTAAGTCGCCGGTATTGTTTCGGCGGTAAAAACCCAGGCTCAGCTCCTGATAATGTTGGTAGATGTCGTTTTTCATATCGAACTCTATATGCCGCGACATTAAAATAATGGTTTGGCGCATAAAGAACAGAAAAAGCCCCCGCAATAAATAAAGTGCAATAACCAGCAAACCAAAAAACAGAAGATTGCTGCTAAATATATCGTAAATTATAGCCTGGCGATCGAAACCGTAAAACAGATTAAATACCTGAATGTTTTCGGTAATCAGGTCAACCGCATATCCAATTACCTGGGCTGGCACTACACCAAAAATATTAGAAATTACCACGAAAATACTTCCGGGTATAATCCACCATTTGTATTTAAGAAAGTATTTGTTTAATCGGCTTAAATGTTTCATTCTATACAAACTTAGCTAATTTTGTTATTTCATGACGCATATTTATCTATTCGGGTCTAAGCTTTAAAAATTAATGACATTGGTGGCGCAAAATGTTATTTGTAGGGCTTGCTTTTAAATGTTTTTGCTTTTGAAAACGAGTGGTTCTGCCTTTCATCGCTATAGTAGCCCTGCTATCCATTTCAAGCCGATTGAAGGATCGGGCTTTACATTGCTATCAGGTTTATTTAACTATGGCAATAGGGCTTGGTTAAACGAACTCTGTTGTCAGTTTAATTATAGAAACTGAGAAGCATTGGATGTTTATCTCATTCGCTTCGTACGCCTTGGTTCGTGTCTTCACGAACCAAACATTAGTGAATTTAACCAGGTTTTAAAAATCTCAAAGGTTTATTAATTTAGTCAGAACCGAATTAATTTTGTTATAGTTTCGTTAAATACGTGTAATAATGGTTTTTTATTTTAATTTTGCAGCAGGTTATCCGAACGTTCAATATGCCAGCAAATTCTCCGTCAGGTTTTTCAATTTTAGATCAATTAAGTGCCTATGGCCATAAAAAATTGGTTTTTTGCAACGATCCAGATACAGGTTTAAAAGCAATTATTGCTATACACGATACCACATTGGGCCCTGCTTTAGGTGGAACACGTATGTGGAGTTATAGTACAGAAGGCGAAGCTTTAGAAGATGCACTGCGTTTATCGCGTGGAATGACTTACAAGGCAGCGATAACCGGATTGAATCTGGGTGGTGGGAAAGGCGTTATTATTGGCGATTCCAGGAAAGATAAAACAGAAACTTTAATGCGTAGCTACGGTAGGTTTATTAAAAACCTAAATGGCGAATTCATTACGGCAGAAGAAATGGGTACCAATACGCGTGATATGGAATATATCCGTATGGAAACCAATTATGTTACTGGTGTTCCCGAATCAATTGGTGGTGCTGGTAATCCGGCTCCTTTTACCGCGCAAGGTGTTTATTTAGGCATTAAAGCAAGTGTTAAAGAAGTTTTCGGTACAGATATGCTGGCCGGAAGAACCATTGTAGTACAAGGTATCGGAAATGTTGGTGAGCATTTGGTTGCACTGTTAAGAAAAGAAAACGCCGAAGTTTTGATCAGCGATATTAACCAGGAGCAATTAACTTACGTTGCCCGGAAATATAAAGCAAAACCGATCGAAGCCGATAAAATTTTTACCACTGATGCCGATGTTTATGCGCCCTGTGCAATGGGGGCTACCGTTAACAACAAAACCATCGAAAAAATGAAGTTTGCAATTATTGCAGGTTCAGCAAACAATCAGTTAAAAGATGAGGTTTTAGATAGCGAATTACTTTTGAAGAAAGGGATTTTATTCGCGCCTGATTATTTAATTAATGCTGGTGGATTAATTTCTTGTTATTCGGAGTTGACCGGCTTTGGTAAAAAACGCACCGTACAGCTTACAGAGAATATTTACGATGCTACACGAAGTGTAATTAAGTTAAGCAAAACCGAAAATATATCAACCAATATTGCAGCCAATCGCATAGCCGAAAAACGGATTGCAGATGTTAAAAAAATTAAATCGTCATATTAAATCATAATTATTAAAACAGGTTTTAAAAAAACCGCACTCGTTCTTACATTCATGTTAAACAGAAGGCACTTAAGAATCAAAGCTTTGCAAAATATTTTTGCTTGGCACATGGCAGACAAAAAAGACATTAAAGGTGATTTGAAAACTTTAATGCAGAGCATCGATAGCGTGTACGAAATGTACATCTGGATGTTATCTTTAATGGTAGAAGTTACCGAATTTACTGCTAACGACGCCGCAGAGCGCGCAAATAAGTTTATTAAAACCGCAGAGGATATTAATCCCAACATGAAATTGCTGCACAATAAGTTTAGCGTTTTAATGCAGCAGAATCCCGAGTACGTATCTGCAGTTAAAAAATACAAGGTAGATTGGGGGTTCGATCCGGAAATCCGTAAAACAGTTTACAATTCCTTAAAAGCATCAAAAGAATATGCAGATTATCTTGCCGATCCAAACGAAAGTTTAGAGTCGTCAAAAGATATCATCAAATACATTTTCAGGAAAATCATCTTAAAAAACCAGGCCATTTTGCAGGTTTTCGAAGAGAAATTTATCAACTGGCAGGTAGATCACGAAGTGATGAAAGGTATGGTGGCCAAAACCTTGAAAAACTTTACTTTCGAAGATCCTTTTAAAAATAAATTGACCGAAATTAGTGCAGATTGGGTTGAAGACAGCAAATTTGTTCAGGATCTTTTTGTGCATACTTTGCAGAATGATGCAAAATATCAGGAAATGATTGCCGATAGAACTAAAAACTGGGAATCGGAGCGTATTGCATTAATGGATACCATTTTAATGAAAATGGCCATTTGCGAATTGTTAAACTTTCCATCTATTCCGGTTAAAGTAACCATCAACGAATATTTAGAGTTATCAAAAGATTACAGTACACCGAAGAGTAATTCGTTTATTAACGGTATTTTAGACAAAATTTTAGGCGATCTTAAGAAAAACAATACGATTAAAAAGATCGGCCGCGGATTAATCGAAGATTAAAAATGAAAAGAACATTTATCTTGGCTATTGCTGCGCTTTCATTTGCAGCATGTCGTAATGCAAATAATCAAACCAGCGAAACTGCAACAGCTGTTTCAGTTGGCAACGATACTTCAAAAACAGCTAAAGTTGCTCCGGCAGATGCGCCTGTTATTGTTTTCGAACGAGATATTTTCGATTTCGGTAAAATAACGCAAGGTGAGAAGGTTAAGCACGATTTCAAACTTAAAAATACAGGTAAAAGTCCGCTTATTGTTTCAAATGCAACTGCAACATGTGGTTGTACTGTTCCTCAGGTACCGGGCGAACCTATTTTGCCAGGTAAAGAAGGGGTAATTAGCGTAGTTTTTAATAGCGAGGGTAAAATGGGCATGCAAGATAAGGTAGTAACCGTTACGTCAAATGCAAATCCAACGGTAACCACTGTTCATTTGGTAGGAGAGGTACTTGCTAAAAAATAAATTGGGTTGATTGTCTATGGCAATTGCACGTAAATAACCAACTATTCACAAAAAACACAAATAAATAAGAAATGACATCAACAGTAATATTACAGGCAGCAGCAGGTGGCAGTAACATGCTAACTACAATCGTACCAATGGTACTCATCATGGTAGTTTTCTACTTTTTCATGATCCGTCCGCAAGTTAAAAAAGCTAAAGACCATAAAAAATTGGTTGCAGAACTGAAAAAAGGAGATAAAATCGTAACTACCGCAGGTATTCACGGTCGTATTGCCGATATGAATGAAACAACTTTTTTAATTGAGGTTGAAGGCGGTGTAAAGATCCGTTTCGATAAATCAGCAGTTTCTTTAGATGCAACCAAAGCAGTTGTAGCGCCTAAAGCTTAGTTTTTGAATTAAAAATATTAAAAATGCCACCCTCATTAGGTGGCATTTTTTGTTTACCGCTGGGCCAGGTTTATATTAATATTATATTTTACCCTAACCGGAATGCCGTGCTGCTGGCCTGGAATCCATTTCGGACACTGGTCTAACACCCTGATTGCTTCTTCCTGAGTGCCATACCCAAGATTATTCTTAAACTCATAATCTGTTAAACGGCCATCTCTTTCCACCACAAAACTAATATACAACCTTCCGCCTACACGGTTCTTTTGAGCTTCACTAGGAAATTTGTAATTTCTAGTCAGATACCTATAAAATTCTACCATTCCACCTTTAAAATCTGGTTGCTGCTCCATTTTATCATAAGTAATCTGCTTGCCATCTTGTAAAGTGGCAGTTCCCGATTTAAATTTTCCATTTTCATAAATTTCTTCATAAGTCGCTTTATTTGCTGTTCCCTTCCAGGTCCCATCTTTATAGCCATCCTTATAGTTCCCTTCCTCTCCCTGACCTTTTTCATCACTTTTCTTAAATATTCCATTGCCATCTTTAATAAACTGATTTCCCAAAGAATCGATGCCCGTTATCCATCGCCTTTGCTTTGGGTTATTGTCATCATATTGGAATATGTTTTCCAGCTTTCCGTTATTGTTATAATAAGTGCATTCGCCACTCAGAGCGCCATTTTTATAATTAACCTTTGATGTTAGAATCCCTTTTTTATTAAAGCTTTGTCTACTCCCCTCATAAACAAGCGTTGGCGTGTATTTTGAAACTGTACCTATTGTTTTTTCCGTATTGTCTGGATAAAATTCGTATAACCTGTATAAGGTTGGTGTATCGGTTTCCTGGATAACCCTCCGGTAATCGTAATCATCCTTATTTTCGGTAATCATGTCTTTTTTGAAATAAGATACAGTTGATCTTTTTTGTGCAAAAGAACTAATGCAGAGTGTTAGGGTAATGAGCGTTAAAATGTGTTTTTTCATATCTGTTTTTAATTGTCGACTACGAATATAGTTATCAATACATAATCTCAAGAATTAGTTGCATTAATTTATCATTAAACATATAAGTTTTTGAGCAGCTATTTAGTTTTGCTACATTTGACGCTATTGTGGTAATTAAATAACGGTTTCATCCGCATCATTTTTATTTTACACTATGTTATGCCCTTTATCAGATTAACGAAAATTGAAAAAAGACGTGTATTTAGCTTATTGGCCTGCTTACTGCTGGCTATAGCGGCATGGCTTTTTATGGCGTTAAACAATAAGTATATTTATGTGGCAAAAACTGTTCTGGTGTTTAAAAATACGCCTACTAAAAGAGCATTTTATCCTTTGCAGTCTGATACGATAGATTTACAGGTAGAAGGAACTGGTTGGCAATTGCTTTTTGCCCGTTTACGGATCAGTCCACCCTCTGTTTCAGTTAATTTAAGTCAGCTCAATACCAAAGATTTTATTGTTTTTTCTGATCAGCTATTCAATATCAACAGGCAGTTAGAAAGTACACAAAAGGTAATTTCTGTTAAGCCCGATACCCTGTATTTCGATTTTACGAAACGGGTAGTGAAAAAAGTTCCTGTAAAACTGATCGATAAATTGAGCTTTGAAAAGCAATATGGTATCTCTAGTGAGGTTATTCTCAACCCAAAATATGTTAAAGTAGCCGGACCTATTGAAGAACTGGCCAAAATAAAATTCTGGCCTACCGATACGCTTAAGCAGGATAAAATACAGAGCAGCAGTACTACAAGGATAGCGCTACAGCACAGTATCCATAAAAATGTAAGTATTTATCCTTCATCTGTAGAGGTTAGATTACCTGTTGATGAATTTACGGAGAAGACTATCGAAGTGCCGTTAAAAATTACAAACAATAGGAATTATAACAATCTTAAACTATATCCTAAAAAAGTTAAAGTTACCTTCTTAGTCGCGTTAAGCAATTACGATCAGGTTGACGAAAGTTTTATTACCGCTACCATTGATGTAGACGAATGGCAAATTTTAAAGCACCATCAGTTTACGGTGAAGATAACCGAGTTTCCTGATTATTGTAAACTGGTAAGCGTAATGCCTTCCAAAATAGATTTTATTGTAGAAAAATAATGTATAAAGTAGGTATAACAGGCGGAATAGGCAGTGGTAAAACAACGGTTTGTAAGGTTTTCGAAGTATTGGGGATCCCGGTGTTTTACGCCGATACCGTTGCCAAAGAAATCATGTGCAAAGATCTTTTGTTGGTGGAGGGAATTAAATCTACTTTCGGGAAAGAAAGTTATTTCGAAGATGGAAGCCTAAATAACAAGCATATCGCTGGCATTGTTTTTAATAACGAGGAAGCGCTTGCAAAATTAAATGCATTGGTTCACCCGGCAGTTTTTAGGGCATTTGATGCCTGGGAAGAAACAATTCCGGCCAATACGTCATATACCTTAAAAGAAGCTGCTTTGTTGTTCGAAAGTGGCTCTTATAAAATGTGCGATACCACAATCCTGGTTACTGCTCCTTTCGAAATCAAAATGAAGCGGGTAATGCTGCGTGATGGGGTTACAGCAGAGCAGGTTAAAGCACGTATGGATAAACAGTTGAGCGACGAAGAAAAAACGAAAATGGCCAACCACTTTATCATAAATGATGAGCAAGAATCTATAATTGAACAGGTTTTAGCTTTACATCAAGGATTTCTTAAGGCGGCCGAAGAATATAATAATGCCAGAGCTTAATCAACTTAAATCATAACATCCTTAAATCCTTTCATCCTGATCATGATTTTAGAAGATTTTATTACCATTACCCCAACGGGCTTGTATTGTGTTTACGGCGATTTTTACCTCGATCCGCAACAGCCTGTTAAAGAAGCGGTGGTTTCGCATGCCCATGGCGACCATGCCATTGGCGGGAGCCAGAATGTGTACTGTACTGCTGCTACCGCAACTTTTATGAAACACCGCTACCGTAAATTTGCAGCGGTCGATTTTTTTACCAAAAATTATCACGAATCCTTCAAAATAAAAGACGTTACCATTACTTTCTTCTCTGCGGGTCATATTTTGGGCTCTGCACAGGTTTTATTGGAGTATAAGGGGGTAAAATACCTCTATACTGGCGATTATAAGATTGAACCTGATAATACCTGTGCGCCTTTCGAATTTGTTGAAGCAGATGTGTTGATTACGGAAAGTACCTTTGCTAATCCAGAAACCAAACACCCTTCACCAATAGATGAAATTAAAAAGCTGAACGAAACCAATGCGAATATCATGCTTGGTTCTTATGCATTGGGTAAGAGCCAGCGGATTATCCAACTGCTTAATGCGCATTGTCCTACGAAGAACATTATGGTTCACCACAGTATTATGCCCTTTGTTAAAATCTACGAGGATTACGGAATGAAAGTAGGGCATTACAAAATGTACGATAGAAAGGTGATGAAAAATAATCAAGAGCATCAGGTTTATATTGTGCCGCCAATGGTTTTTCACAGTTACCATAAGGCGATTAATGTAGTACGCGCCTTTGCCTCTGGATGGAAGAACCTGCAACAACAAAACGGGATTTCACTCTATATTTCTGACCACGCTGATTGGGATGCAATTTTAGAAACCATAGAAAAAGTTAAACCAAAACAAGTATGGACTTTACATGGTGATGGTAAACAGCTTAAAGATCATTTTAAAAACAAACTTGAAGTTAAAATACTTAATGGATAAAAAAATGATTGAATGATAGCGTTAGAGAATGATTGAATTAGGCGATAAAGAAAAGACGATTAATAACTTCCCTCATTTAAGATTCAATCATTCCATAATTCACTCATTCAAAATCCTGTCATTCAATAATTATGTTAAAAGAAGGCGAAGATTTTTACTTTAATGAAGATGGATTAATGGTTTTTACCGAAGCCTACCATTTAAAACGTGGTTATTGCTGCAAGAATAAATGTAAGCACTGCCCATGGGGTTATAGGAAGAAGAAAGAAAAGAAGTAATGTAGTTGGCAATTCCAGTTTACATTTCTCAATTTATCTACAAACTCATTCCTCCTTATTAAAGCGAACATGATCATAAATATCGCTTAGCGCTATATCAAAACCCATCGAAACAATAGTTAGTTTATCAGATATCTCCTTGTGTTGATTGAGTGCCCAGTTTTTTTCCTCGTTAATGTAATACGCCTCTACCGACACCGATTCCGAATCGATCATAATGTATTCTTTTAATGAAGGAATGTCTTTATACAGGTTAAATTTTTTCCCTTTATCGTAATTTTTGGTTGAAGGTGACAGGATTTCAATAATCACAGTTGGTAAAATTGAGGTATCCTCATCAACATCGCTATGTATTAAGCCATTACAGTAAATCGATATGTCAGGATAGGTAAATAAAGTATTCTCCGGAATATTCATTCGTTTATCACTTCCATAAGGCCTGCAGGGCTTACCTTTAAGCTTGTTTCCAATTTCAATAAAAACGTTGCTGAAAATGTCATTATGGTTATCACCGGCACCAGACATAGCAAATACTTCGCCTTGGAAATACTCGTGCTTTACTGTTGATGCTTTTTCCATCTCGAGGTATTCTTCAACAGTATAACGTCTTTTTTGATAAGCTACAGCAGGTTCATTTATAATCTCATCCATATACTTACTAATTTATTGAATTGGTACGAAAGGTTAATGGTTTAAATTGCCCAATTGAAGTTACAAACGAAATCACATTGCAGCGTTAAAGGAAACATGGTTATAAATATCGGTTAAGGCTACGCCGAATCCCATCGAAATAAGATTTAGTGTATCAGAAATCTCTTCATGTTTGTTGAGTACCCAATTTTGTTCCTCATTAATATAATAGGCCTCTACCGACATTGATTCTGAATCAATCATAATGTATTCTTTTAATGAAGGAATATCTTTATACAAGTTAAATTTTTTTCCTTTGTCGTAATTTTTGGTTGATGGAGATAGGATTTCGATGATTACTGTTGGTTGCAGAATAGTGCTTTCATCCTCACTTAAATGTTTAATTTCGTTACAGTAAATAGAAATATCCGGATAAGTAAATAATGTATTTTCTGGGATATTCATTCGCATATCACTTCCAAAAGGAATGCATTTCGAACCTTTTAATTTAAAGAAAAGTGGACCGAAAACATTTGAAAATATAAGATTATGATTAAAGGTCGCACCAGACATTGCAAATACCTCCCCTTGGAAATACTCGTGCTTTACTGTTGATGCTTTTTCCATCTCCAGGTATTCTTCAATGGTATAACGCCGTTTTTGATAGGCTACAGCAGGTTCGTTTACAATCTCATCCATATACTAATTTACAGATGTTTTGTCGTAAAGGTCAAAACTATAAACGATTAAACGTTTAAAACGGATACAGAGCTATTAGCCTGAATGGTAATTGGTTAACCTTTTAAATTGGTTAATCGACTGCCGACTAAGGACTCTAGACTAAGGACTACTAACCCTAATGTCCTGCAAAGAAACCAATTAATGCTACACCAATCCCCAATAAAACGGCAATCATTTTGCGGGTATTGATTTTATGATCGGCACTCGATTCGAATAAGATGGTGGTAGAAATATGTAAGAAAATACCGATCACAATACCCATAATTTTATTGAAATAAGCATCAATGCCTCCAATAGTGCCATTGCTTAAGCCAACACTTACATAAAAGCCCAAAGGTGCCATGATAGCAAATACAATCAGATAAAATATAATACTGCTTTTCTTATAATGGTTTTGCATTAATATGCTGGCCAGCGCAAAAGCAGCTGGGATGTGGTGTAGCGAAATTCCGAAAATCAGCTCATTGTGCTGTTCTTTGGCTAAAGGCATTCCCTCTAAAAAAGCATGCAAACACAAGCTGATCATAATCCCAAAGGGAAAAACATGCCCGTCGTGATGTTTATGGATATGGCCATGCTCCACACCTTCTGAAAATTGCTCCAGGAAAATCTGTAATAAAAAACCAATCAGGATGAAAACACCAATCTGCCATTTGTCAGGTCCGCTGTAAGCGTCAGGAATTAAATGTAAAACTGTAATGGCAAATAAATAGGCGCCACTGAAAGACAAAATCAGTTTCAGTAGTTTAGATTTATCGCTCTTTACTAAAAATATAGCTGTCCCACCTAAAAAGGCACAGAAAAAGAGTACGCAGAGTTTCCAGATTTCCATAAGTTAAAAATCAGGTTGTAATTTTTTAAATATTCTAGAACAGATAATCCCTATGGTAATGCCTAGTAAAGCACCGGTAGTTACATCAACAGGATAGTGAACACCAACATATACCTGCGCAAAACTGATGATAAGCGCCCAGAAAATGCCGATAGGCAAAATAGGTTTCCATCGGCTATAAAAAATGCAGATTAAAAAAACGGCTATAGCAAAATGATTGGTGGCATGTGCAGACGGAAAGCTCAGGCCACTCCCGCAGGGAACACGGTGGATAATATCGTTCGCCAAACTTAAATCATTACAGGGCCTAACCCGGGCTACCCAAGGCTTTACTACTCTCGACGCAATTAAATCGCCCATGGCGAAGGTGAAAAGAACCATGCCTATAATGTAATAACCCTGTTTCTTATATTGTTTAATACAAAAAACAACAATAAAAAGGTAAAGGGGCGACCAAAAGAAACGGTTACGCATTAAAGGCATCAACCAATCAAAAAAGCTGTTTGAAAGCCCACGATGGATTTTCAAGAACAATTCTACATCAAATTGCTGTATGCTTTCTATCATGCTTTTTTACAGATTAAAATTAACCGGTCTGAACTGTTTTCGTCAAAATCGTCTAAACCATAACTGCCAAAAGTTTTTTCGATAACCATCCCTGCCTTGGTAAGCATGCGCTGGAAATCCTCAAAACTAAATGCCTGCACCCGTTCTTCGAAATTGTATACCTTTTGTTTGTCTTCGAAATTTATCTTTTTGATAATTTTTCCGTCGATCACATTTTTGGTGATATTAAAAGTTATGCCATCAAGCGATTTTGTTTCGCAATGATTTAAGTTGCGGATAATTTTTTCGGTATTAAAATAATCGAGCACCAAAATCCCCTCAGCTGTTAAGCATTTTCGAAAGGTTTTAAGTGCATTTACATGGTCTTTTTCGGTATCGAAATAACCAAAACTAGTAAACAGATTTAAGGCCACATCAAAGTAATTGATGTAAAATAACCTTCGCATATCGTGTACAAGAAAATGTAATTTATTGTTTTCGAATTGCTTGGCGTATTTTATACTTTGTTCCGAAAGGTCTATTCCGGTAACATCAAAGCCTTTTTTGTTTAAATAGATTGAATGCCGGCCTTTGCCACAGGCAATATCCAACATTTTAGCATCGGCCCTTGGGTGTAAAAACTCCGTAAGTTTATCGATGAAAAATTCGGCTTCAACATCATTTCGTTGTTGATAAAGAATATGATAATATGGCGAATTAAACCAATATTGAAACCACTTGCGTTGCATATAAAAGCCGTTTGTATCTTAAAAAGATGCAAATATAAGGTTTTACAGTCGCTAGTAAAGTTAGAATATGCTTTTATGCAATAAAGTTGCAAGAATATTATGAATACGATATCAAATTAAACACACGTTTGTTTTTGACCATAGTCTCAATTCTGGAAAACTGATCGTGCAAATAGATATAAAAGCAATGTAAATTAAAGTGCACAAACACTCCTAAATAGCTGCTATCTTGTTTTTTTTCTTATTTTTGAGCCTCAATTAAATTATATACAGTGACTTTAATAAAATCAATTTCAGGAATACGAGGAACCATTGGCGGAAGGGCTGGAGACGGCTTAACCCCATTTGATATTGTGAAATTTACAGCTGCTTTTGGTAGCTGGGTGGTACAGAAAACAGGCAATAAAAGAATAGTTTTAGGTCGTGATGCCCGTATTTCGGGTGAGATGGTGAATAACCTGGTTATTGGAACTTTACAAGGCTTGGGTATTGAGGTAATCGATTTAGGTTTGTCAACCACGCCAACTGTAGAAGTAGCTGTACCCGATGAAAAAGCAGGTGGCGGTATCATTTTAACCGCAAGCCATAACCCAAAACAATGGAATGCCTTAAAATTATTAAATGCCAGTGGTGAATTTATTAGCGATGCTGACGGAAAAGAAGTTTTAGATTTGGCAGAAAGCGCTGATTTTGATTTTGCTGATGTAGATAAATTGGGTAAAGTAATTAAAAACGATACTTACCTTCAAAAACACATCGATAAAGTTTTAGCATTACCATTGGTTGATGTTGAGGCAATTAAAAAGGCCGATTTTAAAGTCGTAATCGACTGTGTAAATTCAACCGGCGGCATTTTTATCCCTGCTTTGTTAAAAGCTTTAGGTGTGAGCAAGGTGGTAGAATTATATTGTACACCAGACGGGCATTTTCCGCATAACCCTGAACCACTGCCAGAAAATTTAACCGAAATATCGAAAGAAGTTCAGAAACAAAATGCCGATTTAGGGATTGTTGTTGATCCGGATGTTGACCGTTTATGTTTTGTGAACGAAGATGGCAGCATGTTCGGCGAAGAATATACTTTGGTTGCTGTTGCCGATTATGTATTGAAAAATACACCAGGAAATACGGTTTCAAACCTTTCATCAACACGTGCATTACGCGATGTTACCGAAAAAGCAGGAGCAGAATACAATGCATCAGCAGTAGGAGAGGTGAATGTAGTGAACAAAATGAAGGCAACAAATGCCATTATTGGTGGCGAAGGAAACGGTGGGATCATTTATCCCGAATCGCACTACGGAAGAGACGCCTTGGTTGGCATTGCCTTATTCTTAACACATTTAGCTAAATTTGGCAAATCGATCTCGGTATTACGAGCCAGTTATCCACAATACCACATCTCTAAAAACAAGATTACCCTTACGCCAGAGATGGATATCGATAATCTGTTGAAACAGGTAGAAGAGAAGTATAAAAATCAACCATACAGCACAATTGATGGATTAAAGATAGAATTTGATAAAACTTGGGTACATTTGCGCCGTTCTAATACTGAGCCGATCATCAGGATTTACAGTGAAGCAGAAAATGAAACCATTGCCGAGAATTTGGCTAACAAAATTATTTCTGACATTAAAGAAATATTACACCTTTAATCTCTAAAGGATTTCAGGATTAAGCATACCTGTTCAGGGTTTAATAAAACGATTAAACCCTGAACATTTAAGACAGAGACTGCCACTAGCAAGGTATCTTTGCAACATACTAACTTTTAAATATTCGTAGAAATGAAAAGGGTCTATTTAGATAATGCGGCCACAACGCCTTTAGATGCAGCAGTAATTGCAGAAATGACAAACGTGATGGAAAACTATTTTGGTAATCCATCTGCCATTCATGCGCTTGGCCGCGAGGTAAGAACCCTTGTAGAAAAAGCCCGTAAAACCGTTTCTGGTCTGTTAAATGCCTCTCCATCCGAAGTGTTTTTTACTTCGGGAGGTACTGAAGCCGATAATACGGCCATCCGTTGTGGAATTTCAGCTTATGGAATTAAACATGCCATTACTTCGAAAATAGAACACCATGCCGTTGAGCATACTTTAAATACGATGCTTAAAAATGGTGAAATCGATAAATTAAGTTTCGTTAATATTGACGAAAAAGGGAATGTCGATTACAATCATTTAGAAGAACTGCTTCAAAATAACGAACGTACTTTTGTTTCGCTAATGCATGCCAATAACGAGTTGGGTACACTGACCGATATGGTTAAAGTTGGCGATATCTGCGAGAAATACAATGCCATTTACCATGCCGATACCGTTCAAACCATGGGGCATTACCCACATAACGTACGTGAGCTTAAAGCACATTTTATAGTTTGCGCAGCACACAAGCTCCACGGACCTAAAGGTGTTGGCTTTTTATATGTAAACAGTAATATTAAAATTCCACCGATGATTTATGGTGGGGCACAAGAGCGCAACATGCGTGGTGGTACCGAAAATGTATATGGTATTGTGGGCTTAGCTAAGGCCTTAGAAATTGCTTATGCCGAAATGGATCAGCATCAGGCCTATATTCAGGGTTTAAAAGATTACCTGAAAACACAGTTAATCGCCGAAATTCCGGGCATTGCTTTTAATGGCGAAACAGATGCCGATAAAAGTTTGTACACAGTACTGAATGTATCGTTTCCAGAGATGGATATGGCTGATATGTTGTTGTTTAATTTAGACATCAATGGTATCTGTGCTTCTGGTGGCAGTGCCTGCTCTTCGGGTTCGAATATTGGTTCGCATGTATTAAATGGTATTAATGCCGATCCAAACCGTCCTTCAGTGCGCTTTTCATTTAGCAAATACACTACAAAGGAAGAGTTAGATTATGTAATCGAAAAAGTTAAAATGGTAGTAAAGCAAAATGCTTTAGCTTAAAATATCATTAGCCAAATAGGAGCGTCCCGGTGAGAATCGGGACTTTTTTTTGTGATAAAACATAGTTTGAAGTTCATTTTTTTGGAAAGCAAAGACAGCATTTCATTTTTAAGTTTTTGTCCTGCTTTACACCTATACGCCTGCAGGCCTTAGCCACTTGGCCGGTATCCGCTTCAATCAGGTTTATGTACAGAAGTCGGTGCTGCTGTTTACGGTTATAGCATAATGCAAAAGAAGAATTAACTTTGTAAATAAATTCTCTGCGCCCTGCAGCCCTAAATAGTACGGCCAGCTGTGCCACCTAAACCTGATCGGAGCGAACATCCCGTTTTTATCGGGATAAAGTGCAGCGCAGGACTGTACTTGCCTAATACCACTGTACCTGATTTCCGAAATAAAAAACCGCGTTTGAAATAGTTACCGCTTATATCGAAGCAAAAAAAACTCTTGCAAAACTCAAAAATAAAACTTATATTTAATTAAGATAAAGGCAATCCACGCCATTTTAATGTTGTTCCAGAACGAAACCTTATCAAATTCCCCGTGGTATAAGGTTAAGCAAATTTTAAATAGCTTTTTTATTCGCGCATTGTGCAGTTAAAAGGCATTCTGATTAAAATTGTTAACCCTGAAAACTAACCATGTTTTCAACAATCTATATCGTCATGGAAAAGAGCCAAAACAATCAAAATCTAGAGAACGCGAAGCAGGAAGAAAAATTAAATGAAGAAAGGAAACACATTTACAAGTTTATCCTTAATCCATTTTCGTTTGAATCTTCAAACCATTTCAACAAAATCCATAAAAGAAGATTTCATTCTTTCGGCTGCATTCACGAATTGGGAAAACTTCCGGGGGCAATGTTTTAATTGTGAAGATAAACCTGTTTAATTAATGCTAATGGCCTTTCTAAGGAGAGGCTATTTACTTCTTTGTGTTATGAGATAATGCTTTGGTTGAAGTGCAACAACCAATAAGATTATGCTATGCTGTATTTGATGAGGTATTAAACCTGGACTTTTAACTTAAATGTTTTTGCCACGGAAACACGAAAGACACGGAATATATCTCTCGTTTTGTCATTCTGAGCGAAGTCGAAGAATCTTTTATCAATGACTATCATTAACGGGCTAATAAGTTACTCAGCAATAAACCCATTCCCAAAACAATTAAGAAAAACAATCTTATTTTTCACTTGTTTCTTTAATACATCAATTTACAATACTATGGAAACAAATAAGGAAAAAGGTAAAGTTGTTGAGAACGATTTGCTAGATAAAAAAGTAGAAGATGTGAGAGATCATGATTCTTTAGATGAAAATAAATCATCGAAAATAACCACCAATCTTTTTGATAAAGAGGATAAACGCAAGAATAATCCACTAGGGCCAGGACACGAACCCGGACCAACACCAGGTTCAGGAATATAACTGGTTGGAATATAATTTACGAACAAAATGACTAAATTTAAACCACAGCAATTGCTGTGGTTTTTTAGCTAAATCCCAAAATGGAAAGAAGAAATTTTATCAAAAATTCAGCATTGGCCATGGCCTTGCTTTCAATTTATAAAACAGATGTTTTTGCACAGCAAGCGCTAACGCGTGCTTACAACTTTAAACCATTGCGCAATAATGTAGGGATATTTACCGAACAGGGCGGTACAATAGGCTGGTTAAATTCGAGCAATGGTTTTGTGGTGGTAGATGCCCAGTTCCCAACTTCGGCGCCGCATGTAATCGAAGAATTAAAAAAATTAGGCGAAAAACCTTTCAAATACCTGATTAATACCCATCATCATGGCGATCATACCGCTGGCAATATCTCCTTTAAAGGATTGGCCGAAAAGGTTGTGGCGCATCAAAACTCCTTGGTTAACCAGAAAAGAGGTGCCGAGAAAGCAAATAATTTAGACAAACAGTTGTTGCCTGATACTACTTTTGGAACAAAATGGGCAGCAAAAGTAGGGGATGAGAACATAAAAGCTTCTTATTATGGCTCTGGTCATACCAATGGTGATGCCGTTTATCATTTTGAGCATGCAAATATTGTGCATGTAGGCGATTTGGTGTTCAACCGTAAGTTTCCTTACATTGATCGGGAAAATGGTGCACACATCGGTAATTGGATCACGGCATTGGATAAAATTTTGGCCCAGTTTGATAACGATACCCTGTTTATCTGGGGGCACAGCTTAGATCCTGAGAAAGTAACAGGAAACAAAGCAGATGTTAAAGCTTTTCAAAATTACCTGCAGAACCTTTTAACTTTTGTGGGCGGAGAAATCAAAGCAGGAAAAAGCAAAGAAGACATCCTAAAAGCAAGCTCAATTCCAAATTCAACAGAATGGAAGGGAGAGGGTATTCAAAGGAGTTTAGGTGCTGCTTATGACGAGCTGAAAGGGGTTTAGAAGATTTTCGTCATTGCGAGAAGGCTTTTTCAGCCGACGAAGCAATCTCATAAGCGGTGATTATTATCTTATCCTAATTTAGGAAAGGATTTTTTTGCTGTTAATTTTTGAACGCGTTAATCCATGGCTAATCCTTCGACTACGCTACCATTGACGTTATTTTGCAAATAATTATTAATCAACATTTTAACAAATTTCGCATTTCCATCCAGCTAGGCCATAGTACGGTATCCCCGTTCTACTTAAATCCGGCCTAACAAATTTTTCGGGCTGCACTGCCCAAGCCTACCTGCTGGCTTCGAAAGAAAAATTTTCAGCCGGCAGTTTTTGTTTCTTTTTGATGCCAAAAAGAAAGAGCCCTTAGGCGGCGGCGAGCCGAGGCAAGGTTGAGCCAAGGGCAATAACCAAATATATACGTCATTCATATTGATTTTTATACAATAAATTACCCCTCAGGATGACAAATAGCGATATTTAGTATTTATGTGTTAAAGAACATCCAAATCTATTTCCAATTTATAAACGTTCTATATTTAAAATAATCCTTTCAACATCATTGAATTACCGTAGGCTTTAGTGTTTAACAACTATATTTGTTACAATTCAAAATCTACAGCTCATGGATGATTTTATCGCAGCCCGTTCCCAAATGGCCTTATCGTTAGGCTTCCACATCATTTTTTCCTGCATAGGCATGGTTATGCCTTTCTTTATGGCCGTATCGCATTATAAATGGCTTAAAACAAACGATGAGGTATATAAAAATCTCACCAAGGCCTGGAGTAAAGGTGTAGCGATATTTTTTGCTACCGGCGCGGTATCAGGTACCATGTTATCTTTCGAATTAGGCCTGCTCTGGCCAAAGTTTATGGATCATGCAGGACCAATATTCGGGATGCCTTTTTCGCTGGAGGGAACAGCCTTTTTTATCGAAGCAATAGCCCTTGGCTTTTTCTTGTATGGCTGGAATAAGTTAAATAAATGGTTCCATTGGTTTACCGGGATGGTTGTAGGGGTAAGTGGTTTAGCCTCCGGAATATTGGTTGTGGCTGCAAATGCCTGGATGAACAGTCCGGCAGGTTTTGATTTTGTAAACGGACAATACCTGAATATCGATCCCATACAGGCCATGTTCAATAAAGCATGGTTTAGTCAGGCGCTACACATGTGTTTGGCCGCATTTACCGCTACGGGCTTTGCTGTGGCAGGTGTACATGCTTTAATGATCCTGAGAGACCGTAATAAAGAATTTCATCTAAAAGCTTTTAAAATAGCAGCCATATTTGCTTGCATTGGCGCATTATTGCAGCCTTTGAGTGGCGATATTTCGGCAAAAGATGTAGCCAAAAGGCAACCTGCTAAACTTGCGGCTATGGAGGCATTGTACAAAACCGAAAAGCCTGCCCCACTATTGATTGGTGGAATTGTGAACGAAAAAGATAAAGCCGTGAAAGGTGCAATCGAAATTCCAGGTGCTTTAAGTTTTCTGGCGCATGGCGATTTTAGCGCTGAGGTAAAGGGCTTAGATCAGATTCCAGAAAATGAGCATCCTCCGGTAGCCATCACACATTATGCTTTCCAGATTATGGTTGGAATTGGCACACTACTACTTTTAGTATCCTTAACTTATTTCTTCACTTTATTTAAAAAGAAACCTTTAACCGAGAAACGCTGGCTGTTGAAATTATTTGTTGTGGCCATTCCGCTTGGTTACATCGCTTTAGAGGCCGGCTGGGTAGTTACAGAGGTTGGTCGACAGCCATGGATTATTTATGGGGTAATGCGCACTAAGGATGCCGTTACACCGATGCCGGGCATTGCTTACTCATTTTATATCTTCTCGGCCATTTACGTTTCTTTAAGCCTAATTGTAACGTTTTTGCTTTACCGCCAGATTAAAATGGTGCCAGTGCTCTATAACAAACCTGAAACAAAATAATTAATTAACCACAGATAAAAAGGATGAACACGAATGAAGGCTTGAGACTTGCAGTCGAATTATCAAAATCTGTGTTTATCTGTGCAAATCTGTGGTAAAAAAATAAATAATGGAACAAGTTGTAATTACATTTTTATGCATGGCCATTCTGCTTTACTTTTTATTGGGTGGGGCCGATTTTGGTGCAGGGATTATAGAGCTATTCACTTCAACAAAAAATAGGAGTAAAACCCGTAAAACCATGTATCAGGCCATCGGTCCGGTTTGGGAGGCTAATCACATGTGGTTAATTATTGCCATTGTAATCCTTTTCGTAGGTTTCCCGCATATTTATACCACCATGTCGGTTTATTTGCATATTCCATTGGCGATTATGCTCATCGGAATTATTGCCCGGGGTACCGCCTTTGTATTCCGCCATTACGATGCTGTTAAAGATGATATGCAGTGGTTTTATAACCGCATATTCAGGTATTCGAGTTTTGTAACTGCGTTGTTTCTTGGCATTATTGCCGGAAGCTTAATTTCAGGGCATATCGATACGCAGGCGAACGATTTTTATACCGCGTATATTTCGGGTTGGTTGAATTGGTTTTCTGTTGCTGTGGGCTTATTTACGGTCGCGCTCTGCGGTTTTCTTGCCGCGATTTACCTTATAGGTGAAACAAAAGAAGCACATGATAAACGCCGTTTTATTAAAAAGGCGGAATTTATGAATGTGGCTGCCGTAGTTTTTGGTGCCATGGTGTTTATTGCCGCACAGCGGGATAAAATTCCGTTGATTGATTGGGTTTTTAAGAGCAATGTCGGGTTATCGGCCATTATTTTGGCCAGTTTATCTCTTGTGCTGTTATGGTACCTGCTAATTAAAGGTAAAACAAAAGTTTTACGCATTTTAGCTGGCTTTCAGGTAACGATGATCCTTTTAGCCATTAGCTACGCGCATTTTCCAAACTTTATCCGCTTAAAAAATGGTGATGCAATCTCACTTCTCGAAACTGCAGGGCCCGAAAAAACCATTTATAGTTTAGGTTTAGCACTTTTATTGGGGAGTGTATTGATTCTGCCTTTTTTGGGATATTTGTTTTATAAGTTTCAGAAGAAAGAGGAGTAATGCCGATTGTTGTCACGCTGAGGTACGAAGCATCTGCAATAAATGAAACAGATGCTTCGTGCCTCAGCATGACAGTATATTCAGGGTTGCTGCAAGAAAAAAGAGCATCTGTTTCCAAATGCTCTTTAAAATATTCTTTATCTACAACCCGCCTTTTCTATTCGATTTGGTTTGTACCGGCCAGGCTGCTGGTTTTCCGGTACGTTCGTTTACAGGTAAATCTGTTGCTTTTTCAGTTGAGGTTTTTTCAGGATCTTCTGATGCCATATAAACCATAATGGCTGCTAAAATTACATTGCTTTTAATCTCATCGAAAACCAGTTTATCGTAACTGTCGCGGTTAGTGTGCCAAGTATAAGTGCCATAATCCCAGCTGGTAGAACTTAACGAGTAACCCAAAGCTCCGGCAGCAACAAAAGAAGCAAAATCAGAACCTCCTGCACCAGGCGACCCAGGGAAACTGGTTTTGATCTGATTTTTAATGGTATCAGGAACTGCAGCCAACCAACGGGTAATGTAGTCTTTCGATTTAGCAAAGCCTTGCCCGCCAATATTCACCACTCGGCCTGTACCGTTATCCTGGTTAAATAAAGCCTGAAGATTGCTTACAATTTCCGGATGATCTTCTACAAAAGCCCTTGAGCCATTTAAGCCCTGCTCTTCACTTCCCCAATGCCCAACCAAAATGGTACGTTTAGGGTTAGGATAGATTTTTTTTAGAATGCGCATCGCTTCCATCATCAAGATGGTACCAGAACCATTATCGGTTGCGCCACTTGCGCCATCCCACGAATCGAAATGTGCCGAAAGCATTACGTATTCATTTGGTTTCTGTGTGCCTTTTATTTCGGCAAGGGTATTAAAAGTAGGTACAGTACCTAATTTTTTAGATTCTGCCTCAATTTTAAGCCTAGGTTTATCTCCATTGAGCGCCAAGCGGTAAACCAAGCCATAATCTTCAACAGATAAATCTAAAGTTGGGACCTTTTTCGTATTTGCACCAAAAATTTTATCTACACCAAAACCTTGCGACCAGTTATTGATCACTACTGCTACTGCACCTGCATTTTCTATCGCTACGGGAAGTGTTTTTGCTGTTAAACCCGTTTTGGCTATGCTGGCTATCCATGCTTTAGCGGCATCGGCTTTTTCTTTTTTAAATTTCTCGAACAGATCTTTGGTGGCAAATTCTTCCCAATTTTTTTCTGGTCGGCCAGATAGTTGATTCATCGAAATCAATACGATTTTACCTTTTACATTTGGCAACCATTTTTGAAAAGATACCGAGTCTGTAATTGCTGGAAGAATAATCGCTTCTGCATTAATGGTTTTACCGTTTGTGGATGGACTCCAGGCCAATTGTGTGCCTTCTAAGGTTCTAACCCGCGGACTTATTAAATCGATGTGCGTAATGCCTCTTTCCCAGCCGGCCCATTCGCCCCATTTTTCATTTTTTGCAGAGATGCCCCAATCGCTATATTTTTTTACGGCCCAATCATTGGCTTGTTTCATTTGTGGTGAACCAACTAAACGTGGTCCAACAACATCTAAAAGTTCGTGAGCGAGTTTCTCTAATTGAGTGTTTTCGTTCACTTCTTTAACAATATTGTCGATTATTTTTTTGTCTTGCGCAAATATGCAGGTTGAAGTGCATAGCAATAGCGCAGAAAAGAGTAGTTTTTTATTCATAATTAGTTAGGGTTGATTATTTGATAAGCTAATTTATGAAATAAGGAGTGGGGTTGAAGGATGTTAATGGAAATGTTGCAGTAAATAGGATCGTCATTGCGAGGTGATTTTTCATCACCGTGGCAATCTCACAAGTTGAATCCTTAATGATTCACTAAGCTGAAAAGGTCAGATGTAACATCTGACCTCACTATATTAACTTCTCCGTGCCTTCTGTGCTTCCGTGGCAGACAACCCTAAAAACTGCTCTTTTGGATCTTATCGTGAAACGGCAAATACTCAGCTAGTGCTGCAGAGCCATACCAATTGTACAATTCTGGTTCCAGTAATTTGGCTTTTATGGCCGGATCGCTTTCCAATAGTTGTTTTGCCTCTTCGATCGATTTTGTATTTAAAACGAAAATGCCACGGTAATTTTTATCATTTTTACCCATCGGGCCAGCAATTACGAGTTTTTGTGCTTCGACCATTTTGCCCATGTTTGCCATATGTCCGGCAAATAAACTATCTGTTTTGGCTTTGGTTTCTGTGGTATTCGTACCCGATTTCAGCATAACCAGAACATACATTTTCATGCCGTAGTTGTCGGCACCAAGCTTTTTGGCTAAGGCTTCATCATAAGGGGCTTTGGCTTTTTTCTCCTGCGCTTGTATAGCGAGCGTAACGGTGATTAGGGAGATTAATAGGAATAACTTTTTCATTTTAGTTTATGGTTTGGTTAGTTTAAAAATAAGAAAAATTGCGGTTATTTATTCCCCTCCTTTGGAGGGGTGCCCGCAGGGCGGGGTGGTTGTAGCATTCGCTGGAAAAACCCCTCAAAAGAACCACCGGCCCATATTAATTAAACCTGATTGCCGCGGAAAGCCCGGAGTGTAGCGAGGACTTAAAGCAAAAAGCAGGACTGAATTCACCGATTTATTCAAGCCCTGCTTTTCTAAATATTATGATTTTTTTAGTACGTAGACCAATGAACTAATGGCTAATGAACTATTGAACCAACTAGTTGTTCATCATTTTAATAAAAGCGCCCAATTTAGCTTTCATGGCTCTTCTATCTACAATGAAATCGAGGAAGCCGTGTTCAAGAACGAATTCTGAAGTTTGGAAACCTTTTGGTAAATCTTTTTTAATGGTTTCTTTAATTACCCGCGGACCAGCGAAGCCGATCAGTGCGCCTGGTTCTGCAATATTAATATCGCCTAACATGGCGTATGATGCAGTTACACCACCGGTAGTTGGATCGGTTAATAAAGAGATATATGGAACTTTAGCCTGACCTAATAAGGCGAGTTTGGCTGATGTTTTGGCCATTTGCATTAATGAAAATGCGGCTTCCATCATACGGGCACCACCTGATTTTGAAATCATCAGGAACGGAACTTTATGTTTAATGCTATAATCGATCGATCTTGCAATTTTTTCGCCCACAACTGAACCCATCGAACCGCCAATAAAAGCAAAATCCATACAGGCAATTACGAGGTCTTGCCCTTCGATTTTACCAACACCGGCACGGATAGCGTCTTTTAAGCCTGTTTTAGCCTGGCTTTCTTTAATTCTATCGGTGTAAGGTTTGTTATCGTTAAAATTTAAAGGGTCGCCTGATGTTAAGTTAGGGAACAGCTCTTTAAACTCGTTATTATCAAATAAAACCTCGAAATATTCTTTTGAGCCTACTCTCAAGTGGTAATCGCAGTAATGACAAACGTATTTGTTTTCCTGAAGTTCTGCCTGATGTAGCGGTTTTTTACAATTTGGACATTTATTCCACAAACCATCTGGTGCTTCTTTTTTCTCCTCTGTTGTGGTGATGATACCTTTTTTTTCTCTCTTAAACCAAGCCATATAATTTTTTGAAGAATTGGATTGCAAAGAAACGAAAAATATAATAAAGTCGACCCTTATTAGCTGTAAAAATAGTCAATGGTGAGTTGGTTGATAGTCGATTGGCAATAATGCAAGCGTTGGACAGGTAATTGAAAACTCGGCTCGGGCTACTGTTAACTGCTAATTGTAAAACTTAAGTGTGTCTTTTTTACACTAAGGATAATGTCTTTTTTACACTAAATAGGCCTTATTTTGCTGTTAGGCAAATAATTCTGTTGTTAGAAAAGCTTGGAATGTTATTTTTTTTTATAACTTCGGACTTAATAAAATTAACAAGAAATGAGTTTAAAAGGCTACAAAGGCGTAATTTACGGAGATGCCGTTCAAGAATTGTTTGAGCAGGCTAAAAAACATCAGTTTGCTTTACCAGCAGTTAACGTAACCGGTACAAATACGGTTAATGCGGTATTGGAAACTGCTAAGGCAGTAAATTCGCCTGTTATGATTCAACTATCTAATGGAGGTGCACAGTTTTATGCAGGCAAATCTTTAGATAATGAGAAATTGCAAGCATGTATTTTAGGTGCTGTATCGGCAGCTAAACATGTACATTTATTGGCAGAGCATTATGGTGTTGCCGTGGTTTTACATACCGACCACGCCGCTAAAAAATTATTGCCTTGGATTGATGGACTTTTAGACCACGGTGAAAAATTCTTCGCTGAAACTGGAAAACCTTTGTTTTCATCACACATGTTGGATTTATCGGAAGAGTCGATTGAAGAAAACATGGAAATTTCTGCTAAATACTTAGCACGCATGGCTAAAATGAACATGACTATCGAAATCGAACTTGGTGTTACAGGTGGTGAAGAAGATGGTGTTGATAATAGCGATGTAGATAGCTCTAAATTATATACTCAACCAAGCGAAGTGGCTTATGCTTACGAAGAATTAAGTAAAGTTTCTCCTCGTTTTACAGTTGCTGCTGCTTTTGGTAACGTACATGGTGTTTATAAACCAGGTAACGTAAAATTGCAACCGGTAATTTTGAAAAATTCTCAGGATTTTATCAAAGAAAAATTCAGCTTAACAGCAGAGAAACCGATCAACTTCGTATTCCACGGTGGTTCTGGTTCTACTCAGGAAGAAATCAGAGAAGCAATTTCTTATGGTGCAATTAAAATGAATATCGATACTGATATGCAATGGGCATTTTGGGAAGGTATTTTAGAATATTACAAAAAGAATGAAGCTTATCTTCAAGGTCAGATTGGTAATCCTGATGGCGATGATAAACCAAATAAAAAATATTACGATCCACGTGTTTGGTTACGTAAAGGTGAAGAAACTTTTGTGAAACGTTTAACAACTGCTTTCGAAGATCTGAACTGTATCAACGTTAACGATAAGCTATAATTTTTGATTATTTTTTAAGATTGAAAGTCTATTCAATCATTCAAAAAATCAATCATTCAATAATTACAAAAGCGCCATGGGTTTAAAAACTTATGGCGCTTTTGTTTGTTTTATGGTTATATTTAAGCAAACAAATTGTAATGGCAAAATCTAAAAATGATACCAAGAGAAATAATTTTTTCGAGAAATTTGCCAACGCGGCAACCAAATTTACGGGTAGCTCTGCTGCATTTATATCGGCAACGGCAATCGTAGTGATTTGGGCGGTTACAGGCCCACTTTTCGATTATTCTGAAACCTGGCAGTTGGTGATTAACACAGGTACAACGATTATTACCTTTTTGATGGTTTTTTTGATTCAGAAAGCACAGAATAAAGATGGCAAGGCCATTCAGTTAAAATTAAATGAATTAATTGCTGCGCAGCAGGGTGCAAGCAACCGGATGGTTGATATAGAAGATTTGAGCGAAAAAGAACTGGATCAGTTACATAAATTTTACGTTACGATTGCCACACTTGCCAAAAAAGAGGCCGATATTCATTGTTCGCATTCAATTGATGTTGCTGAGGCATTAAATGAATCGAAATTAAAATCGAATAAACACTTTAAACACCACGATAATGAGTCTGCACGTTCAAAAAGTTAATCATCCCGAAGATTTAGATAAAGTATTTGCGATCCGTAAGATTGTATTTGTAGACGAACAGAATTGCCCGCCAGAATTGGAGTGGGAGCATGAAGATGAATCTGTACATTTTCTGGCAACAAATAATGGCCAGCCTTGCGGTGCCTGCAGGTGGCGTAAAACAGATAATGGATATAAGCTGGAACGTTTCGCAGTTTTAAAAGATTTTAGAGGGCAGGGTGTAGGTCGTGCGCTAATTGCCGAGGCTTTATCTGATCTGCCAGAAGATGCGCATTATATTTACCTAAACTCGCAGTTAGATGCCATGAGTTTATATGCTAAATTTGGTTTTGTAGCAGAGGGAGAGCAATTTGAGGAGGCTGGGATACAGCATTTTAAAATGGTGAAGAAGGTTTAGGAATAGTTAGCCAGGAGGCACAGAAAGCATAGCGCATTCAACGAAAAATCGTCATTGCGAGGCACGAAGCAATCTTAAAGCGATCGCTGGATTGATTATTTACCCCCCCCATAGTAGTAGGATTGCTTCGTACCTCGCAATGACGACCTAACAATTACCAATACCAACTAAAATATAATGGAAAAAGGAGGATGCGTTTACATCATGGCGAATTCTTTTAATACTGTTTTTTATACTGGAGTAACTTCAGACTTACAGGGTAGGGTTTGGCAACATAAAAACAACGAATTTCCAAAAAGCTTTACTTCAAGGTATAAATGCTATAAACTGGTTTACTACTCATTCTTTCCAAATATCGAAGAAGCCATTGATGAAGAAAAGAGAATTAAAGGAGGAAACCGCCAACAGAAAATAGATTTGATTGAATCTATGAATCCAAATTGGAAAGACTTATATGACGAGTTGGGTTGATCAATACCTTGCTTCGAAGTACTGTGCAGGTCCGTCATTGCGAGGTACGAAGCAACCTTAAAGCGATCGCTAGGCATGAGCTAAATTTGTTTATTCCCACCTATAGTAGTAGGATTGCTTCGTGCCTCGCAATGACGACTCTAGGCGGTGACCAAGCTAATCTACCCAAATATCTTTCCTGATAAAGCCATTGCCTCATTCCATTTATTCATATTAAGGTTGATATTTTCTCCCTTGGCATTCAAAAATGCAATTACATCTTCAGTAGCAATGTTGCCTGTGAGGTCATCAGCAGCCATTGGGCAGCCTCCAAAACCTTTTAAGGCAGAATCTATACGTTTTACACCCGAACGATAAGCAGCTTCTATTTTTTCAAACCGTTCGGCAGGGGTTGAATGCAGATGGATGCCGATTTCGGTATTTTTAAACTTCGAAATCAGTTTTGGCAATATGCTTTCTATCTTCTCTGGCGTAGAAACACCAACCGTATCAGCTAATGATAAAATCGCTACACCTTTACCCACCAGTACATCAGCCCATTTTTCTACAATTTCATAATTCCATTCGTCGCCATAAGGATTCCCAAAACCCATCGACAAGTACACAACCGCTTTCTTATTGTTTTTAGCACAAAGTGAAAGCATTTCTTCCACCGTGTTTAATGATTGCAATATGCTTGAATTGGTATTACGCTGTTGGAACGTTTCTGAGATCGAAAAAGGGAAACCAAGGTAATCGACTACTTCATGCTTTACAGCGTTCTCTACGCCTTTTAAATTGGCTACAATAGCCAAGAGCTTAGTTGCCGTGTTGCTCAAACCCAATTGTGCTAAAACTTCGGCTGTATCGGCCATTTGTGGAATGGCTTTAGGCGAAACAAAACTTCCAAAATCAAGTGTATCAAAACCTACCTGAAGTAAAAGATTCAAATATTCTGCCTTAAGTTCAGTTGGAACAAAATCGTGTAGTCCTTGCATGGCATCGCGTGGACATTCTACTAATTTGAAGTCGTTTTGGCTCATATTTTTGGTTTACCCGCAAAATGCGCAAAGTTTTTCGCAAAGAAAAGAAGAAAAAGGAAACAATTTTTATCATCAAAAGTTACCTTAAAGACTAAAGACTAAAGACTAAAGACTAAAGACTAAAGACTAAAGACTAAGATACTTTAACTTGTTCCTTTACTGATGGTACCTCGTCTCTATAATCAACGCTTCGGTCTTTTGCAAAGGTTCTGATAATCAAACGGGTTCCTCTGTCATAACTGAAATAACTCCAAACCCAATTTACGAAAACAATAATCTTGTTTCTGAAGCCTACCAAAGTCATTAAGTGCACAAACATCCAGGTAAACCATGCAAAAACGCCTTGAAAACGGATTTTTCCAATATCTACAACGGCTTTGTTTCTACCCACTGTAGCCATTGAGCCTTTATCGAAGTATTTAAATTTCTCTAAAGGTTTATTTTCTTTGATGTTCACCAGGTTTTTGGCCAGTTGGTGTCCTTGCTGTATGGCGGCTGGAGCAACTCCGGGGTGACCATTCGGTGTTTCTTCATCAATAATAGCGGCCACATCACCAATGGCATATACATTTTGATAACCCACCACTAAATTCTGCGTATCAGTTTTCAATCGGCCGCCACGAACAATTTCTGCGTTGTCTAAACCACCTAAAACTTCGCCCTTAACACCAGCACTCCAAATTACGGTAGAACTTAAAATTGGTGCTTTATCCTGTAAGGTAAGGGTATGTCCGTCGTAACTCATTACCCTGGTTTCGTTCATGATCTGAACGCCCATATCGGTAAGGAAATCTTTGGCTTTTTTCTGTGCCTGTGGCGACATCACACCTAATAATTCAGGCGAATTTTCGATCAGATAAATGTTTACCCTGCTCAGATCCATCTCTGGATAATCGTTCGGAATCACATGTTTTTTAAGCTCTGCTATGGCTCCAGAGGTTTCAACACCTGTTGGGCCTCCGCCAACCACTACAAAGTTTAATAGGGCACTCTTTTTATCTAAATCTTTTTCGATCAGCGATTTTTCGAAATTCTGTAAAATCAAACTTCTCAAATCCAATGCTTCCGGGATGGATTTCATCGGCATTGAATTAGCCTCGATTTCCTTATTGCCAAAAAAGTTACTGGTAGAACCTGTGGCGATAACCAAATAATCGTAATTGATTTTACCAATGTCGGTTTGTAGACAATTTTCAGCCGCATTAACTTCGGTAACCTTGGTTACGCGAAAAATCAGGTTTTTTTGTCCTTTAAAAATCTTTCTTAATGGGAAAGCGATCGAATCGGCTTCTAAACCTCCTGTAGCCACCTGATAAAGTAAGGGTTGAAAAGTATGGTAGTTATGTTTATCGAGCATAACCACCTGAAAGGGTTTGTTTTTTAAACGTTTAGCTAACTCAATTCCTCCAAATCCACCGCCAACTATAACTACTCTAGGGTATTCGCTTTTAGGAAGTTGTAAATCCATTTTCGTATCGTTTATCTATTGCTAATGTAACAAAAAGATAGCCAAAAGGTTTGATAAATGAGGTTTTGGCAGTTATTCTTGTTTAATAATAAAGATATAACGCTGGCATGACGAAGCGGGGTTTTGTAAGTTTCTTAGCACTGTTTTAAATTAATTAAACCTGATGGTAGTGAACATGGAGCGCAGCGAAATAAAACGAACAGCAGGACTATCGGAACCGAAACGCTACAGATACTGCTTTCCAAAACAAAAAATATAGGAAACCACTTTGTGTTCTTTGTGTCTTCGTGGTAAAAAAGCTGCATAAAAAAAGCGCCCCGATAAATCGGAACGCTTATATATTTTAAGATCTTAATCTCTTATTTTTTCTCGGCTGAGCTACCCAAATCGATTACGATAGGAGTAGAGATACATAATGATGAATATGTACCAATGATACGGCCGATTAACAAGGCGAAGATGAATCCGCGGATGCTGTCGCCACCGAAAATAAAGATAACCAATAACACGAAGAATACGGTTAATGAGGTTAAGATGGTACGACTTAATGTACTGTTCAACGCGAAGTTGATTAAGTTGTTACGCTCTTCACCGTGTAAATCTTCTTTACCAGATTCTTTTAATTTCTCACGGATACGGTCGAATACAACAACTGTCTCCGTCATGGTGTAACCCATTACCGTTAAAATTGCTGCGATGAAATCCTGACCGATTTCTAATGAGAATGGCATAATACCATCTAAAATGGTGTAGAAAGATAATACCATTAACACATCATGGAACAATGCGATTACCGCACCTAAACCATACTGCCATTTTTTGAATCGTACTACGATATAGATAAACATGAATAAACATGAGATCAATACTGCGTAGAAAGCACCGTTTACGATATCACTTGCAATGATAGGCGTTACTTTTTGTGAGCTTACAATTTCGTATTTAGAACCTGATAAACCTTTGTTTAAAGCATCTTCTACAACTTTATCAGTTTTAATGTCCTGATCTTCGATGTGGAAAGTAGTAGTGATTTTTACCTGGCTATCTTCACCTGCAGTTTTAACCTCAGGCGTTTCGTTACCGAAAACCGGGTTTAATTTAGCTTTTAAATCTTCAGTATTAACTGCTTTATCGAAGTGAACTAAATAAGTTCTACCACCTTTAAAATCTACACCTAAATTTAAACCACCATTTTTGAAGTACATACCAATACCAGCAATAATAATGATGGTAGAGATTACGTAGTAAATTTTACGACGGCCAACGAAGTTGAAACTGATGTTTTTAAATGCGTTACGGGTAATGCTGTTATCGAAACTTACATCAATTTTGCGGTTTAATAACGATTCGAAAACTACTCTCGAAATGGCTACAGCTGCAAATAATGAAGAAAGGATACCGATACATAATGTAGTTGCGAAACCTTGAACCGGACCGCTACCAAAAACGTAAAGGATAGCACCTAAAATAAATAAGGTAACGTTTGAGTCGATAATTGAAGGCATTGCATGTTTAAAACCTTCTTTAATCGCAGTGGCCGTGTTTTTACCATGTGCAAGCTCTTCACGTACACGCTCAAAAATAAGGATGTTTGCATCTACCGATAAACCAATGGTTAATACGATACCAGCAATACCAGGTAATGTTAATACTGCACCAAGTGATACCAAGATACCAATGATGAAGAATAAGTTGATTAACAATGCAAAGTTAGCAACCCAACCTGCACGGTGATAATACAACGCCATGAAGATTAAGATTACGATAAAGGCAATTACGAATGAGATTAAACCATCGTGAATAGCCTGTGCACCTAAAGTTGGACCAACTACATAGCTACCTGCAATACGTGCAGGAGCAGGTAATTTACCAGCTTTTAGGATGTTGGATAAATCTTTAGTATCGGCTTGTGTAAAGTTACCGGTGATTGATGAAACACCACCAGCAATTTCGTTCTGTACGGTAGGCGCAGAATATACCTGGTTATCTAATACAATTGCAATAGATTTTTTGTTGTTTGGATCAGCAGCGGCTTCGGCAGTAATTTTTTTCCACTTAGCAGAACCTTCGCTGGTCATGTACATGGTTACTTCTGGTTTACCTTTTTGATCAAAATCTGCGCGTGAATCGCTGATTGCCTCACCACCTAAATCTGGTTTGCCATCAGCACTAACCACTTTAATAGCATATAGTTCGAAAATTTTCGAACCTTCTCTAGGTTTAACACTCCACATAAATTTCATCGTAGATGGAATAGATGCAGCAACTTCTGGAAGTTTTAAATATGAGTTAACCTTTGCAGTATCTTTTTGTAACGACATACCAACAACTGCACCTGGCATTAATTGTTGTTGTCCGTTTTCGCCTTGGTAAATAGGAAGGTTAAGAACAGCATACAATGGGTTAGATTTAAGCAATTCAGCTTTAACCGCAGTTGAATCCTTTTTACCTAAGCCAGCAAGCTTACCACCTTTAGCCGTAGTATCTTTAGCAGCAGCTTTTTCTAAACCGGCAAGTTTACCACCAGCAGCGGGAGCAGCAGTTGTATCTTTAGTTGCAGGCGCATCAGCTTTTAATGTTGCAGCTAAAATTTTATTAATGTTTTCTAACAATGGCGCAACTTCTTGCACCTGATATACTTGCCAGAACTGTAATTCTGCAGAACCTTGTAAAAGTTTAGCAATACGCTCTTTATCTTGTACACCTGGCATTTCGATTAAGATACGGTTGCTACCTTCTTGTTTTTGCATGTTCGGACTAACTACACCGAAACCATCAATACGTGAACGTAAAACTGTAAATGAACGATCGATCGCACTAGTAGCTTCTTTTTCCAAGAAAGATTCAACATCGCCATTGCTTGCGCTAGGTTTTAATTGAGATGCGTTATCCTGGTTAGAAAAATAATCTGCAAGTTTTACTCCAGGGCTTAATTTTTCGAATTCATCAACAAAAATTTTGATGTAATCTTTACCACCGGCATTTAACTGGATCTGTGCGTTCTGAACTGCTTTGTTAAAGTTAGCATCAGTAGGGTTGCCTGCTAATGATTTTACCAACTCTGCTAACGATATCTCCATCGTTACGTTCATTCCGCCTTTTAAGTCTAAACCCAAATTAATCTCTTTCGCTTTTACCTCTTGATAAGTAAATCCAACTACTGGATAAACTTTCACGGTACTCATCGAATCTAAGTAAGCCTTTTCTTTGGCCAAATCACCCTTCGCAGCGTTTTTTGCGTCTTTTTCCACCTTGGATGCTACCAAAGTAAAAGAAAGTGCGTACGCACAAACGATAGCCAATACTATCGCTATAAACTTAATAAAACCTTTTCCTTGCATTGTTTGTTTAAAATAATTTGTCTTTCGCTGTTTTTTAACAAGTCGGCAAATCTAATTAAATTTTTAAATTATAGAACCCCTTAATTGATAATTTATTAACATTAATTTTTATTGGGCAATAATCCTTCGAGATTCATCAGGCAGAATTCATTTCGGAGGACTAAATTTAGAATGAAATTGATTTTGAAAGCAATTGTAGCAGCTTTTGGACTTGATCTCATCCCACTAATGTATTAATCTTTTTTCTGCTGTCATGCTGAGGTACGAAGCATCTTCAAGTGGGTTTTAGACGCAAGACGCATAATAGATCTTTTTATTGAAAAGCAATAACTGTGGTTCTTCGGCTCCGATAGTCCCGTTGTCCGTTTTATCCCGATGAAGAATCGGGATGCCCACTCCCATCGGGTTTAGCTAGCAGGGGTAGAAGCGGAATAGCTTATCAGATAAACTTTGCGTTCTTGGCGGTTAATTTGAGTTAAATTTTTTCTAAAACCTCAAAAGTATAATCGTATTTGTTCTTCTCATCGGCTTTATGGGTTTCACTGCTGATTACTTTCCATTCATTCCGGTCAATTTCAGGGAAAAAAGTATCTGCATCAAAATTGTGATGAATGGTGGTTAAATAAAGCGTGGTGGTTTTGGGCAAGGCTTGTCTGTAAATCTCAGCACCACCAACAATAAATACCGGTTTTTCTTCTGTTTTGGTAATTGCTAAAGCTTCATCTAAACTATTTACCACTTCAACACCATCGATTTGTAAACTGGAATCCCTGGTGATCACAATATTCCTGCGGTTAGGCAGCGGTCTACCTACAGAATCGAAAGTTTTACGGCCCATTACAACTGTGTGCCCCGAAGTGGTTTGTTTAAAGAATTTTAAATCGGCTGGCATGTGCCATAAAAGCTGGTTGTTTTTGCCTATTGCAAAATTTTCGCCTACAGCTACGGCAATTGAAAGCGAAGGGCTTTCTAGTTCATTAGTCATTAGTCATTTGTTTATTAGTTTCTGCAAGTGCATTAAGCATAATTTCTAAGTATGATCCCAGCATCGTCAACAAGTTAAAACTTGTTTAAATTTTTCCCAATATATTTTATGTACGCATTCAGCTTTAAATGGATTGTTTGCAATTCGGTATAAAGTTCTGAATAACAATTTTCAGAGATCAAATTTCTGTTTTTTGATTTCTGAAGAAATGATTTTACTTCTAGAATCGAACCGCGGCTATAATAACAAAAGTTTTTGTTTTCTTTGAAATGATACCTCCCATATCCTTCAGCAATATTTGCACTAATGGAATCGGCTGCTCTGCATAATTGCTTCCCAATAGTATCTTTAGCGAAATATTCCCATTCCATAACAATATCCCAGATTTTATCTGAAATTACCTCTGACAAGTTATACACTTCTAAGTCCTCTAATTTATAATTCATGATTTCTCTTGATTAAGTAAATTAAAGGGATGATTTTTTTTTAAATAGGGCATTCAATTCTGCACCCAAACAAATGAACTAATGGCTAATGAACGAATGACTAATTAACCAATGACCAGTGAACCAATTATACCGCCACTATCCCTTTTATATGCGGGTGCGCTTCATAATTCTCCAGGGTAAAGTCCTCAAATTTGAAATCGAAGATGCTTTTTACATCAGGATTGATTTTCATGGTTGGCAATGCTTTAGGCTCGCGGCTTAATTGTAGGTTGGCCTGTTCGATATGGTTATTGTATAAATGTGCATCGCCAAGGGTATGGATAAAATCTCCGGCTTCCAAACCGCATACCTGTGCCACCATCATGGTTAATAAAGCGTAAGACGCAATATTAAAAGGAACGCCCAGGAAAATATCGGCACTGCGCTGATATAACTGGCAGCTTAATTTGCCATCGGCCACATAGAATTGAAAAAAGGCATGACAAGGAGGCAAAGCCATATTTTCGATTTCAGCAACGTTCCATGCAGAAACAATAATCCTGCGCGAATCGGGATTGTTCTTTATCGTATTGATGATATTGGTGATCTGATCGATGTGCTGCCCATCTGGTGTTGGCCAGCTTCTCCACTGTGAACCATAAACTGGGCCTAGATTGCCGTTTTCATCAGCCCATTCGTCCCAGATACGTACACCATTATCTTTTAAGTATTTAATATTGGTATCGCCGGTTAAAAACCAGATTAACTCATGTATAATAGATTTTAAGTGCAGTTTCTTTGTGGTCACCATCGGGAAACCTTCCTGAAGGTTAAAGCGCATCTGGTAACCAAAAACGCTTATTGTTCCGGTACCGGTACGGTCGTGCTTTTGAGCGCCATGATCAAGCACATGTTGCATTAAATCTAAATATTGTTTCATACTGTTCTGATAATTTACAAATATCTAAAATTTATCAGGTGTTGAGAATCATTTTTATACACACTGTTCACTTACTAACATTGTAATGATAATTGTTTTTTGGAAATGAATGTGCTGTGCCAATGGCAGCCACCTGTCCTGATTTTCGTTTCAAGTCCTCGCTGCGTGGGCTTTCCACTACAATCAGGTTTGTAGTTTACGGTTTCTTCATCAACCCCGATAGCAGTAGCAACTGACCCCTTAGCCCCAGTGCAGTGTTACCCTGATGCGAGGAGGTTATGACGAAGCGAAGCGTAAAAGCGTAACACGGGAACAAAGTATCCCATGATTACTGTTATTGCGCTCCAAAAAGACTAAGACATAAAATGCAAAGAAACCCAAGCCAGTAAAAACACTTTTGTATGTTTGCAATATGAGACGGCTGCTGGTTTCGGCACCATGGACTCATGACTTAAGACTCACGACTCACGACTATCATGCTATCTTTTCCCAACGCAAAAATAAATCTAGGCTTAAATATCACCGAAAAACGTGCTGATGGTTACCACAACCTCGAAACCGTTTTTTATCCGATCAATATTAAGGATTCAGTCGAAATTACCGATGCCGAGGTAACTTCGTGCAAAATCCATGGGATTGATATTCCTGGCGACCCGAACGATAACCTGTGTTTTAAAGCTTATCAATTGGTAAAGAAAGATTTTGATATTCCGGCGCAACAGATCAATTTATTGAAAAACATTCCAGTTGGTGCAGGTTTGGGTGGGGGATCGGCAGATTGTGCTTTCCTGATCAAATTATTAAACGATAAATTCATGTTGGGGATGTCGGTTGATAAGATGGAAAATTATGCCCGCCAACTAGGGGCAGACTGTGCTTTTTTTATCGAGAATAAACCTGTTTATGCATTTAATAGAGGTGATGAATTTGAAAAGTGTGATGTAGATTTGTCAGCCTGGTTTAAAGTTTTGGTAAAACCGCCTGTACATGTAAGTACGGCCGATGCTTATGCACATGTAAAACCGCAAAAACCTTTGCAATCGTTAAAAGAAATTATACATTTGCATCCAACAACATGGAAAAATAAGGTTATCAACGATTTCGAACCATCGGTATTCGTAAAGTATCCCCAAATTCGTCAAATAAAAACCAGTTTATACGATGCAGGCGCAACATTCGCTTTAATGAGTGGTAGTGGTTCGTCGGTTTTTGCACTTTTTAACCATCCGGTTAAGTTGCCAGAACTGGAAAAAAATAACTTAGTTTATTATAATATTTAAATAGAGCTTAAAGGTTAAAGCAGAAAGACTAAAGCAAATGCGTCTTGATTCTTGATACTAAATACTCGATACTAACAAAATGAACATAAATCTAATCCGCAAGAGCGGTAAATTTAATTTTGAAGCAGAAAACGAGAGCGGTTTTACTGTAGAGTTGGATGCAAAAGCTGCCATTGGTGGCGAAGGAAAAGGTTTCAGGCCGATGGAGATGTTACTAATTGGATTGGGTGGCTGTAGTGGCATTGATATGGTAAATGTATTAACCAAGCAGAAGGAGCCACTTGATGATATTAAAATCGCTATAAACGCGACCAGAAAAGAGGAAGAAATGCCGCCGATTTTTGATGTAATCGATATTCACTTCGATTTATTCGGCGATTTAAGCGTTCAAAAAGTTGAGCGTGCATTAGCCATGACTTTCGATAAATATTGCTCTGTATCGAATATTTTAGGCCGCTCTGCAACGATTAATTTTACTTATAAAATAAACAAAAGAGAAGTATAAAGTACCAAGTAGCAAGTATCGAGAAGCACATCTTAAAATTTATGATGACGACTTTATTCTCACACCACGTCTTGATACTTGATACTCAAATCCTGATACCCATCTCTTGATACTCAAATCTTGATACTTAAAAATGAAATCCGAAAATTTTGAAACCATAGCTATACGCACTCAAACCGAACGCAGTTTACACAAAGAGCATTCGTCGCCAATTTACCTTACTTCGAGTTATAAGTTTGAAGATGCGGAAGAAATGCGTGCTTTGTTTGCTAACGAAAAGGAAGGGAATGTATATAGCCGTTATTCAAATCCAAATACATCAGAGTTTATCGAAAAAATGTGCCTCTTAGAAGGTGCCGAAGATGGTTTTGCCACTGCAACTGGAATGGCTGCGATTTTTACCACATTTGGTGCATTTTTAAAAAATGGCGACCACTTGGTTTCGAGCAGATCGGTTTTTGGTTCTACACATCAATTATTAACCAATGTTTTTTCTAACTGGGGCGTAACTTTCGATTATGCCGATCTGGATAAACCACAGGATTGGGAAGCTTTGATTAAACCCAATACCAAAATGATTTTTGTAGAAACGCCATCTAATCCTGGCATCGATATTATCGATCTGGAATTTTTGGGCGATCTGGCTAAAAAACACAATGTATTATTAGTTGTTGATAATTGCTTTGCTACGCCATATCTGCAACAACCTATTAAATATGGTGCGCACATTTCGATCCACTCGGCTACCAAATATATTGATGGACAAGGAAGAGTATTAGGTGGCGTTATTTTAGGGACCAAAGATTTAATTGCAGATGTGATTGCTTTTGCCCGTCACAGTGGGCCGGCGTTATCGCCTTTTAACGCATGGATTTTATCTAAAAGTTTAGAAACTTTGGCCATCCGTATGGACCGCCATTGCGAAAACGCTTTAAAAGTTGCAAAATATTTAGAAAAACACCCGAAAATTAAACTGGTAAAGTATCCGTTTTTACCCTCGCACCCGCAGTACGATATTGCCAAAAAGCAAATGAAACAGGGTGGGGGCATTGTAACCATTGTGGTTGAAGGCGGTATCGATGCTGCACGTAAGTTTATGGACGGTCTGCAAATGTTTTCTATCTCAGCAAATCTGGCCGATACCCGTTCCATTGCAACGCACCCTGCTACCAGTACCCACAGCAAACTTACCGAAGAACAACGTAATGAAGTTGGTATTGAGCAAGGTTCAATCCGCCTATCAATTGGTTTGGAGCATATCAATGATATTTTAGCTGATATTGAACAAGCATTAGCTTAATGCATGATATCGTCATTTCGACCGTAGTGTTCCAAAGGAACTCCTTCGGAGGAGAGATCTTTGTACTATGATAAAAGATTTCTCTCCCGAATGTTCGGGACTACGCTTCAGTCGAAATGACGAATTTTCTCAACGGATAGAATTTATAGATATGATACAGCCTCTTGTATTTGAATAAGGTTGCTATTCGTATTTTGAAAAATCTACAGCAAATATACAACGGTTAACCTGACTGCCGTTTTGAGCTCCGGCATTGGGTTCAAATTCAGTTAAGCTCCATAAATACCCGTATTGTGCTTCAAGATATAAAGATTCAGCACCGTATGGCCACCTGTAACGGACCGTATTGGTATCGCCATCTGTATATCTTGCTAAGCGGGCGGTTGATCCGTACGATTCGCTAGGCGATCCGGTGCAAGAAAGCCAGGTCCTGTTTCCTTTTCTAAAAACACCTTGTATGCCATGCGCATGATCTGAAGTAAACAGACTGTTTTTTGGAATCACTGTCTGTATGCCCGAATTCTGCAATTCTCCTGATGTGTTTATCGGGAATCCAAATATTTTGGGAACAATCGATGCATCTGCACTTCCGGCATAATATTGTCCTGTCCATAATTGATTGTTTTCGTAATTTACCTGTACGGTTGAAAAAGGACTTGCATCGTTAATTTTATAATAACCTATTTGTGGAAGGATGTATCTGTAATTAAAAGCGTAAAGATTTCCACTGGCATCTTTGCCACACTTATCATCAGTACCAGTTCCTGTAGTTACTTCAATAATTTTGTCTAAATCAAATACCCTTAATCCTAAACTTGTACTGCTTAAATAAACTTTACCATTAAAGTAAGCTACACCACCGGCATGTACGTTTAAGGGCGCATAAGTGCCATATTGTGTATAATCAAGTGTGCCGGTTGGAAGGGTAGGTTGTACCAATAATATATGTCGGTAAGTTAAATAAGTGCTCGAACTTGGGCTGATGTCGATGAGGGTTATTCTCGATCCTTTGCTCTCGGCAGCATCTTTGGCGTACCAGCTTACCAATAAGTAACGTACACCATTTCTGGAGAAACCGGCAATTCCCTGTGGCCGCCATATGGATGTAGTTTCATCATCTTCATTCCATCTTATACCCCTTACCCGGTTTTCTTCTGGGACATTAAAGCCATATACCTCGGTGTAAGCACTGCCGCCAATAGCCTGGCGGTTTTTATCAATTTGTGTTGGATTTAAAAATGAAAAACCAGTATTGATGTAGGCTGATGTGTTTGAATAGGCATTTACGCTTGCGGCAGCGCTGGCTAAGGTAGTGTTAGCCATTAGCATATTTTTCTTTTGGTTTGTTGTGCTAGCCTCCTCTTCAGCTAATTTGTTCTTTTTGCAGGAAAATGTGAATAGGCAAGACGCTAATAGCATCCAAATGATGTTTTTTTGCATGGGTTTTAAAAGGTTGATTGTTATGGTTAAATTTAAACAAGTTTAAATGATCGATGTAAACTTAAAGCTGAAACAGTATTAAGGATTGGTTATGTTGCAATAACCCCAATTGTTTTGTCTATACTCCTGATTTTGCCTAAGGCGCAGGTCTTTGAAACTTCGGAAGTCTTTCAAAAAAATTAAATTCGTATAATGAATGATCTAGATTTTGTCCTTTCCGAATTAAAATCCATGAGCGAGCCTGATTATCTAAAAAAGATGGCTCATTTTGGGATCGATATTTCTAAAGCTTTTGGTATCCGTTTGCCGAATATCAGAAAACTGGCAAAGCAAATTGGCAAGAATCAGGAACTGTCTTTATTGCTCTGGGAGACTGGATTTCATGAAGCCCGTCTATTAGCAACCATTATTGGCGATTTTAAACAGGTATCAGAAACGCAAATAAATGCGTGGGCAAATGATTTTAGTTCCTGGGATATATGTGATCAGGCTTGCGGAAATCTTTTCGTTAAAACGCCTTATTTTAAGTCGAAGGCCTTTGAGTTTGTTCAGGCTGAAGCCGAATTTGTAAAACGAACCGGTTTTGTGTTGATGGCCGAGGCAGCTGTACACCTTAAAAAAGAACCCAACGAAACTTTTCTGGGTTTTCTTCCGATCATCGAAAGAGAAGCCTACGATAACCGGAATTTTGTTAAAAAGGCAATCAACTGGGCATTGAGGCAAATTGGCAAGCGAAATGTTTTCCTGCATGAGCATGCCATCCAAACCGCAAACAATATCCTTGCCCAAAACAATAAAAAAGCAAATTGGGTAGCGCTAGACGCGTTAAGGGAGCTTAACAGCAATGCTGTAATGGCAAGGCACAATCGGTGATTGACCCAAGACTTAGGACTCTGGACTCCCGACTACTTTCTTACCCTACATCAATGTTTGGTAAACATCGCTGCTGTAAATTTGTATCATAAACAAGAAAGGAAATTTATGTCACAGTTTATTTTGCACAAAGAAAACACCCGAGGTCATGCTAATCATGGTTGGTTAGATGCACACCATTCATTCAGTTTTGCTAATTACTACAATCCAGAAAGGATGCACTTCGGAGTTTTAAGGGTTTTAAATGACGACAGTATTGATGGTGGAATGGGCTTTGGCTCGCACCCGCACGATAACATGGAAATTATTACCATTCCATTGGCTGGTGCAATTGCCCACAAAGATAGTATGGGCAATTCGGCGGTAATTAAAAATGGAGAAATCCAGGTGATGAGCGCCGGAACAGGTGTTAGCCACAGCGAGTTTAACGCAAATGCAGACGAGCAATTAAACTTATTGCAGATCTGGCTGTTCCCTAACAAGAAAAATGTTACGCCGCGTTACGATCAGCAAACATTGGATGTTGCAGCGAGGCACAACAATTTTCAGCAGATTTTATCGCCAAATGCTGAAGATGCCGGTGTTTGGATTCATCAGGATGCCTGGTTCTCGTTAGGTAAGTTTGATGAAGGTTTTGAAACGGAATATAAAATCAAAAAAGCTGGAAACGGTGTTTATGCTTTCGTAATCAATGGCGAAGTAACCATAAACGGACAAGTGTTGAGCAAAAGAGATGGATTAGGTGTTTGGGACACTGATAGCATTAGTTTTAAAGCCAATACTGCAGATGCAGAGGTTTTATTGATGGATGTTCCGATGGAACTGAATTAATATAAAAGAATCGTCATTTCGACAGAAATGTTCCAATGGAATTCCTTTGGAGGAGAAATCTTGGAGTAGAGACCAAATTTTTCTTACCGACGAAAATCGGTGTATCAGTCGGAATGGCGATTTGTTTTTTGATATATTTTAAACTTAATACTATGCAAACTATTATACTTTATATTGGCCGGGATACAGAAATTACTGCAGTAATGAACCGCCTTTTAAATGCCAGGCCTGAGTGGAAAGGTTTGTGTGTTTGCAAAAATGAAGAAGCCATTTCCATTTGCAAAGAACAGCACATTGACTTGGTTTTACTTGGAAATGGAATTGATCAGGAATCAGAAGCTGAACTGAAAAATAAACTTCTCGCGTTAAGGCCAGGCCTAAAAATTATCCAGCATTACGGAGGTGGTAGTGGGTTGTTATATGGCGAGGTAATGTCGGCACTTTAACTACGAACAAAAATAGCCGTCATTTCGATAAATAATCTATTGCATAAAAACCAATGTGGGCGGAAAGTTTAAGAAGAGTTTGTCCCAAGTCGCCGTCATCTCGAGCGAAGTGCAACGAAGCCGAGAGATCTATCGAAGCAGATCTCTCCATTTCACTGCGTTCCAGTCGAGATGACGATTTTGCTATTGAGTATCAGATCGTAGAACCCTACTAATCCTAACGCTTAGCTGATATAATCCCTATCCTCGTCGCTCAATTCCTTTTTATTCGAACCCGGTTGATGCCTTTCGATCTCATCGTCATAACTGCTCACTGTTTTCCGTGGTCGGCCCACAACAAATCCAATGATAAAACCGATGATGATGCAAATACCGATAACCAGAAGTTTAGATACTGGAAGTGTGGTAACCAGGAAATCGAAATCAACAGGTTCGGTATTCACCATTAAAAATATGGTAAGTAATGCAGTCAGAATAATGATGGAGATTGTTTTTGCACTCATGGTTTTAAAAGCTATAATTAAATGAAAACTCTAATATCGGATTTTGATTGTAAATCTGATTAACAAAAACCAATCTCGCTCCTAAATCTACAACAGGTTGATAGCGCAAAAGGTTTACGCTGGTATTTAATTCTAATCCATAAGTTTTTGGATCGTTAAAGGTTGTGCCCTTGCCAATGTTCTCGTAATGGCAAAACAAACCCGCCCTAAAATTTCTGACATAAGCGAAAGGACCCAACTCCCAATCGGGAAAAGCAAAGGGGAAACGGTAGTTAAAAAGCAGACTGTTTTGCAGTTTACTTTTCGCTAAAATATTGTTGTAGCCGTAAACGGTTGCAATCTCAGTAGCGTATTGGTTTACACCACTTGCTTTCTGGTAATTGAAACTCGCTAAAAAGGAATGGTTTTTTGCAAATCCAGGAAAGTAAAGGAAACTTTCGAGTGCTAAGATTTCTCCGTTTAAGTTTTTATCGAAGGGTTGGTGATTATAAGTTGCCCTGAACACTTGTGCCCACTTGGGGGCAATATCTCTTTCCGTAGTGCGCACACTGTGGTTGAAAGTAAAATTGTATTCCATCGGAAATTTAAGCTCGTGTATAAAACCGGTAGGCATATTTTCTGGCATGTATCTTTGCGTAAAACTAGTTGCCGCATTTAAGGTAAAAGCATAGTTCTCATTGCGCATGTTGAACGATAGCGGAACCGATGCATTAAGCTTGATGTAGTTCTCTCTCCAATCACCTTGTTGTACCGCGTTTTTAGCTCTGTAGAATGTTCTTTTCGGGCGGTTGCGATACAATACACTAAATACTGGGTAAAGTGCCTTATAGCTAATGTCTGCTGTGTACTCAAAACGTTTTAAATCACGGTGGTATTTTGCACCGGTATAAAAGTCCATTGTGTTGAGCAGATTGTTTGATTGCAACTCCAGACCGAAAACATATTCGTTGTCGATAACCGGAATAATGCTGTGGAAACTGAAAAGATTTAAGGACTGATGATAGCGCTTGGCTTGGTAGGTGCTATCGGGAATCTTATCGAAAACATTCCCTACGTTTTCCTGCTTTTCTGCGGCGGCCGAGAAATCCACAAAGTTATTTTCGCCAATTGGTTTTTCGGTTAATGCGGTTTCTGCAATTTCATAACCATTGATTTTATAATTGTTAAAAATGATTTTTCCATCGGTGGTTTCGCTAGGGTTAAAGGCCCCATACTTGGACGCGCTGAGTGCATTTATTTTTTTCGAATCGGGATCTATACTGTAGATATTATCGATCCCATTAAAGTGCGCATTGAAAACAATTTTGTCGTTGATAAAGATCGGTCGGCTTAACTGTTGTCGGCTGTTAGAAATCAATTTCGTTTTTTTTTCTCCATCAATCAACCATAAACTTTTTCCTTTTTCATTTACACTGATATAAGTAACCTTATTTCCTGATTGATCAAATGAAGGCATCTGCAGGATTTCGTTTTCGAGGTTAGGGTAGGTCCTTAAAATTTTTCCCGAGACCGCATCCAACTCAACCAGATTGAACTGATTGTTCAGCGCCACTTTTGAAGCGATGATTTTCTTTCCATCGTTAGAAAGGCTGGGGGAGAAGAGCCTGCTTTTGCTGCTTAATTTGTTGAATTTTTTGGTCTTCAAATTATAAGAACAGATTACGCTGTAGCTCCGTTGTTTGTAGCGCGGATCGTAGCGTATTTCATCCCAAACCAAAAGATCATTTTTTAAGCTAAACCAAGGCTGTTCCTGATAACCAATTCCGAATAATTTTTGTTCCGATTTATCCTCGTTAATAATCACGAAATATCGCGCATCTGTCTTGCTTTCTTTTAGGGCTAAAACCTGGTTTTTATTTAGCCGGATAGGAAGAGAATAATCGGTTGCCAGGTCAGCTTTTTTATTTAAGCTTTCATAGCTTTCTGTAATAGATTTTTCTTGCTGTATTTTCCATTTTTCAGCGAGCTTGTTTTGGGTAGAAAGAAAGTAGGTTCTGGTATTCTGCTTCGTGAATTTTTTTAAGCTCTGCGAAAAGGGGTACAGTCTTACTGGTCTTTTTCTAATGTCGCTAAATATGCTATCGGAAATGAACTGCCCATATTTTTCTTTCATATCCGATACCATCAAATATCCGGTTTGATAGTAGCCAGGAGTTACGTCTTTGTTCGAACCGAAATAGGCTTTACTGTATGAGATTTTTTTGCCTTCTAAAATTGAAGCCCGGTAAGGCATGATCCAATTAGGCTGTCTGCCCCGGCCCGAATAGGTCAACGCGGTTTCGTTAACTACGGCATCACCTTCAAAAAACCAGATGGGGATGCCCGCGCCAAAGTAAGCAAAGTAAGCGAGTTCAGGAAAGGGGTGTGCTTGCGTTCCTGTCAATTTGTCAAACTGAGCAATGTGTCTAAGTTCATGTACTGCCAGGTTGTTTAGCCAATCTTGACTATCGAAAAACTGAGGTGGAGTTGCATAGAATTCAGACTTCTTGGGTGCGAGTTGAACAAAGCCGTTTGCTACGGTTCCGCGGTTCTGGAGCAGGAGTGGAATAGTGGTTTTTTGCTGCCTTAAACCCAGTCCTATTTTGGGATAGATAAAGGGTAGGGTATTGGCCATTCTTTGTGCCTCTTTCTCCAGTTCTTGCGGATAGATGATTTTAAAGCCACCTGAATAAATATAGTTCCATTTTACACTAAGTGGGTTTTGTGCGGTGCTGAAAATCTGCCCAAAAACCGATAGTGATGTGAAACTTAAGGTAGCTATACTTAAATACTTGATAATTAGTTGTTTGTTTGATATGTTTAAATTCATCTAAATTCTTTGCTAAAATATTTAGTTTTTTAAAATTTACAAATGTTAATTTTTGTAAATACTTAGTTTATATAAATTTATTTAAGTTGTTGATTTTTAAATATTAATGAATTTTATATAAATCCTTTATTTGTCTATTTTACTTTTGTTTTTTTTGAATTTTACGGCTAATTATTGCTTTGTTCAATATTTTTAATCGCATTATCTTTATTGATTTAATTTACACTTATTAATCGATTTTCTTCAAAAATTTTATTGCCTTTTTAAATTCTTGTATAGTTTTTTAGAATTAGATCAGGCTCAGGGAATGGCTTAAAATGCAACTGGATTTTGTAATTCTCATGGATATTTTTTGGCTTTTAATGCTGGACGAATGGTTAACATTTTGGTCAGGATTACCTGCTTTAAAATTGACTTTAAGCATGCGAAAATCCGCTTGTAAAATGCATTCTGTTTGTAATACTTTTAAACAAAATGTATGATGTAAATTAGCTATTCAAAATCGCTATTAATATTTGAGATTAGATTGATGTGACAAAATGTCTTTGTTTTTTAGCGATTGCTTGAGGAGTAATTTGGTAATATTTCTTTTCGCTCTTCTTGTTTGTTACTAAGTTTTGATGAATATTATGCGGTTGAAATGCAGGTAATGTCCCGTGAATTGTGGGGTTAGTCAAGCTTCAAGTCTGGTTTTTAACTTCAATTTCTTGCTTTAAATTTGATCTCAAATGTTGAAATTGTATATTTTTTTGCTGTTTTGAACTTCGAAATCTGTAATAATTTAGCCTTATAATGCAATTTCCTGACGATATTCGTGAATAATGGTGTTTTCGGAATGCTTTAGGTTGGTTTTTGTTTTGCTCAAAAAAGCTTGTCTATTGGTGTTTAAATACGGTTTTTTACGCTTTTAGGCTTTGTCCTCTGGAAACTCGAAATTGATCACTTTTCCGTAGTTGCATGGGAAAAGCACGTTGAAAATTAGGTTTTGATTGTAATTTTTACCGTTATTTTTATGCTGATTAGCTATAAAATGCTTTATGTTTTTATGCTGCTTTGCCAGATTTTTATTGTGGTTAAAAACTATCCTGTACGGAAGGTTGGGGTAGTTTAGACAAGTCATCTTGGTTTACTTATAATTTGGCAACTCAATGCTGTATGAAATTTAAATAGAAAATACCTTGGATATGGTGTCGATTTTGAATATGATTTTTGATCTTTTCCATTGTGATTTTAGCGCTATTTTATACTGCTTTAAATCAATTTTTTGTTAGCGTTTTGATCGGCTTAATCATCCGGTTTTAGCGTGTAATTTTTCTTAATTTTTGTCTTTTATTTTAACCCTTATTTAGCTAAAAACACAATGATATTGACCAAGGGTAAACTTAGAACCAGGCTACTATTTCTGATTTAAAATTGTTAATATTTTGCTCAATTTTTTTGTTCTGAATTTTGGCTTTTTTTAACGTGAACTACTGCCTTTAACTCAGGTTTTTGTTTCGTCTCCCTTTAGGGTTTTTCAGCACTAAATCCATCATTTGTCAAGCATAAGGATTGGGTATATGTGCTTGTATTGTAGTGTCGGATTTGAAGCTGCTTGTTTAGTTTTTATTCGCTTTTGTCTGACTTATTGTTATGGCTATCTATCTTCTTTATCTGGCTGAAATACCGCAACGGATGGTAGCAAGTTTAGTTGGGTAATCCGTAGATTTTGAAAAGAGACATTAGTTCAGATTAACGGTTTGTAATAGTTATTCGTCTCGTTTTAAGTATGCTCTTGTATGGGCATTATCTACCTTGATGGAGATTTGCATGCTTGTGACCGATGCTTATTTTTGATCTTTCACTTTCCGATAAATTGCATTCTTTAAGTTGGTTTTCCTTATTTGAAACTATCCTTTTTGTTCCGATGATTTGATTAAGCTTGGCTATGTTGCATGTCTCTGAAACATTAGATTCCTAATGTTTTTGGGTGGTTGTTCGCTGCTTTTAATATGTGATTTTGCATCTCTATATAAGGCGAGTCGGAGGCTTTTATGATACTAAATAAAGGTTAGAGTGACTATTTTTGATAAGCTTCCTCATTACACTTTTATCTAATCTTTACCAAGAAATTTAATTTAGAAATTGTAAGCATTGTGCTGTTCAGAATGGATTAGCTACCACCAATAGGTACAACCGAAACTGTCCATTCAGCTGGTATCATTTCTAAAGAAAATTTAAATTTCTATCGTTTGTGTTTACAGTTGATTCTTTCTCTTTTTGTAGATCGGATAGAGAAAAATAGAGGCCAGGATAATGGTTGCGCCAATATAAAATCCACCTGTCATTTGCTCTTTGCTTTGAAAGAAAACGAAGGCTAATACTATTCCGTATACAGGTTCCAGATTGGTGATTAATGCAACTCTAAAAGCCGATAAAGTTCTCATTACCGCAACACCTGCAACGTAAGCAACGGATGTACAAAGTGTACCGAGAAGAATAAGATAGAACCAGTCTTTGGTATTTAAGTTGAATGCTGTGTGTAACAGTGTTCCATCGTATAAGCGGTATAACGTGATCCAGAAAAGTGCACCAACAAGCTCGTAAAAACTGATGATGGAAGGCTCGCTTTTTTGTACCAAAGTAGAATTTATAGTTGAAAAAAGACTTGATGCAACTGCTGCCAGCAAACCAAAAATAATTCCTAAAGTATACTGGCCTTCGAATTTAAAGATCATATATATTCCTAGAATGATCAATAAACCGATCAGAATGTCGCCCATTTGTATTGGCTGTTTTTTGATCAGCGGTTCTAAAATTGCGGTAAATAACGTGAAGGAAGAGAGGCAAACCAAGGTTACTGAAACAGTAGAAACCTTAATGGCATGAAAGAAAAATATCCAGTGAATGGCTACAATTCCTCCAGTTAAAAAGAATTGGATAAACTGTTTTTTAGTAATCTTAATGTTCTTTTTGGTGATTAAAAACCATGCAAAAAGTGTAGCTGCGGCAATCAATACCCGGTACCAGACCATAGGCACTGCATCGATAGAAATCAGTTTGCCGAGCACACCCGTAAAGCCCCAAACAAATACAGTAAGATGAAGGATGAGTAAATTCTTTTTGGTAACGTCCATCGCTATTTTGGTGCTTTTCTTAATAGGTAAAAACCTAATAAGCCAAAGAATAATGTAGGCATAATAACAGCCGCAAAAGGCGGTAATCCACCTTTGGTAGAAAACATCTGTGTGAACTGATTAAATACGATATAAGCAAAGCTGATGAAGATTCCGATGCCTAAGGATACACCGACACCTCCACGTACTTTACGCGACGATAGGGCTACGCCAATGAGCGTTAATACGAAAGCAGAAAGCGGGTGGAGGTAACGTTTGTATTTTTCAAACTGAAGATCGTTCATTACGCCCGTTCCGCGGATTTTTTCTTTCCTGATCTTATCAGAAAGTTCCTTTGTGGTTAAATTTTGCACCACATTGTCATATGCCGAAAAATCATCCGGACGCATATCCAGAATGGTATCTTTTTGTTTTCCGTTACCGTAAATCATGGTTTCTTTCAATCCCTCAATCTTGCGTATGGAATAGTTGTTCAACTGCCATTTGCGTTTAAGCGAATCCCATTTTATATTTTCGGAAACGATCTTTTTGGTGAGTACATCTCCACTAAAATTATCTAAAGAAAACCGGTATCCTGAATTCGTTTTGTTGTCGAAATTATCAATATAGATATAGGTTTTGTCATCCAGTTTCATATGGATGTTTGATTTTGTGGAAGGGTCGTTACGTTTTACATACGTATTCTCGAAGCTATTTTTTAAGGTATTGGTATAAGGAAGGATGTATAGATTTGAAAGTAAATTGGCTGAGAAAATAATCGTAGCCGATACCAAATAAGGAAATAAAAAGCGGTTAAAACTCACACCACCGCTTAAAATTGGTACAATTTCAGTCTGATCGGCCATTTTTGCGGTAAAGAAAATTACCGCAATAAAATTGATCAGCGGTGAAAGCATATTCACATAAAAAGGAATAGAGCCTGCGTAATATTTAGAGAGGATTCCCCAAAAACTCAGGCCACTTTTCATAAAATCATCCATCTTTTCAGATAGGTCGAACACTACAATAATGATCACAAAAATGGCCAGCGTATAAATAAATGTACCCAGGTATTTTCCGATAATATACTGATCGATGATTTTTATCCTTCCTTTTAACAGATTCATTTTATAGCTTATTGCCTAATATTTTAACCATTTTGTTTTTCCATTCGTAAAATTCACCAGCAATGATCTTTTCTCTGGCCTGTTTTACCAGCCAAAGATAAAAATGCAGATTATGCAAGGTAGCAATTTGAGCGCCAAGCATCTCCTTACTATGTACCAAATGTCTTAAATATGCTTTACTGGTTACTAAATCAGCATGAAGATCGCTCTCTGCATCCAACGGCGAGAAATCGTTCTCCCATTTTTTGTTCCTGATGTTTATAATCCCATTTCTGGTAAAAAGCATGCCATTTCTGGCATTTCTGGTTGGCATTACACAATCGAACATGTCGATACCCAGTGCAATATTCTCCAAAATATTGATCGGTGTGCCCACACCCATTAAATAACGCGGTTTTTCTTCTGGTAATATATTGCATACCACTTCTGTCATGGCATACATCTCTTCAGCTGGCTCACCAACAGATAAACCACCAATAGCATTGCCCTCGCGGTTCATGCTGGCAATAAATTCTGCCGATTTTATGCGCAAATCTTTATATACCGAACCCTGAACAATAGGGAAAAGGGTCTGGTCGAAACCATATTTAGGTTCTGTACTGTCAAAACGGGTACAACAGCGTTTTAACCAACGGTGCGTCATTTTAATTGATTGCGCTGCATAAGTATAATCGCATGGGTATGGCGTGCACTCATCAAAGGCCATAATAATATCGGCACCTATGGTACGCTGAATATCCATTGCGTATTCTGGCGTGAAAAGGTGTTTTGATCCATCAATATGGGAATGAAAAGTAACGCCTTCTTCCTTAATTTTACGAACTTTACTTAAAGAATACACCTGGTAGCCGCCACTATCTGTTAAAATTGGGCGGTCCCAGCCAATAAATTGATGTAATCCGCCAGCTTTTTCCAGGATATCTAACCCTGGTCTTAAATATAGGTGGTAAGTATTGCCTAAAATGATTTTTGCGTCAATATCGTCTTTCAGTTCGCGCTGATGTACGGCTTTTACCGTTCCTGCGGTGCCCACAGGCATAAAAATAGGGGTTTGTATTTCGCCATGAGCAGTTGTTACCGTTCCGGCTCTGGCTTTAGATAGTGGATCGTTAGCCTGTAAACTAAATTTCATCTGTTTCTATTTATTTTTCTCCAATTGTTAGGTGGAGCTTACCACCATCAAATTACTTTTTATTAAAACTAATTGTTATTTTGACGGTTGGCGGTTTATATGTGTTTTTTCTCGTCGAAAATCTGCCAAAAATAGCAAAAATTGAGGGCATATTTTTGTTTAATTTTTTATCCACATAAAAGTGATTTACAGATTAAAAATGAGAAATTTGCGCCTATTTATTTTACCATCGTGATATTAACCCTGCTTGAAATTATTCTGCTCTCTATATTGGCTTTTTGCCTTTTGGTTCAGCTCTACTATGTCCTTTTTGTTCATTTGAAATTGGCTAATGTAGGCATAGAGGAGATCCCGTTATCGGCACAAAAACCGCTAAGTGTAATTGTTTGTGCCCGAAACGAAATTGTAAATTTAGAGCAGTATCTGCCTGCATTATTAAGCCAGGATTATCCGGAGTTCGAAGTTGTGGTGGTTAACGATCGCTCTTGGGATGGTACAGAGGAGTTTTTAGAACAATTAGAGAAGAAACACCGTAACCTGAAAGTTGTTAAGATTTTAGATAACGATAAATTTATAGCAGGTAAGAAATTCGCGGTAACCATGGGTATAAAGGCCGCTAAGTACGATTGGTTGGTTTTTACTGATGCAGATTGTACACCTGCTTCTGCACATTGGTTAAAGGATATGCAACAGCCTGCCGATGAGAATACCGAAATTGTTTTGGGCTACTCGCCCTATATGAAGAAAAGAAGTTTGCTAAATGCGTTAATCCGGTTCGAAACCTTTTTTACTGCTGTAAATTACCTGGCTTTCGCCTTAAAAGGCATGCCGTATATGGGGGTTGGACGTAATATGGCCTATAAAAAATCACTTTTTTTTAAAAATAAGGGCTTTGCAGCGCACATGCATATTCCATCAGGAGATGATGATTTATTCGTAAACGCACACGCCAATAAATACAATACTGAGATCCGCTTACACCACGATAGCCATGTTTGGAGCGAACCCAATAATACCTGGGGAGGTTACCTGAGGCAGAAAAAACGTCATTTTGGTGCTGGAAAGTTCTATAAATCGAAGCACAAGTTTATTTTGAGCCTTCAGATTGTTTTTCAGTTTTTGTTTTATGCGTTCTTTGCCGCATGTATGTTTTTTAGCCGCGAGGCGCAATATGTAGCGCTGGGAATTCTCGGATTAAGCATCATCATCAGGTGTTTTATCTATCCAAAATTGCTGAAACGCTTAAACTATAGCGATTTGCGTTGGTGGTTCCCGATTTTAGACATACTTTTGTTTCTGTTTCTAACCCTGAACGGATTTTTAGCCTTGTTTGGCAAGAAAAAAGTAAACTGGAAATAATTCAATAATCCTTTAGCAATTACAATATGCTTGATGTAAAGCCCAATATCGTTTTAAAATATTTTCCTAACCTAAGTGAAAAACAGATTGCTCAATTCTCACAATTGTTCGATTTATATAGCTTTTGGAATGCACAGATTAATGTAATTTCGAGAAAGGATATCGAAGAGCTATATGAGCGCCACGTACTGCACTCGTTGGGGATCGCTAAAGTATGCAATTTTAAAGCTGGCGAATCGGTTTTAGATGTAGGTACAGGTGGTGGTTTTCCGGGCATTCCATTGGCCATCTTGTTTCCTGAAACAGAATTTTATCTGGTCGACTCTATAGGAAAAAAGATTAAAGTGGTAAAAGAGGTGGCTTCGGCTTTAGGTTTGGAGAATTTAAGGGCCGACCATTTAAGAGCTGAGCAGATTAAAGAGAAATTTAACTTTGTAGTATCGAGAGCGGTTACGCGTTTGGGCGAATTTTATCCATGGATACAGGGCAAATTTAAAAAAGACTCGCTAAATGCCATTCCGAACGGGATTTTGTATTTAAAAGGAGGCGATTTGGAAGAGGAGATCAAAGAATCAAAACTGAAAGCAGAATTATACCCGCTTTCAGCTTATTTTGAGGAAGATTTTTTTGAGACTAAATATGTGGTTTACGTACCGCAGTAGTTATAGTTCTTTAGAGGATAGCCTTTAATTGTAACTTCTTGCCGGATAGGGCAGGTTTAGATTTATATCAATCCGTTTGTTAGAATTTTTCTGACTTTCTTGGATTGTCCATCATGATCATTTTATCCTTTAACAACTGTTGTAAGCCGGTTTGTTTGTCGATACTTTTTACAACATCCAATACAGCACTAGCTGCATTGCTGAAGAATGGTTTGGTAATGGTAGCATATTCGTCTGTAGGTTTATGATAATCTTTGTGGTCTTCTACACCAAAATATAAAAAGGGGATATTTTTGGCATTAAATGCGCCCTGGTCGCTTTGGTTTGTCCAATCATCGTGACCTTGTTTTGGATCGTCGTGGCCGAAAAGTAATTTGATATTGGTTTTAGTCGTATCTACATACTTCTTTAAATCAGGATATTTGAAAGTCCCGCAGACATAGAGTTCACCTTTATCACTATGGCTGATCATATCCATGTTTAAATCAATGGCTATAGTATTAATAGGCACTGGTGGATTGCCTACAAATGCCTTTGCACCTTGTAAGCCCATTTCTTCCGCATCGAAAGAAGCGAAAATGATCGTGTTATTTGGTTTGTTTTTAGCAAAATAGGCGGCAATTTTTAATAATCCTGCAGTTCCCGATGCATTATCATCAGCACCATTAAAAACTTCGTCTTTTACTACGCCTAAATGGTCGTAATGGGCAGATACCACAATAACATTACTTCCTTTGCCCGGAATGTAGCCGATAATGTTGGTGCCATTTATTTTTGTGTTGCCTCTGCCGTTAAAAGTGAACTCCTGGGCATAGTTTACATGCTGAGGATAAGATTTTAGCCCTAATTTTTGAAATCTTTCTATAATGTATGCCCTGGCCATTTCAGCCCCTTTTGTTCCAGTTTTCCTACCTTGATAAGCATCTGATGATAATACCTCAACATCTTTTAACAATTGGGTATCTAACTTGCCGGAAACCGTATTGTTTTGGTTTTTTACTGATGAACAGCAGCTTAGCATTATGGCTAAGGGAAGGATATATAGGATTTTCATATTTCTTTGTAATAAGTTAGGGTTGTCACCTCGACTGGAGCATCGTCCCGACGTTAAGTCGGGAGAGAGATCTATCGGAATAGATTTCTCGACTTCGTTGCACTCCGCTCGAAAGGACGACCATCGCGTTAAATTTTCTTAAAGATATTAATTATTAGATTATAGAAGAGAAAACGCTGTTTTTAGTACTGTATTGCGTTTATAAACCTGATGGAAACGGCAGCCCGAGCTTTTCGCGAGGCTAATAGTGCACAGCAGGACTGAGGACTGCCAAAGGCTATTGCTTTCATTTTCAAATTGGAAAATACAAATAAAAGATTGCTTCGTCGTAGCTCCTCGCAATGACGAAAACATAGAGCTAAGCCGCTACTTCCCTTAAATCGACCGCTACAACTCTGGAAACGCCCTGTTCTACCATGGTTACCCCGTAAATAATATCAGTGCTTGCAATAGTCCGTTTGTTGTGCGATACGATGATAAACTGCGATTGATCGGAGAATTTACGGATAATATTATTGAATTTATCGATGTTGGTATCATCCAAAGGTGCATCAACCTCATCGAAAATACAGAAAGGCGCAGGTTTTAACAGGTAAAGCGAAAACAATAGTGCCGTAGCCGTTAATGTTTTTTCTCCACCGGATAACTGATTGATGGATAAAGGTCTTTTCCCTTTCGGACGGGCAATAATATCAATATCGGCCTCTAAAGGATTATTGATATCGGATAAAATCAGGTCGCAGCTATCTTCTTCGTTAAATAAAGAACGGAAAACTACGATAAAATGCTCACGGGCCTGGGTAAAGGCTTGCATAAATTTATCTTTAGCTGTATCGTCTATCTCTTTAATTGTTTGTAAAAGATCGGTTTTTGCTGCATTAAGGTCCTTTTTTTGGTTCTGGATAAAAGTATAACGTTCCTCCATTTCTTTAAAGGCCTCCATTGCCATGGAGTTAATGGCGCCAAACTCATCAAGTTGACGTTTCATTCGCTCTACCTTTTGGCGGAGATCGAACTCACTTTCTAAAGCTTCAATTTCGGTATCTGTTTCTAAAAGATCATTGATGTCGATGTTGAATTCGACAGCTAAACGTTCCTTTAAGGCATTCAGATCGATTTTTAATGCGTTCTTTTTATCCTTAATCTCGGTTAATAAGAAATCGGTTTCTTCGCGGGTTTTGCGGATATTGGTCAGGTCGTTTTCAACCTCGTTAATACTTCCTTTGCTCGTGAAATAGGCTTGTTCAGCTTCTGCTAGCCCTTTTTCCATTTCTTCACGTTGTTGATACATCTCTAAAAGCGTATCGTCATTCAGGTCAGTATGCTGTAACGTTGCTGTAATTTGGGTCAATGCCTCCTGTAATTCTTTATCGTTTTGGGCGATGCGCTTATTTAAAGCTTCTTCCTGTACAAAACGGTAATCTAAATCTTTTTCTAAGCCTGATAACTTATTTTGTTGTTGGTGAAAACGGATATTATCCTGGTTATATTTGCCAGCACTTTCGTTTACCTGATCGGCAATTTCCTGATAATTAAGTTGTTGTTCCTGTAAATTTACATGTGCTTCTTGCTGGTCTTTTTGTAATTGAATCAATGCCGGCAATTTTTCAGATAAGGCTTTTTCTATTGATACGATCTTTTGGGCAATATCTGTTTTACGGTTTTCGCTGGTCGTAATAAACTCCTGGTACTGATCGCGACGGGTCTGCACAGAAATATGTTCGTTGTTTAAACGGTTCATTTCTTGTTGCAAAGCATTGATCTGATTGATTTTTGAAGCTTCTTTTAGGTTAAATATGTTATCAGTTTCGGCTTTAATTGCAGCATCATACTGATTAATCAATGATTCTGAAGCTTTAATTTCTTTGGCCAGGTTTTCCAAATTCTTGGCACGACCAATCCTTTTACCCTCAAATAAACCCACAGAGCCACCCGCCAAAGTAAATTTGGTTTGAGCATATTTTCCATTTTTAGCCAAAATGGTTAAACTATCTGTTGGTGTGGCTTTGAAAAGATTTTCTTGCTCAGCTACTGCGATGTACACATTTTGCAAAAGCAGATTGCAGAGGTGCTGGTATTTTTTATCAACTTCAATAACTGATAACGCTGAAACCAGGCCTTCATGCGTACCAATAATTGGGTTTTTATCAGGTACATTTTCTAAAATGAAAAAGTTTGCCCGTCCGCGGCTCGCATCGGTTAAAAGGTTAATGGCCTGTACTGCATCTGCATATTGATCAACCACATAATGGTTCATTACCGGTTCAAGGTAATTTTCAATGGCTATACGGTAATCTTCGTTACAGAATAAAATATCGGAAAGGAGCAGGGCGCTTTTAGCAAAAGCGTTGTTTTTCTTTAAGAAACGGATCGACTCAGGAAAACCCTCTAAACTATCAACCAGCGATTTGGTCAGGTTATATTCGTTCTGCTTGGCATCTTTTTTACGGTTTTCGGCCGTAAGTTTTTCCTTGTTCGAACTTAAATTGATTTCTGAAGCAGCCAGTTTTTCTTTTAAAAGTCCTTCAGCTTCCGTTAGGTTTTTAATATTGGCTTGCTTCTCCCTAACCTGAATATCAAGTTCGGCCAAGGCATGATCGAAAGCCTTTAATTCTAACGTTTTGGTTTCGGTATCATCAACATTCCTGTTGGTTTCCTGCACCAGCGCATCTTTTTGGATATTCAGGATATCAATTTCCTTCTGCGATTGGTAGACCTGATTTTGCAACTCGTTAACCGATTTGATGAGGTTATCAATCCTGTTTTTCTCAGTTTGTTGTTGCTCGCGTAAAGTATCAAGTGTAGATTTTAAGGTTTTTAAATCAGCCTCCAAACGGTTAAAAACCTCAGTTTCTGTTAAAACTTCTTCATTTAAACGTTTAATATTGTATTTGATGTGGTTAACCTGGTTTTTATCTTTTTCGAGCTCACCCGATAAACGTGTTTCTTTTTCCTGTAAAAAACGCATCTGTTCGTTCTTTACTTTCTTCTCACTTTCGTAAGCACGGATTTTGGAAACAAACTCATTTGTGGCCTTTTGTTGTACAGAAAGGTTCTTTTCCTGACTGATACTGCCTAGTTTAAGTTTTTGCAGTTCGGCTTCACCGGTATCTATTTTGGTACTGAGTGCCGCACGGTTTACCAGCTGATTTTGTTCCTGAGTTTCTAATGCATTTAAATCGGTACGGAAGAAGGCAATGCGGTGTGTAGCCAACTGAACACTCAACTCGCGGTATTGCTCTTTTAACTTATAATAACGTTCAGCCTTGCGTGCCTGATTTTCTAAGGTTTTAAGGTTTTTTTCGATCTCGAAAAGTAAATCTTCAACCCGCTCTAAATCGGCTTCTGTATCTTTTAATTTGTTGAAAGTCTGTTTTTTACGTAATTTGTATTTCGAGATCCCCGATGCTTCTTCAAACAAAGAACGGCGGCTATGTTCTTTATTGGTAATAATTTCATCAACCATTTTCAGCTCAATAATGGAATAACTATCAGAGCCGATTCCGGTATCCAGAAAAAGGTCGGTAATGTCTTTTAACCTACATTGAACATCGTTTAAACGGTACTCACTATCGCCATTTCTATAGAGTTTACGGGTTACGGTAACCTGTGAATAGGCTGTTGGCAGGATGTTCTTGGTATTATCAAAACTCAATGAAACCTCGGCAAGCTGCGCCTGTTTACGGTTTTTTGTTCCGTTGAAAATGATGTTCTCCATTTTTTCTGAACGAAGTGCTTTGGTGCTCTGTTCGCCCAAAACCCAGCGCATGGCATCTATTACATTGGATTTTCCGCAACCATTGGGCCCAACAATAGCGGTAACACCCTCATTAAAATTGATGGTCACTTTATCGCCAAAGCTCTTAAAACCTTTAATTTCTAACCTAGTAAGTTGCATGGTTTGTAATCGGGAGAACCGAGTTCAATGATAAGGATAATTTTGTGCTTTTTCAATAAGAATCCTAAAAGTTTAAGCCATATTTGGTGTTTAAAACGGAAAATCAGATCTTATCAATCAATTTATGGATATAGAATCTTTTTATACAGGCTGTCTTACAGCGCAAGGCGAGAAAATTTATCTGGGAGATAAAATAAGGGGTAAATTTTTCTATAAAATGCAGGTTCAATATGAAATGGAGACCCAGTCTTTTGTATTGGTTTCACAAAATCCGCAATCACCTTATCGAAAATATCTTTTATCAGATTTGGAAAAAATTGAAGCGCTGAGTATAGTCGGAAATCAATTATTCTTTAAAGCGCCAAAAGTAGGGGAAAGGGTTAAAATTACAGTTGATAATAAAGGCGAATCTTTTCCATTTGGTATTATGGTAGAAATTATTGAAATAACAGATGAATGGAATGTGCAAGCTAAATCATTGGACAGTGAGCAATTAATTACACTCAAGATTGGAGAATTTCTCGAAGATCGATCTATTTATTAAAAATTGAGAACGCAAGGTTAGGCGTATTTTAATGGCACTCGGCATGCTGAACTTGATTCAGCATCTTTACGTTTTATCTATTAAAGCCTGATCCCGATGGAAAATCGGAATCAGGATGGTGAATCTTTGTTTTTTTCGTGCCTCTCCGTTTCCGTGGCAAAAAGGAAATCTGCGTTTACTTCACAATCATCAGTTTCGCAAACTTAAGCAGTAGCTGTTTATTGCCTAAACCCTGGAAGAATACAGTAGCCTTAACATCAGGCAGGGTGCCCTCCAGGCTGATAATTTTTCCAAAACCAAATTTTTCGTGCTCAACTTCCATACCGCCTTGAAATTCGTGCGGTTGCGATGGGGTAAATCCAGGTGTTGGCACATGTGCTTTTGCCAATAACGATGTTGTTTTCGGGCGGACAGGTGGGGCAGAAGTAGTTGCGCCGGCCGCTGATTTCGGTTTGCTAAAGAAATCACGCGGCTGCGAGGTCCATGTTTTGCGGTCATCGTCAAAATTACCTTCAAAACTGTTCGACTTGGCTGGTTTAACATCCAATTCTAAAAATTTCGGACTAATTTCGTTAATGAAACGGCTTGGTTCGCAATTGGTTAAAGTTCCCCAGCGGTAGCGGGAAGTGGCATAAGTAAGTGTCAGTTTTACTTCGGCACGGGTAATGGCCACATAAAACAAACGGCGCTCTTCCTCTAAATCAGTACGGTTGGTTAACGACATTTGTGATGGAAACAGATTTTCTTCCAATCCTACGATAAACACGTTTTTAAACTCCAAACCTTTGGCCGAGTGGATCGTCATTAAAGAAACCGTATCCTTATTCTTATCACCATCTTTATCATCGTTGGTTAAAAGGGCAACATCCTGCATAAAGATATCGAGGCCTTTTTCTTCAATATCCTCGCGTTCTGAAAATTCCTTAATACCATTTAATAACTCCTGGATATTTTCATACCGCGCACGTCCTTCAACGCTATCATCAGTGTATAATTCTTTTAAAATACCTGCATGTTGGGCAATAAACAAAGCTGTATCATAAGCATCGAGCTTTTTTGCCTCTGCCTGAAAACTTTGCACCATCATGGCAAAATCGTTCAATTGATTAGCTAAGCGCCCATCTACATATTCGTGTGCATTCGAAATTACGTCCCACATGGTTTTTCCATGCTGGTCTGCCGCAACAATAATTTTATCGATCGAAGTATCGCCAATACCACGTTTAGGGTAATTGATTACACGTTTTATAGCCTCTTCGTCCTTCGGATTAAAAGTTAAACGGAAATACGCAATTAAATCTTTTATTTCTTTGCGTTGGTAAAAAGACTGACCGCCATATATCCGGTAAGGAATATTGAGTTTGCGTAAACCCTCCTCCATTGCCCTGCTTTGTGCATTCGTACGATACAAAATGGCAAAATCGTTGTGGTGGTAGCCTTTTGTACTGCGTTCCTGAATAATGGCTTCAGCAACCAGTTTACCCTCTTCGTTATCGGTAAAAGCCCGCGAAACTTTAATTCTTTCCCCTTCTGCATTTTCTGAGAAAACGTTTTTTTCGAGCTGGTTTTTGTTGTTGGCAATAATACTGCTCGCTGCATCAACAATATTTTGGGTAGAACGGTAATTCTGTTCTAATTTATAAACCTTTAAATCAGGATAATCGCGTTCGAAATTTAAAATATTCTGGATGTTTGCACCACGGAAGGCATAGATACTTTGTGCATCATCACCTACCACACAAATGTTCTGATAAGCAGCAGCCAGTTTTTTTACAATGGTATACTGCGAAAAGTTGGTATCCTGGTACTCATCCACCATCAGGTACCTGAATTTCTGTTGATATTTATTTAAAACATCTGGATGTTCTTTCAATAAAATATTGGTTTTGAACAACAAATCGTCAAAATCCATTGCCCCAGCTCTGAAACAGCGTTTAGCATAGGTCTCGTAAATCTGGCCAATCAATGGGCGTTTATTCTGAATATCTTCAGCCTGTATCTGGTCGTTAGCTTGATATTCACCCCAGGAAATTAAATTATTTTTAGCTGATGAAATTCTATTGAAAACAAAGTTTGCCGCATATAATTTATCATCCAGCTGCATTTCTTTCAAAATCGCCCGGATTACACTTTTACTATCATCGGTGTCGTAAATGGTAAAATTGCTTGGATAACCTATTTTCTCGGCCTCTACCCGTAAAATTTTCGCAAAAACAGAGTGAAATGTACCCATCCAAATGTTCTTTGCCTCTGCACCAACCACTTTACTGATACGCTCGCGCATATCCTTACTTGCTTTGTTGGTAAAGGTTAAAACCAGGATGTTAAATGGATCGGTACCGGTTTGAATAAGGTGGGCTACACGAAAGGTAATTACCCTGGTTTTGCCCGAACCTGCACCTGCAACAATCATTACCGGTCCTTTTGTGTTCTCTACTGCTGCTCTTTGTTGTGGGTTTAATCCTGCTAAATAATCCAAATCGGCTCCTGTTTTTTTGAGGTTCAAAAATAACAATTCCTATCGCTTTTTGCCAAAGTTGTTAGTAATTAGTTTAAAACCTAATCGGTCGCCCTAACCGTTCTTCATTCTGAACTTGTTTTATTAGTCGTTCCTATTGTTTTTAGGTCTAATAGCTGCTTCGGTCAGAATCCACCATGCCATTAGTTATGGCTATGAAGTTTAATTTAGGGTAAAGCCCAACTTGTATTTCATTGGGTTGTGTAGCCCTTTGCTTTGCTCATACGCCTGCAGGCATTGCCCACAAGGCCGGTATCCGCTTCGCCAAGGTTTATGTAAATTGAGTTTGTGCTACTATTAAAGGTTTAAAACCAATAGCCTTATTTCATTGGTCGTCATTCTGAACTTGGTTCAGAATCCATCATGCCATTAAATTTGGGTATGAAGTCCCCTTTAGGGAATTTAGGGGTAAAGCCACAGCTGTATTTCGCTGGGTTCCGTAATAAAGCTTCTCTTCAATGCGCTTAAATGGCGGTATTTCAACTAAAATAAACGTTCATGCTGTCAGAATTGCACCCTGTTTATTTAGGTATAGAATTTGATATGCTTTCGTTATGGATGAGAATAATAATAAAGATATTGAGTTTACTGATATCCCGGACGGGGCTAGTGGAGATATTTATGCTAATTTAAAAGAGAAACTGGAGAGTGTTGAGCAGTTTCCGGGTGTTTACAATTTTAAATTTATTATCACTGGCGGGCTAGATAAAATACAAGATTTACGTGCCATTTTACCTGATGACGAGTTTATTGAGCAAGCTTCAAAAACAGGGAAATATGTTTCGATTACCGTAAAAAAGACAATGCAAAATGCTGATGAGGTGATTGCTATTTATAAGCAAGCAGGAAACATCAAAGGGATTATGACATTGTAGGCTTCTGTATATCAAATACATGATTCGATCGAAGATTTTTTGAGATTCATAAATCGCAAACGAAAGCCCTTCGACTACGCTATCAATAACAGATTCAAAAGAAAGGTCGTCATTGCGAGGAGGAACGACGAAGCAATCTTTCACGCTAGTGATCCTTGCCATAAAGATTGCTTCGTCGGCTGAAAAAGCCTTCTCGCAATGACGATAATCTGAGGAGATTTAATCTTTTAGCGCTATGCGCCATGCCTCATTTAAATTCCTCACATTTCTTTTTAAGACTGCTTGTGCACCTACGCTGTTCATAAACCTGATGGCAGCGGCAGCCCCGAAGCATGAGGGCTATAGCGAGCAGCAGGACTGCAATATCCGATGAAAAACCATCCTTTCATTTCCAATCAATAAAAAAATATTGCCTATTTATCGATTAATTTTCTTTTCGGAGCGCGACGCCTGGGCAGGTAATCAAGTTGGTTCCAGTTTCGCTTTACAATTTGATTCGTCGTGCTTCCTTACTGCATGGGAATGTTTAGTGTAATAGTTAAACAGAGCCATTTTTAACGGCCCAATCTACCATCGAATCTAATACCTGAAAAAGATCCTGCCCCGATTTGGTGAGGCTGTACGTGACTACTGGCGGAATAACGGCTTGCGCATCCCGATGAACGAGGTCATCATTTTGCATTTGCTTTAAGTGCTGTATAAGCATTTTTTCAGTTATCTGTGGTATCGCACGTTTTAACTCACTATAACGTTTTGGGCCACTCATTAAATGAAAAATAATAATCGGCTTCCAATAACCACCAATTTTTTCCATTACAAAAGTAACTGGGCAGCTGGTTAGCGCTACGCCTTTGTTAAAATTACGGGTCGAACTTTCTTTAACAGCTGTCATGGTTGCATACTTTGGGGTAAGTACTTGTATAAAAGTAAGTACAAATATAGCTTTGTATTCAATATTTAAAAACAAAAAATCATGAAAATAACATTAACAGGATCAACAGGTAATATTACTAAACCCCTTGCCGAAATACTGGTAGCCAAAGGCCATGAAGTAAAAATTATTAGCAGTAACCCCGATAGGGCCGAAGAAATTAAATCGCTGGGTGCAATGCCCTTGATTGGTAGTGTGAGCGATACCGGATTTTTAAAGGATGCTTTTACCGGGGCTGATGCCATTTACACCATGGTGCCACCAAATTTTGCAGCACCAAAATTTAGGGCATATATTAAAGGTATCGGCGAAAATTATGCGGCTGCCATAAAAGAGTCGGGCGTTAAAAAAGTAGTGAATTTAAGTAGCGTAGGTGCAGATCTGCCAGATGGAACAGGCCCAATTGCAGGATTACATGATGTAGAAAATATTTTTGCCGAATTAAATGGGGTAGATGTGAAACATTTACGTGCTGGTTATTTTTACATTAATTTTTTAGCTAATATCGATATGGTTAAACATGCAAACATATTAGGGTCTAATTTTGGCGCCGGTTCAAAACTTGTTTTGGTGCATCCCCGTAACATTGCTGAAGTAGCTGCTGAAGTATTGGAAAGTAATTTTACAGGCAAAACCATACAGTATGTGGCCAGTGATGATGAAAGTACGCCAGCTGATGTTGCAAAAGTATTAGGTACTGCAGTCGGTAAACCAGCATTGCCATGGATAGAATTTAGCAATGAAGATGCATTTAACGGAATGGTAGGAGCAGGTTTACCTGAAGAAATAGCCAAAAACTATGTAGAAATGGGCGATGCGATCAGAAGCAATAAACTTTTTGTAGATTATTATAAAAACAGACCTGTTTTAGGTAACATTAAGCTTAAAGATTTTGCTGCTGAGTTTGCCGCGGCATACCAGAATTAATTGGGTTATAATAGCTGCCTGGATTTAAACCTGGCAGCTGTTATTTTATATGGCCACACAGCTTCCAGCAATTACTTTCCATTCCTGATCAAACAATTTCCATACTCTTAAATATCTGAAAATACCTTCGATGGATTGTGAAGTATATATTGCCTTTAGCTCAATTTTCACACTAACAACCGCAATATCGTTAATCAGATTAATTCGCTGTTCGGAAGGTAAAATAGAATTTACAACCAAATTTCCGGATGTATAAGTTTCCATATCCATTGCCTTTGTTATGGTTACACCGTTGGGCAGGTTAAAAAGTAAATCTTCATGCAAAAGCAGATCCAGATCCTCAATATCACCATGCTGTATGGCTGTTAATAATCTATCTTCATTTAAAATGATCTGTTCCCTGGTATTCATATTAATTGTTTTTTTCTTTAAATTACATCCAATTCTCGTTTTTACGCTCTACCTGATACAGCCAATAATTTACCAGCTGTTTAATTTCGGTATAATTGCCATATTTAAAATGAATCTGACCCGCAGCCGTGTGTAAAGTGAGGTGACCAACATCAACCCCTTTATGCCATGGATATTGAAAAGTGGTAATGGCCTGAATTTTATTTGGCACTACAATTTCATTTGAAATATCCCAAATCCCGCTGGTTTTGATGATGAAATCTTGACTTACTGAAATCTGATGTCGGCGATAACTGATATAAATCATCAAAATACCGATGATTAAGTAAGCAATTGATACGCCGATATACGGCTTAACCTCAGGAACGTTAAACGCAATAATTAAAAATGCCACCACAGGCAAAATCAGTTTAAAGAAAATAGGTAAATTCAAAAAACGCCAGTCGGGGATAAATATTTTCGACCTTAAAGGTGTTTGGCCCAATATCATTTTTAGCAATTCGTCCCTTTCGCCAGGGTTACATCCCGGAATTTCCAAAGTGTTCCCCTGCATTTCATGCCCTTTTTTACTTTGACCAAAATGAGCCTGCTTTAAGCTCATATTGAGCATATTCATCTTTTTCTGAAAGTAATTCTGGCTGTATTTGGTAATCTGGACTTTATTCGGACTAATCAAGGTGTTTTTCTTGGCAATCAGCCCTGAAGAGAGTAAGAGTGTGTTTTTATGTTCGCTAATTTCCAGCTCAAAATACTTATAAAAGGTTCTAACCAGGTTAATAATTAACAGTACAATTAAAAGGCAGGCAATTAAGATAAAAATTGTAACTATAGTCAGCATACCCGTTACTGCGCTCTGAATTTCATCTTTATTAATTTTAAAAGCATCAAGCAGTTGCCTGCCCTCGTAAATAACGGTATAAAAAAAAGCAGCAAGTAAGGCCAAACTTTGCCCATAGTTAGAGGTTAGTCCTACTTTAAACAAAGTCCAGGCACTTATTCTTAAAAATGGTGTTTCTGCTGTCTTGTGGTTTTCATGTTCAATTTCCGATTGTGTTTCAGTTACGGTTCTTGTATTTAATAAATGTTCTTTAAGGTTATAGGCAGAAGTTTCGTCAATTGCTTTTATGCTTACTTCTTCTCCATGAGCACCGGCTGTATCAATTTTTAGCCCATAAACGCCGATAATTTTCTGCAGAATATTTTGGTTAATGTTAACCTGCTGTATTTTATCGAGCTGAATAATTACCTGATCGCGGTTGAATATGCCCTTATTTACCACAAATTCCTGCTTTTCTTTATCTAAAAAGAACGTAAATTTCAAATACCATAAATAAGCAAATATAAAACTGAATACAATTATCGCAGAAATGCCCAATATCAGGTAGGTGAAAGAAGTGCTCGACATCTTTACAAAGGCAATAATGAATAAGAAAAAACTCGCCTTACCAATTTTTAGCATGGTATGAGCACCCATTATAATGATACCAAAGGCCGATTCCCGCTGCGGTTTACTAAAATCGTTATGCATTGGCATTCAATTCTGTTGTTGGATTTTCAAGCAGGTCTAGTTTTTTCAAAAGCAGGTCCCTGATACGCATGGCATCATTAATTGCAATCCCTGAAATATGGATATGCCCTGTTTGGCCACCTGCAGTAAAAAGCTGTAAGGATCCCAGTTTATATATTCTGGAAAAAATCCCTTCATTTAATTCGATATGCTGAATCCTGTTTAAAGGAACAATTGTTGTCGATTCGGCAATAATGCCACTTTTGTATATTACATCATGTGTGCGGATGGCATACCCCCGTTTTTTAAAACTGGCGCGAAAGAGTAGCAAAAAGATAGTAAATAAAGCTAAATAAAGGGGGATAATCCATTTGGCATTTGATTTTACTTCATCAACAAAGAATAGGAGTATACCAATAGCTATTCCCAGCAAGCCAAAAAAGATCAGTAGATTAATACAGATGATTTTCCAATAATCGGGGTGTGGCCGGCTTAACTGAATTTCTTCGTATTTTGGAAGAAGATCGAGATCAATAACTTCATTGGTGAAAAATGTCTCAGTAGTCATGGTTAAAGGTATAAAACATTATTAATCTATAAATAGACTAATATTTAAATCTTTTGTTACCTCGCTACAATAAACTTTTTTGCAGAATTATATTGACCTGAATCGGAAGAGATTTTAAAGAAATAAATGCCGGGAACAAAGGTAGAGGTGTTGATTTCTAAGGTGTGTTTTCCAGTATTGAGGTATTCATTTACGACTGTTTTAACCAAGCGGCCCATTAAATCAAAAATCTGAATGTTAAGTTTATCCGATTCGGGTAAAACCACATCGATAAAGGTTTGCATGGCTGCAGGATTAGGGTAATTCTGAGAAACAGTAAATTTTAAGAATTTATCAAAAATTGCCTTATTGATGGCGTCGAAAATTACATAACTTACCAATCTGTAGCCGCGTGCATTTGGATGAAAGGGATCCTGATAAAGCGAAAAATCACGCCTCATGGCCGCGTTTATATCGGCTAAATATATTTTATATTCTGCAGCTAATTTTCTGTAGGCTGTATTAAGGTTTCTGATGTTGGTATTTACCGCCACATAACTTTTAATGGTTCTATCATCAACAAACTGGAGTGTACACAAAATTGGAACTAATTTCTGTTTAAGGCTTGCCGTAATCAATACCCGCATATTAGCAACGGTTTCTGCTATACTTCCTTTACCAGTAGTCATTGCAACAGCATCATTAATGCCCATATCAATTACAATAAAGCCGGTTCTATCGGCAATTGCATTATCAATTCTGAGTAATCCCTGAAAGGTAGTCTGACCACCAATACCATGATTGGTAATATCCACGATTTTATTCGTATAACAATTTATAAAATTATTCTGAAGCATGGTTTGAAAACCAACACCGTTAACACCTTCTACGGTACTGGCTCCAAAGGTTACAATATTTATACTGTCTTTCGAATAATATTGGGCTGCTTCCGGGCAACTTACTCTAGTAGGGGGCGGCCCCTGAGCTAAGGAAGAAATGCGGACAACAAGAAGCAGCAGCAGAGATAGAAATACTTTTGCGCTAAACTTCATTGTTAAAATTCTTTCGTACAGGATTTAAGGATATCTGTTATTGGCGCAATTTACAAAAAAGTAAATATAATTAATGCTGTGCTATATTTTTTTACAAACATTAAATCATTTTTTTGTATTTGTTAAAAGACGCGTTTTAAGTTTAAAAAATAAAGACGTGATTTTGGATCTTAAAAAAAATAATTAAACCCATTAACCTTCTGGCTATAAGCAAAATTTTACCCTGATATGGGGATAATTTATTAACCGCTTAAGTACCTTTTATTTGGTAAAGCCTATATTTGTCCAAATTCATTTTGTTATGCAAGAGATTAAAAATTATGTAGAAACGCACAAACAACGTTTTTTAGATGAGTTGTTTGAGTTATTGCGTTTTCCATCGGTAAGTGCTGATCCGAAATACAAAGGCGATGTTTTAAAAACAGCTGATTATGTTGCGCAGAAATTAAAAGATGCAGGTGCAGATCAGGTAGAAATTTGCCCAACCGCAGGATATCCTATTGTTTATGGCGAAAAAATTATAGATGCTTCTTTACCCACTGTTTTAATATATGGTCATTACGATGTTCAACCGGCCGATCCATTGGAACTTTGGCATACACCACCTTTTGAGCCTACAATACGCGATGGTAAAATTTATGCCCGCGGCGCTTGCGATGATAAAGGACAGTTTTACATGCACGTAAAAGCATTCGAACTGATGATGCAAACCAATACTTTGGCCTGCAATGTTAAATTTATGATCGAAGGTGAAGAGGAGGTGGGTTCTGCAAATCTGGGCATTTTTGTAAACGCGAATGCCGAGCGTTTAAAAGCCGATGTAGTCTTAATTTCTGATACTTCGATGATCAGCATGGAACATCCATCAATCGAAACGGGTTTGCGTGGTTTAGCTTACATGGAAGTTGAAGTAGTTGGTCCGAACCGCGATTTACACTCTGGAGTTTACGGTGGGGCAGTAGCCAATCCTGCAACTATCCTTTGTAAAATGATCGCTTCATTACACGATGAAAATAACCACATCACTATCCCTGCCTTTTATGATAAAGTGCTTGAGTTAACAGATGAGGAGAAAAAAGCATTAAATTCTGCACCTTATGACGAAGCCGAATACAAAAAGGACTTAGATATCGAAGAAGTTTGGGGTGAGAAAGGTTATACAACCCTTGAACGTACGGGTACCCGCCCAACTTTAGAAGTGAACGGAATTTGGAGCGGTTACATTGGTGAGGGAGCAAAAACGGTATTGCCGAGTAAAGCCAATGCGAAAATTTCTATGCGTTTGGTTCCACACCAGAGCTCAGAAGAAATTGCAGAGATTTTTACCAAACACTTTGAAAGCATTGCGCCTAAAAATGTAAAGGTAAAAGTTACGCCTCATCATGGCGGCGAACCAGTAGTAACCCCAACTGATAGTATTGCTTACCAGGCAGCCGAAAAAGCAATTGAAGATAGTTTTGGTAAAAAAGCTATTCCAACACGCGGCGGAGGCAGTATCCCTATTGTGGCCTTGTTTGAAGATGCATTGGGTATTAAATCGGTGCTTTTTGGCTTCGGTTTAGATAGTGATGCTTTACACTCGCCAAATGAGAAATATGATATCTACAATTATTATAAAGGAATAGAAACTTTGCCGTTATTCCATAAATATTTCGCAGAGCTGAGCAAATAAGCTTAACCGCGCATTCAGGCTGAACAATATTATATTTGTCAGTCTGAGCGGAGTCGAAGACCATCCCTGCCTATTTAATATAAGCAGGGATTTTTTTTGAGAGCGAATATTGATTCTTTGTAAATGAACGGTTGGTTTTTCATAGGTGCTGTAGTCCCGCCATTCGCTTTATCCCGATGAAAAAATCGGGATGCCCGCTACTGTCGGGTTTATTTAACAGCTGTCGGTTCTTCGAAGCAAACCTGTTCATGCAATGTGCTATTATGCGTCCTGCAGCCCTGAATAGTAATGGTAGCCCTGCAAGCTAAACCTGACCGTAGTGTAAAACCCACAGGCCAAAGCATGAGGCCGAGGATTTGAAACGGAGGGCAGGGCAGGTTTAACCAACTAGCTTGGGATTTTGCTTTCCAAAACAACTAAGTCAATTTAACTTCTATTGTCAGTCTGAGCGGAGTCGAAGACAATAGAATAACCTAAATTTTTTTAATAGCTATTTTTTTCTAAATTGCTGCCATGAAATATCTATTCTCATCTCTTTTACTTTTATCTGGACTTACTTCTTTAGCTCAAGATACTAAAACGATTAACCAGTCTGGAAATCCAATATTTCAAGGTTGGTATGCAGACCCTGATGCTGCTATTTTTAACAATAAGTATTGGGTTTATCCCACTTACTCGGCCAGGTATAAAGAACAGGTTTTTTTAGATGCCTTTTCATCAGATGATTTGGTGAAATGGAAAAAACATCCGCATATTTTAGATACTGCTGCTGTAAAATGGGCCAACAAAGCCATGTGGGCACCGGCAATTGTTCAAAAAGACAAAAAGTATTACCTGTTTTTTGGTGCTAACGATATTCAAAGCGATAAAGAAATTGGTGGAATTGGCGTAGCCGTTGCCGATAAACCAGAGGGACCATATAAAGACCATTTAGGGAAACCTTTGGTAGATAAATTCCATAATGGAGCGCAACCTATTGATCAGTTTGTGTTTAAAGATAAAGACGGCCAGTATTATTTAATTTATGGTGGCTGGAAACACTGCAATATTGCAAAGTTGAATAAAGATTTTACCGGCTTTTTGCCATTTGAAGATGGTACAACTTTTAAAGAAATTACACCTGATAATTATGTAGAAGGCCCATATATGTTCATCAGAAACGGTAAATATTATTTCATGTGGAGCGAAGGCGGCTGGACTGGTCCCGATTACTCAGTAGCTTATGCCGTTGGCGATTCGCCATTCGGTCCGTTTAAGCGGATTGGCAAAATATTAAAGCAAGATGCGGCTATTGCTACCGGTGCAGGCCATCACTCTGTAATTATTAACGAGAAAAAAGGACAATATTATATTGTTTACCACCGTCGCCCCTTAACCGAAACTGATGGCAATCATCGGGTTACCTGTATTGATGAAATGAAGTTTGATGCAGATGGTAATATTCTTCCCGTAAAAATTACAAATGAAGGGGTAAAAGCCCAGAAAGTTAAATAGTTGCTGTTCAGCTGGAGGTTTTATTCAATTTCCAGCTACGCTTCAGTTTTTTGTAAAACAGTTTTTGCCTGCTTTTTATTAAGTGTATTAAAACCCCAGGTGCATAGTAATAGCATAGCCGCAAGCCCTATCCAAAGCCAGTTATAACCGAAATTTTTGGCGATCAAGAAGCCAAAATATGGGCCGAAAACCTGAGCACACGACCAGCTCAAGGTATAACCGGCTGCATATAAGCCCCTGTTATGTTCGTTACTTCTGCTAATTACGATTGTATTGATAAAAGGTAACGTGAGCATCTCTCCACAGGTAAAAACGACAATGGTAAGTATTGCTGCAGCAATATGAAAACTAACCGGCGCACTTAATATAATATACGAAACTGCAAATAGAACCGCACCAACGATAATAAAAAACATGGGTGATCTTTTTGCTTCAATCTTGTTGATCATAATCATTTCGAATAGCGCAATTACTGCTCCGTTTATGCCAATAATAATACCGATTTGAAACTCATCAATATGCCATTGTTCCTTAAAAAATACCGGAACAACCCTAAACATTAAAAAAGCGCAGGTAATAAAAACAGTGGTAAGCAGAATGAACTTTACATAGAAAATATCTTCCCATGGTTTCAGAATGATCATGTTGCTGGCGTTTTCTTTAGCCTTTTTAATAAAATCTTTCACTTGCGGTAAAAACGACAGGATTAATAAACCAACAATAATGCTTACCCCACCTTCAACAATAAACAAAAGCTTATAATTAATTGAAGCAATAATTCCTGCCAAACTAATGCCTACCGACCAACCGATATTTACTGCGAGTCTGTTTAAAGAGTACGATCTTGTTATAGTGCCTTCTGCAGCGTAGTGTGCAACAGCCGTGAAATTTGCAGGGCGGAATGCCTCAGAAAAAAAGCTGATGACAACAGTTAAAATGCATAAACTATAAAAGTGAGTAATGGTAGAAAAGAGGATGAAAAGTAAACCACCTACTATCGACGAAAGGATCTGTACCGGGCGGAAACCAATCATATCGGTCAATTTTCCTCCTGTTGCCGAACCCAGAATCGAACCCACACCAAATAAAGTGATGATTAAACCCGCGTCCATTTCCGAGCGGTGTAAACTTTGGGTAACGTACAAGCCCATAAATGGAACAGCCATGCTTCCACATCTGTTAAACATCATTACAATGCTCAATAACCAGGTTTCTCTGCTTAATCCGCTGAATGATGTTTTATAGGTGTTGAAAATAAGTTTGAACATGTTGTATTTAGATGAGGTAAAAATAGCAAAAGCCAGATATTAATTAATCATCTGAATTCAATATCCGCTTTTTAGATTTAAAAAGATGAGCAAAAATATCCCATAATTTTTCACAAATTTGCATCCGGAAACCGATCAAATGCCGCCAGAGAAAAGAACCCCAATAAACAAGCTCCCTGTTGCCAGAAAACCTGCCGTTAAGAAACCTGTAGCAAGAAAACCTGCAACAGGCAAAAAAAAGAAAGGTGGTATTTCCGTTCAACTTAAACTGGTTATTGCAGGTTTATTGTTGATTTTACTCTCTCCATTTTACTATGGCTATGTTTTAAGAAGTTTTGTGTCTACCTGGCGCTGGGTTAAAGATTGGGGGCAAGACCCAAATTACAGAACTTACGAAAGTTTTAATATCAAAATCCCAAAAAAATATACCGTTCATGGTATCGACGTTTCCTACTATCAGGGTAAAATAAACTGGCAAAAAGTAAAGGAAATGAAAGAAGATGAGGTTAGTATCCGTTTTGCCTTTATCAAAGCTACAGAGGGATTAATGTTGGTTGATCCCTATTTTCAGCGCAATTGGCGCGAAGCCCCAAAAGCGGGAATTATTTGTGGAGCATATCATTTTTTCAGACCGAAAAAGGATGGTAGAACACAGGCTAAATTTTTCTTACAGGTGGTGAAAATCGAGAAAGGGGATTTACCACCAGTTGTGGATATTGAATCCCTGGATGGCGTTTCTCCTTTGAAAATGAGGGCAGAACTGTCTGATTTTCTCAATTATGTAGAAATGAAAACCAAAGTTAGGCCGATTGTTTATACCGGGCTTAAATTTTATGAGGATTATTTAGTTGATCATTTTGATGATTACCCCTTGTGGATTGCCCATTATTATCAACCAAAACTAAGGATGGATAAAAGCCGTTGGAAATTTTGGCAGCACTCTGATAAAGCCAAAATTAACGGCATCGGCCATGTGGTTGATTTCAATGCTTTTAATGGAGATAGTTTAGCGTTAGATAGGTTAGTAGTTCATTAGTCATTGGTTCACTGGTCATCAGTACATTAGTCATATACTTGCGCGTCGTCATCCTGAACTTGTTTCAGGATCTATTATATATGATTTTACAATCCTTTAATAGTTTAAATAGTTGTTCTAGGTCATTTACATCATACTGGAAAGCCAATGGGCTACACTAGTAGGCTCGCTAGAAACCAATGAAACTATTGACTAATGAACAACTCAACTAAATAGTCCAACTTTCACATTCCGCCAAGAAAAATTCATCAGCTTCAGCACCAATGCCAATTTCTTCGGGCACATCAAGGAAGTATCCATTATAAGTGAGGCCACCAACCACAGGATCGACCAAATGGCCCAGCAAGGCAGTATCTAAATCAAAAAACTCCACATTTGGGCTGGCCAATGCAAAATGTAAATTGGCGCTTAAAGCAATCCTGGTTTCGAGCATACTTCCAATCATACATTTTACGCCGCGTTGTAAGGCTTCCTCATGGATTTTTTGCGCTTCTAAAATGCCTCCGGATTTCGAAAATTTAATGTTTAAATAAGTTGTAGACTGGCTATTGATCAATTTACGGGCATCGTGATGGTTGTAACAGCTTTCGTCGGCCATGAGCTTAATCGGAGAATTTACATTTAATTCAGGCAGTTTATCATCATACCAGGTGCGCATAGGTTGTTCGCAAAACTCAATATTGTATTTTTCTAGCTCACCTAAAGCAAATAAAGCGTCATCAAAACTCCAGCCTTGATTGGCATCCAGTCGTAAAATTAAATCTTCGCCTACTGCTTCGCGGATATGTTTTACCCTTTCTATATCATCATGTACTTTTTTGCCCAGTTTAATCTTTAGGATGCGGCAGCCTTGGCTTTTATATTTCAACGCTGTTACTGCCATTCCCGCCGGTGTGTCGATACCAATGGTCATATCAGTTTCTATGGTGCGTTTGGTTCCACCAAGAAATTTATACAATGGTAATTTTGCATTTTTGGCCGCAATATCAAATAATGCCATATCGAAAGCACTTTTAATGGTATTGTTATGATCGGCATAACCCAATAAATCATTCATCCGCTCCGGAATTTCTAAGGGGTCTTTCCCTTTTAAAATGGCGGCGAAGTCTTTGGCCATCGCAATGCAGGTTTCCTGCGTTTCACCCACAATCATTGGGAAAGCAGAACATTCTCCAATTCCATGAATGCCTGTATCGGTAAAAATCCTCACTAATACATTCTGGGCAAAATGCATGGTTCCGGTTGCAATAACAAAAGGTTCCATTGGGATGCTAAAGCGGTATATTTCGGTATGGGTGATTTTCATTTGTTGTAAGCCTAGATTTCCAACTAAAGTATAAAAACAAAAACTAAATCGAAACAGGTTTGTAGATTATTAATAGATTTACGCCTCAAATTAAAATTCCTTTTTCCCACTTACATTTTACATTAGCTGCCATGTCTGATACCAATAACCTAATCCACGCCTCATCTCCATATCTGTTGCAGCATGCCCATAATCCTGTTAATTGGTATGAGTGGGGCGCAGAAGCGTTAGAAAAGGCAAAAACGGAAAATAAACTCATTTTGGTGAGCATTGGCTATTCGGCCTGTCATTGGTGCCATGTAATGGAACGCGAAAGTTTCGAGAATCATGAAGTGGCCGAGGTGATGAACCGTCATTTTATCTGCATTAAGGTAGATCGTGAGGAGCGCCCAGATATTGATCAGATTTATATGTATGCCATCCAGCTCATGACAGGAAGCGGTGGCTGGCCTTTAAACTGTATCTGTTTGCCAGATCAGCGTCCAATTTATGGCGGAACCTATTTCAGGAAAAACGATTGGATCAATATTCTGGAAAATGTTGCCACACTTTGGACAAATGAACCCGATAAGGCTATCCAATATGCAGAGCGGTTAACCTCGGGCATTAAAGACAGCGAAAAGATAATCCCAGCGCCCGAAAAAGAAGAATATACAAACGAACACCTTACCCAAATCATTGAACCCTGGAAACGCCATTTCGATATCGGTTACGGGGGATACAACCGCGCTCCAAAATTTCCTTTACCCAATAATTGGGTGTTTTTATTGCGGTATGGCTTTTTAAAAGATGATGAATCTGTTTTTACAGCGGTTTGCCATACGCTCGAAGAAATGAGCAGAGGCGGTATTTATGACCAGATTGGCGGAGGTTTCGCCCGTTATTCCGTTGATGATAAATGGCATGTTCCGCATTTCGAAAAAATGCTTTACGATAATGCTCAACTCATCAGTTTATACGCTGAAGCTTATCAGTGCACCAAGTTCTATTCGTTTAAACAAACAGTAGTTGAAACCATAAATTGGGTTTTTGAAGAGATGACTTCAGCAGATGGATTGTTTTATTCGGCCTTAGATGCAGATAGCGAAGGGGTAGAAGGCAAGTTTTACATCTGGGATAAAGCAGAATTCGATCAGGTTTTAGGAGAAGATGCCAAATTAATCGGCGCTTACTACAACATTACCGAAGAAGGTAACTGGGAAGAAGAGCAAACCAATATTTTGCGCAAAACCATCAGCGATGACGATCTGCTTGCAAAATTTGATGTTGATGCAGAACAGCTTTATGACAAAGTAAATTCAGCCAAAACAAAATTAATGGCTGTGCGTAGCAAAAGAATCCGACCAGGCTTGGATGATAAGTGTTTAACCGCCTGGAATGGTATGATGATTAAAGCTTTGGCTGATGCCGCAGAGGTACTGAGTCATGAGCCATATTACGAAAAAGCATCAGCTGCGGCCAGTTTTATCCTAAGCCACTTAAAATCAGAAAATGGTGGCTTATACCGTAATTATAAAAACGGAAAGGCTTCTATTACGGGCTTCTTAGATGATTATGCCTTTTTTATTGAAGCACTGATTGCCTTATACGAAGCTGATTTTGATGAAAAATGGTTAGAAGAGGCAAAATCATTGACCGATTATGTAATTGCTAATTTTACGGATACAGATTCGCCGATGTTCTTTTATACCTCAGCTGAAAGTGAAGATTTAATTGCCCGTAAACACGAAGTAATGGATAATGTGATTCCCGCTTCAAATTCTACAATGGCGCAGAATTTAAAAAAGTTGGGTTTGCTTTTCGATATTGAACAATACTCCGAAAAAGCGGCAGAAATGCTTGCTGCGGTTCAGCCGAAGATCAAAAGTTACGGCTCTGCCTACTCAAACTGGGCTATTCAACTATTAAATGAAATTTACGGTATAAACGAAATTGCCATTACCGGTTTAGAAACCGATAGTATTAAGTTGGCATTAAGCGGACATTATATTCCGAACAAAATTACATTGGGCGGAACAAAAAGTAACCTGCCGCTGTTAAAAGGTAAGCAAAGCAATGAAACAAAAGTTTATATTTGCCGAAATAAAGTATGCCAGTTACCGGTTAACACTGTTGAGGACGCATTAGAGTATTTACAATAAATTAATTTAAATGAATATGCTGTAAATCAGCTGTTTATTTAAGCTGTTGTAAGCTTTATTTCATGGTCTTATTCGTACTATTTGATTTTACGTTCGTACTAGTTTAGTACTACTTATCACGAACTTAAACCATAATCAAATGAAATCAATAAGAACTGAATTAGCCATCATTAATGGCGTCAGATTTATTTTAGTAACCCCTCACAATTCTAATACCGACAAATATCCACTCTATTGCATTGAATACTTTTATAATGGTAAACAATCTAAAGTTAAAGAGGGTGTAAAGACGATTTATAATAAATACTTAGAACAAGTAAAAGAATTTAAATCTGTCAATAAGAAACTATTACTGCTCCGCAATCTGTTCGAGTTTAAAATAAACGAGTTAGTCAAACCTATAAGGGTTGAGGAATCATTTTCAGATTCCACCATAACCATCCAAACCAAGGTTATTGATGCTCTAAATAAGTTCTTCGAGTATCATACAAAGCGCCACGAAATAGGGGAGATCAAGGATATTTATAATTATACTGAAAGAGATAAGAAAGTAACCACGTTTATTAATAAGAATTTCGCTAACCTTTTACTTTCTGATTTAAATACCACTGTCTGGATTGACTATCGTAGTTACCTAAAGAAATGGGGGCTGGGCAATAGTACCATTAATCTACAAATGGTTTATGTGAAAGGGTTTTATATATGGTTAAGCCAAATAATGGAATTACCCATTACTAATCACGCCAGCAAGTTAAAGAAACTTGATATCACCCAACAGCAACCAAAATTTAATGAGATTAAACAATCGTTATTTGTTGAATTCTTTGAAGTTGTAAAGAGCAGTGAAAGGTATTTGAGATTGCATTTAATGGCTCGGCTTGTAGCAGAAAATACATTGAGACCAATACAGGTGTTAAACATTAATGTAAAACATGTTGACCTACCTAATAGAACCATAACAGTATTTGATGCTAAAGGTAGGAAATGGAGAAAGATTATTATAAGCGAAGTCGTTAAGGAGTTAATCCAAAAGATTTACGAGAATACCATAAAAGCTGAAAGATCGATCGAAAGTGAAGATTACATTGTTGGATTTTACAATCAAACTAAACAGAGAAAGATATTTGCTCAGACAATGTTTAGAGAGCGTATTCTACTGCCATTTAAAGAGGATTATCCACAATTTGCTCATATTTTAATATACGATTTCAAGCATACAAGCATTACAAAGGCTTTAAAAGTTAATAGCGTTTACGAAGTTCAAAAGAGGGCGGGACATAGCAAAGTTACTACTACCCAAATATATGATAGAAGCGATAATATCAGCCGACCAATTACTGTCGAGGAATTAAATGCGATAAAATAGATAAACTAATGTTTGTTGCTATTCAAGTACCTCAACTTTATAATACTTTATTATATTTAAGGCGGAGTGGCAATAAAGCTATTCCGTCTTAAAATATCAAATATTTAAATGGAAGTAGCAGAAATTAAATTAGAGGATGGCTCATTAGTTTTTTACGACGAAAATGGGGAAGATTTTTATTCCATCCGTCATGACCTATTAGCGGATAAAATGAGCGACGGTGATTCTGAATGGATTAACCAGTTGTCAGAGAAGAGTTGGGCTACAAAAGCTACATTACAGCAAGTAGCAGACATTATTAATCAAGAATTTCCAGACAACGATATCAATTGGATAACTACCAACAGAATAATAGCAACACAGCAATAATATCAAAGCCCACGAGAAGTGGGTTTTGATATTCTAAAACATATTGAAAGTAAGTTATCTAATAAGCTTGCATTAAGCTAATAATTGGTTTAAATGCTATAACATCAGATCTTGATGCTCGCTTTTTTCCAATTGAAGTAGTGGTTACTACATCGTGAATCATAAATACAGTAAAGAAATCATCTTCACAATATCGTTTTAACCTCCCAATATGAGTTGGCATATTTAGACGCCTACGGATATCTCCAATTATTTTAATGATATCATCGGAAGTATATTCCTCATCAATCTCAAAAGCTTGATTTATAGCATTATGGTAGACCCTGCCTTGAGAATCTGCATTTGCAATTCTGTGCAGTTTTTCATTTAATTGAGCCCAATTATTTTGACCGCGTGGCTCAATATGCTTAACAATGTTGATCACTGTAGTTTCATCTTCAAATATTGAAGAAAGATAATTAAACCTTGATTTTTGTCCGAATGATAACTCACTCAAGGACGTGCTTACGGCAGTTGCTGAACTACCTGTTGATAAAATGCGCTTTGCCATTTTAATAATAATATTAAATATTCGATGTCTTAAGCCTCACTAATAACAGCTATTTAATAAGTGAGACGCATCAAATTAATTTTTAATTTAAACTGTGGCTCTGTTCAACCATATTTTACTTTCAATATGTCAAAGAATAAAACAAACAGTTTCCCATTTGCATAAAGCAAAGATTGGGGATTTCGCTAAAAGTGTGCACCAGTTTTCATTCCAAACTGTACACCCCGCTTTTTACCATCCGGTCTTGATGGAATCGTAAAGACTGAGCCAAATATATTAAATCCTCCCAGATTCCTTCCCTTCATTTTCCAATCTATCTTTCCTGCATTTGATCAACCAATCCTCCACAGAAGATGGTTTTGCAACAAAAACGGCCTTCCAGAACAAGATTTACAGCAAATCAACCCGCTTTTAAAAACACATTAGAATAAGAAATATAATTTTTGATTTTAAGGCTATTAGAACATCTCCGTTTCGATTTCTCTAGGCGAAACAATCATTGAATCCACCCCCGCTTTTCAGAAGCTTAAAACCGCTTAAAATGAGCCGAGTGGCCACTTTCAAGCGAAATCTAGTGAACAATATAGGCCGAAAAAGATGGCCACGATGGATGAAAACCAGTGGCCACTTTTAGCGGAACCCCCAGGTGATAGGAAATTGGAGGATGAAGACAATATTAGAAATAACCTTTATTGCTTATTTCCGCAAATTAGCAAATACGCTATGGTTGCTGAAATTTCAAGAAAAGCTTTTATAAAATCAACAATAAATGGGGAATGGACTATTAAGATGCAAAAAATTATCCAAGAGCTGAAAATCCAAGCTGAAAATGAACGTACTGAGCAGCTGCAAGCAAAACTTCGTATGTCGAATAGAGTTATATCTTCTTCAGCACCATTGCATCTTTTTAGGGGATACAAATTTCGTCGAAGAAGAAGATTTTAGTTTACTAATCTCCAAAATATAAAATCCATGGCTAAATAATTTTATATCAGATTCCTGTGTCTATATCCACTTTATAAAACATCAACCTTTAAAGCTAATGCTTAAACTACTGCTTCATCCTCTGGAGACTATCTAGAGTGTGAATAATCGTGGGTTGAAATTATTTATTAATCATTTAAACAAATTTAACCTTGTAATCTCAACATGCTAAAAGGATCTACGGCATAAACCCTCAAGTGTCGACCGCACAGCCTATTTATTCCGTTCCTCCTTTGCTTAGTTGATCTTAAAGCTTGCCATCGTACCATAATTAATTCAAATCTTATGGTACAAGAACAAAACCCATTCAAAGTGGCTGAAGTCGAAGTAAGCTACAAATCAAACTACAACATCACAGAACGACCAAAAATTAATAGTTCTCAAGATGCCTATAGAATCCTAATGCAACATTGGCAATTAGGAAGAATCGAGTTACTTGAAGAGTTCAAAGTAATTCTACTCAATACCAGTAACAGAGTGTTAGGAATTGTTGATATTTCAATTGGTGGAGTGCAGGGAACGCTAGCAGATCCGAAGATCATATTTTCAGTAGCTTTAAAGACCAATAGCAGTAAATTAATATTGACACATAATCACCCAAGTGGTAATTTAAGTCCTAGTGATGCTGATAAAAGGTTGACAGAGAAATTAAAAGAAGGAGGTAAATTACTGGATATTGAAGTCTGTGATCATCTGATTATTACCAAGCATAACTACTACAGTTTTGCAGATGAGTGCCTAATGTAATGTAGAAAAGATTGGTACTATTATTCGCACTAGTACTAATTTTTATATCTATCAGACAACAATTAAACACTTTTTTTGTTAAACTAATAATTAGGTTATCTTTGCGCTACGGACGTAAAATCAAGTTAAAAGATATTTGCCGAAATAAAGTATGCCAGTTGCCGGTTAACACTGTTGAGGACGCATTAGAGTATTTACAATAAATTAATTTAAATGAATATTTCACCAAACTCTGTAGTAGCGTTAACTTACGAATTGCATACTACTAACGAAGAAGGACAACAAGTTTTTGTAGAAAAAGCTGACGAACAAAATCCTTTAGTATTTTTATATGGCGTTGGCATGATGTTGCCTAAATTTGAAGAACATTTAACCGGTTTAAAAACTGGTGATGAATATGGCTTCGAGCTATCTGCAGCAGATGGTTACGGTGATATCGATCCAGGTGCTTTCGCCGATCTTCCAAAAACCATGTTTACTGAAGCTGGTGGCGAATTACCAAATGTAGGCGATGTGATTCCTTTACAAGATAACAATGGTAATCAGTTTAGAGCAGGTGTTACTGCTGTTCACGACGAAACCATTTCAGTAGATTTAAACCACCCAATGGCTGGTAAAAATTTAGTGTTTAGCGGTGTGATTTTAAATGTACGTGAAGCTACTCAAGATGAATTGGCTCATGGTCATGCTCACGGAGCTGACGGTCATTCAGGTCACTAGTTATATATAAAAGATTTCAAAGAAGTCAAGTTTTAAATGGCAAAGTTGCTATAAAACTTGACTTCTTTCGTTAATATCCATGTTTAATCTTGAAAAACCTCATCTAAAATGAGTTTAAAACCTGGTATGATCGTTGTAGTTACCTCTTCACCCTCAGTGAGCAGTTTTGTTGGTTGAAACTTGCCATTATCATCAAGGATATATCTGAAAAATGTTTTTTCAGAAGGACTTACAATCCAGTATTCTTTAACACCTGCTTCTTCATAAACTTCATATTTATTGATCAGCTCTTTTTTATTATTGCCAGGCGATAAAATCTCGACAACAATATCTGGTGCGCCAATACATCCACGTCTATCAAGCTTAGTCTGATCGCAAACTACCACGATATCCGGTTGCACTACGGTGAAAACCTCTTTATCATCTTGAGTTTTCTTAGCTAAACGAACATCAAAAGGAGCGGTATATACTTCACATTTTTTACCATTTAATGCATTATAGAGGGGGTTGGAAATTCTTCCCGATATTTTTTGATGAATCCTGGAAGGAGCAGGGCTCATCTTGAAAATGTAACCTTTGATAATTTCTAAGCGCTCTTCAAATTCGAAGCGCATATAATCTGCATAACTGTAAGTTGCAGAAAAATCGACCTCATTAAGGGTTTTAATTGGAGGTTGCTCCTCTTCAGTAGGATATGGTTTAATATTTTTCATAGAATTTATCCTAGTCTTTAAATACCTCTTCAAGAACAAGCTTAAAGCCTGGTATGATCGTTGTAGTTACCTCTTCGCCTTCGGTGAGTAGTTTTGTTGGCTGAAACTTGCCTTTGCCATCAAGGATATATCTGAAAAATGTTTTTTCAGAAGGACTTACAATCCAGTATTCTTTAACACCTGCTTCCTCATAAACCTCATATTTGTTGATCAATTCCTTTTTATTATTACCTGGTGATAAAATTTCGACAACAATATCTGGTGCGCCAATACATCCACGTTTATCCAGTTTAGATTGGTCGCAGATTACAGCAATATCGGGTTGCACTACGGTGAAAACTTCTTTGTCATCTTGAGTTTTCTTAGCTAAACGTACATCAAAAGGGGCGCAGTAAACATGACACGGTTTCCCTTTGAGTATATTGTATATGGGGACAAAAATGTTGGCTAAAATACCTTGGTGAATTCGCGAAGGAGCAGGGCTCATCTTGAAAATGTACCCTTTGATAAGTTCTAAGCGCTCTTCAAATTCGAAGCGCATATAATCTGCATAACTGTAAGTTGCAGAAAAATCGACCTCGTTAAGGGTTTTAATCGGAGGTTGCTCCTCTTCAGTAGGATATGGCTTGATATTCTTCATATTAGGTATTTAACCAAATATACTAAATATCTTAGTTTTTTTTCTAAAAATCAATCTTCAAACGCAGTCCGCCATTGGTGAGGTTAAGGTTTTCTTTAGAGAAAGTTTTCATCGGCAACCTTAAAAAAGGCTCGATGGCAATATTGTTCTTTTTGGATATCTTTTGTTTATAACCTAAAGAAAAATTGTAGAATCCGATGTATTTATCAGGATCTATATTGGCTTCGGGCTGTGGCTCAGTAGTTTTTTCTTTCACAATCAATGTCTTCGAATCGGCATAACCATTTGCTGTTGTCAAAGAAAAATTCTGTACCTGGTTTACAATATAGTTGTTCTGTTGTGAGTTTTTTAAAACAGCCAGTGCAGAAACCCCTATATTGGTGTACAGTTTATCACTTATGTTGTATTTTAATTCTAAAGGAACGTTAATTCCACGCACTTTAGCATCAACCGACTCGAGGTTTTTGCCTGATAAGGTTTGTGGTGCAGAAGCATTTAACGATTCGGTAGTGCTAATAGAAGCATACGAAACGCCAGAACTTATTGATAATTTATTGGCAATAGCATAAGATAAAGAAAAGCCATAGTTCATGGTTACTTTATTATCGTTACCCATTGCTGGCGCAATATACACATCAGGCTGCCATTTAGAATTTTCGCTTGTTTTTGATGGCGATTTTTGTTGATTCGCATAGCTATCCTGGGCAAGCAGTTTTTCAAAACTTGTTTGCGCAATGGGTTGAGGTTTTTTCTTTTTCGTTAAAATATCAAACTGTTTTGTTTTCAGGTTTGAAAGATTAGCACCCGCAAGCTTGTTATCTAAAAGGTTATTGTTTACAGGAGCCAATTGCGCTGATGTATTAATAAGCGAATAACCGGTCTGCTCTGTTAATAATGGTTTTGTGCTTCCTGTAATTTTGGCTGGACGATTGGCCGCCAGCTTATTTATAGGGCTTGTATCGTTATTTAATGAAGTAGAATCGATTTTAGTTTTAATATTGTTATTTGATTTCCGATCGGCTGTAGCATTTTGCTGAGCTTTAGGTTTAGTTATTGCAATATCTTTTTTCTGATCTATATTGTTTTGCGCAAAAAATACACCTCCTAAGACCAAAATTAAGGCAGCAGCAGCCCACAAAGGCCAAAAAGCGATGCCTCGTCTCTTATTTTTTTTCTCCGAAAAGCGCTCCCAAGCACCATCAGGGTATGTTTCCTCATGGTTTTGGAGTTGCGCGGTAATATGCTCAATTAATTCCTTATCCATTTTTTTCGTATGAATTAACCATGGTATTTAGGTAAAGGGTACGTAACTTACTCTTAGAACGTGTAAGGTAAACACGACTGGAACTTTCAGGAATGTTTAACATCTTCGAAATTTCATCGTGGGCAAAGCCCTCAATTTCATATAAGTTAAATACCAGTCTCTGCGTATCTGGTAAGTGATTTAGTAAATTCAAAATATCATTAACGTGTAGTTCCGAAGCGACCGAAACCTGGGTAACCGGATGTTCACTTTCAGCTAAATCATCAACATAAAACTGAACTTTCGAACTTCGTATCTTGTCTATTGCCGTCCGCGAAGCAATCTGGGCAATCCAGCCTTTAAACGATCGCTGTAATTCTTCCGGATTTTTTGGTGCTTTGAAACCGCCAACATGCTTAAAAATCTTGATAAAACTATCATTTACAAGCTCTTCACTGTCGGAAGGGTTCTTTGTATACCTTAAAATAATGCCCATTAAATAGCCATAAAATGATTTATACATCATTTCTTTACAGCTATTGTCGTTTTTTACACAGCCTTTTAAAATTTCCTCAAAACTGAGTATTTTTTTTATCACCCCTGTAAAGGACTATTTATTAAAGGTTTATCATGATTAATTATTGCAAATTTAAGAAAAATAACCCCACCCAACTTTTTGAGTGGGGTCAATTTTCGTTTTCACAGGTAGAGTGAAATATTTTTATTTATTTGTCATCACTGATAAGCCAACTCCAGTACTATCGGTTTTGCTCGATAAGCCTTTAGCCCAGATGGTATAAATTTTACCTTTTTCGATTTTAACGGCCGGTAAGCTCACTTTAACTGTTCCGCTTTGCTTTAATTGGAAAGTATAGCTGTCGTTCGGTGCAATATTGCTGAAAGTGGTGAACTCTTTAAATGCTTTTGCAGTAAATAAAGGTGCATCTGTACCTGCAATAGCTAAATCAAATGGGGCAGAACCCGGACTTAAGTTTACAAAACGAACTTTAGCCTTGTCCGTTTCAGGTGCTTTTAAATCATCCTCAAGAATTAAAAGTTTTGTTGATTTTAAAGTATCTACTACGAAAACCGAATAGAATGATCCTTCTTTTAATATGGCTTGAGCTGTGGTTAAATATTTTAAAGAGTCTTTTTTAGCAACACCCACCAATCTTGTTCCTGGATATGCGGCATAGTATCCTAAATCTTTAGTGTAGGTAAAGCTATTTATTTTTTGGTTATCCAAGATAAAATCCAGCGCGCCTGTTCCAGGTGATGCATGAACAAAGCCAATACCGGCCGCTTCGATAGGGTCGTTATTAAAATCTTTTTTACAAGCCGTAATGGTTAAAGCTATCGCTAAGAGAGAGAGTATAATTTTTGTAGTGCTAAAATTTTTCAAATTCGTTTTCATTTTAATGTTTTAAATCAATTTTTTGAACAAAATTGGTTAATGGCCATTAACGCTTTTTTCTTGTAAAACGATTAATGAGATGAAAACGCTACAACAGATACAATTTATTATAAAGAAAAAGCCACATGTAGTGCATGTGGCTTTTAAATCAATATTTTAATTGAAGAATTAAGAATACATTTCTTCTCTTAGTTTCGCAACATCGCTGCTGTTGATATATTCATCGTAAGTCATTAACTTATCAATAGTGCCTTTTGGCGTAATTTCAATAATGCGGTTAGCCACTGTTTCGGTTAACTGGTGATCTCGTGAGGTAAATAATATTGCACCTTTAAAATCTTTCATACCATTGTTCAGTGCCTCAATAGATTCCAGATCCAGGTGATTGGTTGGCTCATCAAACATTAACAGGTTGGCTTGTTGTAACATCATCCTCGAGAACATACAACGCATTTTTTCGCCCCCTGAAAGCACTTTTACGTTTTTAAGTACCTCTTCGCCCGAGAATAACATACGGCCTAAAAAGCTGCGTACAAATTGCTCATCCGCATCGGTACCAGAGTACTCACGTAACCAATCTACCAGGTTTTCATCTTTACCGGCAAAATACTCGGAGTTGTCGTTAGGAATATCTGCAGTGCTAATGGTTACACCCCATTTAAATTCTCCTCTATGGTCTGTATCTCTGCCCGTTAACACATCATAAAATGCTGCTGTAGCTAAACTATTCTGAGATAATACAGCAATTTTATCACCTTTATTTACCATGAAAGTAATTTTGTCGAACAAAACACCATCGTTTCCATTTTTGCCCAGGTTTTCTACCTGTAAAATCTGGTCACCAGCCTCACGGCCAGTATTATTGAAGATAATGGCTGGGTATTTTCTGCTCGATGCTTTAATTTCGGTGATATCAATCTTATCTAAAGCCTTCTTACGAGAAGTTGCCTGCTTTGATTTAGATGCATTTGCGCTAAACCTGCGGATAAATTCCTGTAGCTCTTTCACCTTATCTTCCATTTTTTTGTTCTGATCGCTACGCTGTTTTAATGCCAGCTGACTAGATTCGTACCAGAAGGTATAGTTACCGGTGTAAATGCTCATTTTAGCGAAATCGATATCTACAATATGCGTACATACTGCATCTAAAAAGTGCCTGTCGTGCGATACAACCAATACAATATTCTGGTAATCGGCCAAAAAGTTTTCTAACCAGGCAATGGTTTCGATATCCAAATCGTTGGTAGGCTCATCCAGTAATAAAATATCGGGATTCCCAAATAAGGCCTGTGCCAATAACACACGTACTTTCTGCGTATTGTCTAGCTCTTTTAGTAATTTATAGTGGTTATCTTCGGTAATGCCCAAATTGCTCAACATGGTTGCAGCATTGCTTTCCATATTCCAGCCATCCATTTCGGCAAAAAGATTTTCAAGCTCTCCGGCACGTTCGCCATCTTTCTCCGAAAAATCTTCTTTCATATAAATGGCATCTTTCTCTTTCATGATGGCATAAAGTTCCTTATGGCCAATCATTACGGTTTCTAATACCGAAAACTCATCAAATTCGTAGTGGTTTTGTTTTAAAACCGCCATTCTTTCGCCTGGAGTAAAAGCCACACTACCAGAAGTTTGGTTAACTTCTCCCGATAAAATTTTTAGAAAAGTAGATTTACCTGCGCCGTTAGCCCCAATTACGCCATAGCAGTTGCCCTGGGTAAATTTTAGGTTAACATCTTCAAATAATGTGCGTTTGCCGTATCGTAACGATAAATTAGAAACTGAAATCATGCTATAATTGAAATAAGCCGCAAAGATACGCAAAAAGGTTGAGGGTAAAAAGGCAGAAGAAGGAAAGGTTTGGGATTAATATCTGAAAAAAAAGTTGAAGGCGGGAGGGGAGGGTAGAAAGGCTGGGGTCGAAAATTTGAAAATGAAGGGCCTGATACTTTGTGACCCATACAGTCCCGTTATCCGCTTTACTACGTTGCACTCCGTGTTCGCTACTACCGGGTTTATTTTACGAAGGGGAGAAGCTTTTTGGTCAATGGCTTAACACTATAGCTTAAAAACAATTGTCTCTTAACCTAACCTACGAGGTTTATTAACTCGATTTATTTTTAGGCAGTGAGTTTTGCGTTAGGGACTGTAAGGGTTCAGTGGCGATCCTTCATCGGTACCGTAGCGAAGCGGAGCCCTGAAAAAGCCCGACCCTTGCGCAGCTTGGGTAACGCCCAAATTAGTTTGCTAACCTCTCTGGTTTCAAAAAAATGTGAGATTTTGTCTAATAAAAAATATATTTTCGTTTTATGCAAAAAGATCTCTTGCTCGAAACCATAAAAACAACCCTTCAGAAAAGTAAAGTAAAAAAGTTAGCCGCAATTGCCTCAGAAGATACCTTTTCAGTGAAAGATCTGATTGATTTAAGTTTTTACCATGACGATCAGATCGGTTTCAGGGCCGCATGGATCTTAGAAAATGTATTTACTAATCATCAGCAAAGATTTCTGCCCTATGCGCTTTATTTTTTGGAGAAATTTCCGCAACAAAACAATTTATCTGCACTGAGGCATTATGTTAAAATCCTGGCCTTTATGACGAAGAAAAATGCCGCTCCAGAAATTAAGAAGATTCTTGCCGGTTATGATACCGATCATTTGGTAGAAGTTGTTTTTGCCTGGTTAATTGATGAGAAGATTCCTGTAGCCGTAAAGTCACATTGTTTAAATATTTTGGCCAATTTAAATACCAAACACAATTGGATAAGAGAAGAACTTTTGCAGACGATGGATTTCCTGGTAGACAAAGAAAGTATTGGCTTTTTTGCGAAAGTTAAACAGATCAGGAAGCAGTTGGCAGCTCGCAGTTAACAGTTTGAGGTTTTCAGTTAGCATAGCGTCAAATCTTTTATTAGAGGTCGAATTTCTCTCTCTCTTTCAGCTTTAGTCTTTCAGCTTTTAGCTATTTTTACCAAATGAGTACAACATATGATATTGTTTCAAAAGTTATAAAAGAACGTCGCAGTATTTTCCCTGCAAGCTATATAAAAAAAGAAATTCCGGTTGAAGTAATCAACCAGATTTTAGAAACAGCCAATTATGCACCAACACACAAATTAACCCAACCCTGGCGTTTTGTCGTGATCAGAAAAGCGGGATTAACGAAACTTGGAGAAGAACTGGGTAAATTATATAAGGAATTGGTTAGTCCGCAACAGTTTTTACAGAAAAAATACGACAGCTTTGCCGAAAAAACAAGTCAGGCCGATTGCATCATTGCCATCAATATGCAGGTGAGTGGTAAAATACCGGAGTGGGAAGAGCTGGCGGCCGTTTCGTGTGCTGTTCAAAATATGGCTTTAACTGCCGAAAGCCTGCAGGTAGGCGCCTATTGGAGCTCTCCACCTTTAATTGATGATTTAGGTGATTTCTTAAGTCTGGGTGAAAATGAAAAGTGCATTGGCTTATTTTACATGGGCTATCACAACGAAAAACCCTGGGCGCCAAACCGGACTTCGATAGAAGAAAAAGTGAGGTGGATAGAGGGGTAGTTCATTGGTTCATTAGTCAATGGTTCATTAGTAGGTACTGTTAATCGGTTAATTGACTTCAAACTAAGGACAAAAGACTTCGGGCTATTGGTTAGTCAAGCGTCTTCGTCATCTCGACTGGAGCTTAGCGGAATGTTCCAAAGGAACTCCTTAGGAGGAGAGATCTTTAAACAAAAGTACCAATAGGTTAACTTTAAAAGATTTCTTCCCGAATTTTCGGGATCGAAATGACGATCTTTCTAAAAATTCACATTATTTAATGTATGTTAAATCCTCTTGATAACTATTTCGAGCAAAAAGATGAACCGATTAAAAGTTGCCTTCAATATTTAAGGTCGCTTTTAATGGGCTATGCTGATATTACAGAGCATTGGAAGTATGGAATGCCTTTTTATTACCATAAAGGAAAAATGTTCTGCTATCTTTGGACACACAAAAAGCTCCATCAGCCTTACATCGGTTTGGTTGACGGAAATAAAATTGAACACGAAGATTTGCTGCAAGAGAAAAGAGCCAGAATGAAAATTTTATTGATCAACCACCTCGAAGATATCCCCAAAAAGAAAATCGAATCTATTTTAAAACAAGCCTTTGCCTTAAGGAAATAGGCTGTCTTCCATTTAATATCATCCGTTTACATTTTCTATTACCCATTATTATATGTCTGCATTAAAATCTAAACTTTATCAGCTTTGCTTAACTTTCATTCAAAATAGGATAGAAAATATTGAATATTCTCTGCAACAAGCCAGGCAAGCTTCGAACGATGATACAAAAAGTAGTGCAGGCGATAAATACGAAACTACGCGCGAAATGATGCAGCAGGAGATGGACCGCAACAGTAAATTACTGTACGAAGCCGGACAACAGAAAATTGCATTACAACAGATCGAAAATGTAGAATCAGATCGCCTGGTTAAAAACGGAAGTTTGGTTTTAACCTCAGAAGGTAATTTTTATATCAGCATCAGCGCTGGTGAACTTAATACCGATGGACAAAAATTCTTTGCCGTATCGCAGGCTTCGCCAATCGGAAGGTTTTTGATCGGAAAAGCAATAAATGAAAGCTTTAATTTTAATGGTAAAGAATATATCGTAAAAGAGATATTATAAAGTTTTCAGTTTGGCAGTTTACAATTTGCAGCAGGTAGTTGAGTTAAAAGTCTGCGTAATCTGTGTAATCTGCGGGGACAATTTATAGTTATTCCCGCTGATTTAAGATGATAAACACAGATCGTAAGTTTTCGGTTGGCGGTTTTCAGTTAATCAATTAACCAATAATCAACTGAAATCTGAGGAACTGTCAATTGTAAACTGGAGAACTACTTAATACTCATTCTTTGGGCAAAAGCCGGTACCAAATAAGTCTTTAAATCCGAATAAGGAATAAACACTACAATTTGCCCTTGTGCATAACTTGCTACTTCATAGGGGTTGTACATAAAAGCAATCCCATTCGCATTGAAATAAAAATTTTTGTTCGGTTTAATAAAGTCATCAAATAGTACGGTGCTAAGTGCATCTTTGGCTTTAATGTTATATTCTTTACGAAGATTGCGTTCTAAAATACTTTGTAAGGTATTCGAATCTATTTTGATGATATCGCTAAGCACCATTTGTTTTTTGTTTTTCACATCTAAACAAAACATTACGCTGCTGTAATTGCCATGTGCACCACCAGTATAAGCGTCAGCAAGGAAATCGATTACTACATAACCATTATCATTGTAATTGATAGATTGCTGGCTGTTATTGGTGTAGTTCATCCATGCCTGAAAATCATTGTCGTGGCCATTTTTTTGTTGCTCGGCAACCTGCATCTTATAATCTTTAAAATAAGCGGTGGCTATGTTTTTAAAGCCAATGGAGCGGTCGATATTTGGCTTTAGCCCTGAAATTTTTTTAAGTTCCGAGTTTAACCAATTGCCGTACTCATCATCATTTTTGCTTTCCAGGTATTCAAAACTGATTTCAGCCGCAGGCGATTTTGGCTGATTGGCAAATGCTTTAACCGAGTCTTTGTAAATCCCGGCGCTGAACGGATAACTGCCCTCAGGATATTTTTCTGTTAAAGCTATCGGGTATTTTTTGGTCTTATCGCCACTTTCCCAATTGCCATTAAAGCCACTTCCATTCCATTTTAAAGCTAAATGGGGCGATTTAAAATCCTGTGTGAAGTATGATTCATAAAAACTATATTCAGCGAGGATAATGCTATCTTTCCCGATTAAAGTGTCCGTTGATAGGTTAAGCCACGAGCCATCATAGTAATAAGTACCACTTACATCATCATCAACCTTTTGCAAGTGCATCACTACTTTTTTGCCTGCAATAGTACCTTCCAACCGCTTGTAAAAACTTTCTGCAAGTTCGGTTTTTGCATTCGCCGTACTATCACTTGTAGTTTCAGCGGTATTGGCTCCATTTTTAGGGTTGTTACAGGCAGATATAATGAGTAATCCGAAAAGGAAACAATGCAAATAATATTTCATAGGGAGGGTATAAAGTTTTAATGCTGTAAAGTTCGGATGTTGAAACGTTGTGCTTAACCTTTCAACATTTAAACACACTATATTTTAAACCTTTTTGCTATGATTTTGTTTTATTAAAACTCTTGTTGATGCTGTAATATAAATTTTTCGCGGTATATCTTCCAGGATCAATTATTCGCCTGATGGTGTAAAGTGGATAGTTTTCATCCCGTGCTGTTGAAAGTATAAATGCCGCTTTAAAGCCATGTTCTTTTAGCTTGTGTAAGGTTGAAGCTTTGAAAACACCGTAAGGATAGGCGAAATACGCTACTTTTTTACCCGTAATCTCTTCCAGTTTTTTAGTTGGTGCATCAATTTGGGTTGTCCAGTCCTCGTCGGTAAACTGCGCAAAGTTTTTATGATCATAGGTATGGCTGGCAATCGTATTCCCTTCGTCAGATAACTGTTTAATCTGTTCTTTAGTCATGTAGTTGATCCGCCCTTTTCTGCCGATCGATACCGTCATAATAAAATAAACGCCTTTAAAGCCGTATTTTTTCAATGTTGTATTCCCAATGGTAAATTGATCTTCATCCGTATCATCGAAAGTAATCATGATTGGTTTTTCGGGCAACTTGGCACCATAAACCAGATAATTGTATAGCTGATCGGGTAGAATAGAATGGTAACCACTATCGGCCAGCATTTTTATGTGGCCTTTAAATTTGTCAGGGGCAATAATATCGTCGTGCGCTCTTTTACTGTCACTGGCAATGTTGTTTCTAATCTGGTGGTAACACAGAACGGGCACCTCTCTGCGGGCCAGAATGGTTTTGTTATCTGCAGGTTTGGTATTGGCCGAATCGATATTAATCTCTTTGATCGTGCTGGTTGCAACAATTTTTTCTTTTGGTTTATTGCTCGAACAAGCCAGCGAAAATGATCCTAAAAATAAAATTGATAAAAGGATGTGAGTAGCGGATTTTAAATGTTTATTCAAAGTTTTTAATTTATTTAATCAAAGAAACGGCGTTTTCGGAAAGGATAAACTCTTTTTCATAAGCATCCCATTCTTTTTGAGTAATGCCCGATTTTAAAGCATTTTTTCTGAAGAAGTTATAATCAGTTAATTCATTTTTAGCAGTTAAGCAGGTGTTTAAGAATTTAAATATACGTTGCTCACCAATCATTTGCTCCAGGCCACGGAGCAGAAACGGACCGTAAGTGTAGCGGTAGGTACCTGAGATCTCATTAATTTCTTTAATGGCATTTAAAGGTTTGGCTTTAAAATCTTTCAGTTGTTTAGCCCTGTCCTGAAAATATTTAGTGCCGAAAGCTTTTCCGAATTTTTCTTCGCTTGCTTTTACCGATAAATACTCTGCAGTAGATTCTAAAAAGAACCAGAACAAAGTAGAGTTGGGTTGTAATACGTTGCCGAAATAATAATGGCCAATTTCATGTGCGATAAATGGGTAATCGTTCTGGTTTTTAAGTTTATGTTGTTCCTCATCAATCATATCGCCCAGTTTAATGCCTGCAAAAGCAATGGTTGGAAAAGCCACAAAACCCCAGCTTCTGCCTTTGTTAAATTTTTCTACCGGCGCATGCTCAATAAATACATTTTTTGTTTCGTATGGGATTTTTAAAACCTTATAATAATAGGCTTTCATTTCAGCAATATTCTGTTCAAAAACATTCAACTGCTTATCATTCATTTGCGTGTTTAAAAATAGCGCACCATTGGTTTTTTGTACATTATAATCTCCGGCAAAAAGCATCGGCGCAATGGGGATATTCGATTTAAATCTGGCAATTGGGCCCGGTTTAGGCAGGTCGCCGTTTACAAAAATCATCTTAGCATCCTTACCTGTTACTTGGATATCGAAGGTCATCTGTTCAATCAGCTTGTCGTTTTTGATGTCGTAAATAATAGGATACCATTTAGATTGATCAGCAGCCCGTACGGTTTTGCCATTAAAAGCAATCAATCCTTTAAAATCTATAAAGTTTAGTGTATCCGTATAAATTGGGAATGCTCCTGTATAGGTAATGTGTAGTTTACCAGGATTTACCAGTGTACTGTCTTTATATAACGGAACGTAAGTTAAACCCTCACCACGCATGGCACCACCATAAAAGCCAGAATATTTTAGGGTTTGGTTTGCAGAATCTTTTATAGCCTTAATGTTAAAGCCCTTATTTAACACAATCTGATAGTCTTTTGCCAGGTTGGGGATATTGCTGAGTATAAAATCGCAGGTAATCTGGCCTGTAGCCATTACAACTTCTACTTTTCCGATCAAGTGTGGTGTTTGTGCATGGAGCTTAATGATCTGAAAGAACAATAAAATAAATACTGCAATTTTTTTCATGTTGTGGAGTAACTCGTTAAAAAGAAAGTCCCCGGCAAAAGCCGGGGTTATTTTGCTTAAAAGCTATTTTTAATGCTGTTGCTTAATGTTTTTGGCGACCAGTAACCGCTGGCAATAATCCTGCGGATGGTAAACAATGGGTCTTTTTCATCGCGTTTGGTTGATAATTGATAAGCCATTCTAAAACCACGTTTTTTAAGCTCAGGAATACCTTCTGCATTCCATAAACCGAAAGGATAGGCAAATTCTGTCATCTTTTTACCTGTAATTTCTTCCAGTTTTTTGGTTGGTTTATCTAATTGCTCTTCCCAATCTTTACCTGCATATTTTTTGAAATTTTTATGGTCGTAGGTATGACTGCCAATCACATTTCCTTCGTCAGCAAGTTGTTTAATCTGCTCTTTGCTCATGTAATCTACAAATTTGCCTTTTTTGCCGATCGAAACGGTCATGATGAAATAAACAGCTTTATAGCCCAGTTTATCTAAAGTGGGGCGCACAATGGTAAACTGATCCAGGTCAGTATCATCGAAAGTTAGCATAATGGGTTTGCTCGGTAGGGCAGCACCAGTGTTCAGGTAGGCATAAAGCTGATCGGGTAAAATGGTATGGTAGCCACTATCGGCCAGCATTTTCATCTGGTCTTTAAAATTTTGGATTTCTACAATATAATCTTTACCTACTTTTCCATCGGTTACTTTCCAGTTTCTTACCTGGTGATAACATAAAATAGGAACCTGTTTCCGGGCTAAAATGGTTTTGGCATCGGCAACTTTTATTTTCGAAACGTCAACTGGCGTTCCGGTGCTTGCTGCAGCTTCGCTGTTTTGTGCAGTAGAATCTTTAGCGGCAGAATTTTCTGTTTGAGATTTAGATTGGCAGCTGGCAAATAAGATTACTCCGGCTGTTATTAGGGTTAAAAAGCTGTATTTCATTGTGAGGATATATAGTTACAAAACTATAAAATCCGTCAATTATTTAACCATCAAAATAAATTGTGTTAATAATTAATTTCTGGTGCATAAAATTGAGCTAACTATCGCTTTTATTACATATTTAAGCCTGCTTAATATGCTTTAATTAAATAATTTAGCGGCTCAAACAAATTTTGATGAATAAACTTTATAAACTCCTGCTGTGTGCGCAGTTTTTATCCTTAACTGTAGCTGCACAAAACAAAACATTTACCCTAACCGAAAATATTCAGTCACCGCCTAAAGCAAATTATCAGCTTGCATCGCGTTTTTCGCCAAATAAGTTGAAAAAAATGGTTTATTCTACCACTGTAGATCCACATTGGCTAAAGTTGAGCAACCGTTTCTGGTATACTTTCGAAAGTCCGAAAGGAAAATTCTGGTACCTTGTAGATCCTGCATCGAAAAGCAAAAAGCTGATGTTTGATAATGCTAAACTGGCAGCAGATATTACCCTGATTGTTCGCGATCCATTCGATGCCGAACATTTGCCGCTTGAAAATCTGAAATTTGCTGCTGACGAAAAAAGTATTTCTTTTGAAATCAAAAGTACTGTCGATGAGCTGAAAAAAGACAGAAAAGATAAAAAAGCTGCAGATTCTATGCAGAAGAAAATATTTTCTTTCAAATACGAACTGGCCAGCGCGAAATTAACTGAGGTGCCAAACTTCAGTAAGCCAAAGCCAAAACCATCATGGGGATCAGTAGCGCCCGATTCGTCGGCCATTATCTTTTCCCGTAATTACAACCTGTATTGGATGGATAAAGACAACTACAAAAAAGCAGTTAAAAATGAAGATGACAGCACGATTGTAGAACATCAGCTCACTAAAGATGGGGTAAAATTCTATTCTTACGGAAGTGATGGCGATGGCGAGAATAACGTAGAGAACGAAAAAAATAATAAAAAACGCCGTGGTGCTTATGTGCTTTGGTCGCCGAACTCGAAATATTTTGTATTGGATAGAACCGATTCGCGTAAGGTTAAAGATCTTTGGGTAATTAATAGTGTTACACCTGGCCGTCCGACCTTAGAAACCTATAAATATCAAATGCCGGGAGAGGCTGAAGCCCCTCAGGATGAAGTTTTGCTGTTCGACTTTGCTGCAAAATCTTATAAGAAACTAAGTGTTGCCGCATTTAAAGATCAAAGTGTTTCAGTTTGGAGCAAACCATCATTAAATAAAGACCGTGATAACGAATTCCGTCCGTCTATTTGGTTGGGTAATGATAGCAGATTCTATTTTTCACGCACCAGTCGCGATTTAAAACGTATCGACATCGGTACGGTTGATATTGCTACCGGAAAAGTTACGCCTTTAATCGACGAGCGTTTTAATACCTATGTTGAAGTCAACCGCCCAGGTTTGATAAATGATGGCAACGAACTGATTCATTGGAGTGAGCGCGATGGTTGGGCACATTTTTATCTTTTTGACGGAAATGGGAAGCTGAAAAACCAGATTACCAAAGGTGCTTTCCACTGCGAGAGTATCGTAAATATCGACGAGAAGAAACGTATCCTTTATTTTACGGCAAATGGCAGGGAAGGTAAAGAAGATCCTTACTACTTACATTTATACAGCATCAATTTTGACGGTTCGAACATGAAACTGTTAAATGCAGGTGATTTTGACCATGTGGCGAATATGAATGATAACAATACTTTCTTTGTTGATAATTATTCGAGGGTAAACACAGCGCCAAAAGCCACGCTTTACGATGGATCTGGCAAAAAAGTGATGGATCTTGAAACTACAGATCTTTCATTATTGATAACAGCAGGTTACAAATTTCCTGAACCTTTTAAAGTAAAAGCAGATGATGGAATTACCGATCTGTACGGTGTAATGTACAAACCTTTCGATTTCGATCCGAATAAAAAGTATCCGATTATCGAATATGTGTACCCAGGCCCGCAAACAGAAGCGGTAAACAAAGCTTTTAGCAAAAGCATGGACCGTACCGAACGTTTAGCTCAATTTGGTTATATCGTAATTACGGTAGGTAACCGCGGAGGCAACCCTTCGCGTTCTAAATGGTACCATACGTATGGTTATGGCAATCTGCGCGATTACGGTTTGGCAGATAAGAAAACAGCTATTGAGCAACTGGCAGCCAAATATTCTTACATCGACGAATCGAAAGTGGGCATTACGGGGCACTCTGGCGGTGGCTTTATGTCAACAGCTGCTATGTTGGTTTATCCCGATTTCTTTAAAGCTGCGGTTTCGAACGCAGGAAACCACGATAACAGCATTTACAACCGCTGGTGGAGCGAAAAACACCATGGTGTAAAAGAAACCATTTCGTTAAAAGGCGATACTTCATTTAAATACAGCATTGATAAAAACCCTGATCTTGCCAAAAACTTAAAAGGGCATTTGTTATTGATGCACGGCGATGTAGATAATAATGTCCATCCGGCAAACTCTATCCGAGTGGCCAATGCACTAATGAAAGCCGGTAAACGTTTCGATTTCCTGATTATTCCTGGTCAGCGCCATGGTTTTGGAGATATGACGGAGTATGCTTTCTGGAAACTGGCTGATCATTTTAACAAATATTTAATCGGCGATTTTTCTGAACCGAGTGATGTTGATCTGGTAGAAATGGACAGAGATATTGAACAGAACGGAAAATAAATTTCATTAACCACAGATAAAAAGGATGCACACAGATTCAATCCGTGTTTATTGGTGTCTATCTGTGGTTAAATATTTTTACTGCAAGCCATCTGTTTTTTTAGAAACAATTTTTCCTTGCCATGGTTTGTGTCCTCACAAACCATTTTTTATAACGATAAGTCGTCATTGCGAGGCTAATTTTTCATTAGCCGTGGCAATCTATCCGATTTAGTGTTAGGAACAGAGTAGGTGCACCTGCAACCTCAAAAATGGAATACTGTCTTGGCCATCTAGCCCCGGTTGAAGCGGTACCCTGCAGCAACGAGGTACGAGGCGGCGAAGCGTATAAGCGTAAAACGGGAGAGGCTAAATGTTTTGCACAGGTATTGCGCTCCAAAAAATCGTAACTGTTGAGACTACCTTCGTTTGCCATGGCAATCTATCAATCAGTGTTTGTTTTTGCACATCTTGTTATTTATTTAACCACAGATAAAAGGATGAACACAGATTCAATCCGTGTTCATCAGTGTCCATCTGTGGTTAAACCATTTTTCTACGAGTCATCTGTTGTTGTTGGGAAACAAATTTCCGCCCATGGTTTGTGTGCTCAAAAACCATTCTAGTGGTTTAGAAACAATTTAATGGATATGGCTGTTGTTTTATTATGAATTACAAAAGCACAATTTTGGCAGCATTACTTTTAGTTGGAGGAATTGCCAGTAGTAGCGCTCAAGATATAGATCAAAAAGATGTTCCATCAGTTATTAAATCAGCATTTAATAAAGCTTACCCAAAAGCAACAGATGTAGATTGGGAAAAGAAAGGCGCAAATTATGAGGTCGATTTTAATTTGGGAAAGGTAGATCATAAAGCCACCTATGCGGCTTCGGGAAAAGCAGTTTCTTTCGAAAAAGATATCCCTAATGCCCAATTGCCGGCAGTAATTGCTAAAAACATTAAAGCAAAATACCCAAAAGGTAGAATCGATGATGTAGATTGGATTAATACTGCTGGAAAAATAACCTACAAAATCGATATCGAAGGTACACCGGATGTTAATGTTTGGTACGATGCCGGTGGGAAATTTATCAAAGCGGTAGCCGACTAAAATTTTAAAACATGATTTGTCATGGCTTATGTCCCCACAAAAGCATTTTAGTTTTATCTGTTTTTTTTGGAAAGCAAGCTTCGGTAGTTCTTCGGTTATTTCAGTCCTGCTATTGCCTATAGTCCCGATTTGAATTTTCTTGAATACAAATATTTGCTTTAATCGGGAGCTATTCGGCGCTATCAGGTTTGATTAACTTAGGGTTGTGTTCCAGATTTAAACCTTTCTATTGCAAATTTTTTCCCCTTTTCGCCATGGTTTGTGTCCTCACAAACCATTTTTATAAGAAAAGTCGTCATTGCGAGGCTAATCCTTCATTAGCCGTGGCAATCTATCCATCAGTGTTTGTTTTTGCACATTTTGTTATTTATTTAACCACAGATAAAAAGGATGGACACAGATTCAATCCGTGTTGATCTGTGTGCATCTGTGGTTAATAAACAAAAAAGCCCCGAAATTTTCGGGGCTTCTGATCTGTTAAGGTAATCCGTTGTGTTTTTTTTATTTGTAAAGGTAGTTTACCGCAATCACATCATTTGCATTGAAAGTACGGTTACCACCATTAGAACAGGCCAACATAAATGAGCCTGCATCAGGAGTTGAAGGTGTTCCTGGGATTCTAACAGCGCCCACATTCGATGCGCCTTCGTTGCCTGCACCACTTGCGCCACAGCTAAAGGCACGGTTCATATAATCCGTATGGCGGAAACCGATACAATGGCCAACTTCGTGCTGGATCACAGAAGCGAGGTACAATAAATTAGGATTGGTTCCATAAGCCGCTGTGTTGGTGTTCATTCTGATCTGGTTAAAAGGCTGGCCTGAAGAAGTAGGGAAACCCGCAGAGCCTAAGGTAATAAAGCCGCCACTTGGACCTTCGTTAAAGCCAACAACGTTAATGTTTCCGGTTGTACCTGCGCTAGCCCTTTGGAAAGTAATACGTAAACCCAACGAGTTGTATCTCGAAATCATGGTGTTTACAGCATCGCTATATACCTGAGGTAAATTGGTTACCGACACTGTAATTACACGTGGTAATGATTTGACAATGTTTGTGGTTCGGTACTGCTCGGTTTCGGCAATGTTTAAATTTGCACCAGTAGAAGGTTCAGCTAAATTGTCATCAGTTAAAAGAATATCTCCCTCTACCAAATAACCTTCATCTGTTTTGCGGATATTGTCGGTGCTAAAGCCTAGAGATTTGATTTGTGATAATTTGTCTGCTGAAATTTCAGTTTTGTTTTCTACCGCGTTTTCTGTATTATTACTCTTACAGGAGTATAGGTTAGCGAGTAAAAGGCATACTGCTGCAATCGATAAAAATTTTGTTGTTTTCATCTTAGTTGGAATTAAATTAGTTTAGGTTGAATAAGTTAGTTAATAAAATTTGTGGATTACCTTATTAATCCTAATTTAGAGAAGATAAACGATGTAAACAAAATTTTATAATAAAATAATTTTTGAAAGTCAATACTGTATTTTTAGTTATATGTTTTTGTCTGTCTGTGCTTGGTTTAAACGCACAAGTACAACCTGCTGGAATAGAAAAATATTTTGAGAAATATATTTCCAAAAATGGCAATTCGCAAAAATTAGGCACCGAAGGGCTCATTTTGGTCCGGTTCAATCGTACGTTGACGGCTACCGAAATTCAATTATTAAACCCTAAAAAGAAACTTGCCGGCGATTATTTTATTGTCGAAAAACCGGCTGTCTCCAGCCTCTCTAATCATGTAATTTATCAAGAGAAAGCTAACGGACTATGGAAGGCCAGCGATCGGTTAATTAAAGTGCTTGCCAAGTCTACAAAAAAGAACGATTCCATCCTGGTTAGGTTATCCTTTAAAAATGTAAATGCTTTACCTGGTTCAGCTAAAAACTTAAGCGTAAAATCAATAGACCATGTCAACAACCTGATTATGGTTAATATTTTGCAGGCTGATTTAATGTTGATATTGGAACTGGACGATGTTTTATACGCCGATGTTTTGCCTGTAGCTAAAGAGGAAGTTGTAATTAATGGCATCGACCTCGGCTTAAACCAAATTTCTAATGCCCACAGTCTTTTTCCGGGTATCGAAGGTGCGGGGATAAATGTTTCCTTTAAAGAAGGGATGTATGATGCGACTGATCTTGATCTGCTGGGGAAAACATTACCTGGCGCGATTATCGGCAAAACACCAACTACCCATGCTACCATTATGGCCACCTTAGCATTAGGAAACGGCAATTCATTTATCCGTGGTTTAGGTGCCGCACCTAAATCCAAATTGGCATATTCTGATTTTTCTAACCTCATGCCAGATTTGGTTACAGATTTAAATCGGCTTCAGATTAAAGTTCAAAACCATTCGTATGGTACCGATATAGATAATGACTACGGAATGGAAGCCGCAGCATACGATAAGCAGATTTACGAAACCGATACTTTGATCCATGTTTTTTCTGCCGGAAATAAAGGAACAACAACGCCATCAGTTGGTTTTTATCAAGGGATAACCGCCAGGGCCAACTTAACAGGCAATTTTAAGCAGGCTAAAAATTTATTGGTGATCGGAGGGATTAACAGAGAAAATGTTTCTGAAAATCTGAGCAGCAAAGGTCCTGCCTATGATGGGCGCGTAAAACCGGAACTTGTTGCCTTGGGCGAAGACGGAACATCGGGCTCTGCTGCAATTACCAGTGGATCAATCGCATTGTTAGAACAATTTTATCAGCAGAAATATAAAAAAGCGGCTTCTGCTTCATTAATTAGAGCAACAGTAATTAATTCGGCTGATGATTTGGGAGCACCACAGCTAGATTTTTTATATGGCTATGGCAAATTGAATGTGGCCCAATCGTTAAAAACTTTAGATGAAAACAGGGCGTCTTTGTATGAAGTGGCCAAAAATCAGGATTTGCTTATTCCCTTGGCAATTCCGGCTAATGTAGCTGAAGTGAAACTAACCATTACCTGGAACGATCCTCCTGCTGTTGTAAATGCAGCACAAAGTTTGGTTAATGGATTGGATTTAAGTCTCGAAAATCCTGCTGGAAATTTAACGCTACCCTGGGTGTTAAGCAGCTTTCCTCATTTAGATTCCCTCTCAAAGCCAGCGGTGCGTAAAGCCGATGTTATCAATACCATTCAGCAGGTTAGTCTCGATAACCCCTCAGCAGGTACTTATAATATTCATGTTAAGGGTAACAGGATTACACAGGGTAATAACCAGCGCTTTGCAATAGCTTATCGTTTTATATTCAAAAACACTTTTTCTTTCATCAATCCTGAAAAAAACGAATATTTTTTTGCCAATGAACAAAATTATATCAGGTGGGAAAATAATTACACCAGTAAAACTGGCAACTTATCGGTCAGCTATGATGAAGGGGCTACATGGAAATCAATTGCTTCGGGGATCGATTTAAGCAAAGGTTTTTACAATTGGAATACTCCAGATTTGTTTGCAAAAGCAATGATAAAAATGGAAGTGGATGGAAATGTAATATTGAGCCAATCATTTACGATTTCTAGTCCGAGGACATTGAAAGTTGGCTATGTATGTAAAGACGGTGCTGTGCTCAGTTGGGACCCACAGCCTGGTGCAAAAGATTATACTTTGTACAATATTGTGGATAATATTCTTTCTCCGGTGCTAACCCTTACTGATACTATAGTTAAGCTTGGTGCAGGCAAAATTAATAGTAAATATTTTGCGATAGCAGCTAACGGGATAGGTTTTACAGGTTTAAAAAGTTATACCATAGATTATACGCAGCAGGGAATTGCCTGTTATGTAAGGAATTTATCGGCATCTGTAAGTGAGGGTAAAGTAAAACTAGATCTCAGTATTGGAAGTACCTTGGATTTAAAGAATATCATTTGGGAAAAACAGACCGGGCCAAATACTTTTAGTGTTTTACAGCAGACGAAGCCAGTTTCAAATCAACTCGATTATACAATTTTTGATGAAAAGCCAAAAGCTGGAATCCAGTTTTACCGCGTTACTTTCGAAACTGCCAACGGCCAGGTGCAGAGCGATCTGGTTTCGGCAGTGTTTCTTAAGGACAATGAATTTTCTTTCTTTCCCAATCCAGTTGCCGATTATTTAACTATTCTGAGTGGATCATTCGAAGATTATAGTCTATCTATTTTTAACATATTAGGACAGAAGGTTTTTGAGGAAAAGGCCACAAGTTCGAGCCGTTTTTTGCTCAACGCTTTATCAACAGGTGTTTATGTTGGTGTGATCAATAAAAATGGGCAACAGTTGAGGAAATTTAAGCTGATTAAGCAATAGATTTATTCATTCAGATCTCTCCTCCGAAGGAGTTCCTTGGGAACACTGCGATTGAGATGAGAGGACGTTTCATAGTTACCTGTGAGAATTTGCCATTTTCTTCATATTTTTCAGCAAATGAAATTTTTTATTGAAATTCAATTCTTTACAAATGAAAAAACTCCTTCTACTTTCCAGTTGTGCGCTCCTGTTCTTTGTCTCCTGTAAACAAGGTGCAAAAAGTACTGGCGCTGGTGCTGATTCTTTAGCCATTAAAGCCATTAACGATTCGAGTTTAACCCAATATTTATCGGTAATTGCGGCTGATAGTTTAGAAGGACGAAAACCTTTTACCAATGGAGAAACCAAAACCATTAATTATCTAAAAAATCAGTTCGAAAAACTAGGCCTGGAGCCGGGCAATGGAGATAGTTTCTTTCAGGAGGTACCCATGGTAGAAATTAAATCTGTGCCAGAAGATAAAATGGTTCTCAAAGGAAAAACTGCATCCTTAACACTCAATTATTTAACCGATTTTGTGGCTGGCACGCGCCGTGTGCAAAATGAGGTAAGCCTAAGTAACTCACCGCTGGTTTTTGCGGGCTATGGCATTGTTGCACCCGAGTATGGCTGGAACGATTATGCAAACCTAAACGTAAAGGGGAAAACGGTGGTGGTGTTGATAAATGATCCGGGCTTTGCTGATTCTACCTTGTTTAAAGGTAAAAATATGACTTACTATGGCCGATGGACCTATAAGTTTGAAGAAGCGGCAAGACAGGGGGCTACAGGGGTTATTATTGTTCATGATACCGAGCCTGCAGCTTATCCCTGGACAGTTGTGCGCAGTGGCTGGTCGAAATCTAAACTTACCCTGCAAAGCGAAGACAATGGAATGAGCAGGACTGTAGTAGAAGGCTGGATTACTTTAGATAATGCGAAACAGCTATTTGCACTGGATGGTAAATCATTCGATCAATTGGCTTTAAGTGCGCGGAAAAAAGGTTTTAAAGCTGTTGATTTAAATGTTACCACCTCATTAAAGGTTAAAAATACCATCAAAAAATCGGTTACTTATAATGTTCTGGCTAAAATACCAGGCGATAAGCGTAAAGATGAAGCTATTATTTATTCAGCACATTGGGATCATCTAGGTGTGGGAGAAAAAATACAGGGTGATTCTATTTATAATGGAGCGGTTGATAATGCAACAGGCGTAGCTTCTTTATTCGAAATTGCTTCAGCCTTTAAAAAGTTACCTAAAGCTCTCGGGCGTACGATTTTGTTTATTTCTTATACGGCTGAAGAACAGGGGCTTTTAGGTTCTGAGTATTATGCCAAACACCCAGCTTTTCCTTTGGCTAAAACGGTTGCCAATATCAATATGGATATGATGGGTATAGCAGGTAAAACCAAAGATATTGTGGTATATGGTTTTGGCCAGTCAGAACTCGAAGATTATGCTGCAGCGGCGGCTAAAAAGCAGGGGCGGGTAATCGTGCCAGATCCTGTTCCGTCATCGGGATTATACTACCGTTCCGATCATTTTAATTTAGCCAAGGTTGGTGTACCCTCCTTGTTTACAGGTTCTGGCGTAGATAATATCAAAAACGGCAGGGCATGGGGATTGAAGCAGGTAGCCGATTTTACTAAATTCCGTTATCATTCGCCACAGGATAATTTCGATGCCAAAACATGGGATTTATCAGGTATTGTAGAAGATGTAAGAATGCTTTTTGATATGGGTTACCGAATCAGTAATGAAGATTCGTATCCGAAATGGAAAGACGGCTCTGAATTTAAAGCCATCAGAGAAAAGAAGTAAACAAAAAGCGTCCCGATGGTAAACCGGGACGCTCTTCGAAAAAAAAGTCATTTATTAAATTTCCCTTAAGGGAGAATTAATTAAAAGTAGAACTGAACACCTAATCTTGGTGCGAAAGTATCAGCGTTTAAACCGAAAGTGTTTGTTTTTAATTTAGCACCTGTACCTTCTGCTTTCAAAGTATAGTTTTCATAACTTAAACCTTTAACCGAAAGTTCGATACCGATTCTTTTTGTTGGGAAAAACGCAAATCCTGGAGCAAGTTCTACACCGATTTTAGTGGTAGTACCCAATTTAACTGCGTTGTCGCCGTTAGCATCAGTTGCTTTTAACTCACCAAATGCCAATGGCACTGATAATTGTCCGAAGAATTTAAATTGATCAGATAAACCAACATAGTAACGTCCGAATGGAGCAACTTTAAAAGCGCCATCCTGAGTTTTGTTGCTTACTTCTTTATTGTATTCGTAACCAACACCGGTACCGATTGCAAAATTGTTGCTGATAAAATAACCAACACTTGGTAATACGCTAAAGCTGAAATCTGCTTTTGGAGCACCGTCTACTTTTGTAGAGTTTACACCTACGTTACCGCCCAACATAAAATTTCCTTTTTCAGTTTGTGCTTGTGCACCATAAACTAAACCTGCTACTGCTACTAAAGATAATAATAGTTTTTTCATCTTTTTTATTATTTATTTGTTATAAAAATATAGTCAATTTTACTTTTTTAATTTCTGACTATATTTGGATAAAAGTCAACACTTGTGCCAAAAACCTTTACCTGCGTCATCAAAAAATCAGTTTTTGGTCAACTACTTAATTGTTAAACAGATATAAAATTAGTGTTAAGTCAATATTATTTTCGCGTGACTATAAATTAATCGACTGATTAATTTTTTAGACATGACAGATTGACAATCTGACTATTTTTGTATAAATGTCAGATTGTAAAATGCCGAAAATGTCAGGTTTTTGGCAAGGGACCTGTTGCAGTTTTGGATTAAACCTTACAAGCAGAAATTAAATTTTCTATTTTCTTTTTAATAATACTGATGGTTTTCTCGTCGGTTAGATTTCCTTCAGCATCGAATTTATTTTGAGCTTGGGCAACTAAAACTTCTGGTTGTAAAACCGGGTTCATATTCAGGAATGTAAAAACAGGCAAAAACGCTGTTTGCATTCTAACCGTTCCCCACATACCTTGTGTTGCGCCCATCACAGCAACTGGTTTATGCATCAAAGGCGAATCTTTTCCACGGCTGGCCCAGTCGATGGCATTTTTTAATCCACCGGGAATAGAATAATTATACTCAGGAGAAACAATAATAAAAGCATCTGCAGTGGCAAGGGCATCTCTGAATTTCGTTACGCTCGCGGGCCTTTCTTCAACTTCGGGTAAATCATGATCTGCATTGTAAACAGGAATATCATCGAAAGTAACCGTCTCGAACTGGATACCTTCAGGGATTAACCCGCCTGCTACCTGTAGCAGCATGGCATTGTATGATCCCTTTCTTAAACTTCCGCATAAGCCAACAATTTTTCTATTCTTTTCCATAGCTATAAAACCAAAACTTTATAAAAATGTTTGGTTTTTGCAAGGACACATCGTTTAGTTTAAAAATTTATAATCACTATTTTTGGCGGTATAATTTACCGATATGACTGAGAATAGCACAACCACTTCCATTATTGAAAAAACCGTTTTCCCAATACTTTTCGCTTTAAGTTTTTCGCATTTACTTAATGATACCATACAATCGTTAATTCCTGCAATTTATCCCATCATTAAAACCAGCTATCATTTAAGTTTTTCGCAGATCGGACTAATTACATTGACCTTTCAGTTAGCCGCGTCACTGTTACAGCCTTTTGTGGGTTTATACACTGATAAAAAGCCTCAACCATACTCGTTGGCTGTTGGCATGGGTTTTACCCTGATCGGGTTAATTTCGCTTTCACAATCAACCCATTTTTACACCATATTACTTTCTGTATGTTTTATTGGGATAGGTTCTTCTATATTTCACCCCGAGGCGTCACGTATGGCACACGCTGCATCAGGCGGGAAGAGGGGATTGGCTCAATCTGTTTTTCAATTGGGGGGCAATGCAGGGAGTTCTTTAGGTCCGTTGTTGGCTGCCTGGATTATAGTCCCTTATGGACAGTTCAGCGTGATCTGGTTTTCGGTAATTGCGCTTTTAGCCATTATTATCCTCACCTATGTAGGCAATTGGTACAGGGGATTTATGCTTTCGAAAAGTAAAAAAATCAATATTCAAACTGTTGTGAACCAATTTTCAAGAACTAAGGTGGTTTTCTCGGTGTGTATTTTACTCTTGCTGATTTTCTCCAAATATTTCTACATGGCGAGTTTGACCAATTATTTTACCTTTTACCTGATTGATAAATTTCATGTTTCGGTGCAAACCTCACAAATCTATTTATTTGTGTTTTTATTTTCAGTAGCTGCCGGAACCTTATTGGGTGGGCCAATAGGCGATAAAATAGGGCGTAAATATGTAATATGGGCATCTATATTAGGTACTGCTCCGTTTGCATTGCTACTGCCACATGCAAACCTGTTTTGGGTAGGTGTGCTAATTGTCCCTATTGGAATGATTTTAGCATCAGCTTTCTCGGCAATTTTAGTTTATGCACAGGAACTGATTCCCGGCAAAGTTGGTTTGGTTGCAGGTTTGTTTTTTGGCTTTGCCTTTGGCATGGGTGGTATAGGATCGGCGCTATTGGGGAAACTTGCCGATTCTACGAGTATCGGATACGTATTTAATATTTGTGCATTTCTGCCTTTAATCGGTTTACTAACCGGATTCTTACCGAACATTGAAACGAAGAAGAAATAAAAGAGAAGAACTGTAGGCAATGAGGAGTCGTCATTGCGAGAAGGCTTTTTCAGCCGACGAAGCAATCTTACTACGATCGCTACTAGCGTGTGCTTTAAGATTATTCATTTGTGCAGTTGTTTTTACAGGCATTCATGAGCTCAATCGTTCGGTTATCTTCGTTCCTCGCAATGACGATTTTTCTTTTTAGATCTTTAAATGGTTACCTATAGAAGACTAGCCAAAATATATGTTTTTAGCGTTTCAACAGGCTCTCCGTAGGAGTCCTTTGGACAGCGTGGCATATTCGATGCGAAATTAACTTTGCAGAACAGCCTCCATTAGCTTAAAAGTGAAAATTAAATCCAAGAAATGGATCGAAGGTGTTTAAGCCAAACTCAAATGCTTCTGCTTCATACCAAATATTTGCAGCTGATTGATCACCGTAATCAATTTTATGATATGACAACAAAGAGAAGCCAAGTTCTATGCCAAATTTTTTAGTGGGAAAAAATGCTAGCCCTGGTCTAATCGACGCATTGTATTGTGTAAATTTCGTATTAGGCATAATACTATAGCTATTGCGGATACTACCTGATTCATTGATTTTTGCAAAACCGATTGTTCCACTAAACTGGCCAAAAGCTTTAAATTTATCAACAATATCTACATAATATCTTACCACGGGGCCGATTGAGAAAGTTTTTTGCTTACTTGTTCTTGTATGGGTGATGTTAGTGTTAGCATCAAAACTACTGTTAAAATTTTTAGTATAACCAGCACCAGCAATTAATCCAATTGCTAAGTTTTTAGAAAAAAAATGTGCATAACTCGGATTGATGCCATAAAAATATCTTTTTTCGTAATTTGGCGATTCAGTTTTTGACGAAGAAATACTTAAACTTCCTCCAATTAAGTTGTCTCCTTTTTCTGTTTGGGCATGAGTTGCCATGGCGATAGCGCATAGTGCTACCAACGTTAATAATTGTTTTTTCATTTTCATTTGTGTTTTTGTGTATTCAATGATAGCATAAAAAACAATATAAAACTATATATTTAGTTAATTTTATGTTAATTTTTTGAATGTCAGTAAATAAAAAAAACACCGATCTGATTTATTAGGTCGGTGTTCGGTAATAAGAATGAATGGATTGTATTTTACTTCGAATTTGCATTCAGGATAAAATAGTACAGTTCAGTAGAAGAGAAATTGAAATCACTACCTGTTTCACCTGTAATTGATTTGAGCTTTCCATTTTCTTCGGGAAAAATGCTTCTGTAGTATTCGATCTGGGCACCGCCTATTGATTTGATCTTTCCATTTTCTTCAGGGAAATTGCTTCTGTAATATTCGATGGTAACATTACCGATTGATTTGATTTTTCCATCCTCCTCAGGGAATATACTTCGATAATATTCGATTGGCATATCCCCGACTGATTTTACCTTTCCATTTTCTTCAGGAAAGATGCTTCTGGAATATTCGATTTTTTTATCGCCGATAGATTTAACTTTACCATTTTCCTCAGGGAAAATACTTCTATTGTATTCAAATTTTTTATCTCCGATGGATTTAATCTTTCCGTTCTCTTCCGGGAAGATGCTTCGATAATATTCTATTTTTTTATTTCCAATAGACTCTGGCTTCCCGTTTTCTTCGGGGAAAATACTTTTATAATATTTTATTTCAGTGCTTTCTGTTGTCTGGGCTTTCACATTACATGCGTAGATTAAAAGCAGTACTAAGCTTAAAACCTTTAAGCTTAGTGAGTTGAATATGTTTCTCATTTGATCAGAGATTAAAAATGATAATTGAATGTAAATGTTGGGGTGAAATTCTGCAGCGCCAATTTCAGGTTATTGGTTTTGTCGTAATTGTAGAGCGATCCTTCCGAATAATAATTTTGGTGAAAGAAGTTTACGATTGGAAAAGAAAACTCAATTGCAGAATGGTCTGACACGAAATAGGTGAAACCAGGACTTATACTGGCCCCATATCCCTTTACTCTGGCATCGGTACGGATGAGGTAACCATCCTCATCAATACGGTTAAAGGTGTTTAATTGAAGCAGGAGATTGGCCTGCATAAAGAATTTAAAACGGTCTTTAACGTCAATGTATTTACGCACGAAGGGGGAGAAGCCAATACTAAATTCCTTTACGCCATGGCGGTCTTCGTATCTGCCATCTTCTTCATCCCATACAATATAATCTTCTCTTCTAAGTTTAGAAAGATTTAAAGGGATTTCTAAACCTATGGCAAAATTATTGGCCAAAAAATAACCTCCGCGCGGCGTTAGGGTAAAAGTGTTAAGGCTTGGTGAAGAACTGTTTTGTTTGGATGTTCCAAAACTGGCGCTCATGCCAACAAAGCCCGAGCCCTTTTCAGTTTGGGCATAACAGCGCCAACTGACGGCGCATAGCAGCGCCATGATGATTAATTTAGGTTTCATTTTATTTGTGTTTTTGTGTGTAATCAATAATAATCATTATTGAAACAAAAAACAAGAAAATGAACTATCATGTTAGTTACTTTTTAGATAAAATCCCGCAGATTTAGCTACGGGATAATATACGTTAATGCGAAAGATAAGCAACGAGCTCGGTGGGGAGCCAGGTTTTATAGCCGCGTGTATCATTTTTTGCTTTTTCACTCACGGGTATTTTCCAGACTTCGAAAAAGGAAGATAAATTGGCATTGGTAGTTTTACAGATGGTTGTATACCAGAGATCGATCCTTTGCTGATTACTCAGCGGATGGTCGTAGTATTTTCTGGGGTCCATTTCACGGTATATTTTATTGGCTTTGATAATGGGTTCCCATCTAAAACTTTCAATAATCTGGATATACATACTTAGGGCGGCAAATGGATCATTCCCCCATTTTTCGAAGCTAGGTTGATTTTCGAGATAACCCTTGATTCTTTTTCTTACTTCTTCTTTGCTGCTAATTGCATCATGATTATAAATTCCTTTTTTCAGTACCTTATCATACACATACATTGAATAAAGATTTGTAGTTACTTCGCTTACCTGGTCCATATCAAGTGCCCAAAATTGATGGCGATGCCCCAGCTCATGAAAATGCCCCCAACTTCCTGTTGTTCCTACAATTTTTTCATCAAGCATCCAGGCACAGCTTTGGTCGTCAGGTGCCACAATTTTATCCCAAACGGTAAACATATAACCGTAAGCTACCTGGTTATCAATAATAATTCTTTCGGGATGTGTCCTGTTCCGGTTGATGATGGCCAGATCGGCATCAGCATCCATTACCTGGTTCCAGAATTTCATTAACGATTCTGGATTTTTTAAGTTTTTGATCCTGTAGGAAGGAACGGTAAGAATAATGTTGTTGGTAGCAAGTTCTGCCCATGGAGCTGGGTTATTTTTGATTGCTTCCCATTCGGCAAGGGTATTCTTTTCTAATTTATAATAAGGTGCCTTAACCACACCACTTGCTGTAATATTGATTGATTTTAGGGTAGAACTATCCGAAATCTTTACGTATAACAGACCACCATAAGGGGAAAAAACTGTTGTGGTATCTTTATCCAGTTCGAACGATCTTGTTAAATCAAAACCGCCCCTTACTAGATTATCCATGTGTTTTAAATCGTCGTTATGGATGCCGATCTGAGCCTTTAAATGTTGGTTTTTGTATTTAGAATCGACCACAATATTGACTTTCTCACCCGCTGGTACGTAAACCCCGGTACTGTGCAGCCTGAAATAATTTGGATAAGGATCAGCTAATCCCTGTGATCCTACTTTTACTTCTATGTTAATCTGCTCAACAGTCCGTTTTGCATTTTTAGGCACCTCTCCGGGAAAAAATTTGCTATCAGGATATACAAAATTTGCTGCTTCGCTGGTATTGTGGGTTTTATCAAAAAGATATTTGGAAAATTTATAGCCTGCCTTTTTTGCAGGAGTAGAAATATCAAGAGGGTTTTTTATGCTTGGTACGGCGAGTGTATCACTAATTGATAATATCGACTTTACTTTTTTTATGATCTGGCTGGTATCTGCATTATACAAAAAAGCGAGTTCGAGGGTTGGTTCTATAACATAGGCATACTCGCTTGGGTCGATTGCTTTGGGAACGGGTTTGACCAGTTCTCTTGTAATATTTTTCAGGTTAAGATAAAAAGGTTCATTTTTGAATGTTAGGCTATCTTTTGTATTTTCTACCAGAAACAAAGTATATGCGTTAAATATGCCTGCTTTGCTTAATACGCTATTGATTTTCACCAGATCGTTTAAATATGATTTGGATTGATCGCGGTGCTTAAAAATATAGGGATATGGCGAACCATAAATCAGACTGCCACCATCACGAACAAATTTTTCGAGTGCATGCTGTTCTGTGGTATCTGTTACATCTTCTGTTAAAAAGTAAAGATCGGTTTTATCCTCTATTTTAGTGTTTTCCGCTACGTAAACTTTTGCTTTATTGGCTTTTAATAGACTAAGCAAAGCAGGGTCGGCAGTTTTGGTTACCGCTACTTTTAGTTTTTTTGGATGATCAGTTGCATTTTCGAGAATATTTTTTAGTAGTTTCTGGATGTTTTGATCGGCCAATAATTTACTTTTAAAATAATCTGATGAGCCAATGGCAAAAATCTGCCCTTTACCAAGGCTACCAGTCATTATAACTGTAGTTAAAACTTCGGTTTGAGGGACAAGGCGATGGGTTGCAATGATCTCTGGATTTTCATTTGTGGTGTAAAACACTGAAACAAATGTGCCAGTATCAGGCATGGGTAAGGTTGTAATATTTTTTAAGAGTGCCGGTTTTTGAAATTTTTGCGCGAAGGCCTTGCATGTAAAAAAAGCCAAAATCAAGAGCGGATAGATTTTTGTGTTCATTTTCAAGAGGTTGTGTTTTACAATTCTAGTCATCTTAAATTGCTATCACAACAATGTAAGTGTTAAAAAAAGCTAAAAAAAGCTTCCTCCTAAACTTAGATATACAGATTTAAAGAGCAAAAAAAAACCGCCCCGATATAATCGGGACGGCGTTTAATCGCTGAATATATTAACCAGCATTTTGGTTCAGGAACACAAAATTATGATCGAACATATCCAGCTTAATTTTGCTGTCTTTATCTATCTTACCCGCCAATATCTCTTTCGATAATTCATTTAGTATTCTTTTTTGGATAACCCTTTTTAACGGTCTGGCACCAAACTGAGGGTCGTAACCCAATTGTGCCAGCCAATCTAAAGCTTCATCACTGGCATCCATTTCTATACCCATTTCGGCCAATGTTTGCTGTACATGTTTAAACTGTAAGCTTACAATGTTTCTAATTTCGCTGCGGTTTAATGGTGTAAACATAATCAGCTCGTCAATCCTGTTCAAAAATTCCGGGCGAATGGTCTGTTTTAATACCTCGAACAATTCGTTTTTGGTTTTGGCAATTATCTCCTCGCGGTTTTCATCAATCAAGTTTTTAAAGTTATCCTGAATTAAATGCGCACCGATGTTCGAGGTCATGATGATGATGGTGTTTTTGAAATTCACTGTCCTGCCTTTATTATCGGTTAAACGGCCATCATCCAACACCTGTAACAGGATATTAAATACATCCGGGTGTGCTTTTTCAATCTCATCAAGCAATACCACAGAATAAGGTTTACGCCTAACGGCTTCGGTTAACTGTCCGCCTTCATCATAACCAACATATCCCGGCGGCGCTCCAATTAGACGCGATACTGCATGACGTTCCTGATATTCACTCATATCGATCCGTGTTAGCGCATTTTCATCGTTGAATAAGAATTCTGCCAAGGCCTTTGCCAGCTCAGTTTTACCTACTCCGGTTGTACCTAAAAAGATGAAAGAGCCGATTGGTTTACGTTTATCCTGCAAGCCTGCACGCGAGCGACGGATCGCATCAGAAATGGCTTCGATTGCTTCATCCTGACCAGCCACGCGCTGGTGTAATTCTTCTTCTAAATGAAGTAATTTTTCACGTTCACTGGCAATCAGTTTGGTTACCGGAATACCTGTCCAGCGACCAACCACACCTGCAATATCATCAGCTGTAACTTCTTCTTTAAGCATACGGCTATCGCTTTGCTGGCTTTCTAAATCGACTTTCAGTTTTTCAACTTTATCCTGTGCCTCTTTAATTTTTCCATAACGGATTTCGGCTACTTTACCATAATCGCCTGCACGTTCTGCCTGTTCGGCTTCTAACTTGTAGTGCTCAATCTGCTCTAACTCGTTGTTTACCGCATCTACCAGGTCTTTCTCGCCTTGCCATTTGGCTTTAAATTCATCACGTTCGGCTGATAAGTTGGCAATTTCTTCTGAAAGTTCTTTGACCTTTCTGTCGTCTTTTTCGCGTTTAATGGCTTCGCGTTCAATTTCTAAACGCATAATTTCACGGTCTAAAGCATCCACATTTTCTGGCACGCTGTCCATTTCCATGCGCAATTTAGATGCGGCCTCATCCATTAAATCGATGGCCTTATCTGGCAAGAAACGGTCTGAAATGTACCGCTGACTCATTTCTACAGCTGCGATTATTGCTTCATCTTTAATCCTTACCTTATGGTGTGTTTCGTAACGTTCTTTTAATCCACGGAGGATAGAAATCGCATCCTGTGTATCAGGTTCTTCAACCATTACTTTTTGGAAACGACGCTCTAGTGCTTTATCCTTTTCTAAATATTTTTGATATTCGTCTAAAGTTGTTGCTCCAATGGCACGCAACTCTCCACGGGCAAGAGCAGGTTTTAAAATGTTCGCTGCATCCATTGCGCCTTCGCCACCACCAGCACCTACCAAAGTGTGGATCTCATCAATAAACAATACGATTTCGCCATCGCTCTGGGTAACTTCTTTAACCACAGCTTTTAAACGTTCTTCGAACTCGCCTTTATATTTTGCACCTGCAATAAGCGAACCCATATCGAGCGAGTAAACCACTTTGCTTTTTAAATTTTCAGGTACATCACCTTTAATAATCCTGAAGGCAATACCCTCTGCAATGGCTGTTTTACCTACACCGGGCTCACCAATTAAAATAGGGTTGTTCTTGGTTCTGCGTGATAAAATCTGGATCACGCGGCGAATTTCTTCATCGCGGCCGATCACAGGATCAAGTTTTCCGCTCTCGGCATATTCGTTTAAATTCCTTGCATATTTGCTTAGGGCCTGGTAAGTAGCTTCTGCATTTTGATCCGTTACACGGTTATCGCCACGCAATTCTACAATGGCTTTTTTAAGATCCTTTTCGTTAACGCCCTGTTCTTTTAATAATTTCGAAGTGCTATCGTTAACGGCTAATATGCCTAATAATAAATGCTCTACAGAGACAAATTCATCTTTAAATTCTTTTAAAAATGTTTGCGCTTTCTGCAGGGCGCTATTGGCATTAGATGACAGATAGACATTGCTTCCACTCACTTTAGGGAACTTGGCAATCTCTGCATCTAAGTTTTGATTTAGTGAATTTAGGTTCACGTTCAGTTTCTTTAAAACATAAGAAACCACATTTTCATCAACAGTAAGCAAACCTTTAAGCAGGTGTGCCGTTTCAATAGCCTGTTGCTGATTGCCTTGGGCTATTTCAGAAGCCTGTTGAACTGCTTCCTGGGCTTTTATAGTAAAATTGTTGAAGTTCATATTCCGTTTAAGTCAAAACAAATGCCATAGCAGTTTTGATTTTGCAATCGGAAATTTTGTCGGTAAGATTTAATTTTTAATGACTAAATTGCTGATTTGTAATACTTTATACTGAAAAATTGTCGTATATTGTTTTCAGTATACCAGGTTTGTGTTATAAATTGCCAACCGTTAACTGCCAACTGATTTGGGTGTTACCCTAATCCCGATGAATCGGGAAAGGGTCCGGGCTTTTCAGGGCTGCGCTGCGCTCCGGTACCGATGAAGGATCGGTGCTGAACCCTTACAATCCCTAACGCGGAATCATTGGTGTCATTCTGAACGCAGTGAAGAATCTCTATTTACAATGCATACACTTTGAAGCAATATTAATTGATGAAATCAATAATCTATCGCTTAAAGATCCTTCGTGCCTCAGGATGACAGACTCCATAGAAGGGTCGTCATCCGAAAGCTATTGGATGACGGTATCTCGGGAACCGGATTATTTTCGGGCTTTATGTTCAATTATATACTTACCGGCAGCTAAATCTATTTTGGTGCTATTAGTCATTTTACCATTGACATAAACACTCATACCACTTGTAGTCGGTACATTAAAGGTAGCGGTGGAGTTGGCAGGAATGGTAATATCGTACCTGATTCCATTATTAACTCTTTTCCATATACTTATAATTTTACCATATGGACCAATATGGCTGGCCTCAAAAGAATCTAGGCCTGTCATAATGTGTGGATCCAATATTACATGTTTAAAGCCAGGCTGTTTTTCATCTGGTTTGATACCACCGGGGGATTTGTATAACCACGCGCCAATTTCTCCAAACATAATGTGGTTCATTGAAATATCCGATTTTGCATCAATGGGCCAGTTCTCGTATAAAGTGGTGGCTCCGTTTTCCATCCACCAGCCCCAGCTTGGAAAGGTTTTTTGAGCGGCAACTTTGTAGGCAATATCACTGTAACCATTTTCGCTTAGTGCATTTAAAATGGCTTTTGTACCCAATAATCCAACATCTAAGTGGAAACCATCGGCTTCTACACGTTTGGCTAAATTCTTGGCAACTAAAGCAATCGATTCTTCCGGAACAATTTTCCAATAAAGCGGAACGCTCATTTCGGTCTGTACGCCAGAAGCATAAATCCCTTTTTCCTTATTCAAATACCTGGCATTAAAAGCATCTTTAATTTTTTTAGCCAAAGCTGTGTACTTTTCATAATCATCGTTTTTACCTAAAATTTTTGCCGCCTTTGCCAAAATAAGCACATCAGCATAATAATAACAGGTAGAGGTAAGCTCAACAGGAGATTTAGATTTCACTGGGATCCAATCGCCCAAACCCCAGGTGGTTAAACCCGTTGGGTAGGTTTCGTCTATGTGGTTCACGTATTTTCTAATATTCCCATAACAATCGGCAAGCAGTTTTTTATCTCCGTAAAACAGGTAAACATTCCATGGGATAATGGCAATTGTACTGGTCCAATCGGGTCCGTTGCCCCATTCGTAACCCCAGCCATCGGTAGGGATAATGGAAGGTAAAACGCCATTTGGCTGTTGTTCATCACGGTGATCGGCGAGCCATTTTTCGTAAATGGTAATGCCGTCAAAGCCATAAAGACCAGTTTCTATCGCAATCTGTGCGTCGCCTGTCCAGCCATTTTTCTCTCTCTGCGGGCAGTCTGTAGGGTAACCAAAAAGATTTGATAGGTAAGAATTGTTGGTGGCGTAATAGATTTTATTGATGATGGGTTCTGAAGATTTAACCTCACCAACAACTGGCACATCACTATGCATAAAATAGCCTACCAGATCTTCTTTTTTTAATTGGATGGGAGCGGAGCTACTCACTTCTACATATTGAAAACCCTTATAATTAAAATGGGGCATGAAACTTTGTGCACCTTTTCCGTTCAAAATCAGGATATCCGTCTGAAATGGGTCAGTATTATCAGTTGGCCGGTAATGGGCGTCAATATTGGAGATATCTACGTGTCCGTTGGTATATAAACGCTCGCCGTGCTTTAGTTTTATAACAGTTCCGGCCGGCCCGCTTACCGTGATTTTGCTTACACCTGAAATATTTCTGCCCAGATCGAAAAGATAAGTGGTGTCGTTAAACTTTCTTAAACTTTTGCTTGCTATTTCTTCAACATTGAGGATAGGGTGCATGGCCTGTGCAACAATATTTTTAGATGGTGCTGAACGGTACATCACATTTTTCCAATCTGTATCGTCAAAATCTGGCGTGTTCCAGCCTGCTTTTTCAAGGCGGGCATCATAATGCTCTGCGGTATAAATACTATTAAAAATAATCGGACTTAAAGCTGTTTTCCATTCCTTACCCGATTTAATGGTTTCGGTTGTGCCATCTTCATAAGTGATGCGTACATCAAGACAAAAAGTTGGCCTGTTGCGCCAAGGGGCACGGTCGAAATACCAAACTGCGGTCGATTGGTGGTTGTACCAACCATTGCCTAGCAGTACACCAATAGCATTTTTGCCTTTGCTGATGGCCTTGGTTACATCGTAGGTAACGTATAACGTTCGTCTATCAAAACGGGTATACATCGGGTCCATGCGATGGTTGCCAATTTTTTTGCCGTTAATAGAAAGTTCATACAAGCCAGCTGCAGCGATGTAAGCCCTGGCCGACTTGATTTTTTTAACCGTAGTAAAAGTGTTTCGGAAATAGGGTGCAGGTTTAAGCTTGGTATTTTCATTATCCGAAATCCATGCGCCTTGCCAGTTTTCCATTTTCATCATCCCGGTTTCGAAGCTGGCGATATACACCTTGTTTGATTTCTTTTGGCCTCCATCAGCAATATCAACCCTCCAATAATATTTAGTAAAAGGTTTTAGTGACTGGCCCGAATAAATAACCAAATTATCATCTGATTTAACCCAGCCTGTATTCCAAAGTTTTGCACTGGCTTTAACAAGAAGAGCCGAATCGGTATCTGCCAGAATGCGGTAGGCTGTTTGTTTTGCACCCTGATTGGCGTCGTTCATTTGCCATGTAAAACGCGGATTTGGATTGTCTAAGCCGATTGGGTTTACCAGATATTCGGTTTTTAAAGCGGCAAGCGATTGAGCAAGTGTTTTGGAAATAGGAGCAAGGGCAAAAAATAAAGCAGTTACCTGGAGAAATCTGAGGTTCATAGTTTAAAGGTTATTCGAAAACTAAGGTATTAAAATAATGTGCTGATAAGAGAACGCAATGGAATTTTTACGCATAAAAAAAGACGAGGTTTAACTCGTCTTTTGTATCTGTGCAATCATTTAAATCTGTGTAATCAGCCTTATTAACCTAATATCTCTTTTAGTTTTCCCGTTTGGTGATCGGCCAGTTTTTGTAGGGGACCAGATGCCAGCATTTTCATCATCATGTTCAGATCAGCTGAGATAATGTGTTTAGCTGTAGTTGTTCCGTTTCCATTATCTGCCACAGTCCACTTCAATTCTACATCGAAAGGTGCTTTTTCACTCGGAATTGCTGTTATTTCCTGATTTTCGATACGGCTCGAAATCTTAATGGCCAATTTTGCCATATTTTGGATGGTAAACCGTGCATCATCTTCGGTAGATTCCCAGTTGTAAATATTTTCTGGCATCAGTTGCTGATGATTGTTCATATTGGATAGAAATGCATAAACCTCTGCAACCGGTTTATTTACCTCTACTGCGCTTTCAATAACAGTCATTATATATTTTTTATAGATTTTTGTTTTTACTCAAAACTTAAGACTCCGGACTCAAAACTTGTCCTTGTCCCCATTCTGAAGGATTTAAACGCCATTTACCCAATAATTCCATATCACTTTTGGCAATAATGCTGTGCTCGGCAGCATAATCGATTAAAGCACCATAGTTTGATAAGGTTAAGTAACGACATTTTGCAGCTGCGAAATTTTCGTCTGCTTTTTCGAAACCATAAGTGAAAATTGCTGCTAAACCAGCTACCGATAAACCCGCAGCTCTTAATGCATCAACAGCTTGTAGACTGCTTTTTCCGGTTGAAATTAAATCTTCGATAACCACTACACGTTGACCTTCTACCACTTCGCCTTCAATTAAACTGCCAGTGCCATGTTCCTTAGCCTTCGCTCTTACGTAGATAAAAGGTAAACCAAGTTCTTGGGCTACTAAAACACCTTGGGGGATTCCAGCAGTTGCAACACCTGCGATAACATCTACCGAGCCAAACTCTTCCTGAATGGCCTGTGCAAGTTTCTGACGGATGTAAGTTCTAACCTGAGGGTGGGAAAGGGTGATTCTGTTGTCGCAATAAATCGGCGATTTCCAACCAGATGCCCAGGTAAAAGGATTATTTGGTTGTAATTTGATTGCTTTTATCTGTAATAAAAATTCCGCTACCTTTAATTCAATATCACTTTTATTATACATGGCTCAAAATTACAGATTTATTTGTGTTTGTCATAACGTTTATTAAGCCTCACTTGTTTTAGCAAGGAAAGAAAATATCGGGATTTGAATTTAATCACGACTTCCAAATGCTACAAATATCGGAAATTTTGATGGATGGTAAAAGCTATTTCTTGCCACTCCTTGTAAATCAGTACGATAAAGAATATTATGGCTTAAAACATCTCAGAGAGATCTTGTTGCGGTAAAGGATTATTTTTATGCTGCGACGCTTTGATTACCGCGCTTAATTGTCTCATTAAAGGTATAAACTGTTCCGATTTTTACAATTTCGAGGCTTAGAATTGCACTAATTTTACGATCTTGTAATCAATTGGCATATATGGAATTTAAACAGTTTTTACCTTCAGATCCCTTAAAACCCTATATCAGGCATTATTATATTTTCAAGTCGGATGCTGATTCGGCTTTTGAGGATGTAGTATTTCCCAGTGGGGATATGGAGGTAATCTTTAATCTGGGGAATGGCAGTTGGGAATCGCTTGTAAACAATGCTTTTAAGAAAACACCGAAAATTGAACTTTGGGGGCAGATTACAAAACCGCTTGCTATCCGATCGGTAGGTAAACATACTATGCTCGGGATCAAATTTTATACACACTCGGCATCGTACTTTTTTAATGATCAGATGGGGGTTTTTAACGACTCAATTACCGATCTTCGGGATGTGATCGGAGGAAGTGCAGATGTGCTCCATCAAAAACTATTGGAAACCGAGGGCGAACAGAAAAGGATCGATCTTTTAGAGGCATTTTTGTTAAAAAGACTGATCAGTCATGAAAAGAAATCCTTTCATATCAATAAGGTAGCCGATATCTTAAATAGTATCCTAAAAGATGCTTCGGGAAGCAATATTACCTATATCGCATCAAGGCATAATATCACTACGCGTTATTTGCAACGGTTACTGCATCAGCATACCGGGCTTTCGCCAAAATCTTACGATAAAATCAACCGTTTTCAGCAGAGTTTAAAGATGATTTCAAAAAATGAAGAGCCATTTACCAATATTGCTTATGCCTGCGGATATTTTGATCAATCACATTTTATAAGAGACTTCAAATCCTTTACCGGACTTACTCCTTCGAGTTACCTGGATAACCTTACTCCGGTAAACCAATTGCTTTTTCCATAAATTTTATTTTGTTCGGATTTGTACAATCCGTTGGTTTTTAAGGGCTATATCTTTGATGTATAGTCAATTAAAACAAGATATAGCTTATGAATTCTTTTGAAACATTTAAACAGCTGCACAAAAATACCACTCCGCTTTTGATTGGAAATGTATGGGATGTGAAAAGTGCAGAAATCTTTCAAACCAATGGTTTTAAGGCCATCGGCATTTCCAGTCAGGCCATTTCGAATGCTTTGGGTTACCCAGATGGAGAAAACCTGCCCTTTGATGAGTTGCTGCGTATAACAAAGCGCATTACTGATGTGGTAGATATTCCACTTACCGTTGATATGGAGGCTGGGTATAGCCGCGACCTACAAGGCATTTTAGAAAATGTAGAGAAACTACACGATTGTGGCGCCGTGGGGATTAACCTCGAAGATACTTTACCGGGCGAAAAGAGAAGTTTGGTGCCAGCAGCTTCGTTTGCTGAAACAGTCGCTGCAGTGGCAGGGTATATCAAGAGAAAGAAACTGAATATCTTTCTGAATATCAGAACGGATGCTTTTCTCCTGGGATTGCCAAACGCTTTAGCGGAAACCAAAAAACGCATTAAATTTTATCAGGAAGCTGGAGCAGATGGGATTTTTGTGCCTTGCATTACCGATAGTAGTGATATTGCTGCTGTAGTTCAATCTACTGCACTTCCCATCAATGTAATGTGCATGCCCGATCTTCCAGGATTTAAAGCATTGGAATCGCTTGGGGTTAAGCGTATTAGTATGGGCGGTTTTTTCTTTAATAAAATATATGATCATGCAGGTCAGCTCGCCAGAAAAATATTGGCTGAACAAGAATTTTCGGCCATTTTTTATTAGAACATAGTTAAACATTTAAAATTAAAGACATGGATTTACCAAAAAGAGCAGAAGATGCTCATTCAGCACTAGCTGCCGCATTTAACACAGGAGACATAGCAACCATACTTAATATGTACGATTCATCTGGCATTATTGTTCCCGAACCTGGGAAACCTGTATCGGGCAAAGCACAATTTGAAGAAGCTATTAAAGCCATTCTTGCCATTAAGGGTACTATGGAAATTAAAACGGTGTACTGCATGCAAACGGGAAATCTCGCTATAGGAAGGTCGGAATGGAATATCACCGATGGCGGAGAAGTGAAGGTTAGCGCAAAAGGCATCGAGCTAATGAAGCAAAGCGAAGATGGCACCTGGAAAATTGTTATCGACCATGCTTTTGGGGCGGAAGGAGATCTGATCGCTTAGGCTACAAATAATGCAAAGAATCGTCATTTCGAGCGGGGCTGCGCCACAGCCGAGATGACGATACTCAGCGTTTATTCCTCTCCATTCGTCATCCTGAACTTGTTTCAGGATCTTTCCCGCTATGTATTTTGTAACAATCGATAAAATTGGCTGTCTCAATTAATATTCCTAGTTTATGATTATTTTAAAATCCGATTATTTTAGTTCGCACGAGCGCCTTACCCGTTTTATCAACGAGAACCACATCAAACGAGAAGATATTTTAGTTATCAGCCAGGCACCTGGAATGTTTACCATCTTTTTTTACGCTGATGATGCCGTTGTAGAAATCACACATGGATTGTTCTCCTGATAATTGAGAACCTCTGTAATATTAATGCGTTACTGAATATACTAAGATCTCTTTTGACTGGAATTCTATTATTTCGGGTCCATTATAGTCTGTAACCAAAATATCCACGATCGATAAATCATCAAACTTTAAATACGATGTTTTTCCTATTTTGCTAACGTCGCAAAGTAGGTAAGTCTGATCACTTTGCGATGCCATAGCTAAAGTATTTGAAGCTTCATGTTCACTACCAGCATATAATCCATCGCAGGTAATCCCGTCTGTACCTAGAAAGGCTTTCGAGGCGTGGTATCGGGCAATGTGTTCAGTAGCAATTGTTCCATGAATAGCCTGCCTGATCGGATCAACTTCACCACCAATCATGTTAATGGTTACGGCACTATTCTGTAACTCATTAACTACAGGCAGGGAGTTTGTAATTACCTTTATTTTTTTGTTTTTAATGAACTGGCATAACCTAAAGGCCGTACTTCCACAATCAATGAATATGATATCGCCATCATTAATATCTTCTGCAGCTCTTTTACAGATTGCATCTTTTGCTTTAAAATTAACAGCAGCTTTATTTGCAAATGATACCGGCTTTATCAATTGACTGACTTTCATGGCCCCTCCATGCGTCCGATAAAGCAGTCCGTTAGTTGCCATATTTGCAAGGTCTCTTCTTACAGTAACTTCAGAAACGCCTATTTCCAGTGCCAACTGCCGAATATCAACTTCGCCAAGCTCCTCTAGAAGTTCCAAGATTTTATGTGCTCTTTTTTGAAATGTCATATATAATCAGTTAATTCGATCAAAAATAATCATAATCAATCAAAAATAGTCATTTATGGGAAATATTAATATCCTCAACACGCAAATACTTTCAGATAATTGGTACACTTTGAAGAAAGTGAGTTTCGAAATGATAAGACTGGATGGGGCTAAATCTATTTTGGAGCGAGAGGCTTACGACAGGGGAAATGGCGCTACAATTTTATTGTACAATAAAGAATATAAAACAGTTGTGCTTACACGCCAGTTCAGGATCCCGACATTTATCAATGGAAATGAGACGGGTTACCTGATTGAATGTTGTGCCGGATTATTGGATAAAGATAATGCCGAAGATTGTATCAGAAGGGAGACCGAAGAAGAAACCGGGTTTAGGATTGATCATGTAGAAAAAGTTTTCGAAGCCTATATGTCGCCGGGTTCGGTTACCGAGCTGTTATACTTTTTCGTTGCTGCATATTCAAGTGAAATGAAATTGCATAACGGAGGCGGACTGAAAGAAGAAAACGAATATATAGAGGTATTAGAATTACCGTTTGAAAATGCCCTGGAGATGATAAAAAGTGGTGAAATAAAAGATGGGAAAACGATCATGCTCCTTCAATACGCCTTGCTAAATGGCCTGATGTTGTAACAGCATTGTTTGAATTTTGCAATGATTTATTTGATTTGTGTAATTGTTCTTAGCAAACCGCTGTATACCTTTGTTAAGGTAAAATTAATTTGAATTTTTATGATAGCAACAAAAGGATATGCGGCGCAAAATGCCGAAACTGATCTTGCACCCTGGAATTTTGAGCGCCGGGAAGTAGGACCTCATGATGTTCAGTTTGAGATACTTTTCTGTGGGGTTTGCCACTCAGACCTGCACCAAATAAAAAATGATTGGTTTCCTGGGATATTTCCGATGGTTCCCGGCCATGAAATTGTGGGCAGGGTAACAAAGGTTGGAGATCATGTTAAGAGATTTAAGGTAGGTGATCTTGCCGGTACAGGTTGTATGGTAGATTCTTGCCAGGTTTGTGAAAACTGTAAGCAAGATTTAGAACAATATTGTTTAGAAGGAAATACGCAAACATACAATGGTTTAGAAAGAGATGGTAAAACACCAACTTATGGTGGATATTCGGATACGATTGTAGTAAGAGAAGAATTTGTACTTCATGTATCGGATAAATTAAATCTTGCTGCTGTAGCACCGCTTTTATGTGCAGGTATTACCACTTATTCTCCCCTGAAACACTGGAAAGTAGGAAAAGGCCATAAACTGGCTGTACTTGGCTTAGGTGGTTTAGGCCATATGGCTGTGAAATTTGGTGTAGCCTTTGGTGCCGAAGTAACGGTATTGAGTACTTCGCCTAAAAAAGAAGAAGATGCCAAAAAACTTGGTGCCCATCACTTTGTGGTAACTACCGATCCTGCGCAGGTTAAAGCTGCCAGAGGTACATTCGATTTTATTTTAGATACCGTATCTGCTGAGCACGATTTTAACATGTATCTTTCTTTATTGAGAACAAATGGTATACACATTTGCGTAGGTGTTCCACCTAAACCGGCAGAAATTGCTGCTTTTAGTTTGCTTGGTGGTAGAAAAAGTCTTGCCGGATCGGGTATCGGAGGTATTGCCGAAACTCAGGAAATGTTAGATTTCTGTGCCGAGAACAATATCGTATCGGATATCGAAATGATTGATATGAAAGATATCCACCATGCTTACGAACGTATGGAAAAAGGCGATGTACGTTACCGCTTTGTGATTGATATGGCTACGCTGTAGATCTAAATATCAGATAATTAACAATGAGGGGTTTGGGGCTGAAAAGGTTTCTAGACCCCTCATTGTTTATCAGACAAATTAATTTCCTAAGTCGTATAATTCTGCTTTACAAATTCTGATATGGAAATGTTATGATCAGATTCTATTTTGGAAATCTGTTTTTTGTTATCCAAAAGCAGGTTTTGGAGCGTACTTAGCAAATCTTTAAGGTAAGAGATAGATAACATCCGCGAAATCCTGCTTCTGATCTTTTCGGCCAGGAACAATTCAACCAGGATCAATGTGATTAAAAAGATATAATGCGTAAAGATCAGGTTATTGGTATTTTTGCTTAAGGCGGGCAACCCTAATGATACCAGGCCTATATCTATTATTAAAGGAATGCCGATAATGGCAATAACCGAGATTGCACTTGCTTTTAGCGTAATGCTTTTTTCTGCTTGTTTTATCTGTTCATTAAAAGCAGAAAATTTATTGTTCAGTGGTGTATTTCTATTGCTTTGTTGTTGTTCTAGCTTCTGAAGGTCTTTTCCATGCGCTATATCTATTATTCTAACCTGCTCTACGATGTATGATTCGGCATTGTTAAGCTTTTCCTGATCTTCTACGATAGATTCTTGTTCAGCTATAATTTTATCCATTACCATCAAATCGTCTGGGATACCATGACGAAGCTTTTGTTCTGCGGCAATAATACGGTTATCTAATTGTTTAAACTGCCTTTTAAGCTCTGCAATTTCTTTATTGTAATGCTCTTTTTTTGAAGCGTAACTGTTTTCCAGACTTTGCAGCTCAGATGCGTACTCGAAATTGGCCAATAACTGTTCATTGCCGGCAAAACGCTGATAAAGCCCGGTTAATGTGATAAAGAGTGCTCCTGTTGATTTTTCTGGGTTAGAAAGATCGTTTCGGTATGCTTCCAGATCTGTTTCTGATAATGAAGGTATGGGCATGGCAGATTAAAAGGTTAAAATTATAAAAAATATTCATCGTTGCAGGAATTATTCGCCATTGTTTTCTAGCTGAATGCTCCAATACAGGTAACTAACCATTTTTTTTACATTCTAGTGTGTATGATTTTTAGTTATACAGGTTCATCATTGATTAAATATTATTTTTTTTCACTCTTTAATAAATTATTCTATATTTGTAGCAAGCAAGGGGTGAGAGCCTTGCATCAATCTTTGATTGAGAGCGTTAATTTAGATAAGGTTACAACATTAATTGTTGTAACCTTTTTTTATATCCTATAAATAACTCAACAATTTTTCTACTTTTAGGGCATTGCAAAATATAGGTTTCGCAGAAAGAACTCTTTAAATGTAATCGGGAAAGGAGCGGGGTGCTATAAAAAAGCATCATTCTCTATTTAATATGTGTTAAAATATATGCCAAGAAATTATAGAATTTATATCAACGATAACACTTTGTATATCTCAGATTTTTTGCCAGAGCAAAAAGAAAAAATTCAACAACTGGAATTTCAGGATTTTAATCTGCAAACATTCTACAAAAAACTAAAAAATGGTTCTAAAAAGAGCTATATTTTCTTGACAAAAAATCCTCAGGAGACCTTTAGAAAGTTAAAGAAAGATTGCACCATTATTAAAGCCGCTGGTGGTTTGGTAGAGAGCGCAAATGGCAATTTTCTGTTTATTTTTAGAAATAAAAAATGGGATCTGCCCAAAGGAAAGTTAGAGGAAGGCGAAAAAATGAAGGAAACTGCTGTTCGTGAGGTAGAAGAAGAATGCGGAATCAGGGTTTTTAAACGCGAAGAAAAACTTTGTAAAACCTATCACGTTTATCCAATTGGTACAAAAATGGTGATCAAGAAAACCAATTGGTACAAAATGAAGGTTAAAGGCGAACCAAAATTGGTACCTCAAAAGGAAGAAGGCATTGATGAAGCGGTTTGGCTGGATAAAAACCACATTTCGCCATTAGTTAAAAATACTTTTCCATCAATTATGGATGTGCTGAGGGCCGGAGGGATACTGTAAGAACTCCCGAAGCGTCAGATGGTAACATCCGACTACACATCTTGTGGTGTCAGATATTTCTATCTGACACGGATTGGAGCAATTATAAATTTGTACTTTAATTTATTTGAATGGTCAGATGGTAACATTAGACTACACAAAATCCCATTGAGTTTGTCACGTTGTCCAAAGGACTCCTACGGAGAGCTTGTCGAAATGCCTCCAAGATATTTAAGTAGGTCCTTCGACAGGCTACCATTGACGTTATTTCGCAAGCCGCTATTAATCAGTATTTTAATCGCTTTTGTATTTCCGTCCAGCTAGGCCATAGCACGGTATCTCCGTTCTACTTAAACCCGGCCTAACAAATTTTTCGGGCTGCACTGTTCTAGCCGCACAACTGCCATCAAAAGAAAAATTTTCAGCCGGCATTTTTTGTTTCTTTTTGATGCCAAAAAGAAAGAAGCCTGTCCGGCCAGGACTAATAAAACACCCCGTCCTGCGGACACCCCTCTAAGAGAGGGGAATTACATATCGCAGAAGACCGATAATTAAATGTCATTTATATTGATTTTTATAAAATAAATTACCCTAAGGATGACAATTTAATATTTATATTACGGACTTGCACATTATTCATAATCCAACTCATCAACTACTTTTTTCACCTGCTTTAAATACTTGCCATAGTAATACCAAGCCCATAATTCGGTAATCACACCTATAATCAGAATGGTAATAAAACAGTTTAATAAGATGTAAACCGATGAAAGATTAGCTAAAATTTTGTTGAAAATTGAAGCCTTTTCTATAAATAAATAAATTGCAATGAATGCGACGCCGATAAAGGCAACGATGTAGGTGAGGGCTTTATATAGTTCGATATTAAGTTTCATTTCGTAGAAAAACCAGAGGATGTTTTTGCGCGTATCCAAACTCATATCGTAAGAGTTTTTATAGAACAGATAAAACTTAAAAAAATAATAAGCGGTAAATCCGCAGGTGATGGCATAAAATATTAAAAACACTTGATTCATTGCCGATGAAAATCCAAAAAAGTAAGGGACAAAGGCCATGAGTACCAAAAAGAAGATCTGATAAAAAAACTCGTGTTTCATTTTCGCCCTTATTTTATCAATTGGGGTATGTGCCTGTTTTATTTTAAGCATATCGGTAGAAATGTTGCTTCCTTCCGGGCTTTCAGCATTCCATTCATTTTTTATATCGTCAAAATTCATAACCGTTTTTCTTTATAATGAATTGTAATTTTTCTTTGGTTCTGTTCAGTTTAACCCGTGCATTTACCTCGCTAATGCCCAGGTTTTCGGCAATTTCGCGATGGGATTGGTTTTCGAGAAAGAGAAATATCAATGCTTTTTCTATAACATTCAATTCTTGAACGGCGGTATACAAATAGGCCAGTTTCTCTTCCTTTCCTTCATTCTCATTAACATCTATTACATCAATATTTTCATCCAATGGTGTTTTATCTACTTTTCTATTGTCCCTTTTAAAGTAAATTAGCGCAGTATTTAAGGAAACACGATACATCCATGTAGTAAATTTGGAGTTGCCCTTAAAAGTTGGGTAGGCTTTCCAAAGCTGTAGTACGATTTCCTGAAACAGATCGCGCTGTTCTTCAGCACCGTTCATATACATTTTAGAAATCTTATGTATAATCGCTTTGTGCTGGTTGATCAGGGCGAGGAATGTATTTTCTGTTTCTTTCATTTAATATTATAACCCATTGGTAACCGATTTTTAAAAACGTTACACATTAATTAAATAATTTAACCACAGATAAAAAGGATGAACACAGATGAGATTCCAGTAGATTGGTCGTCTTTCCCGCGCAGGCGGGAATCTTACAACGCACACTCTGTAGCGATCGTTGTAAGATTGCTTCCCATTACTAGGCTTAGCGTCTCGCTAAGACTATACTTTATCTCTCGTATTGGTATTCAGTAAGGAAATAATTATGTCTTAGCGAGACGCTAACAATGCTATTAAGTTAAGGTTTTTTGGATTTTGAGATAGTTTTTTTTAGTATATTTATATACAATCAAAAAAGATACATGAGTTTAATTTCCAGCAATATTTCCAAGGAGAAACATATCGTTTCTCCTAAAAAAAACATGTGATTTT